>CBDCWZ010000102.1:0-104099 GCA_965223575.1 Kofleriaceae bacterium
AAAATCGAAGTCGGACTGTTCTGCAAAGTTCGAACCGATTTGTATTTGCAACACTTTTTTGTGGAGATCAAGTATCGCGCTATCTTCACCTTCGCGTACGTATCGCAGATACAAGGGCTGACCAAACACGTCAATATGACCCTGCAACTTGGCCTTGGCGTCGATGTATCGTCCCATTGTGTCTATGATGAGACCACCAGAGTTGATCATCATTTCCGCAAACCGAGGCTGCGCCGACGGAAGTCGACTGAGGTACTTATCGACAATCAACTCATCTTCGCGCTTTCGAAGCGCCGCCCCCTCCATGGCCCAACCGCGGTTTCGCCAGCCCAGCGTAGACGAATCGGAATGTTCTCCAAGAGCCTCGATGTATTGCTCTATCTGGGGCTTCACATCAGCGCCAGCAAAACGCCACAGGGATTGCAGGTGCGGAATCAGCGCGAGGTCTGGTTCGATGCCAAGACTCGTCGCTGAAAGTGGCTCTGAGCCCTTGGTATTGTAAATGTCGGCACCGAGAATCGAAGACGGTAGCCGTTTCGAAAACCCACTTTTGGGATCATCATTAAAATACCGGATAACGTATAACTTCCCGTCTCGTATCCACGCAATCGTAAACGTCGCATCAAGTCCGAAATGATCGAGGCGGCACCGCCACCTGGAAGCGCATTTGCGTGCGTCGGGCTCAATCCCTGAGATTGGGAATCGACAGTACTAAGAAACGCCTTGATCGCATCGTAGAGAGCCGGTGATCCATTTCGTCCGTGAACGACATCCTCCTCGACCGTCTTTAATAACTTCGCAGGGACACGCGGCGGTTTCACATTTCCAACTTGAGGGATTGTCAACCCCCTGGGTGGCCCTTGGGCAACCTCTTCCAAGATCAAAGAACCTTCTTGCTTTAGCATGTCAATCGCGAGCGAAAGTGCCCGAATAACAACATGAGAGTCATCCGGGGGGCGATTGCTTGAGGCCGCCCACGTCAACGCGCCAATTGCAAGCTCCTTGTCGTGTTTGGAAAACACATCATAGCCAAACTTCGCATTGGTATCGTCCATAAACGTGATAATCGCTTGGTTCCCCTGGAGTGGACGCTCACGGGCCAAAACTAAAAAGCCAGCGATCATACTACCTATTCGCACCTCGTCTTCGTTCGCCTGTCGCTCGCGAAGAATCTTTTCAACGCGGTCCGACAACAGGATAGCGTCGGACAATCTTTTAGAAGGACCGAGCTGATCGCTAACAAAACGGTCTCCCTGCAAAATGGCAACCGACCGCTCCCTTGCTCGCTCTGAAGCTTCAACAACACCGTCTTCATCGGATTCGTCGGGTATTGCACCGTAGTCGATAAAGTCCTCGAGTGCTTCCGATAAGTCTGCGTCGGTTAACCCATCACCTCCGACAACGGCTGGCGACGCTATCCCCGTTAGAATCAACCGCACCGGCTTGACGTCCTCGCCAATCGAGGGTGCCTCGTATCGGCCGTTGGACGCGTCTAGCCATTCTATCTCCCCTTTGACGTTGAGCGCGTTCATCGCGTGCCAGATTTTTCCGTCGACATGGTGGACGACGATTGCTTTGCGTCCGTGCCCCAGCGTCTCCAAAATGTCCTCCACCGCCGACGCATCCTCGACGTACAAGACGATGTGTCCCTGCTCCCGGTGGGCGGCTTCGAAGGCAGCCAAATCTGGACTATACGTCCACGTTTTCGGTAACTGGATTGAGTCTGGATTCTCGAGTAGAAAATCGACTAGCTCCGCAAGGCTCGCACAGCCCTCGGTTTGACATCGTGCTCGCTGAGCGGCATTGACGATCTCACTTATCTTTGTTGTTGCTTCTTCTGGACGAGCCAGTATCACATCGGTTTCGCCATCGGCCTCGACAATGCCCTCGGCATTACCGAGCGCAAGCAACTGAGCCACGGTTGCTTTCTTGGTTAGACTTCCCTTTTTGTTGACACCCTCGATAACAAGCGAACCGGGGAATGTGATTCCAAGGGACTTCATAAACAATAGAAATTGAGGAATCGCCACCTCAAACTTGGGCTTATAGTGACCACTTTGGTTTTTTATTCCCAATACGTCGTCGGCCCCAGGGAGCTTGTGCGTTGCAATTTTCCCACCTTCCAGCCACACGGCGCCGGCAAAAATAACGGGCTTTGATTTCGCCATAGCATCGTGAATACCTTGTCGGTCCGATCCGACAAAATCCGCCCCAACTCGCACTTTGATGGGATCTGCGACAAAGCTTCCGTCCTCTCGGATGACAATATTGTATGAACCATCAGGCGGAACTTCGCCGGTCTTCCAATAGGCAAACGGTTTCTTCTCCGTAATGGTCCAAACTCGCTTCTGTATCTCGTCTGGAGACAGGGTCAATTTGGGAACCTTGGGGTTTTCGTGGCTCTCCAACATGTTCCACTTTGCGGTCGAAAGCGTTATGTCACCAAAAATGTGATCTTTGTCGAGCTTCGCGTTGTAGAGAAAGTCGGACACATTCTTCTCATCTGTGTCGATGCGCTTCAACGTATTGCCCTCGCGCGTCCATACGCCATAGCGCAGATCATCATCTATGGCACTTTGAGTACCGGCGAATAAGAATCCACCCTCTTTCAGCATCGCCCCGGCGTTCTGGAGCATAGATTCGATCACCTCGCTCCGTGTTTTCGAGCGAAACACGTTGAATATTCGAATGACATCAGCGCTTTTCTCCGGTCCGCCTTTTAGAATGTCGGTTTGTTGTAGATCGACAGAAATGGACGTTTTTCCGTTCTGTTTGCTATACGCATCGAGCGCGGGATCGATCCGCGAAAATTCTTTGTATTGTCCATTTTCATATTTGGCTTGCAAGACGGAGTACGCTTGACTGTGGTCACTGCTGTTTTCAATATTGTCGATATGATGGACAGCATAAAATGCTTCACCTATTCGTACTTGGAACACATTCCCGTAAGGGTCAAACACGGCGCTATTGTCACCGTCTTGCACCAATCGCAGATAGAGGACCAGCTCAAATGCATCCATGTGCCCCTGCACACCAGCTTTGTCAAGACGCCGGATCCAATCGAGCGTCGTAACACCAGAACTAACACCGACATCTAGTAAGTTTGTGAGCGGTCCGGAGCCTAGCTTGCCGAGGTACCGGCTGATGATAA
This sequence comes from Kofleriaceae bacterium, assembly GCA_965223575.1. GTDB lineage: Bacteria > Myxococcota_A > Polyangia > Haliangiales > Haliangiaceae > CBDCWZ01. The sequence goes on from CBDCWZ010000102.1 coordinate 3,152, forward strand.
TCTCTTCGATCCGCTTGAGACGATCCGTGCTTGTAATCACTCTGTTAAAGTGGCTTCCACCATTGCCGAAAAACATAATTCCATGCATCTGGGTCTCGATAAGATAATCTCGAACGAGAGACTTTATCGTTGCGTTGTTTGCATGTTTCCACAAGGAGCCTAAGTGAGGAATAAGGGTAAGTTCAGGCTGAGACTTAAATTTGCCACCTAGAGCAAGCGGTTTTTCTTCGTCAATATTTCGTATGTCAAAACCAGACACCGACGACGGCAGCAGTTCCCCTTTTTTGTCATATCGGAGAACACTCAAAACACCTTTAGCGTCGACGTGTGCAACTGTAACTGCCGCGTCAAAGCCAATCATAACCGAGAAAGCACCACCATCTTTCGTTGGCCGTCCATCCTGCATTTTTTTTGGGTCGTCGCTACTTAGCTTGGAAATGGCCTCCCGAACAGCTTCGGAATCTACTCGCCCAGCAGCGATTTCATCGTTCACTAAGCGCATAAGATCTTCTGGTGGTCCGCGCGGTTTGGTTGCATCATCGGCGATCGACTTGATCACCTCCTGTGAGGTAATGGATGGAATGTGATTTCCAGATGCATCGACGACATATGTTGTTGGTGAACTGATTGACGCGATGGATTGTGCCTGTATCACAGGAATATGTTTTTGATCTGCCCATTCGATCAAATCATCAACCTGTTCGACTGTTTTGCTGAGCTCGTCACTCGTTGCGAAACCGAATCCTGTTCCGATATTGGTAATTCCGGTGATTCCAAAGCCGCTATGAGTTTGGTTGGTATTGAGGAGTGCATAGATCTCCGTGACTGTCCCAGAGACAAAGATTCCCCTAGATTGTACGAACACTTCTATTATCGGCATCCCGCGATCAACACGCTGTTTGAGCAAATCCGCACCCAATGACTGTAAGCTTGTTGTAACCACGCTATAGCCATTTGCTTTTGCATAATCTGTAGGCAAAACATTGCGGGTGAAGCGATCTGCGTCCTTAAACTCGGTTTGCGTTAATAGGGGCGGATCCAAAATGACGATCTGACCGTCCTTGTCTACCCCCCACTTGTAGTCATCATACCAAACGCCCGCCGATGCCAAGGCGGCTCTGATGTAGTGTTTGATCGCTTCGCCCCGGGCGATTTGTTCCTTGGATAAGCTCGAGTGGATATTCTCGGCATTTTGAGCAATTGTTATCGGTTTGTAGCCGTCAATAAATTCGTGATGAAACACCCAGTGTCCCCCCGGCGTTTTTGTTTTGCCGAGGTACTTTGGAATCCTCACATCCGGGAACAGCGATCCAACCCGCAAATAGTAGTGAAAGCCAAGTTCCTTTGCTCTTGCCTGCACGTCATCAAAGTCAGACTTATACGCTATCAGGTGAATCCTTGCTTTGTTGTTAGAGAGAATCTCTCTAACAACTGCCATCTCGCCGCCGATTTCGCTAAACACAAATTTCTTGCCGTCCACCTCTACTTCCTTGTTCGGATCCGCGCGGGTGCCAGTTTTAGTCAGAGTATCAAAATACTCCAAAAACTGTGTTGCTGATCTGGGGTGGTGTCGGCGACGAGGGACCATTCGTGTTAATCACGTTTTGCCTCGCAAGCCAGCCGGCGAAGGTCTCGATGCGCCCGATTGCGAGGTTGTTGATTGGCTCGCTTTGCCACGGCGCGTTGGCTAGGCCCGCTTGCTGCAATAGCAGGTTCAATAGTGCAATGGTCCCCTGTGGTGGCAATACACCCTCATACGACTTGCTTTGAAATTTGACTCTCTTATCTTCTTGCGGAATATCGGTGGGCATGAGGGCAATCAACATGCTGCCTACCGGGCTTCCTTGTGGTGGCGTCCACATTAACGGGTTGTTGGGTGCAAGAGGTATCGACGTATCTGTCGCGACCGATCCACCGCCGCCGCCTGTTGGCGGGCCGGGAGTCAGGTCTGGTTGGGTGGGGTCAAACGCCTTTTTTTACGGCTTTGATCGCCTCTGGTTCGCCGTCGATGATGCCAATTTTTGTCCCGTTGTGGTCTATGTATGTTTCTTTGTATTCTCCGTCTTCCTTCCATGGTTCGACAAATACATATCCAAATGGGGTCCAATGATATCCCGCCCGCATCAGCCGCTGTGTTGTTTTGTTGGACTCTTTGTCAAACTTCCACTTTTTGAGATAATCGCGATACTCGCGAATCACCATCGGCACACCTTTATCATCGACCAGGTGGGGTTTGCTCACGCTATGTGCATGGTAGGTAATTCCCGAGATCTGGATCTTTCGGTTCTCAGGGACGTCTTGATCTTCGCGCAAATACTTAAATGCAACGTTGCCCAGGCCAAGCGGGCCTTTACGTAAGTATACTTTTTGCGACCTAAAAAACTCGAGATGGGCGTCAAACTCTGCCGGAGTTACGGGCTGCTTGCCATTGCCAATTGGGCAAAAGGTCCCTTTGCTAAATAGTTGGCTGGCGACTCTTTCGTGCGCTTTTAACGCATCCTGGGTCGCGGATGCGCTGCCCAAATCGAGTTTTTTGTGGCTGCCAACAGGGAGCTTCTCTTTGCAGCCGGGGACGGTGATATTGATCAGCAGCGTGACAACGTATTCAATCTTTTCCTGTTCGGTTTTTGCTTCAAACCATGCCAGTCCTTTCAGTTGTGAGAAGAGATGGGCGTAGATTTCGCCAAATGCGCCTTTGGTGACAATGTCTGCGCTGCCTGGGGCACCGGGATTGTTGGTGGCCTTGCCAAAACGTTCGTTAAATAGATCGATCGACTCTTTGGGGCCAAAGATGTGCCACTCTTCGTGGCCTTGCCAGTTACCCCATACGCCGACTAAGCCTTCTAAGCCGCGGAGCCGATCAACATCGGGAAGCGAGCGGTCCTTTTTAAACTGCAAGTCTTTGATGATCACCCAGTCGTCGCTAACTCGCCGAAACTGGTTGATTGCCAGTGCGGTCTGGTGGTCCATCGAATGATAGAGCGGCCGCCAAAACTCTTGAGGATAAGAGGTGATCCATTGCGGGAGGTCGCCCGCGCTCAGGTCCGCGTAGGACTTGGTTGCCAGATTGTAATGATCAGCGGCGACTTCGACGCTGCCTTTGTAGCGATACACGGGCAGTAGTTTGTCGGGTGCAAAAATCGGATACTCCGGGTTGGGAACGTGGTTGGCCTGCAAGACGTAAAAGGCGCCCTGTTCAAAGTCGGCGATCCACTGTCCGTATTGGTTGGTGATCGGCGCCGCGAGGATCTCGGCTTGGGGACGGCCGAGTACTTTTCTCCAGTCCAAGTAGCCAATAAACTCGTATAATGCAGGTGATGGCTGATAGTCATAGATGCGAAGCAAATTGAGGTGGAGCAACGACAAGGCGGCGTTAATTTGCGATGTGTCAGACCCCGGCCCGACCGAAAACGTCATCACACCAAGCGCAACCCCAAACGTAGTGCCCAACGTAACCCCACCTAGTTTGCCCTTCAGCAACTTGGGCGCACTCTTTTTGATCGCCTCGAAAACAAACCGACCGATATACGTGGCCCCGAAAACCACATCACTCTTTGTTGCAAAAGGCTTAAAGGTCCCATCCGGCGGTTCCATGGTGGCGGTCCCGCAGGCCTCGTCGATCACGGTCAGCCAACCCTGGGATTGGTTGATCCACACCTGGGCTTGGGTGAGCTTTTTGGTCGTGCCAACTGTGCAGTGAACCTCGTCTTTGAGGTAATAAGAGTATCGTCGTCCCGGCCAGGGCAGATCTAAAAGAGGCAGCCCACTCGGTGTTTCAAGCCAGACGTCTACCCGTTCTTTTTCTTCCCCATTGAAATTTGGTTTGATCGGGGGAATGTAGCCACAAATCTGCGCGACCTCATCGAGGCCACCGAGAGAAACCGGGGTTTGCCAATCGTCTTCGTTGAGTTCGGATGTCGTATCAGACGAGTAGGATTTGTTTAAGAGCGGCACGCCATCGACAAACGCACGATAAGGGCCAGCCGACGTCCCGCCCAGGTTTTTGAGTTCAAACAAGCATTGGTATTCGCCGGGGACGACTTTGTAGGCACCGATTTTGTCGGGCTGTGGTGTCATCATCACATGCACATCGGGACGACACTTCAAATAATCGGGTTGCTCCCAAAAAGCACCGGTTCGCGGCCCTAATTGGCCGCATTCCCCACGGTCTTCATCAGGGGTGTACCGCCCATCGTTGGCGGGAAGGGCGAGCGTGCTTTCCGTGGGATCTCCATCTGCGAAGTGATATGGCTGGCTGTAGACAGAATACAAAAATGGCTCAGTTTCCCACCAACGCGGAATCCCGGCAAAGCCCTTGGTGATCGCCCGGACGCGAACCTCTACCGGGGCACCCTCGGTAAACGATAGCTGTGGCGGAATGATGCCGCACATCCGCACAGCCGACAGCGGCGCAACGGTGACCTCTAGGGCTTTTTCCTGATCGGGATACGCATCTGGATCGAGCAAGGGCATTGCACCAATGCTGCCGCCCAGGCCACCCATCCCGCCAATGCGCACATCATAGCTTTCTGCCTTGACCCCATGGTTCACCAATGTAAACAGGCATTGCTCGCGTCCGGGGACGATGCGCTCTTGATCCTGTGCGTCTTTTAAAGGAAGAATCGAAACTTCGACAGCGATGTCGTCTAGGACACAGGTCGGAAACGATTGGCTACACTGGCCCCAATCCTGTACGGGACGAAATCGCTGGGGATCGTCCTCGGTGGGCCCCACCAAAGTCCGATGCGAGGTCGCCCACAGAGCGCCATCGGTGACGGTCTTTTCTAGATGCTTAAACGCGCTGACAACCGGATTGTCGCCCTCTGGGACAGGTCCGGTCGATGGCGGTGGCAAATCCTCGGGGTTGGTATCCGGATCATAGACATCAATCGCAATGACGCGTTGGATCACTTGCTGCCGTTCGGTGTGATGCAGCGTGTATTGATTGCGGAACACGGCAATCTCGTAGTGCTTGCCCACAGGCCGGTTCGCCTTTTCTTCAAAGGCAAACGTCGCTTCACCGGGGTTGTCTCGGTCGTTGGGGTCGGCCGCTCCGGGGACATCGACCCAGCCCTTCGGATTGCCATGCTTGTCAAAGACCTCGTAGGTAACGTCGGGATAGCCAAAGTTTTTGAGAGTAAATACTGCTTTGCCCGGGACGTTTTGGATCACCGGCAACGTCACGACGCCAAAACCTGGCTCGATGATCACCTCGGCCCGGTCCGGCTCTTTGCCAGAGATGTCGGGCAGGCCTTCGACGCCCGTCGGCCCAAACGCTGCAAGCAGCATGCGGATGGTCTCTTCCGGCGCCTCTGCGAGCAAGCGCCGCATCTCGTGCTCGTTAAACACGCCGACCAGCTCGCTTGCTCGTAGACGCCAAGCGGCATATACGTGCGAAACATCCGTGGAGTCGATAACCAGGTCAGTCCCTGGATCGTAGACCACGGGAACCTCAACGTCCTCAAGCGCGAGCAAGTCGAGGCGTATCTGGGTTTTGATATAGTCCTCAAAGCTGATCCCTTGTTCGGTATCGACAAAGATGCCGCGGGCGATGCGCACGTCATCGATCGATCCGGTAAATCGCTGCTCGCTGTCGCCCGAGCTCATGCCGACAAGCAGTCGCTGGACCGATGCAAAGTTGGGAGTCAAACCGGTCCAGCCGTCCAGGACCACCGGATTGCCATCAATAAAAAGGAATGGAAAACCAAAGTGCCAAGCAAAGGCGACGTGATGCCAGCCTTCGAGGGCCCCAATCAAATGACAATTTTCCGGATCGACTTCGTCCAATGGGCAAAGCTTTGGATCTGCCGGCGGCGACCACTTGACCTTTTCGCCATCTTTGCCAACCAACACTAAGACCGGGCGCAATTTCTCGGTCAGTTTGAGCTCCCACCCGGGATGGTCTTTCGCGAAACGATTGCCGATGACAGCACCACCGCACGGCGGCTCCTCTCCTGCCGCGCAGGGCATCGGCTCGGCGGGGGACCAAACCCATGCGCTTACGATAAAGTTATTGGAGGGGCCAAGCTGCAAGTCGCGCGACGTCGGCCCCATCGCCACGCCCGTCAGCGCCTCCCCGTTTGGTTGTCCTTGCCGGCCTCCGTTGCCCTTCCATTGGGCGAATTTGACTTCAGCGTGATTGCCGTTGCCGCTGGCATCGAGACCGCGGCCGCGCTCGTCGTCGTTGTCAAAGTTCCAGTGGGCAACCACGCCCTTCCAGTCAAAGGCAAACATGCTATCCCAATGGGCCAGCAAGGGCTTACCGTAGAGCTCTGTGGCGATATAGGCATCGCCCATGGCCCGGATCAGCTGCGCCGTATTGTCCCTGTCTAGGTTGTCATAGACCCAACGAACACCCTTATATTGATGTGCCTTATAGAGTTCCTCAAGTCGGTTCTGGACCGCCTTGCGCTCGTCATCGCTGTTAAACGAATCCACAATCTCATCCATCGCGCCGAACATCGTCAAAAATGCCCGCCCCTCAGAGTCCTTATGGTGTCTGCGATACGCCTTGAGCGCCTCCGCGCGGACGGGCATTGCAAGCGCGGCTTCGAGTTTCTCTCGGTGCTTGCGCTGGCGGTCCTCCGCTTCTTGCTCAAAGTCGCGCATATGCTCAACTTCGTGGACCAAACACTTCAACCAAGGCCAACGTCTCCACCGATGGCTGCGGCTTGTCTTTGGCATCCAAAACCAAATCGAGCAGCTTCGAATTGATCGTCAGACGCCCAGGCTTATTGGGATCGTAGTGGCCAACCACGTCGCCGACCAAACGAGCAAATTCAACCTCGCCATCGTTTTCCGCAAAGAATTTCTTCTGCGCCGCCAAGGTGGCCGAAGAAATCTCGGCCATCCCAGGCAACGCAAACAAGGCCTTCATGTCCATGGTCACTTCAGGACTCGCACGCTGATAAATGGTTACCGATGGTACGTCATAGCGCGCCTCGAGTATTGGCTCCAGGCTCGCAACTAGCAGGTCGTCTAACTCGTCATCACTATATACGTACACGATCAATGATGAGTTTTTCGCCATCAATCGTATGGCCCCTCCTAACAGTGTATCCAGCGACTTGTTCGTACTCAAACAAAGACAAGCCCTTGAAGCTGAGTAATGGACTAATGCCGTCGCCAGGAACACTACCGAGATTCTCATCAGTACGAACCGGATCGACCACTTTAACAACAAATATCGCCTCGACATCTGCTTTTGCGACAGATCTAGATGTAAAGAACCTTTGATTGTGAAACCAAGTGACTAGGTCTTTATCGGCCTTGGCAAATTGTTGTGGTTGTAGTGGCGACGTCAAAGCCTTGTTTAGCCAATGACTCTGAACCCAGGTCCGAGAAGCGATTTCATTCTGTGACAAGGTTGCAACACGGACAAGCGTGTCGTCGGAATCCAGACAAATGACTCCCGCCCCCGAGTCACCATCCCCAGCTCGTTTGTTTCCCTTGGAGTCAACACCCCAGCAAAGGTACGCATCGAAGGAAAGCAACCTATCTGCCCCACATCGCACGCTCTCTTTCAATCCCTGAGGGGCCCCATCGAAGACAAGCGGAATCGCTTTGCGAAACCCACCCTTCCCCTCAGAATCGAATCCATACCCAAACATTGCGCAAGGTCTCTGTGTGATAAGCCGCTCTGTATCTCCCTTGTCTGTCGAAACTCGAATGTAGGTCGAATAATGCTCAAAGGGAGACGTAAGCGTAACGAGGCCAACATCCGATGTTACCGTCATCTCTTTCAGCACTTCGTTGTAGAGCTCGTGTTTCTCTATTTCTTCGACTCCTCGACGTACGTTGGGCTTTCCTGTGTCTGGGTCAAAGCCACAAGCGACGCTATATTCAGATGGTTCGTAATTCCCAACGACGCAATGAGCGGCAGTAAGAAACTGCGTCGGGCCTACAAGGTCCCCAGAGCACCACGTATTATCCGGGATAATAAGAATGCAGGATTGGTCCGGAAGCGCGTTGGCCAACTCTTCGTCAGACAAAACTTCTTCGTTGTCGAGCACTTCAGCAAATGCAAGCTCGATCTCACGCTGGACATCCTGGTCAAGCACTTTGCCCATTGCAGCGAAGACATCCTCTTTGCCGTATTGCGAGAGCCACCCAAGCAGCTGGTTTTTATGGTTTTCAAATTCATCGGCTATCCATGACGGGTCGCGAATCAATGCGGCGGTCAGGCTGACCCACTGTTTCATTTGCAGTTCTAGGTCGCCTTCAAAGTCAGTCACTTCAGGCTTGAGGCCATGCTGAAACAGCTGCCGGACATCTTGCTCGCTGTAGTTGCCGCGATGGATGGAGACGTCGTCGATGGCGCCCCAGTAGTCTTGGCTCAAATAGCCAGCAGCCGCGCTCGCGCCGATGACCAGTCGGTTTGAAGTGCGAAACTCGGGCGGCGCGGAACCCTCGTGCTCTATGGTAAGGGGCTCGCCATCTAGAAATAGTTGCGCGGCGTACCCATTACCGTCGCTTGTCTTGTGCCACGAGACGGCTAGGTGATGCCAGCCGTAAAATGGCTCGACGGTCTTTGGTGACTCTTGGGCAGAATATACTTGATAAAACCCGCTATCGCCCTGTAGCCACAGTGTCGGTCTCAACTGGTTGCTAAGCTGCAACTCCCAACCCACACCGCCGCGACGGTTGCCGACGATCGCCCCATCGGCTGGCATCTCGTCTTTCGCCGGCCACACCCACGCGCTGATGAGAAAGCTATCGTCGCGTCCCAAAGCGAGGTCTGCGTTGTCAGAGCACTGGGTCTCCAAAATGCTGAGCAACGCGTTTTCTGTGCGACCGTTATCCTGACTAACACGGTTGAGGCGACCATTGACGACGTTTGTACCATTGTTGTACGCAAACACCTTCCCATGATGCCCGCTTCCGCTCGAGTCCATCCCCAGCAATGTCTCAACATCCAAGGATGTTTCATCGCTGGGCGCATCAAATTGCCAGTGGCCGACAACTGTCTTCCCTGACCAAGTCTCCGGCGAGCCACTTGTCGCAGGACATTTGTCCGCTGGAATCACCGTAATCGGTATCATCAAAACTTCTGTCGTCAGTCCTAGGTCGGTCAGGGACGAGATAATTTCCATGTGGGAGCCCACGTCTGTGATCTGCGGTGCGATCACTAGCTTTGGCGCAACGAGCCCAGAGCCCAAGCCACTTGCCGTTGTTCCTGTGACCACTCCATTAGAAACGGCAGCCAAACGTACAAACGGCAAGCGGGGACGAGCGAGAGTTCCGATCCCACCAGTCGTAACGGTTGTCTCGTCCCCCGCCTTTAACACGATGAGGTCGAGTGGTTTTACATTGTCCCAATCCGCGCAGGCACTCTTCCACGCATCGAGGTGAAAGTGATTGGTAAAGGCGAGGCCAAACTCGTATTTGTAACTGCCGTCGGGTGCACCGATCCAGGATGTTTCCTGACCGTTTCGTTGGTGAAGTGCCGCGAGAAACCGCATATCAACAACACTGGGAAAGGCAATGGCATCCTCCTTAAAATGGGTATGCAGATCTAATTTGGCATCGGGCTCATGTCGCAGCAACCCTTGGATGAGCTGGTGGTTGATATCAATCTTGTCGTCGTGCTTGGTCGTGACGACAACGTAGCCTTTGGGGCAACCGTTAATGCGAATTCCGTTGATCGTGGTCTCGTCCTTACCACTCGTCTCAAATACGGCGATTTCCGCGTCATGGCTGACCCCCAGGGCTTGACTCGTCCACAGGGGAATGGCGTTTGCGGACCAAGACAGCGGTTGGGGATTCTCGGGGTCGCTTCCGTAGCCGGGAAGCTGATCGAGATCGGGAAGACAGCGCTCGGGAAGTGGACTTAGGTCAAACTGCCCTGTGCGTGGTGCGGAGATCTTGACCGGAATATTACTTGACCATGGGCCGTCGTTGTGGCGGATACGAAGATTTGCGGTTCTCGTGCTTTCGTCAATGTCAAACAACTTGGGTTCGACATGTTCTTTTGCGGTGCACTGGGCGAGCAGCCGATAATCCGGATCCTCAGGCGATGGCAAGACCGGTGCGATCCCAAACTCCTTGTATTCGGTCTGGCGAACAAACGTCGTTTTTGCCTTGAGTCCTTTGAGTGCCTCGGCTGGAATCATCACCTCGCCCAGATTGTAATGTCCGAGATTCCCCAATTCTTTTAGGGCGATTGCTTTTTCTGTGCCGTCAAGTTCGATTTTATATTGGTATGCTCCCGTCCGGACTTGACCGCTTAGCTTTTTGGAACTCGTGCTCGTGGACATGTACCGAATCGCGCCGTTATTGATCTTGAGCCGCAGCGTCTCCTTGTTGAGCAACCCGGAGGATATAGACTCTGTTGGCCCCTTCGCATTGAGGGTAGGATCCCATCCGTTTGCTTTGATCTGATCCGGACTGATATTCGTCCATCGATACACCACAAGCTTCTTCTTAACAGTCGCTCGCTCTATATCTTGGAGAGTGATCGGCTTACCCGCCCCGATCGCAATCCTCCGGCCGATCTTAGTCTTGGTCAACTTGTCCCAAGTTTTCCCCAACTTGCTGGACCCCTTCGCCCCCTTGCCAAATATGCCGGCGATCGCGCCCGCACCTACCCACAGTTCCCAAAAGCGCGAGGGGTCCGGCAAACCATATGCATTGGTACTGGGTTCGATAAATGCTGTGACCAGTTGTAAGGAAAGTCCGATAAACTCCTGGGCATCTTCTTGCGTGATTTGCACACCGGCCATGGCGTCGCTGCGAGCGATGGATTGAATCCATTCTATGACAGAGAGATGTAGCGGCATGCCATGCGTGCTTAAAACATTCAGCAGTAATTTCTCGTTATTCGCGGATATTGCTTCGCTGCCAACCTCGCCTGTTTTCAACCACTCGCCGCAATCTTCAATATCGATCTCATATTTGTATTTGCCATCGGCAGAGACCATCCACGAGCTGCGCTCGCCATTGTTTGCCGCGAGCTCACTTAAAAATTCGATATCGGCGCGGGTGGGAAACGGCAGCGCGTCGTCTTGAAAACGAATATGCAGTTCCAAGTGGGCGTTGGCATCCTGATCGATCACCGCTTTTATGAGTGGGTGCTCGTAGGAGAGTTTGTCCTCGTCCTTGGTCGTGACGATGATGTAGCCTCCTTCGCAGCTGTTGATGGCATTGGTTCGAAACACTGCCACCTCTGCGCGATGAATCTTGGCCAGCCCTCGCAATGCCCAAACCGGTACTTCCTTGTGGGAGAATGACAGCGGCTGGGGATTCTCGGGGTCGTTGGCATACTCGGCCATCAACGCGTCCCGGTTGTCGAGGCAACCGGTAGGAAAGTCGTCGTCTAGGTCAAACGCCCCGGTGCGCGGGGAGGCTAGTGTCACCTCAATGTTGTCGATCCAGTCGCCGGCGGTTGTCTCGGCGCGAATCCAACCGGTGCGACTCTGTGTTTCCTGGTCGGCGAGCTGCCAATCGACGAAGTCTTCGCCCACGTAACACTGCGATGCCACTTGGTTTGTGTCGGCGTGGGCGACTCGAGATGCACATGGCCAAGCGAGCCAAACAGAGGTGACTGCAACAACCAACGGCAGACTGCGATATTTCGGAGACAGCGACATCAACATATACGGCAGAACTACGAGTAAAACGGATTACGAGTAAAACGGATATGCGGAACTACAGAACCTTAAAGATAGAAGCGGGAATCACTGGCCAAATGGAATTGCAGCAATGATGATATTTTCCAATTAGAATGTTCTCAGATAAAACAACGTATTAGGCCTTGCCGTCAATGGGAAAATTTGCCCGTAACCCCATATTGTTTCAGTTGGTTACAAGCCATTTTCCGGCGCGCTTAATATGATCAGGGACTTGAAGCTCCGTACCTAAATAGAATTCACCAAACTGGTATTTATCTTACCCCTGGCGACTTCCAACGGCCCCTGAGCCTCTGGGATTGTCAGGGAGAGCTATCCCAGAGAAAAATGTGTTCACTCAATGCCATAGAATTAGGAGGCTACCGATGGCGAAAGCGAGTTGGAATGGACAAATCATCGCCGAGAGCGATGCGGTTGAGCTCGTCGAGGGAAACGTCTACTTTCCTCACGATTCGATCAAAACGCAGTTTATGATCGCGAGCGACCATCAAACCACGTGTGGCTGGAAGGGGGTCGCAAGCTACTATCACGTGGTCGTTGGCGGGCAAAAAAATGAAAATGCCGCGTGGTATTATCCGCAGCCAAAGCCAGCCGCCGAGAACATCAAAAACTACGTCGCCTTTTGGCGTGGCGTGGAGATTGAAACGTAGGCCTTCGCTGTTAGCCCACACTCGAGTCACCTATGTTTCTGCTATTCCTTAGCCACACACGTAGCGCGCACGTCGAATGGTAACGTCTCGACATTTCGCGATTCGACTGAACGCAGAGCGAACGGATCAGCAGGGGTGTTGAATCCTCAGCCTACAGCTGCGACAAGAAAAGATCCTCACCAGTAACGATACCAGAGAGAGAGCCATGGAAGCGGTTTGCCTGATGTACAGGTGTGGCGCTGATCAGCGCCGAGGTAACGCGACGGCGGGTGTTGGTTGCTGCGATAAAAGTAGCTTCCTTCGCCTGCAACGTCTATCTCGGGGGCGGATTCCGATCCCAAATGGATGGTCCGCTTGCGTCTTCTCTTTCCTTGCGTTGTTGCAGCACAACACCAACCACTGAGGGCCCTACTGCACCGACCGATAATCCGGCCTGTCTGCTCTCGATTGGAACTTCGCAAATGCATCCATTGGAGTACTCCCCCATTTGCACCATTCCCGCTAGGCGCATCCCCCACGACTTGCAGACTTTTAAACACCCATGCGGGCCATCTGGAACATCCGGGCTCCCGGAAAAATGCGTTTTACATCCCCCTATAAGAAAGACCAAAAAACACCCGACAAGTAAGATCCTCATTCGGTAAATCCACATGCTGATAGCATCCCCCCACGAAAATGCAATCGCAACTTTTATGCTGCTCTGTCACCAGTCACCTACTCGTTCTTGTTGTACACGCGTAAAAAGAACCTCGCTGAGGTCACGCCGACCGTCAATCACAGCTAAGATCCATACCTCAGATCTCACAATTCGGTAGATAATTCGATAGGGGAATTCGATGAGCTCACGATATCCGGTAATACCACGCTGTTTTAGCTCGGGAACAACACGCCCACGCTGAGATAGGGTTGTTAGAGAGCGCATTGCCTGGTCTAGTTTTTGATCGGTCTGAAGAGCGATTTCAAGCCCCTCTACGCTCCCAAGATAAGAGACAATATTTGCTTGATCGTATGACGCTGCACTAGAAACGACAATGCTGCGACGTTTCATCCTCACTCGTCCCGCAGCATATTCAAAAGCGCTTTCATCCGCTTCCTATGCTCGGTGTACGTCATCCCCTGATCGTTTTGAATCTCACGTTCTCCTTCCGATGCCAACTTAAGAAGGGCAAACGCACGTCGATCTCGTTCAAACGATTCGACATCTTGCAGAACTGCTCGCGCACGTCCGTTCTGCGTAATGACAATGGGTGTACGACTCTCCTGGGCACGATCGATCAATTCAGAAGCTTGCCGTTTTAGTGTGGTAATGGGCTCAATATCATCCAATCGCATTGCACTATATTAGCATACTATTCGGTGCTATTCACGTTGACACGATCAATTGACTAGGCGTACCAACCCGTTAAAAGCCCAGTAATTACTGGGCATTGACTTGTTAGTAGGGGGGCCAACTCATTCCGTCCTAGCGGAATTCGCGCTGCAGAGCGATGGGAAGCAATCCCTGCTTGACCACCCGCATGTGCAGGCGAACATGGGGCCCTCGACGCCCCCCATGCATCTTCCAAATGGTAAGCGTAACAAATGGTTTTTTGACCAACCGCTTTTGGTCCACTTGAGCCAAGCCATCAAACGTTGCCGCCAACGAGATCGTCGACGAATGGCTCACGCCTTTTCCGAGCAAACGATCACGACCAACGCGGTTCCATTTTAGGGTCCAGTGAACATTTTTGCCACGAGAGGTGGGTCGCATATCCGTAAAGCTGACGTCAAAATCGGCGGTCCGAAAATCCGTGACCGCCAACATCCGTTGAAACGCATAGCGCAATAATTTTTCGCGCCGCCTCATCAACACACGGGCGACCCAGTCGGCTGCTCCAGGCTCGGTGTACTTTGCGTCTTGCACGACTGCTTCGATATGCTCTCGCCGAAATCGAAATAAGATCGTAGCGGCCCAAAAAATATCGTAGGGCGTAGCCTCGTCAAAGGCTGGGTTTGGAAAACTGGGACGCCAGCGTTTAGGCGAAAACACCTCTGACTCAAAAATACCTACCGCTCGAAATGGAGAACGCCTTACCGGATACCAATAGGGATAATAGAATCCAAGCGAAACCAACGACCTGCCCATCTCTGCCCAATCTACGGTATGAACATGTCCCTCCTTCTTGTTTTTTGGGCGATTCCCGGCAGCTCCTAAAGCGTCCCCAAAATCGATCAGGTAGTGCCGGATATGCCCAAGAGCCGGATCTTCGGGACTCGGAATAAAGCTATCGAGCGTATTTTGAGATCGCGTATCGGTATTATTGAGCCACGCCGCAAACACCCATAACCCACGCAAACTGCGGCGGCGCTCGTGCGGAATTCGATCGTTTGGATCTCTTGCATGAAGTCCACGAAACGCAAACGGTCCAATGGCTTTGCCATCAACGGATCGACTCACCAAGGCACGCAACTTTCCACTCGTCCCTGGATTCAGCAAACCAAGCTGCCGGTCCAAATGCTTTTTTTGCATCGTAACGAGGCGGTTGTAACGATCGCGACGCGTCGCTGACTTAGCAAGACGCAGCTGGGTTACATCCAACTCGACGAGGAACATCTCGGGAACATGATATCCAGCGGCATATAACAACCGGGAGGCGATCCACTCGGCGCTGGTAGAAAGCCCCGCGAAAGCGGGCGGATCAAATTTAACAAACCAAACTACCCCGGCCTGATCTCGGACGACAAATCCCGGAGACACTCCTTCGGTCTTATCACTGAGCACCATTAAAGGACCGGGACTGGGACCTTCGCGGCGATTTGGACCGCGCCGCAGCTCGGCAATCGACATAGGCCTTTTGCCAATCCGATTTTGAAACCAGGGAGAATCAGGAACTTGACCAAAGGCGTTGATGTCCAAAGCCGGGCGCCCATTGGTCATGCGATCGACAAAACGAGCAGGACTCAGCGACTTTGCCAATGGAACGACTGTAGATAAATTGGCCCGATCCCACCAATCCGATAATTGCCTCGAAGGTCCCGGGTAGCGATGGAGTGTCGGACTCTTCGTTCGCTGAAACCACGTGTCATGAGGCTGCTTTTTCCAAGAGTCCTCAACCTGGAGCAAGTGCCCGCAACCAGCGTTCGCTGATAACGCAGAGAGAATCGCGATCCATAACACCAAAGTTGCTCTCACAGGTCTTTCCCCAACACGAAAGCGAGTTGTGGTCCTTCCGGCGACCAACCCAGTTGAAACGAGAATATACGAAAGGTCTCGCGCTCCCCGCGCACGGCGATCCCGCCGGAGTAGCGCAGGGGTGTTCCAAACACATCACCAAACGACGAGCCCACGCGGCCAATGTCGAAAAACCACGCGGCGGACAGCGCGACGCCAGTTGTTTGGTACTCGTAGAGGGGGTATTGATACTCTAGGTTTGCCCACCAACCGACTCGATCCCGAAACCGCCCACTGTCATACCCGCGCAAATGGTGCGACCCATCTAACTTGACAAGCTTATGAAACGGAACCCGCCCCCCCGTCCGCAACGGACCTACGGCAGCAAAACCGCCTCCTAGAGCCAAGATGCGACGCTCGGGGAAAACGGGAATAAACCACTGGCCGCGAAGCTGTCCAGACAGCGCTGTCAAGTCATCACCGTTCACATCCGTCGTAATACGCCCACTGAGCTCAAGAATGGAGCCCCGGGTTGTTCGTGCAACGGTGTCGCGGGTGTCACGGCGGACAACGATTCGCGCCCAGGGATAGTCTCGCGAAAACCCGAACCCTGGGGGGGGCGCAATCGTATCCCCTACCGATCCGACACTTGGAGTGCTCGGCGAGTCACCTGAGCTCAGTTTTTCGCGAAGAAATCCCAGCTCTAGTCGACTGACGATATCGATCGAACCCAAACTGGTCAAATCAGCCGTGAAGCCCACTTCGGTCGTGTCACTACGCAGCACCCGCTTGTCCTCTTTTTCACTATTATTGTCGCCGTAGACACGAACATCACGATCCACCTCGCCAGTCACGCGAAGCGAAACCACCCGCCCCTCTAGCGATACGATAGAGTGTCGATACCCTACTTTCCACTCTCGGTCGCTGTTGAGTTGCCATAATCCACCGATGCCAAATTTGCGCGTATTGCTGCGCTTGGACTTTATCGACAACGATGCACCCGCTCCAAGGCTATCCCCAGCGCTGAGTTTCAACTTCGGATTAACAACGATCGTCCCTGCATCGTTTCGAAGCAAGTCGTAAATGCGACGACCGAGTCTGACCTTTTCGATCCCCTCCACGAGCATGCCGATAGGTAAAAAAGCAAGCTCGACTGTCCGCTCCGGAATCGAGAGCAAGTGCCAATGCAAATCCAATGGAACGGAGGGTTCGCGCCATACCTCAGTTGTCAGTGCCGCATCCGGTGTGGTTTGCTGTGCATCCACGCTGTTTTGCCTTGCATCCGAACTCGTTTGCCCTGCATCTACAATCGTTTGCCCCGCGCCCGGTCGCACGCCAACCAACAAGCACGACAAAATGACAATGTTTATACCTCCCCCACGAGACCGACACCTACGCATACGAAAGCGAGATCATCAACCACGCCCCCCTCAAGAGCAACCTTTCCAACCCCCAATAGTGCACACTCCGAACACCTCTTGTGGAAGCCAGGGGATGTGGACCAATAACCTGTGAAAAAATACTCGAAGAGCGCGAATTTTTCCAAGCAAGAGATGCGATTAGCGGAAAGTTTCGCCGGGCTAGCCGGGTACGTCACGGTTATGTGCAAATCTCGTCAAAGGAGTTTGGTTTGCACAGAGATTGTCGATCGCAGCAAATACTGGTCTTAGTCTCATGTGATCATTGCAACAAAGTAGCAAGTTTTTCACATGGTTTCATCCATCCCAGCGTTTTTCGAGGGCGCGCGTAGGGCGTAACGTATCCAGCCTAGATCTCTTGCGGCGGAACCGGGCCGATCACAGTGGTATCAAAGGTATCGCCACGCAAATTGACTGCGCGTAAGATCAAGCGATCCGTCTCTACATCGACCAAAACATAGTGGGGCTCCGTCCGAACAACGGCCGAGAATGGCTCCGGATCGACTGGGCGGATCGGCGCTCCTGCTGATCCGCTAACGATATAGGTCGTCCCATCGACCGGTTTCGAGCGCTCATAGTGGTGGTCGTGGCCGGCGATCACAAGCTCGACACCGTAACGCCGCGATAACTGTCGAATTGGTTTCTGGACGCCAAGATGTGAGCCATGCGTCCCAGACGAATAGGGCGGATAGTGGAGCATCATGACCAAAAATTTCCCCTGCTTACTTCCCTCCGCTAAGAGACGACGAACGACCGCGTATTGTTGACAACCGTCGCGACACTCAATCCCGCCGTCCATAATCACCACCCGAACATTGCCCCAGTCCCGGGCAAAATAACGGCGATTCTGGGCCCACAAGCGATGAAGAAAATAGTGCCGGAAGTAGTGGCGGCTGCCAATATCGTGGTTGCCGACAGCCGGAACAATGGGGGTATCGACCAACAAGGGGCGCTCAATTTGGAAGAACCGGCGCCACTGCTCTCGCTTGCCACCCCGCTCGACCATATCCCCAGTATGAACGACAAAAGCAACCCGCTCACGGGCAACTGCCTCCACGACAGACCGGTGCACCTCGTGTCCCGTCCGGGTATCGCCAAACGCAGCAAACCGAAACGGTTGTTTTGGTGGAACGCCAATGCGAAAATCATACACGGGGGTCGTCCCCAGCGTTGATTGGATTTGATACGAGAGCTCCGGCCCTCGGGGCAAATCGCTTAGCATTGCAACCCACAGATCGCCAACCTTGCGGGCGCGTACCGATTGCTTGAACGCATCGGCATCCGCACCTTTGCGCCACCAGGTTGCGATCGGTGCCTCTTGCAGCTCGGCGCTAAACGCAATATGGGCCTCTTGATTGTCCCCAACGACAATGTAGGGCCCGGTTGCAAACAGTCCCGCTTTGGGCTCCTCCCACCCCTCGTTATGCTGTGGAAACAGGCCGCAGCTAAAGAGCAAACCACTTAAACTACCAAGAAGCAAAATGTTGAGCCCAGGCCCCCGATATCGACACTTCATCCGTATACGAATAGTAACGCAACCCGGTCCACCCTGCCATACAAAGACAAATGCGCGCCAATTACACCTTAATATTCACCCATATCCGTGACCGCCACAAAACCAGCAATATTGCCGCCTGAATCGTCCGATAGGCCATCTGCGCGATCCAAATCGCTAGCAGGCCGTACTCGAGAAGCGGCCCGACCAGCAGCGCGGCGGGGAGAAACAACCCCCATTGGGTAGAAATCGAGACGGTCATCGCAAGCCGCGTCGCTCCTGCACCATGCAATGCGTTCAAAAGCACCATTCCGGCTGCGTCAAACCCAATCGTTGCCCCAACGACTTGCAGCGGAACCACGGCCAGCGCAAATACCGCCGCATCGTTAAAGAATGGCGCAAGAATCGTCTCGGGAATGACGAGCATTGGCACCCCTAAGCACCCCATGATCAACGCTCCCACTCGCATGACATCCCAACCCCATCGAACCGCATCCTCCCGATCCTCGCGCCCAAGCGCCTGTCCGACAAGTGACGCTGCGGAGAGTCCGAGTCCCAGTCCTGGTAAGATCGCAACGAGCATGATATTGACAAGCACCGTCGCCGCGGCGAGCTCTTGAGTCCCAACATACGCAACAATCGCGAATAAGGCTGTCAGGCCACCAGCAAAAAACGCGGTTTGCACCCCTGAAGGGATCGACAGCCGAACCATCCGACGCATCGTCGCGATTCCCGGCAGCCCACGGAGAAAACCGGCGCTTTTTGCATGCCTCCTGCCGAGGTAAAAGTAGTACGCAGTACCAATACACGTAGACAGCGCCGTTCCTGTTGCCGCCCCCGTTGCCCCCATCTCTGGAAACCCAAGTTTGCCAAAAATCAGCACGTAGCTGATCGCAACATTGCAAACGTGCATGATCAAGATCGTAGACAAATACAGATGCGATTTACTAACGCCATTCCAATAGCCGCGGAACGCAAAATTTGCTCCACTGCGATCATCGACAACAAACGCACTTGAAGGTACGGAACCCCAATCGCGACCACATCAGCGTCAAAATCGACGAGGTAGGGAAACACGACCGGGGCAAGCGCCACGGTCGCAACCGTCATCGGTATCGAAAATACAACGACCATGAGCAGTCCACCATTGAGCGCAACCGCAGTCTCCGAATCTCGTCCTTCCCCCTTGCGGCGTGCTGCCATTGCTTGGACACCAACCGCAAGGCCGGTAATAAACGCCGTCGACAGAAAGTTAACAAACCCACCCATGCCAACAGCAGCCAATGCCTCCTTCCCCAACTGGCTCACCATCAGGGTGTCAATCAGGTTTAGGATGTTCTGCGAAACCATCCCGCCAACAATCGGTAATGCAAGTGCGAAGATTTTGCTTAGGCGATCTCGATCGCCAGCGATTCGCAAGACTTTGTACCAGCCCCTCATCAATCGATGGGTTATACCGGTTCTAGCAATCTAAGTCTGGTTTCCTTCTGCAATCATGACAGGAAACCAAACTTTTCTCAGAATCAGGGGGTGGACTCGTTGTCAGCTTCTTGAAATATACGTGCCATCTTGCGGAAGGGCATGACATCTACATTCTGAATCCCATGTTCCTGATCTCCTGCATATAGCAAATAACCGCGTTGCATGCGGCTTCCCACCCACTTTTTAAACAATTCGAGCGTTCTTAAATGGTTTACATGAAACGTCATAGCGGACTTGATTTCGATTGGTACTAGCTCGTTAGAGCGTTGATACAACACATCGATTTCGTTTCCAGATTGATCGCGAAAAAAATATAAGTGGGGATTCAAGCCGCGGTTCAGACGTTGTTTCATTAACTCAACGACAACGAAGTTTTCAAACAGCTGTCCGCGCAGTGGATCACGAGAAAGCTGTCTTTTGTCTTCGATCCCGAGCAGATAGGTTGCGAGTCCAACCTCTGTAAAATAGAGTTTGGGGGATTTGATTACCCGCTTGTTGAAATTTTCATGGTAGGGGTACAGTCGGATCAGTAAAAATGAAGCCTCTAATACCGAAACCCAATTCTGAATCGTATGATAAGAGACTCCTACTTCATTCGCGAGCGCACTCGCTTTGAACAATTGTCCAATTCGGCCCGCAATAAGATGGACAAATTTTTCAAATGAACCGAGATCTTTAATATTTATCAGCTGTCGAACATCCCGCTCAACATAGGTTTGAAAATAGTTTCGGTAGGCTTTTGTTGCATTCATTCCTTCGGCATGAATGCGTGGAAGCATTCCAGTCAGTAACAGTTCATCGATAGCTACATATCCTCCAAGTTCATCGATACTCAGTGGCCACAGAGTCAGTAGCGCTGTCCTTCCTGCGAGGGACTGGGAAATCTGATTGCTCAATTCTGGCTGATGGCTTCCGGTCAGAATAAATTGTCCGTTTTGTTTGTTCTCATCGACGATCACTTGAATATAGGAGAGCAATTCGGGCACGCGTTGAATCTCATCAATCACCGCCCCGTCTGGCAGGCGAGAAAGAAACTGATTCGCATCGAGAATTGCCGATCTACGGATGTCAGGGCGCTCCAAGTTAACGTAAGGTTTGTCCGGAAACGCCATCTGTGCCAGGGTTGTCTTTCCCGCCTGCCTTGGTCCAGTAATGGTAACGACGGGATACTGCTGTGCCATTGCAACCGCTTCCTTGACCAAAATACGTTGATATTTCATCACTTACATGATATTTATGTTATATAGAATAGCAACTTCTATTTACTCATATTTGCTATGAGCGATAACTAAGACATGATTACTCGCGTTAGCGCAGGCCCGTATACAGTCCGCGGAATCTCGGTTGGCGGAGTCTACACGACCCTCCATGTCCCGGAGCTTGGCATCGGTCTGGATATCGGCTTGGCACTGCGATCTCTTGGCAGCGTTGACCGTTTGTTCCTGAGCCATGGGCACGCAGATCACGCAGGCTCCCTGGCGACATTGTTGGGATTGCGCGCGTTAAACAAGCGTGCGCAGATGTTGCATCTTTACGTCCCCGCCGAGATTGCAGACCACATCGAAGAGCTGTTGACAGTCGTTGCAAAAATTCAGCGGTTTCCCCCGCATGTCAACATCATCCCAATGGCCCCCGGAGATGAAATCTCACTGCACAGTAACTTGTTTGTCCGTGCATTTCGCACCTACCACCCGGTCCCCTCACTAGGATACCTATTTCTGCGTCGCGTCAACAAGATTAAGAGCGAATTCTCCCATCTCCCCGGACCCGAGATCGCAACCCGCCGCAAAGCTGAGGAGGATTTATTCTACATAGAGGATCACCCCGAACTCGCCTACGTCACCGATACCCTAGCCCGCGTCTTCCACCACGAACCCGATATTTTGGAAGCCCGTGTCCTCATTGCCGAATGCACCTTTCTAGATGAGCGCAAGTCTATCGCTGCAACACACGCAGGTTGTCACATCCACCTCGACGAGCTTATTGCACTCGCCTCCTCGTTTCACAACCAGAACATTGTCCTGATGCACTTCAGCCAAATCTACCACCCTCGGGAGATCGACAAAATCCTTCACAAGCGCTGCCCCGAGGACTTCTACAACCGGATCGTCCCTTTTGTTCCTAAGGGCTCTGAATGGCCAGGATAGCTAGACAAGACGCCATGAACGCAAAAACGTCCACAGATCGGCCCTGACGTCAAACTGTAACTCACACGTAGCGACCACGATTCCATCTTTGGCAACGATCGTTCCGGCAAGCTGGGTCATGCTCCGGACTGGGTGAGCGATATCTCGGGTCTTCTCGCCAAAAAATCGATACGGCGCGCCATCGTCGGCAACAAAGTCAAACTCGTAGCGAATAAACGACTCGGCCACGGACACTACCAGGTCTCCGACGATCTCTACATCCTCTGCAAACCCCGGGGCTTGCATGCGCCCTTCTAAAGCCATCCGACCGGTTGACATGACCGCCATCACAGAACCGTTAAGCGTCACTGAGAAAGAGATTGGAGACGAAGCTCCGTCTTTTGAATAGTTGCCACGTAATGTTTCTGAAAACCGAAACCCCATGAAAGAATTGGTATCTCATTTCCGACAATCCTGCAAATAGAAATGGCGGACCCGCTGTTTCGATGCGGGCCCGCCACAAATATCACTACATCAAACTAAGCTCTTTTTATCTAAGCAACTAACGAGTCTTGCACCGCAAAAATCCAAAGTCTTCATTTCGACAGTTGCAGTCATTGACGGAAGTACAATCTTCTTTGCCGATATCTCGGCATATCGCACCAAATTCTCGCAAGCAATCATCTTGTCGCGCCTTGCACATTTCTTCCGTCGTAATCTGCTCGCAGGTCGGCACCGAGCACTGGCCCGACAGGCACATATCCCCTGCATCCGTATCACAGGGATTCTGTTGGTCACAACCTGCGACCCACTCACCGGTCGAGTCATCGCAGATGAATCCCGGCTTTTTGTCGTTCGCGTTGCACTCTGGAACGATGCATTGATTGGCAATGCACTCCTCTTCCGTGTTGCTTGGACACGGATTTTCTACATCACAACCGGGCTCAAAAATCCCGGTATCATCGTTGCAAATAAATCCCGGCTTCCTCTCATTTTTCTTACAACTTGCATCCGGAACACAGGTATCACGCTCATCACACTCAAACCCCTCGCGATCACATGTGCCGTCATACTCACAAAAACCGGCCTCCTCGCAATACCCCTGGTCGTTACAGAAACATCCATCCTCACAGTTAGAATTGAACTGGCATGCCCAGCCGTCTTGCCCCTCACCAAAACGAATAGGATCGCAACCATAACCATCGCATGCGTAACATCCGTCGCGATCGCAATACGTGTAAAAGTCTTCTTCGAAGTAAATGTCGCACGCAGAAAAACTAAAGATGACAAAGGCTGCGGCAGCTGCGGTGATCGTGGACATGAGTATTTTTCTGAGCATTCGAAGTCCCTCCGGATTGCTAATGACGGCAAACTAGCTAAATGACGGCAAACTAAGTGATAAGCAGCTCTCGTGCCAAATCGGCAATCACTCCCGTTTTTCTCCACCGCGTCATTAAAACCCTTTGAAACCAAACGGGAATCCGGATTCCATCCGGATTTACCGACTCCCGCGCGGAAGTCGCACCCACCTATTGTGAATAATTGTTCACGAGAACCAGACTCAATTGTTCGGTGAACAATCCCGGGAGCGTGATAGGATGCGCTCCAATGCACACGGTTGACGTCTTTTATTGTGGCTTGCCGATCGGAACCCAACTTGAGGTAAACCATGTTGGACCTACAAGTGTGTTTCTAGAACTACCAGAGCCTATGCCCGTAGGTACGGTCGTCAATATCTGTGTTGACGGTCGCACCGAACTCCCGGTCCGGGTCATGCGAATCCATGAGCAACCAAACGGAAACGCGAAGCCCGGGATGCACGTGCGCCTAGATTCTCAACCGGAGTGGTGGGAAACACTGGTCAATTGCGACGATCCAAGCTTTCTAAAGACGGTTCCTGCCAATCCCGTCGAGGACGACACGACCGTACCACAAGCGATGGACATTCCCAGACAACCCGGGAGTGAAGCGATCCACACGGAGTCTAAAGCCGATGGGGAGACCGGCGGCGTACCTGAAGAATTCGACGACGAACCAGATACCGCCATTACGCGAAAGCCTGAGCCAAAGAATAAGCCCGACAAAAATGGTGCTGGCGGGAAACGCCGTAAAAAGCGCAAAAGACGCTAGAGCGGCCCCCCTCGCTAGCTCGACGAATGTGCTATCTAAAGACCGGTGTCCCCAGCTTCCGTAACAGATACCGTTCCTCCTAAGATTCGCCCGGGTGATACAATCGCGGTTTGCGCGCCATCGGGCCCTGTTCCCCGGGAGCGACTAGAACGCGGAGTCGCGATATTGCGCCAGCGATATCGCGTCATCATCGATTCTACAATTTATCGCAAGAGCGGTTATCTCGCAGGAAGTGACGAGCAGCGCGCCGCTGAGTTTAACAACTATCTTGCCAACTCAGAAATTCGCGCGATTCTTGTCGCCCGCGGTGGATATGGGGCGATGCGAATCCTCGAACATCTCAATGCTGATGCACTCAAACGCGACCCAAAGTTAATCATTGGCTTTTCCGATGCGACGGCGCTCCTGTGCTGGGCGCGCGCGCAAGGGGTGCGATCGATCCATGGCCCGGTTGGCTGCCAACTGGCGGAATTGCCCAGCGATGACCTCGCATGGCTATTTCAACTCATGGAAAACAGCCAATCGCCCGGCACACTCCCGTGTCCAGTTTCTCCCTGTGGACACGATTCTAATGCGCAGTTTCAGGGACACCTCGTCGGAGGGAACCTGTGCGTCCTGTCCCACTTGGTTGGGACAAAATACCTACCGGATTTTTCCGGAGCGATCGCCTTGCTCGAAGACGTGAATGAACGCCCTTACGCGATCGATCGCTATCTAACCCATCTCGCTCTGGCCGGTACATGGCAGTCGGCAACAGGTGCACTGCTTGGAGAATTCACTTGCAGCGATGTCTTGCCTCCAAAGACTGAAGGCGCTCCCCAAGCTGAAGGCTCCGCGCAAGCCGAGGACTCTCCAAACACCCAAATGGTTGTTGATGAGCGCTTTCGATCGTTTGGCCTACCGGCGGCAATGACTAAGGGGTTTGGTCATGGACAGCGCAATCTTGCCCTGCCTTTTGGCGGCCACTGCGTGGTCGATCGCAAGCGACAGACAGTTGCGCTCATCGACCCCGCGGTCCAGTAACCTGTCTGTGTTAAAGTAGAGGGTCTAAGGGTCTGTTACAACATAACCTGCGCATTTGGACGCTGATCCATCCCGCTTGGGATCGTTGCTCGTCGGTTGCGTAGAGCGACTATGCGCCCTTCTCGCGCCTTCCCCAGCGGGCGCCTCAACGCCCAAATCGATCAGGTTATGTTGCAACAGACCCTTAGTGAACAATCGGCTCTTCGTGACTACCACTCACTTCGATCACGCCAAAACGTTCTTCAAACCGCTCAACATTTTTTTGTAACGCCAGCATCAGTCTTTTTGTATGTCGGGGGGACGAAATCACCCGGCTTCGCACCTTTGCCACAGAGTTTGCCGGTTGTAAGAACGCAAAATCGAGTAGAAACTCGTTTTCGGTATGATTGATTAGGACGAGATTTGCGTATTTCCCTTGCGCAGTTTCATCGTCCATCTGAAGTTGAATCTTGGGACCTTTTTGTTCACTCGCCATAGGGTCGGCAGACTAACCGGATCGAGGCAAAGTTTCAATCCGTAACGCCCCCGGCGTCATTGTGAGGCAACGCTAAAGAACCACCTCAGGGACTCTGCGGGACCAGTGGGGGGGCAATGGAAGAGATACTCTCTATGAGTTTGCGTCGCCCTGAGACGAACTCGCGCACCTCATCCACACGCCCGAGATATTCCGCATTGGTAGCCCGTTTGCGATGGTCAGCCAAAATATCGGGAGTCGCCCGACACACGGCACTATCGAGACGCTCATCGACAAACTCCTGGTTAAAAGACGAATCGATCATGTATCCCATCATTCCAAGAAATAAGTCGCGAAACTGCTGCCTCGTGAGCAGGCGATCCATCAAATGATTATAGTAACCAAAACGCGACGGGGTCTTTACACCAACAAATGGATCGGCATCGAACGAGATCGTCTCATCTAAAACATCGTTCTCCTCAGTCCATAAATGGCCAAATGCTAAGTCTAGATCCCATGGAATAAACTTCCATCGATCATCTTCGCCCTCGGTATCGCTGTAGATATAAAAATTCTTCCGCACATGGTCATGATTTTGTATGATCGCCATCATCGCGTAGTACACGATGACATCCTCGACCACGATCCGGGAGCCTATTTCCTTTTCAAAGGTAGAGTTCGATTCTTGAAGAATCCCTTCGATGAGATCGATCAAATCATCATACAAAATACTCCCCTGGTGGTGCTGATACACCACACGATAATCGTCGATAGCGCCCAGTGGGGTCATGTTTCCACCCGGGACCGAAAACGCACGGGGCGGATCAGCCTCGTAAAGACTTCCTGACTTGCCCATGCCCCGGCTTGCGAGAAAATCGCTCCCAATCCTCTCAACGTGATTCATAACTCCGTAGTACTCACCATTCATCCGCAAATGAACAAGCTCTGATTTGGGCGTTGGAAGCCACGTTCCGTTGGAGAACAACTCATAGCCAAGCCAATTTCGCAGCAAACTCTTGTCCGCGTACTCCGCGCGAAGAATGATATGTTCTTCGCCTAACGCGATGGCCTTGTCATCGAGATCGATGCGTAGTGACTTTTTGGGAAACTCGCGACTCGAGCCTCCGTGGAGCCGCACTGTTCCCGAGTAGGATTGCCCTCCAACTTCTAGATCAATTGGTACTTTGATCGTTTCTAGTGGGTCGGCCTTAATTTTCGCCCAATCCGAATTGTCGATGGCGACTTGCCAAATGGGCAACTGGCTTGTAAACGTTGCGATCTCCACCTCACCGGTTCGCGTACCATCCAAAAGATTTGCCTGTGCAGAAATAACATGTTGACCTGGCTCATCAAACCGGATCCAAACCACTGCACGACCAGACTCCACCGCGGTTTGCTCGACAACTTCCCCGACCGCCCCTACGTCGACCGCAACCGTCCCGGTCGCACTTGCATCGAGTACCTCCGTCCCGGTCTCAAAAACTCTTATTTCCACGCGAACGGAAACACCAGTCGGTTCCAACGGGCTGCTAAATAAGATCCGAACATCGCCACTTGGATCGGCAAGATCTGGCTCAACAAACCCCGGCGCATACGGAGTACATGGTGCGACCGGCTCAATCGACTGGGGCCAAGGTAACGAAAACTCCTCCTGGTTGGCGGAACCACCACAACCCGCGATGCTCAAAGCAAAACATGCAATCGGAAAGATCGCGATACCATTGAGACCACTCGGGAGGCTCCTGGGTAAGGCAAGGTGCGCCAATAACTTCACTCCCTCCATTATACTGTACAACCTGTTTTCGATTACGCATTGTTGCTCACGCTTGGCCCAACAATTCGTATTGGTTGTAGGATGGATCCAATGGCGGTGATCTCGGGAATCCTCAGCGGCCTCGAAATAGTCGTTGTGCTGTATTTGTTTCTGTTTTTTGCAATCAATTTTTATTTCGTCGCCGTGAGTTGGTGGGCGGTATCGAGGCAACTGCAACGTCAGGTATGGCATCCACCCGAAACCGACGAGCATAACCCATTTCTTCCGTTGCTGACCCTTCTTGTCCCTGCCTACAACGAAGAGGTCACCTGCATCGAAAGCATTCGATCCCTTCTCCGGCTTCGCTACCCTTCCTACGAAATCATTATTTGCAACGATGGGTCAAAAGACCGCACCGTCGAAGTCTTGCGCAAGGAGTTTGCTTTTGAGCGCACTGACATAAACTATCAAGAGCAAATGCGCACCGCGGAGATTCGTGGTCTTTATCAGGCGACTTGCGAGCTCCCAAAAAATGTCGCCCGGCTAATTCTCATTGACAAAGCCAACGGCGGCAAAGCAGATGCGCTCAACGCCGCGATCAATGCTTCCCAAGGTGCGTTTGTCTCCAGCATGGACGCCGACAGTCTTTTAGAACCAGCAACGCTGCTGCGTGTAATGCAATCCGTTGCAGACGACCCAAGTAATGTCATTGCAATTGG
This sequence comes from Kofleriaceae bacterium, assembly GCA_965223575.1. Taxonomy (GTDB): domain Bacteria; phylum Myxococcota_A; class Polyangia; order Haliangiales; family Haliangiaceae; genus CBDCWZ01. The sequence continues at coordinate 31,180 of CBDCWZ010000102.1, forward strand.
CATCCAAGTCGGACTGAGCAATGGTTCGGTGATCGGAGACGGCGAAGTCAAAGAACTTCGGGTTCCCAATCGTTGGATCGCTCGGTTTCAAGTGGCGGAATACATGCGATCGTTTGGCCAAGGTCGCACCGCTCTCGGGGAGTTTAATTCCTTGTTGATCCTCTCTGGTGTTTTTGCCCTAATGCGGCGCGATCTTGTCGTTGCCGCCGGCGGCTTTCTCACCAAATTCATCGACTCTCGCATCGTCGAGGAGTACTGCGGTGCGGGTGCCCATACCGTTTGCGAAGATATGGAGGTCATTGTCCGCCTGCACCGCTACATGCTGGATAAGGGTCAGCGGGGCCGGGTGGTCACCATTGCCCATCCGACTGCTTGGACAGAAGCACCGGAAGTCTACGAGGACCTCGGAAAGCAGCGCGCCCGTTGGTACCGAGGACTCCTCGAAGTACTGAGTTACCACAGGCAGATGATCTTCCGCAGTCGATACCGACAGATCGGACTGTTTTCACTGCCGTACCAGGTTATCTTTGAGGCAATCGCCCCTGTTTTGGAGCTGTGTGGATATCTGCTCGTCCCGGTCGCATATGCGGTTGGATTTCTCTCAATCAGTCATGTCGGCGGCTTCCTACTCTTAGCGCTTATGTTAAACATTGCACTAACAACCCTGTCAGTGCTGCTTTGCATTCGCGCACGGCCCACGGGCGCAACCCAGTCGACCGGACTCTTCGCGTACCAGCGAACCTCGGACATCCTACGTCTATTTGCCGCGATCATCCTGTCCAATTTTGGCTACCGTCAGTTTCTTGTTTTCTGGCAAATCCGTGGGCTCATCGACTTTTTGAAAGGTCGCAAAGACTGGGACAAGTTTGCGCGGCGAGGTTTCCAGCAGCAAGGATCATAAACGTGGCCAGAAAACTCATCCTTATCGCCGACGAAGACCCCGATATCCTGGGGCTCCTAAAGCGTAGCTTGAGCAGCGCCGGCCACGCAGTCGAGACCGTCCGAGACGGCCACAAAGCAATCGAAGCGGTGGCAAACAATCGCCCCGATCTCATCATTCTTGACGTGCTCCTCCCAGGACTCAACGGATATCAAGTCTGTCGGAAGATTGTCCAGGACCCAAATCTCAAAGTTCCAGTCGTTTTTGTTTCGAGCAAGACCGAACCGGCAGATCGATTTTGGGCCCAAGAGTTAGGAGCTCGTAAATTTGTCGACAAACCCTTTGATGTCCGCTCCCTGGTCCAGACCATTGAGCACGTACTCGAAGAAACTGACGAGTCTGATCCGTGAGTTTTCTGTTCCTGATGGCCGCACTCGTTGGCGTGGGTTCGGTCGCGTTGTTTGGGATCTACATGGGCCGAAGACTCTTGCGCCGCATGCACGAGCGGCGATTAGAAGCCCAAGCGTACCGGGTCAGCAACCTCCTCGGGAGTGCCCGCAAAGAACACTACAAGGGTCTGGACAAAATGCTGTTTGACATGCGTGACAACTACGACATGGGTGTCATTGAAGAACAGCTTCGCGAGCATCTAGACACCAGTGAAGGAGAAACCGCGCAACACATCATTCATGGGTTTTCGCTGATAGGACTGACCGAGCGCTACATTGAGAGAGTCAAAAAGGCCACCTCTTGGCACGACCGGTCCAAGGCAGCACGGGTGCTCGGAGAGATCGGCGACCCCCAAGCTGTCCCCGCACTGCTAGACGTCATGCGCGCGCCCCGTGAGGACAACGATGTCAAACTGGCTTGCGCCGAGGCTCTCGGAAGGATTCAGGACCCCAGTGTCGTCCCAATCCTATGTGAAGAGCTGGGAAAGTTGGACGAATGGTCCTCTCCCCGAATCGCCGCAGTGCTCGTTGCGTTTGGAAAATCCGCGGTCGAGCCACTCATGGCATTATTAGATAGTGGGGCTACTCTCAACGGACGGGTTTGGGCCGCCCAGGTCTTGGGAAAAATCAAGACCGCAAAGGCAGTCCCGCAGCTCATCAATCGACTCCATGATCGATCTGAGCAAATGCGCCTATCGGCGGCAAACGCATTGGGCGATATTGGAGATCTGCGCGCCGTAAGACCTTTGGTGGATGTCATTCTGCGAGATCCTACCGCCGCAGTTCGCGCCCAGGGGGCAAGCGCGCTGGGTCGTCTGGGCGATCCGGACGTCATACCAATTCTCGTTGCCTCTCTTGGCGATCCAGAGTACTGGATGCGGTTTCGTGCGCTCGAGGCAATTGAGGTACTCAACCCCAAAGATACGAGCCCCATCGAGTCAGCGCTCGATGACGCAACCCCCGAGGTTCGCCGTCGAGCCGCCCTAGCCCTGGAGCGCTTGGGAAAACTCGAACAGGCGTTTACGTCGCTTTCTTCCTCAGACCCACTCGAGGTGACGACCGCGGTCAACCGCCTGATTGCCGTTGGTCGGGCGGGGCTCAGCGAGCGATTCATCCGTCACCTAGACGATGAGAACCCGATCTTACGGGGCCATATCGCGACGATTTTGGGCAAGGTCGGAGCGGTTCCCCACGGCAAGGAGGTAGTTAAGTTAATCCGCGATGATGAGCTCCCGGTACGGCTCGCAGCGATCCACGCGCTTAGCGATCTTGGCACACCGGGGACTGGAGAAAGTCTAATCGAATTGTTTGTCGATGATCGTAGCGACGTGCGCGACAGCGCAGCGAAAGCGCTGGCACTCTACCCTCAGGCGCAACTACAACAACTATTACCACAGCTCACCGACACCCTTGACCATGAGAGTGATGCGACTCGGTTATGTGCAACAATCGTCTTAGCCAACACCAACGGCAAGGACATTGACGAGCTACTTCTCACTCGTGCACTGCATGACAGATTTGTCGAGGTCCGCATCCTCGCTGTCCAGGCGCTGGGACAACGTCACATGTCGGAAGCCGTAGAGTCGATTGGCGGCTGCCTGCGCGATACCCATAACCCTATGCGTATCGCTGCCTCTATTGCACTTGGCGAAATCGGCGGCGAGCGGGCGATGAGTCTGCTCCTCGCAGCCATGAACCACGCCGACAGGCAGCAACGCGATGTATTGTGCCGGTCCATCGCGACCCTTGGATTCATCGCGATCGGCCCGGCAATGGACGTCCTTTTGGGAAGCCCCGATCTCAATGCTCGCCTCGGTGCCGTTTGGACCCTAGGAAAAATCAGCGACCAGCGTGCGGTCCCTCTTTTGATCGAGCTGATTCGCGATTCGCAACCCAAGGTGCGCAGCAGCGCCGCCGGCGCACTGGGGAAGATTCCCGGCCCCCAAAGCATCGCGGCGCTGTCCTCGGCGATGCGTGACCCCAACCAGTACGTACGCGCTGCTGTGATTAACGCACTCGGAAAGATCGGTGGCACGCAACAACTCGACTTGTTGAGAAACGGACTCGGTGATCCCGATCCCTTTGTCCGCCAACGCGCTGTCGTTGCAATCGGTCAGATTGGCGGTCACGATGGGTTTGAACTGATCTCGGGCGTCGCAACCGAGACCCTCGACGATGCGCACCGCATCATCGCCCTGGTGTTATGTGGCGTCCCTGAGGCCATTGGCGCTGCCGTTGGCTTGCTACAAAACCGCACGACTCGCGAGCACACCAGCAAGCTACTCAAAGATGAAGAAGAATCCCTGCAAGAGCGGTTTCTCACGAGCATCCGTCTGGAGACAGCCGGCCGGTTGAATCTTTCGGAATTTGAGTTTTTTGCCCATCTCGATCCCGACTCCCTCGCACAACGTTTTATCGATACATTGCGCAATGATCAGGACTCCCTTGAGCGAAAACGCGCGGTCGCAGCGCTGGCAAATCTCGAAACACCAATGGCGGTTGAGGCGCTGGCTGCGTCGCTTCGCCATGATCCAGACCGGCAAGTACGACTCCGTGTCGCTAGCTGCCTGACCCAGCAAAGGGATAATGCCCATGTCCGCTTCGTCCTCGGACAAGCCGTTGTCGATCCGTATCCGGAGGTTCGCATCGCGGCGATCTCCTCCCTGGGAAACGTAGGCGATATTGAGGATGCACAACCGCTGTTGCGGAGCCTTCGCGCAAACGAACCCCAAGTTGTTGCAGCATCTGAGACAGCGCTTGCAAAGATTTTTGGCCAAAACGTTGTTGATTTTATCGATTGGATGCTAGGCCAGCTGTCTCCTAAGGTATTCTTGTCTTCTTTACGCATTGTTACAGAGATCGCCGACGACCGCTCCCTTGGTCTCCTACTCCATCTTTTAGGCTCAAGTGTTGCGGAAATTCGCTTGCAAACCGTCTCGGCCTTGGCACGATTGAGACACCCAGATGCAATCCAACGCCTTCTGGAAGCGCTATCCGACCCAATTCAGGACATCCGCGCACAGATTGTGACTGCCCTATGTGCATTTCCACGCAACGATGTCTTTGACGAGTTTCGCAATACCATTCTCGATCCCTCTGTCCTGGTTCGCAGCGCTTTGGCAACCGGACTACCAACCATGGAAAATACACAAGCGGTCGAGCTATTAGATACGCTCACACAAGACCAACACCCCGATGTCATCACGCTCGCGATGCTCGGTCTTCTAGACTGCCCAGATAACGAGGGGAAGAGCCGATTTCTCGACCGGTGGCCCAACCTCAGCGAAACCAATCAAAACACCATCCTACACCAACAATCTGGGCAAGCTGATAAACTCGCCGCGTTTGTGACAAGTGCCAGCAATCCAAAACTCCGCGAGGTCTGCGTTCGATGTCTTGCGGCATTAGGACCTCGCCGTCACGCGCGACACATCGCCCTTGGGCTGCGCGACCCGCACCCAGATGTCCGAATCGCCGCCATCGAAGGACTATCCTGCTTGGCCAAAGAGCGCCTCGAGGACTGGCTAAAATCCGTCATGGACGACCCTGTGGCCGAAGTTCGCGCTGCCGCGCGCCGCCTCCTCATCCACTCTGTGTAACTGTCCAATGCGAGATATCCTCACCTAGAAATTGAAGCTGTCATACACATGCAGTAAAAACGAGACTCGTCGATGGCGAAGCGCACGTGAAACGCATTAGACAAAGTCGCCTTTGCTTTCGTGAGGGTTCTTCTGACAAGGTCTACGAAGTGGATCTGTGTCAAGTCGACGCAGACAAGTATGTTGTCAACTTTCGCTATGGGCGGCGGGGCTCCAATCTGCGCGAAGGAACCAAGACGTCGATTTCGGTCAGCCTCGCTGAGGCCGAGCGCATTTTCACCAACCTGGTCGCTTCCAAGGTAAAAAAGGGCTATCGAGAAGATAGTGGTGTGTCGCAACAGGGAGGCAGCTCCCCATCGCCTGACTCCTCGCCTCCGGCGCAAGCAGCTGCCGAGCGCGAAGTTGCCGTTCTCGCCGCGCTTCGGGGCGAATCCCCATCTTGGTCGGTTTCGCGAGCCATTTGGCGCGCGGGCCAGCTAGAATTGGCAGCGGCGGCACCTCTGTTGGAGCCAATGTTAACAGACGGCATCGCTCCCCTGCGCGAATATTCGATCATATGGGCACTTGGTCGCATTGGCTCGCCTTCCTCCAAACAGCGGCTGCATCGCCTTGTCACCGCCGGCATGGGCGACATTAATCGGCGTTTGGCCAGCGAAGCAATCCGTCTGCTCTGTAACGACGACGAGCGGCAACAGTGGACCCAATCCGCCTGGGAGCTTGTGCACCCCGACATTCGTGCACACAAAGACGATCCTGCCAAGCTCGTTGAGACGGTCATGGATAGGGTTTCGACCGAGGCAAAAACCTATGCGCGGTCTCTCTACCCGCTGTATTTCGCCGATCACGTAGGGGCACACCAAGCCGTTGCCCAAGCGATGCGCTCGGTTCCGCTTTCTGCGAATTACTTCGCGCAAATGCGTTCCATTTTCAAGGCTGCCGAATTTCGTCGCGATGCGATGATGTTTGGCATCATTGCCCATCGCTTCGCCAACACACGCCCGGCCGTGTGGAGCTGGGATTTTGACGACCAAGGCGGCGAATTGAGCGGCCCCCCGTTTATGCGCACAACCCGCAACTATTTGCGGCGACGCGTATGGCGCACGTTGCGGCAGCTCGGGCGCGACGAAAGCCCCGACTTTGTGCGTATGGCGACAGGCGTGCTCTTACCCTACAAAGATACGGATCGCCAACGTCCTGTCGAGCGCCACTACGAGCCGTGGAGCGGTTCGTCCCGCACATTGCGTTGGGGCCCCTGGGGGCATACGTGGACGCTATCGCATTTGCTGTTTGGAAACAGCAATCGCTTTATTCCCCATTCCGCCTCGACGTACTTTCGCGTCCGTGACGGTGCACAAGCAGACGCAACGCCTACAAAACGCGAGGAAAGTTTCTCCCACTTGTGGGATCGCACGCCGCAGGCGCTATTGCATCTACTCGATGAGAGCCGCTGTGAAGACGTGCACCGATTTGCCGTCAAGGCGGTACGTGACAATCACGAATTTTTGGCGGGGTTAGACGTTGAAGCGGTGGTGATGATTGTTTCCGCTCCCTACGAGGTGACAGCCGAATTTGGCTTCGAGCTCGCCCAACGCTACTACGATGCCACAAACCCCAACCGAAGGTTGGTGCGAGCGGTCATCTCGAGTGTATTCGCCCTGGGGCGCAAGCAGGCACAGTCGTGGGTGCGCGCACATCGACCGCGATTCACAACCGACAGCGAATTTATGGCGACATTGATTCTATCGCGCTATGGCGACAATCGCAGTTTTGTCCGCGCTCTATTGACCGGCGCCGCGCTCAGTGAAGACAACGCCCGACTCATTATTGGTCGCGTCGTCGCAAAGCTCGCCGATGCCTCCACGCTCACCCATCAGCAAATCGCGGAAGCCGGCGATACCTTGCTCGGTATATTTCCCCGCGAAATGGCAACAATCGGCGAGCAGATCATTCGCGACCTACTCGCCAGTCCCAGTGTGCAAGTGCAAGAGTTTGGTGCCAAGATCCTCCTCGCCCATCGCACGTTTGCCACCAAGCCTCCCGATGATATCTTGCTCGCTCTGATTGACTCCCGCCACGGACCCATTCGCAAAATCGGAGCGCGCCTACTCGGCCAGCTAAGCGATTCGGACCTGCTTGAGCGGCGCGAGCTAATCGTGCATTTGGCGAGTCACGAGCTTGAAGACTTGCGCGACGGGATCCGTCCCGCACTCGGAAGATTGGTCACACAAAACCACGCGTTTGCCAGATCGCTAGCGCAGCTGTTTGCGACAACACTGCTGCGCGCCAATCCTAAGGGCGTGCCAGCTCATTTGGTTAGTTTGCTGACCAACGAGCTCGCCGACCAGCTTGGCGAAGTAGGCCGGGATTTAACGCTGTCGCTGCTCCGAGCCAAAAGTCCGCACGCCCAAGAGCTTGGCGGCTTGCTTTTGGCGCGCAACTTGAGCGCCGATGATTTGAGCATCACAGAAATGGTGCGCCTAGCCAGTCATGACATTCGCAGCGTTCGCAAGGGCATTTGGGCGATGTGCGAAGCCAATATCGATCGCCTCAAGCTCGCCATGCACGGGGTCGTCGGATTGCTCGATGCCAAGTGGGACGACTCGCGTCAATGGGCGCTCGATTTCTTCGAACGCGCCTTCGATGACTCGGACCTTAGCCCGGCAATCCTCGTGAGCATCTGCGACAGCGTCCGCCCCCAGGTGCAGGCATTCGGACGCAAATTGATTCTCGAACGGTTTCAAACCACCGATGGCAACGAATACGTCAGCAAATTGAGTGAACACCCGAGCAGTGATATTCAGTTGTTCGTGTCCAATTTCCTCGAGCGCTATGCGGCGGGAGAGCTCGATCGACTGCGCCAACTGCGGCCTTACTTTCTCCGCGTTCTATCCAACATTAACCGCGGTCGAGTCGCGCGCCAACGTTGCATCGCATTTTTGCGGGCACAGGCGGAGACCAACCGTGACATTGCTGAGCTCGTGGCGCAAATATTCGCGCGCCAGTCTGCGACCATTGCCATCACCCATCGCGAACCCATGATCGTTGCGATGGCAGAAATCCATCGCCGCTATCCCGACATCGCGCTGCCGATCCGCTTCGTTCCCGTAGAGGCTCGCCATGGAGTTTAACTACTCGTACAAGGGTACGTCGGCGCTGACCAACTCCGCATCGGAAACGTCAATGTCGTTTGTACCCGACCGTGGTCGCGATCCGACATTTTTTCGTGGCGAGTTAAGCAAACAAATTGAATTTCGCGAAGCCATTAGCGCCCTGCACGATGTCGTCATTAGCGATTTACGTTGGAAACCCAAGGACCGCACCGCTTATCTCGCCTGGCGCGCACAGCAAGAGGATTTCGATTGGGCCGAAGTCGCTAAAGTCACCGCTTCTCTCCAGGCGGAAATGGCAACCTTGCGCAGCGAGCTCAAAACCCTCCAGACGCGGTTTTCGTCACGTTGGGCGCCGTTTTACGCTGCGCGGCAAAAGTATTTCGATTACCTGTACAAGACCAACTACGATGCGTGGTTTGTGCTCGATCCGGTGATCACAGTACATCCCGACGAGATCGCGTTTGAGTGCTTTAGCCAAGACGAATCGTCCTACGGCCGCCTCGCCACCAGCTACGAGGTGTACAAAAATGTCGGCGAGCACGCGTGCGGCACTACCAATATCGACTACTCGCAGAGCCTATACGACGAATTTCAGAAGATTCGCAGCTACAAAACCACCGCACTCGATGTCGACCCATCTGGATTTGAGGTCCAAACGACCCACGAAGACGCCTACCGCGAGGTCAAAATCGATTTGCCGGATAGCTGGGTGCGCGGGTTTCTGCAAGTCAGCTCAGCGATGAGCTTGCCTGCCGCGGTCGTAAAATTGCATCCGCTCGATGTCCACAATCTGTGCTTTGTCTTGCGTCGCCACAAAGAGCTTCGTGGGCCACGCAGCCTGCGTTTCGAATTGATGGCTGGCAAACCCGTTACGGTACACGTCGAGCCATGGAACTTCACGATTCCTTGTCCGCGCTCGCGTTACTTGGGCGACAAGGATATCGAAGTGCGGCTTTGGGGGCGGCGCCGACTGCACACTCTCGAGCGCTTGATTCCGATTGCCCGCTCGTTTACCGCACACCTTTTGGGTACCGGTATGCCATCGTTTTGGGTCGCGGACCTCGGTGACATGACATTTACGCTGGGACTCTCGGGCTGGACGACCAATGACTGGTCCAAAGCAGGCAACTTCGATCTCATGGCCCCGCGTGCACAGGTCGATGACATGACCAAAGCCCGCGTATTTGCAGCGCTCAAGCAAAACTGGCGTGAAAGCGCCGATTCGCTGTCCCAGCGGCTAGACCTCGCCCGCGACCAAGTGTTGGGAGCGTTGGCCGCCTATACCCAAGCCGGCCGTGTTATTTATGATTTGTCTAACGGCGTCTACCGCGTGCGCGAGCTCACACAAGATCCACTACCCATGGACAAGTTGCGCTTCGCCAACGAGCGCGAATCCAGTGCCATTCGGTTGCTCGAGTCGCCCTACTTGTCGGTTCGCTTTGAATTCCTCGACGCTGATCGCGTGCGAATCGATGCCACTTTGACCGACCGTCGCAACCACGAGACCACTCTCGTACTAGATACCGACCAACGACTCGTAGAAGCCCACTGCAGTTGCAATTTCTTTCAACAAAATCGTCTTTATCAAGGACCGTGCGAGCACATTCTAGCTGCGCGCATCGCCTATAATCGCGGCCACGCGCAAGGGCGCGCCAAACCAATTCCATTCGCACAAGCGGTTGCGACGCCAAAGCCATCGGGCGATGGTACCGATTCTCCCAAATCCGGCGAAACAGGGTCATCACGCCCACGCGGACTATTCGGACGCGTGCTCGCTGCGTTTCGCGATCGCATCCACCAATCCGATGAAGAAGGAGATGCCTAACGATTTGCTTAACGATACAGAGCGGCGGGCGACTAAGCCTTGCATTATGGGCGGCGGATCGCCGTCTTTGCGACATGGTCGTGCTTGCCTCACTAGCTCGCTCTTGACTGTGCGGAGTTGCGCCACCGTCAGCGTAAACGGTGTGAAGTTCGTAGAATTTTTAGCAGCCGACGGTGGCGCACTCCGCTTGAGTTGAGACGATCCAGTCCCGAGAGGGATTCGAAGGTTCGCCCGTCGCTCTGTTATCGTCCCTTGGACCATTCCCCTATGTCTGACCGCCCACAAACACGTCAAGAGCTGTATGACCGCATTCGCGAATCCTCCAAGGATGCGGTGATCGTCGAGGAAATGATCCGGCTTGGATTTTGGCCAGAAGCGGGAACGCTCCCAGACGATCCCGCTGACGAAATCCGTCGCCGCGGCGAACTGCAAAAACGCCTCGCTGAGCTCCGCGCCCAGACAAAACAATTGACCGACATCGATCGACTCAAGCGCGAGGCACGCAAGCAGCGTATGGCAGAATCCAAAGCGCGGCGCGCTGCTAACAAAGAAAAGCGCCTCGCCGAACGCGCCAAACGCGCCGCTGCGTGGGCGAAAAAAAAGCAGACCGATATCACTTACCTGGGTGATTCAGTGTCAGCGGGACTGGGACACCGGGTGAGCGACCGCACCAAGCTGCAGCGCTTCTCGTTACCGCTGTTGTCTCAACCAGCAGAGCTCGCGCAGGCAATGGAACTTTCCGTCGGTGCGCTGCGCTTCCTGTGCTATGTGCGCGCGGCGAGTCAGACGAGTCACTATCGGAGATTCACAATCGCCAAAAAGACGGGCGGCACGCGACTGATCTCGGCGCCGATGCCACGCCTGAAAGCAGCGCAGCAGTGGATCTACGAACATATTCTTGCACAACTCCCAGTCCACAAAGCCGCCCACGGATTTGTCGCCAAGCGCTCCATCGTCACCAACGCTACCCCACACGTTGGCAAAGACGTAGTGATCAATATTGATCTACGCGATTTCTTCCCTACAGTTACATATCCGCGCGTCAAGGGCATGTTTGCCAACCTCGGCTACAGTGAGGCCATTGCGACGATGTTGGCGTTGCTCACCACCGAGCCAGACGTCGATGAACTCACCCTCGATGGAAACACCTATTTTGTCGCGAAGTCGAAACGGCGACTTCCCCAGGGCGCACCGACCTCGCCAGCAATTACCAATCGACTGTGCCGACGGCTCGACCACCGCCTGACCGTCGTCGCCAAGGCGCTGGGTTTCATCTACACTCGCTACGCGGACGACCTTTCGTTGTCATCGAACCGCGCCGACACTGGCGCGATTGGCACGCTATTGCGCCGCGTTGCGCATGTTGTCGCCGAAGAGGGATTTGTTATCCATCCCAATAAAACCCGCGTTTTTCGCCGCGGCCGACGCCAAGAAGTAACCGGCCTGGTTGTCAATGACAAACTCGGAGTGCAACGCACAACCTTGCGCCGGTTTCGCGCTCTGCTTTACCAGATCGAAAAGGATGGCCCCGCGGGCAAACAATGGGGATCCGGCACAGTCGACCCCCTGTCTTCTGCGTTGGGGTTTGCGACCTTTGTCAGCATGGTGGACCAATCACGTGGCGCACCATTGGTGGCACGCGTCTTGACACTAATGGCCAAGCACCCACCACCGCCCACAGATGGGAGCAGCACACCGCCCAGCGACATACCTCGAAAACTGACAACTGCCCCAGAATCCACTGCGAGCCATGCCGACAAACCAAAAACGGACGAACAGACGCAAACACCTCCGGCAAAGAGCAAAAAGTGGTGGAAGCTATTTTGACCTCGCGTGTTATGTATGGAGTCGCGCAGCGCGCTGCAAAAACAGCTAAAAGAATTTTTACATTTCTTCCTCATGGAAGATCCTTGGCCTTCTCTGTGTTCCCTTGAAGGGAAGTTCGTTAGTCTTTTCTGAAGCGAGCACTTCACCTCATCATCTATGGAGGGTGTCTCGCTTGCTAAAAAATTGTCGCACCCAAATTTTGTGATTGTCATATCGGAAATGTGCAATATGGTTTTATCGAAAGCGGCCGAAGACATGCTGCTACTTTCTCATGAACTCAATACCGGAGGCCCTAATGTCCCAGTCTGTTGATTCTTCTTACTCCTCAATAGTGGTTGTACTGATGGCAGCAGCCAGCGTCGCGTGCTCAAACGCGTCTGAACCCCTCGCGCAGACAACCCAGGCGGTGGCAACCTGTGTCTCAGATGACGGATGCGGCACGCGTTTTTCTTTTGAGAACACCTCAGACAAAGCGCTTAGCATTGTTGGCACTCAACCGATCACCAGCCCAATGGGCAAAGGCCTGCTGTTTGATGGTGACGATTACATCGCAATCAACGACCGACACTACTCAGAAGCTGGGCAGATCGACGCGCTGACAGTCTGCGCGTTTGTTCGCACAGTCGTAGACGTAGATCCCGATATTCTGACACCGATGCAGGTGCTTAACGCAAACTGGTCAATACTCGACTTCGATCGTTCCGAGTATTTTAACCTCTACGTTCGAGGCGATGGTAAGGTTGGATTTTCAACAGCAGATCTCCAAGGCATCGACGATTTCTCTGGAGAATCCAAAGTCAACGACGGCAAGTGGTATCATATCTGCGGGGTGTATGATGGTGCCCGCAAACGAATTTTCGTGAATGGCACAGAAGATGCGAGTCAAGCTAGCCCCCACGAAAACGGCATCGGCACCGGAAGAGTTGTGCGTTATGGTTTTATTGGCGATGGCTCCGAGGCAAGCACCCCCAACGGCACACGCAACAATATCCACTACAGGGGCGCGATTGATGAGGTCGTGCTCGAAGAAAGCGTGTTGAGTGATGAAGACATCCGGACAATGGCGTTGGGGAGGGTGCGCCGATCACCCCCAATCCCGCGCTTTTACTATACGCTCGAAGAGGAGCTTCAGAACAGCACTGCCCGAGTCGTACCCGGCCTGGCAAACGGCGCCTTGGCTTTTGACGGCGCAGAGTATGTGCCTCTGCCCGATTCACTCAGCGCTTCGGACAGCGAACTTTCGGCTTGCGTGATTGCGAAAACGAGCTTTTCTGGAGACTCTCAAAACTCTAACTGGTCGCTCTTGGACTTTGATCACGATGAACACTTCAACCTGTACATCACCGGTGATAGCGGACAAGTGGGGTTCTCGAGCACCGGCGAAAATGGGGTTACGGATGACTTCATTAGCGATATCGTAGTCAATGATGGGCAGTGGCATCACATCTGTGCTGTATACGATGGGTTCGAGAAGCACATTTATGTGGATAGTGGGAGTGAGAGTGAGCGCCATGCAGATCGTCTCGCTACTCATGCTGGAGAGTCCGTAGGCACGGGAACCACCCGCTTTGGTATTATCGGCGATGGTTCAGAAGCCGGCACCTTCAATGGGCCGAGAAACAACCTGTTTTTCGAGGGCGAGGTCGATGAAGTCGCCTTGTACAGTAGAGCCCTTTCGGAGTCCGATATCGGCCGCTTGCGTACCGTAATGGAGAGCGGCGGACCGTGTAGCGAAGCAACCGTCTGCGAAGGAAACTTCCTTCTCCGGGGAAATGACAGCTTGGATCCCGTAGCGAACTGTTCAGAGATAACCGGCAGCCTGAGCATCTACCAGAGCACGCGCGCAACAAACTTACATCAGCTGTATTGCCTGCAAAGCGCTAAAAGCATCTGGATGTCCAGTAATCCGAAGCTTGTCAGTACAGAAGGTCTCGCCAACTTGACCTCAGTAGAGGAAACGCTTCGTTTCCAAGGCAATTCCCAGCTGGCGGACATTGAAGGATTGGGCAAGCTCAAGGTTGCAGGAAGTGTCTATGTTGGAGGCAACAGTCAGATCACGGGTATCTCGGGGATGAACGGTTTGGAGAGTATTGGAGGATCGCTATGGATTATTAGCAATCAAGTTCTGGCTGGAATAAGTGGGCTCCAAGGCTTGGAGGAACTGACGCGCCTGGACATTAAATACAACCCTGATCTGGAAAACATTTCTGGCCTCTCAAACATCGAAACTGTACGCAACGGCCTGCATATCGAATCGAACGACAGCCTAAATAGCCTCGCGCCACTCGGAAATATCACAGGTAACATTGGTCGTATGTTGATTATTGCGCGCAACCCATCGCTGGAGAATCTTACCGGCTTGGAGGGTATCACCGCAGTATCAGGCGACGATACTATCGGTGGAAGGTTTGTCGGCGTTAGAATCTACGAAAACAGGAACCTTGGAAGCCTTGCAGGATTGGACAATCTGGAGAGTGTCACGGACGAAGTTCACATTTCCGATAACGAAAGCCTCTTCAGCCTTGCCGCTTTGGGAAATTTGACATCGGTTGGAAGTGGAGGCGGGGGAACTAGGAGCGCTGGGCTCATCATTAGAAATAACGAGCTGCTACCCAACCTCAACGGTTTGGGCGGACTACAAAGCATAGGCGACAACATCGCAATCCGCAACAACGTTCTGCTATCAAATGTTGCAGCTTTATCCAACGTGATTGGCTTCAACAGCCAGCTGAGCATTACGGATAACCCGCAGCTGACAGCGGCTCAAATCAATATCCTCGAAACAGCCTTGGGCGTCGATTGTCTTCAATGTAGCGGAAACGGGAATTGACGCTTTCTGCCGCCGCGTCCTATCGAACCACCAGATTGGGCTGCATTGCCAGATCTCGACGAGTTCGGTCTACGATTGTCTGGTTCGTGCTTAACAAACTGGGTCGGATGGGTTTGTTGTCACCATTCCTTCTTAGAAGGACTTTTGAATGCCTAGATACCCCAGGTGGACATTGTTGCCGCTAAAGCGACGTTGGATCCCATAGCCACCGCGAAACGACATCGTTTTTGACCAGTTCCATTTGAGCTCAAGCGATGCGCTATGGGCCCGCGTATCGACTAAGCGAACCGGCTGCGCGGTCGGAAATTCATCAAGCACCTCATCGTCGATGCAAATATCGGATCCAAATCGACCTTCAATAAACGCCGGCAATGGCGGCCTCTCAAGCTCCATTCCAAATCCAAACTTACCTGTGATCACAAACGAACCGACAGGAACAAGGCCTTTGAGCTCAGCTCCTTGAATGAAACGATTGGTCCCACAACTCGTCATCACGCCGATTTCGTAAGCTCCTTCTAAGCGCAAAAATGGTAGCTGGACCCCACTAACAAAGCGCATGCGATGCAGCGAACCCGGCCACGCCAACTTGTCACCGGTATACCGCAGTCCTACATCATGCTGTTTGGTAACGCGGTAATTGGCCTGGGCAAACGCTGTAAACTGTGGAACGACCTCGGCGACACCGACCCGCATCATCGCTGTAAGGGTTAGCTTCGGTGTCATTCGATAATCAGCGCGAAGCGCCAATCGATTATTGTTTGTGCCAAACCGGCGCTGATACTGATAAATTGCGGTATAGCTCATCCACTCGCCAGGAAACAGGGTCGCCGTCAATGTCCCCCCGAGGCCGAGAGATTGATCGGGGTCATCAATAGGGAACCTTTCGAGCTCAATCACATAGTCGACTCGAGCAATCCGCACACTCTCTTGCAATCTTTTTGACGGTTGATGCTCTGGGTCGAGTTTAAGAGCCTTCGCTGCCCATCCCTTCGCTTCGCGCATTCGATTCCGCTGTGCCGAAACCTGGGCATGCTTATAGTAAATATCAGCACTTGGCGCCAACTTAAGGAGTCTGTTTAGGGCGCGCCGAGCGCGTGTTTCGTTTCTCGACCAAAGCCCAATATTGGCAGCGACAATCCATGCCTCAACGTTGTCTGGCTGCTTTTTGAGTACGTGTTCAATTCGCGAATTTGCGCGCGCGTAGAGCCCGTCCCACGCATCGATTCGCGCGATCAAGATATGCGCATCCCAATATTTGGGAGCTTGCTTAACGACCTCGGTGGCATGATGCCGAGCCTCCTTGCGTCTATTTTTCCACGATAGCCGGGACGCCAATTGGAGGCGTACATCCACGTTGTAGGGATTGTCCGAGACCAAACCAGCCAGTCCGCGGATTTTCTCCTCATCGCTGTCTTCGCTTGGTGCAGCCGCAGCAAACTGCCCTGCTTGTATCATCAACAAACAACCAATCCCCCAAACAATCGCTCGGGTCGAGATGCGCCCGACGGCGCAGATCGAACCTTTAGAGATAAAAATTGTTCCGCCCGCAAACAAACAAAGCCTCAACCCTATACTATACAGTTGTTGGCGCGTGCTCTATGCATAGTTGTGTGGGTCGGAGTAGGACTAGGAGTTGACGTAGGGAGCAGACACCTTGCTGCCGATCCCAAACCGCTAGAGCATCGCTTTTCATTGTCCCTAAGTGTCGGCATAGGGACCGCGTCCATGAGCGCATTTAACGAAGGAGTAGACGGATACCTTCAACTGATCCAACAAGCGACCAATTTGTTCCGCGCCGATCACATCCCAACAAGCAGCCTCGTCCATATCGGCGAGGCCAGACTGCGATACTACCTGCCCCATCATTTGTTCGTTGAGACGGGACTTGGCGTATTTCACCATAGCGCAAAGACTCCGATCGTGATCGGACCGAGCAACGGGACCATCTCCTATCGAAACTGGGCGATAGAGATGCCGGTCGTTTTGGGATGGTACTGGCACCTATCCCACAAATTCCATATTCACGGTGCTTTCGGCCCATCTCTCATGCTCCGATCGTGGTCAGACTGGGATTACAGCCTCGGTGCGGTCACGGATTTTTCGGGCGAGATCGGCGGCGGAGTCGAAATATCTGGTGGTATCGATTGGCGACTATTCGACAGCGTAGGCGTTACTTTCACCGCACGATACCGAATGACCACCAGTGGAACCCTCACCCCGGACAACCCTGGACTCCCCCCGGTCCCCCCGGTCCCATCCCTCGACTACTCGGGAATCTCGGCGAACATCGCATTGCGATGGTATTTGCCCAAATTCTGGGGCGGGAAAAATGCCCCTACAAACTGACTGGCGCCAGCGCTGCTGGTGTCTCCTCTACCCCAACCTTATCGGTGTTGGGATACCCTAATTGTCCCGTCGCGCCGAGCCCCCAACACACCACATCACCGCCACTCGTCGCACAGGTGTGCCTCGCTCCCAACACCAAGGTATCAACAAGAAATCCCGTATCAATGGGACCCGCCTGGGCAGGTGGCTCGTCGTCACCAATATTGTCCGCGTTTCCATACCCGAGCTGGCCAAACCCGCCGAACCCCCAACAGCGAATATCGCTACTCGATAATTTGGCACACGAATGGATCTCCCCAGCGTAAATGGCCTGTGGAGTGCCACCGATGATCGCGGGCAGGTCCGCCTCAAGAGGCGTCTCATTGTCACCAATATTCTCAATGGTCTGCGTCCCAAGTTGCCCATGACCATCGCGCCCATCTCCTCTTCCCCAACAACGGGTCGTCCCGCTATCGAGCACCGCGCAATTGTGATTTCCTCCCACCGCCAACAACGCAGTGGAGCCACCAAGCATGACATCCCCCTTTAATTCTGGCGTATTGTCGGGTTTGTCCCCGACATTTTCCAACTCACCGTAGCCGAGTTGGCCAAATCCTCCAATCTCGGTTTCTGCCTTATGCCCCCGGCCCCAACAACGCACCGCCCCTGATTCGAGCAACGCACAGGTGTGCAGATCGCCGCAACCAATAAACGAAACCGCTCCGCCCACGGGAACGTCCCCAGCGGCTGAGGGATTTTCGTTGTCACCAATCAAATCCGTATTGCCATATCCGAGCCTCCCACTTGTTGCTTCTCCCCAACAACGTACAGCCCCTGACTCAAGCAGGGCACATGTATGAAACCCGCCGACCGCGATTTGTTTTACCGAACCTCCGACGTCAACGACCTCTCCTCGCTCGGCGGGAGTCTCGTTATCACCGATGGTATCCGTATGCGCGTAACCCAACTGACCGAAGGCGTTGTTCCCCCAACACCGAACCGTCCCGTCGAGAAGCAAAGCACAAGTATGATGCTTTCCCGCCGCGATCTCTTTTGCGGATCCACCCAAATCGACAACCCCAGCACTCGCCGGTGTTTCATCATCGCCAATCACCTCAGTATGGCCGTATCCCAGTTGTCCAAACTCGTTATTTCCCCAACATAGGACATCGCCCCCTTCAACGATAACGCAAGTATGCCCTTCTCCTGCACTGATAAAGTTGCCGGCAGAATTGGTTGCTAAAACTCGACTAGGGGCAGACGATCCACCACAGCCTACCAGGGCGACCGTCGCTAGGACTTGAGCAATCCGCGACTGTTTCATCTCTGTACTCATCGTATCATCTTGGCCGTCACTAAAACAGCTGCCGTGTGGTTGCTCGTCACTTCAGTAGGGGGGATGCACACTCCGACACCGTATGGGTCCTGACGGAAAAATGTCGCTAGATAACGGATAATCAAATCGTGACGCGCCTCAGCATCGTTCCACGGCACGCGGCATTGCCCTCGTTTGTCGTAGTTGCAATGACTTTTCTCGTCGTGATGGGCTGCAGTAATTCACAACCGGACATTCGCTACAAAGCAATGGACCACTATCTGGGCGTATGGGATGGCCAAGAGTTTCAGCCACTATACGTCAAAGGCGTCAATCTCGGCGTAGGAATTCCCGGAACCGAACCCGGTGAGCTCGCTCTCGATCGGGAAACATATTTACGATGGTTTGGCAGAATGAAACAACTCGGCGTCAATGTGGTTCGGATTTATACGTTGCACTTGCCCGAGTTTTATCAGGCACTCTTTGAGTTCAACAACTTTCGACCTTACGATCCCCTCTATGTGATCCACGGCATCTGGCTAGACGAAGACACGCCGACTGGCGGGGTCGACATCATCGATTTGACGTTCGCCATCGACGAAGCGATTCACGAAGTCGTCGACGCGGTTCATGGCAACGCCGAGATCCCCCATCGCCTCGGCCGAGGATTTGGCACCTACAACGTGGACATTTCGCGTTGGGTCATGGCCTGGATCTTGGGCCGGGAAATGTACTCGAGCGAGGTACTGGTCGGAAATCATAAGCACCAACATTATACATCCTTCCATGGCGAAGCGTTAAGCATCACCGGTGCAACACCCGTAGAGACCTGGGCCGCCGAGCGGCTCGATCTTCTCATCACCTATGAAAGAAAAACATATCACGCGGAGCGGCCAGTCGCTTTGAGCAATTGGCCTACGCTAGATCCTTTATCTCACATCACCGAACCCCACTTTGCTGAGGCGGGAGCGGATATTGATAGTCTATGGGACGCAGGCGAGGACGATGCTACTGTCGATATGTCCAAAGTAGACACAACGAACGCTCCGGCGGGGATCTATGCGAGTTATCACATCTACCCCTACTATCCCAATTTCATCTTTCGCGAGCCCCGATACGTCGCTAGCGAGGATGAACACGGACCAAACAATTACATCGGCTACCTCAAAGAACTCAAAGACCACTATGGAACAATGCCGCTTCTTGTTTCGGAGTACGGACTCCCATCGAGCTGGGGAAACGCGCATACAAACTTTGTCTCTGGGATGCACCACGGTGGACACGACGAGGCGGCACAAGCACAAATTACAAAGCGCATGGCCGACAATGTCTTCGATTCTGGATCTGGGGGTGGCATGGTTTTCGCGTGGATGGATGAGTGGTGGAAGCGGACGTGGATCGTTGCCAATCGGACCTTCCCGGTACAACGATTCCCACTATGGTTTGATGTCACCTCGCCAGAAGAAAACTACGGACTCATTGCATATCAGCTACCACAACCCGATTTTGGCGCATTAGGAGAAAAAACTGGCACCGGACGGATTAAATCGATCAATGCAGACGCTGACGCTGCATTCTTTCATGTCAAGATCTCCCTAAATTCGCCCCTGGAAGACACAGAAACGATGACAATCGGATATGACACATACCGTGACGATTTGGGCGAGTCGGTACTCCCAGATGGCACCCCGACGACCATTCGCTCGGAGTTCGCCCTCACCATTACAGCGCCAAACCAAGCAAATTTTCAGGTCACACGGGCATACGACTACTACGAAGTCGATCAGGAGACCTTTTCCGAATATCAGTTCGGCCAATCGACTGCGACTGACGGAGACCCATGGATGGACTGGCGTTGGGTGGTAACCATCGAGTCGATCAGCGATGATGGCGAGCACATATTCCCCCGCAATGTTTATGATATGGGCGACCTGCGCTGCCGCAAGGCGGATCAACCCGCAACCACCCTGGATGCAGTCGTGATTGACGGCACGGATATCGAGATCCGCATCCCATGGACACTGCTGCACTTTTCAGACCCAAGCACCCGGTCGGTGTTGCACGATAACATGGATACCAACCTCAAAATTGAAACCGAGACCAGCACGGGCATTGCCATTGCCGTGTCTCTAGATTCTGAGCTCCTCGAGTCGCAGCGATTTGTCTGGGAAACCTGGGATGAGGCGCCAGCTACCGTAGAGCGCGAAAAACCGCTCATCAATACCTTTGCTGAAGCCCTTTCGTCCTATCCAGATAACCCAGTCTATCCGCGATAGCCGGGAAAAATCGCGGATGTGCGCGAAAATCGCCAAAGGAGTTGGTTTCACACGGAGATTTTCGATCGCAGGGGAATACTGGTTGTATTTCGGGTCCCACCAAAGAGGACAACAAGGCCAGAGATTTCGTATACTTCTCCGGGTAGTTTCATAGTTTGAGGACACCCCTAGGCGCTAGGCTGTGCTAGACACAGCATACACGATGAAACTCTTCCAAAAGATCTTCGGCAGCAGAAACGAGCGTGAGCTCAAAAAGCTCGATCCGATCGTCGCGCAAATTGGCGACTACAGTGACGCACTGGAGGCGAAGACTGACGCGCAATTGCAAGATACGACTGGCGAATTTAAGCGTCGTCTCGATCAGGGGGAGCCGATTGACGATCTTTTACCCGAGGCGTTTGCCTTGGTCCGCGAAACCGGACGCCGACTGCTCGGCCTGCGTCACTTTGACGTCCAGCTAAAAGGCGGCATGATTCTCCACCAGGGGAAGATCGCCGAAATGCGAACGGGTGAGGGTAAGACCCTTATGGCAACCCTTCCCGCATACCTCAATGCATTGTCGGGCAAGGGTGTTCATGTCGTTACCGTCAACGACTACCTGGCCAAACGCGACGCCGAGTGGATGGGACAAATCTATCGATTCTTGGGGCTCTCGGTTGGTGTCGTCGTCCACGGACTCGGTGATCTGCAAAGACAACACGCCTACCGCGCAGACATCACATACGGCCAAAATAACGAGTTTGGCTTTGACTATCTCCGAGACAACATGAAGATGTCTCCTGATCGAATGGCACAGCGGCCACTTCACTACGCAATCATCGACGAAGTCGACTCGATCTTAATCGACGAAGCCCGAACTCCCCTGATCATCTCTGGCCCCGCAGAAGAATCGGTTGCCCACTACGCGGAGGTCGACAAAGTCATTCCTCGTCTCAAGCGTGATATCGACTATACCGTCGACGAAAAAGCACATAGTACGATGCTGACCGACTCTGGGGTGGAGCGCGTCGAAAAACTACTGGGCGTTACCAACCTCTATGACCCGCAACACATTTCGCTCAACCATCATGTGGGCCAAGCGCTAAAAGCTCACACCCTATATAAAAAGGATGTCAACTACCTTATCGAAGACGGCGGAAAAATCGTCATCATCGACGAGCATACTGGGCGTAAGATGCCCGGACGGCGCTGGTCGGACGGGCTGCACCAAGCGATCGAAGCCAAAGAAGGGGTCAAGATCGAGCAAGAAAATCAGACCCTAGCGACCGTCACCTTTCAAAACTACTTCCGAATGTACGAAAAACTGTCGGGAATGACCGGTACTGCCGACACCGAGGCCGCTGAGTTTCATCAGATTTACAAGCTCGATGTGGCCGTCATCCCTACCAACCGCCCCCTGATCCGCGATGACGCTCCCGACTTGATTTACAAAAGCGAACCCGGAAAGTTTAAGGCAGTGATCGCCGACATTACCGAGTCCCATAATCGTGGCCAACCGGTTTTGGTTGGCACCATATCGGTCGAAAAATCAGAAGTTCTCGCGCAAATACTTCGAAAAAACAACATCCCCTTCAACGTTCTCAACGCCAAAAACCATGGACGCGAAGCCAATTTCGTCGCCCAGGCGGGACGCAAAGGTGCCATCACGATCTCAACCAATATGGCCGGCCGCGGTACCGATATCGTCTTGGGCGGAAACGCCGAAGCACTCGCACAAGACGACCTCGCCCGTGAAATCGCCCAAGAGTCTGATGCGACCAAAGAAAAGGCGAAACCAACAAAGCGACGCAGAGCGGACAAGAACAGAGGCAAAACCAGCAATAGGAACAAAGACAAACAAAAGACGGATCCGGTTTCTCCAGACACAATATCCACAGACGAAGCAGCCCACGAAAAGCGCTACCAAGAGCTGCTCAAAAAGCGGCAACAGCAATGTGACGCAGAGCGTGAAGAGGTTTTGGCAGCGGGCGGGTTAAAGATCATCGGCACTGAGCGCCATGAATCCCGGCGTATCGACAATCAGTTGCGTGGTCGTGCTGGACGCCAAGGCGACCCCGGGGCTTCCCGGTTCTACCTGTCCCTCGACGACGATCTATTGCGTATCTTCGGCGCCGATCGAATCCGCGGTCTGATGGAAAAGCTGGGCATGGAGGAAGATGTCCCCATCGAGCATAAGTGGGTTACCCGATCGATCGAAAATGCCCAAAAGAAGGTGGAGGGGCAAAACTTCGATCAGAGAAAAAACGTCCTTGAATACGACGATGTCATGAACCAGCAGCGAAAGGCAATTTACGCACTACGCAAGCAAATATTGGAGGGCAAATATGCCCCTACTCTAAGCGAAGAAGAGATCAAAGCTGGCAAACAGCCGCAACCACCAACGACGAGCGGAACCTGGACGGTCGAGTCGCTCTCCACAGAACTCCGACCGCAAATGGAGGCGCTCGTCAATAGAGTCTTAGAAGAACTTGCGGCAAATGATCCCATTCACAATATCGAACCCGAAGATGAAGAGGACGAAGAAGGCATCGAAAATCTCTCGCCAGAGTTTTCCAAACCCGTGCCATGGAGGGTTCTGCGGACCGAGATTTGGCGCCAAACCGGAGCACTTTGCGACCTCGAGAAACGAATTGACGCGCCCCGTTCAAAACTGATTGAATACATCGTCACAACCGTCGCTGCATCCCAAATCCAGCAACGCGAACGCCTGCTCGATCTTGCCGACAGCTTGCTGGGGGCGCATATCGACACGCATTGTCCGCCAAACGCCCACGAAGAGGCCCACAACATTCCTGCCCTCCGTGATGCACTGCAAGAGCAATTTAATATTCCTTTGGAATTTGAAGATCACGGCCTTGACCCCCAGGACATCGCTGAGAGGGTTTGGAAACAGCTTGAAACGCGGATCGATGAGCGCGAGCAAGAACTGTCTCGACCGTTTTTGATGTATTTCTTGCGCCATTTCTATCTCGAAGAGATCGACCAGCTGTGGATCGAGCATCTCAAATCCATGGATCACCTCCGCGAGGGGATCGGATTGCGCGGATATGGTCAAAAAGACCCCAAAAAAGAATACAAAAAAGAGGGCTTCGATCTCTTTGGCCAGATGATGCACAACATCCAAGTCAACGTCGCAACCAAAATGTTTCGCGTACAGATAAAACGCGACGAAGAAGAAGTTCCCGAGTTGCGCGCAAAAAATCGCAACATGCAGGCTGTCCATCCCAGCGCGGGAGGTGGCTCCTCTGCATATGGGGCAGCCGCAGATGGCGCAGCGCAAGAGAAGCAAAAGACCGTCAGGCGGACAAAACCGCGCGTCGGCCGCAATGCCCCCTGTCCTTGCGGCAGCGGAAAAAAGTACAAAAAGTGCCATGGTCGCGAGGGCGCGCAAGCCAGTGCTTAACAGGGCACACCGCGGATGCCCCCGGATACGACATACCGCTCTAGTACTAGGTGACTGGTGTTAAACATCCTCCGGCTGCAAATTCACCATGTACGTCGCTAATACACCACAAGATGTAGCCCCGTATTTCAATACGCGTCTACAATATTGTGCGCGTTATCAACGCCCAGACTCTGGTCAGCCTCATTCGCGACAAGCGCCCTCACGTACAGATTGTCTATTTCGCGACGTGTTGCTCCCACTATCCACGCGTCTGCAGCTTCGCTGGCCACACCCAAGCGCTTGCCGATGGCTATGCTCTCTACGCCGAAGCGACCGGCGGAGACATCGCTCCCGTGGGTCTCGCTTGGAAGGATGTCGTTGACGCGAAAACACCGCCATTCCCCAGTAACGACCTTTGGCACAAAGACGGGAGCCACCCGAGCTTGCGAGGATCCTATTTAGCCGCCGCTGTCTTGTTTGCTCGGTTGTTTCACAATTCGCCCGTAGACAACTTCTTTCTCGGTGGCTTGTCTGAGACTGATGCTTCCTTTCTTCAAAAAATTGCAAGCCGCTATATACGACGTTGCAGGTAGACCTCCATGGAATTCTCCCTCAAGTACCTGTCACTGATACTTTGCTCGCTCATCATCGCCTGCGGCGATGATGCTTCAAAATCGCTCTCAGTCCTCGTTTTCACCAAAACCGAAGGTTTTCGCCACTCTTCTATCGAGAGCGGAGCTGCGGCGCTCGAGACAATCGCCCAAGACCAAAACTGGAATCTCGAGCGCACAGAGTCTGGCGCATTTTTTACAGACAAAAACCTCAGTCGCTTTGACACAATAGTGTGGCTGAGCACAAGCGGTGACGTGTTGGATTCCGGAACAGCAAGGCGCCTTTGAGCGCTATATCCAGGCGGATGGCGGCTACGTTGGGCACCATGGGCAGTGATCATCCAATGACGTGGTATCACAAGTACGATGGGGGTCGTGCATTCTACACAGCATTTGGCCACACGGAATCGAGCTACTCAGAACCCGATTTCTTGGCGATGATCCGCGGCGCCATTGAGTGGACCGGGGAAAACGAAGCCAACTGACATCCAATAAAAATAGAAGTATTAAAACCTATATAATTTATTGCCTTTATTAAAATAATGCGTATTATAATACTGTGTTTGTTGATCTCGAGTTATGGGTAGACTCTGATTGGAGAAACGTTGCCCGGTTAGAGGCGGTTAGCGATTCCGCGTCAGGGTATCTAGGCAAGGTAGCGCTCGAATACAACTACGACTACGCTCTTGAGCAGCTCGGCGCCACTGGGACTCGCGCACTATCCTGCCGGTATGCGCCCAGCTTTGAACTGTGGATCGAGTCCCCTTGGCCCGCCTTCATGCTCGACATACTGCCCGCCGGTGCCGCTCGAAGATCAATGATCGCACGAATCGGAATGGCAGATTCGCGAGAGTCTGACTGGGCACTTGTGAAAAACGCCCAGTTTGCTCCCGGAAACTTGCGCGTTCGCCCCGATTTCGATCGGGCCGCCGCCGAGAAAGCTCGCCGTGAACACAATGGCTTTCACCGATCCGAGGTCGTCAAACGCGGTCCTGATTTTGTCGAGTATGCGTTTCAACGAGGTGCGCCCGTTGCTGGGTCCACCGGGGCGCAAGGCGAAGCACCAAAATTTTTGCTCAACGAAGATATATCAGGACGTTGGCATGCGGATGGTGCGATCACCGACCAACAGGTCGCAGCCCATTGGTTGGTGAAATTTCCAAGAGGGCGTCATTCAACTGACCTCAAGATTCTTGCTGAAGAACAGCGTTATATGGAGCTAGCCCGTTTGGCGGGACTTCGCGCCAACAAGCCTCTTGTCCACGAGAACGGCTGTCTCTTTATTCCTCGATTTGACCGGATCGACGGCGACCGACTTGGTCTCGAGACGATCGCCTCATTGTCTGGGATCTCCTCCTACGGGGCAACCCAATCGTTACAGCAGTCGGCGAAATGTCTTGCCGACTACTGCACTGATCCCGCTACTGAGCTGTGCGAGTTCTTCCTCCGTGATGTGTTCAACCTGGCTGTTGGCAATACCGATAACCATGTACGCAACACCAGTGTGTTAAAGTACGCAGATGGTCGAATCGCGCTAAGTCCAATTTACGATCTCGCACCGATGGTACTCGATCGGTCCGGAATCCCCGCGCGAGCCGATGGGGCCAAAGAGAACAACTCGGAGAGATTGATTGGACCGGTGTGCTCGCCGATTTGGAACAACTGGGTGCGTCTGCACAGATGCTGCGCGAGGGTGTGGGACAGTTCGCGATCTTTATTGGTTCTCTTGGCGAGCAGATGACAAAACGAGGCGTGGACCAGGATCTCGTGCGATACCTCCAACCAAGACAAGTAAGACTAGCGCATCAATTAACAAAGGTCGCTAACTCGTGAAGCCACTGCCCGATCGTCGCCGAGCCACGCAGGAGCTTTATGATGCCCTGGAGCGCAATGAGTTATCCCTACAACAAGCGAGCAAACGCATGCGACGTATTGTAGGGCTGTCGCAATCTTCATACGCAAAGCTCGTCGGCATCTCCACCCAAGCACTCATGGACTTTGAACGTGGGACCAGTAATCCGACCCTTCAGACCCTAGAGAGAATCGCCCGCCCTTTCGGTCTACGCGTTTGCTATCGCCGCTGACCCACACTTTTCAGACTCTACGTAACGACTTCCCGACGCCTCCCGCTTGTTCATCACGTCCGGTAGTCGGCGTTGATCGAGACGTATTCATGGGACAGATCGCAAGCTAGGCACTGGGCTTGCGAGTCCCCCTGATTAAGCTCTACAATGATAGAGTAACTGGGACGGCTCATCTCCTTTGCAGCTCGACGCTCAATTTGCGCGGACGCCACACCAATACCGTGTTTGACGAGCTGCTGTTTGCCAATCCACAGGTCTAGTTTGTCTAGGGCAAGCGGAACTCCGGCGTTCCCTGCTGCGCAAATGATTCGGCCCCAATTGGGGTCACAACCGGCAATTGCTGTCTTTACTAAAGATGAGCGAGAGATTTCGCGGGAAATCGCTCGCGCCTGTTTGAAGTTTTTGCTCTGCGGACGATGACGTCAACAACATGATGCACGCCTTCCCCGTCGCGGACCAACGCGCGTGCTAACTTCTCTAAGACGTGCCGCATCGCGTCGCTGATCTGCGTTTCGCTGCGCGTCTTTTTGTTCCCGGCTGTCCCATTGGCGAGCACGGCAATCATGTCATTGGTCGAGGTATCGCCATCGATAATGAGACTGTTAAACGTATCCTCTGCAGCGCTGCGCAGTGCTGCCTGCATTGTCGCCTGGTGCACGGCAGCATCTGTTGCCAAAAAGGTCAGGGTCGTCGCCATGTTTGGGGCGATCATACCGGCCCCCTTGGTGCAACCAAGAATCGTTGCGGTCCGGCCAGCAAGCTTGAACCGATGGACGGCAAGCTTGATGTTCTTATCCGTTGTCAAAATAGACTCTGCGAACTTCGGAAACCCATCTCTTCTCAATACGCTTGTGGCGTTCGTGATTCCAGTCTCAATGCGATTCATCGGCAAGGGGGTGCCGATGATTCCCGTGGACGCCACCAACACCTGATCTGGCTGAATGTGAAGTTCTCGCGCTGTCTGATCCACCATGCGCCGAGCGTGCTGCATCCCCTGGCGGCCGGTGCTTGCGTTGGCGTTGCCGCTGTTCACGACAATCGCGCGAATTTTCGCACCGTTGCGTCTCAGCACAGCTTGGGAAAGGCGCACCGGTGCCGCCTTTGCGCGGTTCCGTGTAAATACCGCCGCAGCCGTCGCTGGCAACTCGCTGACGAGTAATCCCAAATCCAATTTTCCCGAGGCCTTTACGCCCGCAGACACTCCCGCAAAACGGAATCCCCGGCATGTCCATTTCATGCCCACACTGTACCAAAAAGTGAGGCCCCAAATGCGATCCCACATAGAATTGACAGGGATCAGTGGGTAGTTCGATAGTAGTAGAACATGCACATTGGCGTCCCAAGGGAGATCAAAACCAGCGAATTCCGAGTTGGGCTCACGCCCGCTGGCGCGGCGCAGCTAGCGAACCGAGGCCATACGGTTCTGATTGAGGCAGGCGCTGGCACCAATAGTGGGCTACCCGATGAACTGTATCGCGACGCAGGCGCAGAAATCGTCGAGCACCGCGAGGATGTGTGGCGGCGGGCAGAAATGATCGTGAAGGTCAAGGAGCCTATCGACATCGAATTTCCGCTGATGCGGAAGGACCAACTGATCTTCGCCTATCTACACCTCGCAGCTGCGCGCGAGCTCGGGCGGGAACTTCTAGACCGTGAGGTTAACTCAGTAGCCTATGAAACCATCGAAACCAAGGATGGGCGGCTACCGCTGCTCACTCCTATGAGTGCCATTGCCGGTCGCATTGCCATTCAGGCTGGCGCCATTCACCTCGAGCGTGCACGCGGCGGCAAAGGGGTTCTACTGGGAGGCGTACCCGGCGTAAGCCGCGGCAAGGTAGCCATCCTCGGAGGCGGGATCGTCGGCGCCAATGCTGCCCGCATGGCGATCGGTTTGGGAGCACAGGTCACTGTGCTCGACATCAATCACCAGACGCTGGCCTATCTCGAGGATGTCTATGACAGTCGAGTTCAGACCCTATTTTCGGAACCCCAGGCAATCGCCGATACGATCCGAAGCGCAGACCTAGTGGTTGGTGCGGTCCTCGTCACTGGTGCGAAGGCCCCCCAACTGGTCAGCCGCAGTATGGTTTCACAAATGGAAAAGCAATCTGTGATCGTCGACGTGTCTGTTGACCAGGGCGGCTGCGTCGAAAACATGCAAGCCGACGACCCATGACAAACCCGACCTATACAGTTGATGATGTCGTCCACTATGGTGTCACTAACATGCCCGCCGCCGTGCCCAAAACTTCAACCTTTGCGCTCACAAATGCAACCATTCCCTATGTCATCTCATTAGCAGATCTAGGGACTAAAAGACGCGGCAACGAAAGACCCCTCGATTGCAGTGGGAATCAATACTTACAAAGGAACGGTGGCTCACCCCAACGTCGCGATCGCCCTAGAAGTCCCCTATCTTCCATTTAGAACCATTTAATCTTAACTACTTACGTGATAGCGGAATAAACCACGACACCAGGCCGGTATGATTCTTCACAATGGGCACGGTGAAACACAGGTCTTCGCAGCGCAGGGCCGCTTTTGAGCGGCTTGTGCTCCCTCACCTGAATCTACTCTATGGGGTTGGGTATCGACTCACGCGCAGCTCTCGCGATGCCGAGGATCTCGTCCAAGATACCATTTTGCGCGCCTATCGATTCTGGGATTCTTTCCAAGAAGACTCAAACTGCAAAGCATGGCTGTGTCGGATTCTTACCAATACCTTTATTAAATAAGTATCAAAAGTCAAAGCGTAACCGCGAAGTGTTGCGGACAGCATATACCCGGAACAACAAACATTAGATGGTGTCCTGATCCATGAGCGTGCTGAGGGGCAACAAGACCCACGGCAACTACTCCTCAATCAAGCTCTCTCGGATGAAGTAGAGCAAGCCCTTGCCGAACTTCCGCCAGAATTTCGGCTTGCGGTAGTATTGTGCGACATTCAGGGATTCTCCTACAGAGAAATTGCAGAAATCGTGGATTGTCCGGTCGGTACCGTAATGAGTCGACTCTATCGTGGACGAAGATTACTAAAAAAATCACTGCAAGCGTTTGCAACGCAACAGGGTTTTATTAAGCGAGACCCTGGTGATGTGGAGACAAATTCAGAAAAAACATCAGAAAAAACAGAGGATGCCGTCATTCACCTCATGGACTATCAAAAAGGAAAAGTGAAAAACTAAAATGGCTGTGCACTGTAGCGACTTTGAAGCACTAACCCAGGCTTATCTTGATGAAGAGCTTGCCGAGCACGAGCTCTCTGATTTTGAAAGTCATCGGCTCGAATGCAAAACATGTCGGTCTCTACTCGCAACCGAGTCGGCGTTTCGAACGATTGTCCGTGAGAGACTCACACCTCCGCCTGCCCCAAGCCACCTCATCTCAAACATTCAAACCCTCCTAGACCAAGAAGATCATCAAACTCGCCAGGACGGCTCGTCGGCGTCGCTGGTCTTGGGTGCTGCCTAGCACCGCAAGCATTGCGGCAGCTGCTGCGATCCTACTATTTGCTGTAAACCTAGTATCCGATCATCCCACTCCCGTTGCACAGACAAACCAACCAAATCGGATAAGACCTACTATTCAAGCAACGCCGATAACACCGGTAGATATCCGTTCGCAACCCAATTTATCGCTGTCTCCCTCAGAGACGGCCTTTCGTGTGCGGGTTTTTGTTGCCAATCAACCCTTCACTGTGACCATCCGTATGGTTAACGCCACTTCGCTCAGACTCGCGGGATATACCCAAACTGTCGAAAATGGGCTTGTTTTGTGGAGTCGGTCTCTCGGCGAGTTCAGCGAAGTTGCCTATGTAAACCAAAATGGGCGGTTTGGGTATATTCTACTAGCCGAAATGTCCGAAAAAGAATTGGTAGCCGTCACCAAAGAACTCCTAGCCAGAGCACTATTCCGATAAGCAACGGTTTGGTAGGATATTTGATGACAGTATAAAAGGGGGCCGGATATGTCACCTATCCTAGTTCGTCCATCTGTAGGTTGCACACCGATTTATCCCCGCGATACACTGATGTATTCGCGAAAGGATCGAATCGTATGGGTGCTCGCCGGCTATTGCTGATTGACTCGGACAAAGATTTCTACAGTGTACTCGAACAGAAGCTCAGTCCCTACGGTTTCGAAATTCATACCGCAGACGCAAAAGTAGATTCGTTGAGCCAAGTACGAGACTTGGTTCCAGATCTCATTATTATCGCTGTGGAAGAACCAGACAAAGTTGGGTATTCCCTTTGCAACAAGGCCAAGAAGGGCGTCGCAAAAACCATTCCCGTTATCCTCACCACGAAATCTGTCCCCGAGAAGGGCTTTAACAGCCACCGCAAGCTAAAAGTGCACGCTGACGAATATATCGACAAACGCACTGCGTCGCCGGATGAGGTAGTCAATAAAATTGATGGCCTCATCGAACTTGGGGCCCCCGTGATCAAACAAGACTCCCAGATCGCCGACGATGGCATCGATGATGATATCGCTGTTGAGTTTGACGATGATATCGCGGTCGAATTTGACGACCTCTCCGTCGAAGAAATCGTCGACGAAGATGCGATCAACGAATTCTCAGAAGAGGAAAATGACAAGACCAATATGGGGCCGCCTCAAGTCTTCAATGAAAGTGAAAATATTGAGGATGCTGCAGATGCTGCTTTCGCTGCTCTAACGGGGTCGGCGGACAGAGCAGATACTGCATTTGGAGAAAACACCCTGCTGACAAGTTCCAATCTTGACGACAATGATGCTACTGCGACGTTTCAAGCCCCCCCCGTTAATCCTGACAACAGCGCAAAAAATGGCCGGTCTTTTCGAGACGACGCGGGAACATCGAGCATCAGTAAATCAGCGGAGAATCAAAAACCGCCCAGCAAACAGCAGCCAATCAGCAATCAGGAAAATGATCTCAATCTTGGCTTGGATGAAATCGCTGAGATGGCAGACGAGGAGCAATCTGGCATCCACGATCGACGTGCACTGCAAAAACTACACACTTTAGAACAAGAAAACGATCGCCTCAAAGCGGCACTCACAAAAGCAACTGCAGACGGCGACCAGTCTTATGATCGAGAGCGCGAATTTCTCAAAATGCGCGAACAACTCAACGAAAAAGACAAGGAGATTCTTGACCTCCGCGATGAATTTGGGGCGAAGGACAGACAGATCCTAGACATCAAAGAAAAACTTCGTGAACTTGAGCACGCTAGGGCTGCTTTTGATGGAAAAAAACCTCGAGCTTGAAACGAAATTGCTTGAAAGTGGGGAGGCAACGGCAACGCTCCAGTCTGACTATTCCAAAGCGTTGCAACGGGAAAAACAACTTCAATCTGATCTAGATACAACGCACCGACAACTTGATGATACCGTCAAACAGCTCGACGACACTGTCAAAAAGGCGAAATCTGATGCCGAACAGGCTGCGGCCGCCCGTGAGCAAAACAATAAGAAACACGCGAAAGAAATCGAGACCATGCGCACCAATCACGCCAGCACGGTCGCCACTCTTGAGAGCGAACACTCGCAAGCCCTACAAGCACTCACATTGGCAAATACTGCGAAAATAGAATCTCTAGAAAACGACTATCAAACAAAACTCACCGAGCAGAAAAATAACCTTGAACAACAACACTCGCAGCAGCTAAAAGCCCGCGAAGAAGAGCTTCAGGAGCAAAGCAGCCAAGAGCTAGAAAAGCGAGATCAAAACCACGCCCAGGCCGGTAGAGGAGCTAAAAGCGGAAGGGAAATCGGCTCTGCAAGCCCTTTGCGACCAACATGCCGGACAGCTTTCCAGAGTCGAGCGAGAAGCCAAAGAGACGCTGGATGAGGCCATCACCACCGAGAAAGCAAGTGCTGCCGAAGCGCTCGAGGCGGCGCAAACAAGTGCAGCCGAGACCCTTGCGGCAGCACAAAAAAACCGCAGCCGAGACTCTCGCGGCCGCACAAGAAGAATTTGATCAAACCCTGGCAGCGAAGATACGCTCGATGAAATCAGAGTTTGATTCGATGCGTACGACACTCGAGGAAGAGCGCGATACGGTGACCAAAAAGTTAGAGGAAGCGACGGAGGTGATCGCGACTCGAGACGATACCATCGCATCTAATCTGGAGACGCTTTCCCAGCGGGATCGGCAAATCGAATCGCTGCAAAGCGAACTCTCTGCTTCACAAAAGCAATCGGACGATTACCGGAGACAGGTGATCGACACCTTCCAGATCGTCAAGGAAAATGAGAATACCGTGGACCATGCGAAGAAGGCATTGGCAATTGCGCTCACACTACTGGACGATACCCAACCCGCCAACAGTAAAGATCCTGCCGAAGACGCCTAGAGAGCTGAACACGTAAATTCACTTTCCGACGCTACCCCTCGAAATCGCTGGCTACGTTGTCCTCCTTGACGGGACCCAACCCCGCCTGCGTCGTCCGCCTCGCCAACGATTCCGATCCTTTACCGTCGATAAGCAACTTTACGTGTTCAGCTCTCTAGCCCGGAAACATCACGCTCTGCGCACGCCCTCACCAAAGTTCTTCTTCCCACACAAAAATTTTCAATCTGGCAAATACAAACAGTATTCCCTGCGATCGAAAATCTCCGTGTGAAAACAATTCCTTTGATGATCTTCGCATCCATGATGTTTCCGGGCTAGAACGTCCCCGTGGCGAACGCAACCATTTCGGATTATCCCTGCAATCATTGTTAGTTAGCAGACTAAATTGACGTTGTATCATGTAGGGAAAAAAGTCCCAATGTATGCGGGACATGGGGTGTAATGCATTTTTCATCTCAAACAAAATTAGCAAGATGCAACTCAGGAATTCGAAAACCTATCGCTTTCGAATATTTGACCTCACCAAGATGATTCACGACATGCTAAACAGGAGCTGTGGATCCCGATTATGGAACAGTCTTACTCATTGATGCAGATCCGCACACGAGACGGTTTGCTACTGAGATCCTAATTAAAGAAGGATATCACGTTTGCCATTGCGACAACGCCATTGATTCGCTGCTGCTCGCAGCGAAACATCCGCCCAACGTCATTGTCATTGACCTCATGACTCCGGGCGCCAGAAGTGGCACTTTCTTAGATCGACTAAAGAGTGAGTTTGCAGCAGTCCCGGTCATTGTCATGACCCGCGTATCAGGACTCCACCTTAGTGGTGCGCAAGCGTTAGCGGCCAGCGGACATTCTCGAGAAACCCTTCATTGCGGATCAACTGCTCAATATGGTCGCGCTAAATGTTCTACGCTCTGTTGGAATCCCGCGTTCGGAAGAGCCAACCGAAGTGACAGTCAATACGGATGCCAATGTCGACTACAATCCCGGTGGGATTGTGCTCATCGTTGATGACGATCGCGATACCGTCGGGGACTTAGACCGTGAACTAAGTCTAAAGGGCTATACGGTTGTTTCTACCAGCGGAATCACAAGTGAGCTGCCTCGCTTAGCCCAAGCCCTTGAGCCGCGTGCAATCCTCTTGGAACTGCTCACAGATCTAGATGGAATTTCAGCGTTGCGAATGCTCCGCAACGCATTGGCTGAAACTCCAATCATCGTCTACACAACCAACCAAGATGATCTGGACCAACACGAGACCCAAATACGGGTTCTGTCGGCACACCCCGAGCTCCTCGTACTTCCTACTCTGGCGGACCGCACCGCACGAATCGCGTGGGCAGCCGGGTCTGGGGTCGTCGAATCGGACCTCCAAATTGGCAACTAGCCCGGATAAATCACGCTCTGCACACGTCCTCGCCAAGTCCTTGGCTCCACACGAAGATTTTCGATCTTGCAAATACAACCAGTATTCGCTGCGATCGAAAATATCCGTGTGAAACCAATTCCTTTGGCGATTATCGCGTGCATCCGTGATTTATCCGGGCTAGACCTCGTTCGCGCCTTCCGCTCGGCCAAGATCCCTGCGTCGGATAGGACCATTTCAACCGGTGAGCGGTCTAAGGGCGTCTCGACGTCCAAATCGACCGACTTATTTCTTGGCGGGTCCTAAACGGAATGTATAATGGGATTCTCCCTATGCCAACCATCGGTTCGTTTGAGGCTCGCCGTGCCAAGTACATGGACGCTATCGGCGAGAACGCGATCGCCATCGTCCGTTCTCCACCTGAGGCTTCCCGCAATGCCGATGTGTTACATCCATTTCGTCAGTCTTCCGACCTATATTATCTGACCGGATTTCGCGAGCCGGACACGACCCTCGTTCTGCGGCCTAAAGCGGCACCAGAGCAGCGGGGTCGTCATGTTTGTAAGACCAAAAGATCCCGCTCGGGAAACGTGGGATGGGCGACGAGCTGGTGTTGAGGGGGCAATCGAAAACTACGGCGCAAATGCAGCCTATCCGATAGACGAGCTCCCAAATCACCTTCCCGAGTTACTCACCAACGTTGACGATCTTTATTACAGCCTCGGTATCGACACTGATTTTGATCGTGCGCTCATTGACCACATCGCCCAACTTCGCACACAAGAGCGACGCGGGCAGACGCCCTCCCCAGCGCATCGTCGATCCAAAAGCCGTCTTACATGAAATGCGACTCCGCAAAGATGCGCAAGAAATCGAAGCGATGCAACGGGCAGCAGCGATTACAGCAGAAGCGCACCTCGCTGCTATGAAAGCTGCCGCTGCCGGTGTTTATGAATACGAGTTGGAAGCGATTATCGACTACACGTTTCGCCGGCGCGGCGGTATCGGTCCTGGGTATTCGACGATCGTAGGCTCGGGGAATAACGCAACAACGCTCCACTACGTAGAAAACAACTCGGCTTTGAGCGACGGAGATCTGGTTCTTATCGACGCTGGCTGCGAATACGATTTCTACTGTGCAGATGTGACGCGTACCTTTCCCGCCAATGGGACTTTCTCTCCGGCACAACGCGAATGTTATGAATTTGTATTACGTGCCCAGGAGACAGCAATCGCAATGGCTGCACCGGGTGTAACCCTGGACGATTTACATGCTTGCTGCGTAGAGGCCCTCACCGAGGGGGATGATTGCACTCGGGTTGCTCGAGGGACCGGCATCAGAGCGCATCGAGGACAAAAGCTATCGTCGGTTCTATATGCATAGTACGTCACATTGGCTTGGAATGGACGTCCACGATGTTGGGTCATACAGTCGGAACGGCGCCCCACGCCCCCTGGAGCCGGGGATGGTGATCACGATCGAGCCAGGATTGTATATTCGCTCGGATGACGAGTCAGTCCCGACACAGTATCGGGGGATTGGAATCCGCATTGAAGACGATATCTTAATTACCGAAGATGGCGCATCAAATCTAAGCGCGGCAATTCCAAAGCATCCCGAAGAAGTTGAAGCTGCATGTCGTTAACGGACATTGCTACAGCGAAAACTCAACGCCTCCAGAGATGATGAACGCAAAGTGAGACTCGATCCCGAGACCACGATTTAGCCAAGCGGGACCAAGCTGCGCTGACGCACCGAAGACCACGGCAGTCCCTTGGCGGACCTGCGCCCGCATCCCCCCTCCAAGCACGAGAGGAACTGCGACCCCTCGAACATCATCAGCAGAAAAGGAGATCGTTTGCAGAGAAACACCAAGTCGCACAAAGGGATGGTATCTACCATTTACCAAAATGAACCGACGCGCCCCCGGCCGCGATAGCAATCGCGCTTCCGCTGATCAAGCCATGATCACACTGAAACCTTTCCTCCCCATCGCATCCTTGACCACCGCCACCGTAGGTAAAAGCTGCCTCGATTTCGAACCAGTCAACTTGCGACAAACGATATATAGGTAGTTCCCGGCGATATAAGCCCCGCCGGGGGTAAAATCTCCTCCGGCTGCGATCCCCAATCCGACGCCCAACTCCTGCTTGGAAACGGCAATGGAAGCCTTCGTGTCAAACGGCTCGGCAAAAATCGTATTTGCAGACAAAATAACAACTAGACCTGCGAAACTTTCAAGCGCTCGAATCCGGCGCAGGGATCTCCTGCTCATGTGCCAATCCTAGCGCGCCGGCTGTCAAGTACCAAAAACTCAGAGAAAATGCGTCCGATCCCGTGTCTCCCCAGCGCAAAACGCTAATATCCCATCTCAGCATGGCAAACCGACACTTCTATCTCGGCCACATTGTAAACAACCACGACCAGCCCCACCCCCTAGAGCGACAAAACCACCGAACAGCGTGCGGAACTGGATCCCACCGATCTCACTACGCATGCCACGATCGTTGGGATGACGGGATCAGGGAAAACCGGACTGGGCATTGTCCTCATTGAGGAGGCACTTCGCTCCAATATACCTGTATTGATCCTCGATCCTAAGGGAGATATGGGCAACCTGCGCCTCGTGTTCCCGGACTGCGCGACATCTGATTTTGCCCCGTGGGTTCCGAGTCACCAAAACGGACTCCAGCTCCGCGACCGACATCGCTACCAAAGCGGCGGATCATTGGCGCACAGGCCTAGAGAAGAGCGGACTATCTGGCAAAGACCTGGCCGCCTTCCGTGATGCCGCCGAGGTCACCATCTATACGCCAGGATCTACGACAGGGATCCCTCTCAATGCTCTCGGTTCGCTCTCTGCACCTACGGATTGGCACGACAACCTCGAGTCGAGTCGAGCCGAAGTCGCCAATCTGGTATCGGGAATGTTGGGGCTGATCGGGATCGACGTAGACCCACTGAGCAGCCAGGAACACATTTTACTAGCAAACCTAATCGAACGATCTTGGGCACAGGGCATCAACCTAGATTTGGCCGAACTCATCAGACAGATCCAATCCCCCCCAATGCGCAAGCTTGGCGTATTTGAGATTGAATCATTCTTTCCGCGCAACGAGCGAAATGAATTGGCGATGCGGATGAACGCACTCCTGGCAACCCCGTCTTTTTCGCCATGGATGCAGGGGCAAGCGATTGACTTTGAGCAATTGCTATGGACAAGCGACAAGAAGCCCCGAGCAGCGATCGTGTACCTGGCGCACCTCTCCAATCGTGAACAGCAGTTCGTCGTTTCGCTGCTACTATCAAAGCTCGCGACTTGGATGCAAACACAACCGGGAAGCACCAGCTTACGAGCACTTGTGTACATGGATGAGGTGTTCGGCTTTGCACCGCCAACGGCTACGCCCCCAGCCAAGAAGCCCATCTTAACCCTCCTGAAACAAGGACGAGCATTCGGAATCGGGACTGTCCTCTCGACGCAAAACCCAGTCGATTTGGACTACAAAGCAATGTCAAACTCTGGGACCTGGCTCATCGACGTTTGAACACCGAACGCGACAAAAAAAGGATCCTAGAGGCACTCCAGTCGGCTTCGGAGCTACGAAGCTCGCCGAACTGGATCAACAAATCAGCGCGCTAGGGAAACGAGAATTTCTGTGGCATAGCACTCGCAAATCTGTACCAGTACTGTTCTCCTCGCGTTGGGCGATGTCCTACCTCGCCGGACCACTATCAAAAGCTCAAATCCGTCGTCTTTCTCTCCATCACAGCGAAAATAGCCGGGGAGTCTCCTCTCCTACAGATGCGCAACCACATGCAGATCAAACGCTTCATACAACAAAAACTGCGCCAGCAAGACCCGCGCCAAACGTTGCCGAAGGCATCACGACTTATTACCTCGCTCCTTCCGCCACTTGGGCAAAGGAAGTCGGAGCAAATCCAGCGGGCACACAACTCGAGGCAGCAATCGCAGCCCGCTGTAACCTCCGTTTTGATGAACGTCGAGCGGGCATCAACCACCGCGAACAATGGGAGGCGATCCTATTTCCCCTAACAGACCCACAAGAGTTTGACGATGCAATACTAGTAAACTCGGATGAAAGGGATTTTGTCGACGAACCTCCCACTGGAGTTCCATTTTCCACGCCTTCAGTCTCCCTTGAAAATAAGAAAACATTTCAGCAACTGCGTACCCAACTTAAGAAATGGCTGCTTCGAAATGAAACACTCGAACTGTTTCGGAACCCCGATCTGAAACTCTATGCCCGTGTCGACGAAACAAAACAGCAATTTTCTGCACGATGCATTGCGCTTGCCGAGGATCAAGCAGACCGAGAAGTCGCATCAATGCGCGACAAGGCTCGAGAAGAAACACAAACGGTTGCAGTCCAAACTAGAATCCGCTGAAATCAAGCTGGCCAACGCGGAAGACCGGCTTTCGACGAGGTAAACGCGATGAGATGGTCTCTGGTATGGGATCGGTGTTGGGGATCCTACTCGGTCGCCGCTCGGCCAGTTCGATAGCAAAGCGAGCCGCGAGCTCCGCCCGTGGTGCATCAAGTCGGCGCTCGAGGAGTGCACGCCTACAGGGAAAGATTAGCGAATATGAAAAGCGAGCCCGAGGATATTCGCGATCAGCTCGAGGACTTGGAACAAGACACCCAGGATACAGTTTCGGAAATTGCCGCCACTTGGCAAGCAAAAGCAGAGCAGGTCGAGTCCTTTGAACTCGGGCTAGAACGTGATGACGTGGAGGTAGACCGACTCGCTCTGGTATGGATTCGTAAGTGACGAACACCGCATTTGATAGGAAATTCAAACCGGTCGGTGCTCTAGGTGGCTGGTGTTAAACAGACTTCGAAGCGAAAATTCGCCAGGTGCGTTGATAACGCGCACAAGATGTAGACGCGTATTGAAATACGGGGCTACATCTTGTGGCGTGTTAGCGACGTGCATGGCGAATTTGCAGCCGGAGGATGTTTTACACCAGTCACCTAGAGAGCTGAACATGTAAAGTTGCTTATCGACGGTAAAGGATCGGAATCGTTGGCGAGGCGGACACTGCCAATGCAACCGTCTGTTTCCAGGCGAAAATCAGGCGCAACCAACATAGATTCGCCCGTATTTGGGCGTGGGCGGGCGGGGTTGGGTCCCGTCAAGGAGGACAACGTAGCCAGCGATTTCGAGGGGTAGCGTCGGAAAGTGAATTTACGTGTTCAGCTCTCTAGACCGCGCTCCGCATCGCGATATGCGCAAACGCGGCAACCAATGCATCGGCAGCGCGCGCGGAGCTCCGCGCCGCCTGCTCAAACGGTCTGAGTAGCCAAGATACGTCTACGCCTCTGCGCATTGGACTACCCCGCTGGCAGGCTATCTGGACCGCTGTCGCAGCCGCCAACTCCCCTAGGGTAATGGCAAACTGCGACGATGCAATCCTGGCGAGCAACGCCAGCTCGGCGATGGTGCGCCCCGTAAAACGACCCCCAGTCTCTATCCAATCGCGAAGTGCCTCCCAGCTCACAACGTCGATCACGGTAGCCGTTGCAGGAACACTTGGCAGTGCCGCTACCCTTGGAGCAATCGCACCTTTTTCTGGCGGTGTAATCAAATCCACGCGATTCTGAGAGGTCGAAATGCGCAAATGACCAACAAATCTACGTCGCTGTACTGCGTCGCAAACTGAGTGGAGAGCTCCTGGAAGCTGAACACGATCGTTGCCCCCATCTGGTTTCGATATAATAAGTACCTCTCGGTCGACCTCTACTACGGCACGCAATGTCGGCTGTGTTTGTGTATTTGCATATAGAGAACTTCGCCGCCGTACCATACTAGAACCCATCTCAAAAATGCTGCGGGCACCCATCTGCTGCGTTGTCGCTCCGCTTCCGGTACTCAAGTATACCAATACGTTCCGTTCCGGTTCTCACTCCGCCTTGCATCTGAGGCTCCTCGCTATTTTTGGGATAGGTTCTAGAACTCACCCCAAGGTCCCTGCCAGCACCATCTGCTCACAAGGTCGTGTTCTATTTTAATGATAACGCGAATGTGCCCGGCAAACAGCAAAAATGATCCGACTCGGCGCGAGCAGCAGATGCACGGAACATCTCAAACTCAAAATAATATTATATACTTACAAGAACAGCGAAGCGAATCTAGCTACTTTTTCGTACGTTTTTTTGCACCAGTCTTGGGCTTGGAAGCAGACTTGGAGGTGGAAGTAGGACGCTTTTTTGTCGCAGTTTTGGAAGCCTTTGATTTTGTGGCTGCTTTCGCAGTTTTGTCCGATTTGGCGCTTGTTTTGGCCTTCGAAGACTTAGAAGCACTCGATGATTTTGTACCCGCCTTTACCTTTGATGATTTCGTAGCCGACGACTTTGTCGCTGCTTTTGCCTTCGCAGCTTTCGTTGTCTTTGGTTTCGCAGCGGCTTTCGTCCCAGCGGGTTTTGACTTCGCCCCAGTTGACCCTTTTTCGGCGGTTTTTGCCGCCGTCGCTTTCTTCTTTTTGACAGGAGTCTTCAGCTTTTGAGGAACCGCTTTTGCCTTCGCAGCCGCCAACTTCGCTGCGGCTCGAGCTTCTGCGCTCTTTGCCCGTTTCTCTCGGGGCTTTTTCAGCCTTTTTTTCGGCCTTTTCTTCGGCCTCTTGGGCTTTTTTTACAGAATGCTTACGGATTGCGTTCACACGCATGATTGCGCGCAACCGAGATTTCCGATCCAATGCAGGCGCTGTTTCACTCGGCTCAGCGGCCGCAGACGGAAGGATTGGGTTCCCAACCGTGTTTGCACGGGCGTTTTGGTTCGCACCGCGGCCACTCGAGGCGATAGCCTGAGCATCTTCTCGCAACAATAGCGCCCGCATTTCGCTAGGAGATGGTGCAGCGCGGAGCTTTGCGACCACCTTTGGACTCCGCAAAATTCGCGCAAGCCGTGCGAGAATCGGCAAGTGTAGTTGATCAAATTTCAAACCGAGAAGAAATAACAAGTATGTTTTTTTGCCATCTGGAGCACCCAAATCGACACCCGAATAGGATCGCCCCGCCACAATAAATGGACGTTCGATCTTCCGAGAGTCTCGAGACCGCGTGTGCATAAACGCAACTCCGCCTTCCATCGCGGTCGACGCCAAAGACTCTCGCTCGGCGACCGCATCGATAAGCCACGGCTTATCGTTGATCCAATTATTGCTAAATGCGCAAATCGCGAGCTCCTGAATCGCAGTAAGCGGATCTTTCGCTCGCAGATCAGACACAATCGCCTCGAGAGGGAGCAAATCACCGAGGGGAACATTGAGCCCATCGGGAATTTGAGAGATTTCCTTATACTCTGCCGTCCCCTGCGTTTCGATCCAGTGCTCGACGGCCTTGCGCTCAAACCGCCACTGTTTATCGACCTGAACTCCCGGTAGACTCTGCTGGGTTGCCAGTGTCAAAATCGTGTTTTCGCCCAATGACAAGTACTTTGCCAACTCGGCGAGAGTCATCAAATGTTCATCGCGAGCGGACACGGACACTTGTTTCTGCATGATGGTTTGGGTATTGGTTTTTTTGGGGGCGAGCTGTAAACAGTAAGAAAGGTGGAAAAAGCTGATGCAAAGTCGGGCTAGTATACTCAGATCCCTGACAGGAGAAAGGGCGTGAGTCTTATTCCATCTGTTGAAGTTGTGATGTTGCTCTCGATTGTACTCGTGACAGCCCCGAATCGCGTTGGAGCCGCAGACGAGAAGCAAGGTGCAAGACCTGACGTGAAAACTCTAACGACATCAGCAGTTGCAGTCGCTTCCGTGAATTTCAGCAACCCTCTCGGGCCCTTGCTCTCGATCGGCTCAGGTACGATTGTCTCCAAACACGGTCATATCGCGACAAACTACCACGTCCTATACGACGCACCGCGGGCCCGTCCGTACGATGTCACCATCATCTTGGGCTGGCACCCCAAGCTCGTATTGCTCTGTATTCAACGTCCAAATCAAGCCCAAATCGATGTCCAATCAGACCTGGCGCTCCTTCAATGCGACACCCCTTGGGTTTCCTCTATTTGGCGCCCGATCCCAATGCGTCCCACCAGGCCGCCCATTGGCACCGACGTGTCCGTCATTGGATTCTTACCAGCCCAAGTTGCATTTGTGACCCGCCCGGGGAAAGTAATTGCATCTCCGATCCACGGTCCTATGAAGATCGATACACCGATTTGGCAAGGGGGGTCTGGTGGAGCGGTGGTTGATAGCGATGGCTTCCTTGTGGGCGTTGCGGTGGGGTATCGGCTTGTTCGCTTGGAAATGGCCCCGATGACCCATATCGGGATCGTCACGCCCACAAACCGACTC
This sequence comes from Kofleriaceae bacterium, assembly GCA_965223575.1. Taxonomy (GTDB): domain Bacteria; phylum Myxococcota_A; class Polyangia; order Haliangiales; family Haliangiaceae; genus CBDCWZ01. The sequence continues at coordinate 73,734 of CBDCWZ010000102.1, forward strand.
ACAACCATGCTCGGAATGAACAACGAAGAATAGACGTAAATACCCTTAAAAATCAGCTTCTTAACACACTTTCCGGTACTCACTACGAATGTAATAATTGTAAGTTTTCTGGCATAAAACACCTCAAAGATGCAAAATGCGATGCCGATTCGAATAAACCTCTTGCACCCGGCGATGGAAGTACTATTATGTAGGCAGCTGGACGCTAACGCGCTACCAGTAACCGCAGCAGGCTTTCCCCCCCCCCGACAGCCGCTGCGGTTTTTTTTTGTTTCGTTTGAATTCCCTCCAATCCGCTGTTTCGGTGCCTTTTGGCTGGGCTCGTCGCTACGCTCCTCCCAATACTCCAGTATGAATGCGGTGCTCACTCCTCACGCACCCAAAATGCACGCGAAATACCGCGTTTGACAGGAAATCCAAACGGGTCGCCGCTCTAGCCAAAAAAAATGGCCTCTGAACGTTCTTCTCCCTAGCATTGGCCACCGAATTCCAACAATAACACTCCCGCAGTGCCAACGATCTCAAAACAAGTCGTGTTCCCCCCCGAGCTTATCGATTCAGACGCGGATCGAGTCGTTCGGCAGCTCGCACAACGGGGACACGAAGCGTTTCTAGTCGGAGGTTGCGTTCGCGATTTGCTGCTCAAACGCACGCCAAAAGACTTTGATGTAGCAACAAGCGCGACACCAAACGAAATTCGCCAAATTTTTCGCAACTGTCGGATCATCGGTCGGCGATTTCGCCTCGCACATATTTTCTTCGGAACAAAGATCATTGAAACATCTACGTTTCGAGCAAATCCGCGCGCCCAACTGGAGGGAGAAGACGAGCTCCTGATTCGTCGGGACAACGTTTTTGGCAGTCCGACGGAAGATGCCCTGCGTCGAGACTTTACGATCAATGGACTATTCTATGATCCCAAAGCAGAGCAAGTAATTGATCACGTCGGTGGTCTTATCGACCTGGAGTCGCGGATTGTTCGAACCATCGGCGATCCAGACATTCGTTTCCGCGAGGATCCGGTTCGGATGCTTCGAGCGATCAAGTTCGCCGCCCGCCTCGAATTTGATATTGAGACGCAAACATATCAGGCGCTCATTCGCCATCATAATGAGGTTCGCAAATGTGCATCCGCGCGAATATTGGAGGAGCTCTATCGACTTTTGAGAAGCGGTGCAGCCTTCCGATCTATGAGACATCTCGTTGATACTGGCGTAGCGGATGTTCTTTCAGCCCAATTGGCTGGGTTCTTCTCTACGCAAGAGGCAGACTCGCCTACGTCGGACAATCCTCGGCAGAACCTAACCAACGAACACTTGACAGACGAACAAGTGTGGGAACAAACATGGCGGGAAGATGCAAAAACGGATCGCCGGGCTCCACTGGACTCCCTGTTCGCCGATCGACCACGAGCGCTGGCAGAACGGCGAGTTTTTGCGTGGCAACTACTCAAGCAATTAGACCACTTCGTTCGCGACGGACAACAACTCACGAATACACTTCTATTGGCCACCTTGGCGGTTCCGTTTGTACTAGAAGACATGTTAAAGCCAGGCACCAAAAGTTCAGAGGCTAGCGCGCTGATCGACCAGGTTTTGCATCCCCTAGTCATCGGCTTGCGCATCGCCCGCCGTGACGCAGAACGAGCCCGCCACGTGTTGCTGGCACAACGACGTATGGCACCATCACATCGGCGCAGAGGAAGACCGATGACACTTATGAGCCGTGACTACTTTCAAGACGCTGTAAACATCTTCGCAATGACGCGTATCATAACCGGGGCATCCGAAGAAGAAATCGGGCGATGGAAACAGCTACAGCCGGTAGATGCAGAATCCTGTGGAAACGGTACCTTGCAAGCGACTGGCAGCAACCGTCGCAGAAGACGAGGAGGCCGAAGACGCCGGCGTCTCAGGTCTGACGATACCACTGATGTTAAACTGCCATTGGACTAGTACTACTTGGTAACCGGTGTTAAACATCCTTCGGCTGCAAATTCACCAATCACGTCGCTAACACGCCACAAAATGTAGCCCCGTATTTCAATACGCGTCTACATCTTGAGCGCGTTATCAACGCACCTGGCGAATTTTCGCTTCGGAGTCCTAAGCCAGAGTCCAAGCAAAACGAAGGACCAAGTCGTCAACCCTTCATTCCTACCATGCTCGCTTGCACCCGCCACCAACCGAGCGATACAGTTCGGCCCCTCATGTCTCTGAACTATCATCAGACTCGGCAATCGCGTCGATCGCGATTGAGATATGTTTCTCTGCTGTTACCGCTATTGTTTTTGGGGCAGGTCGGTTCCGGTCATCCCTCCGCATGGGCCGACAGCGGCTACGAGGATGAGGAGGACGAAGACGACGAGGAGGACGAAGACGAGGAGGATGAGGAGGATGAGGAGGATGAGCAGGACGAGCAGGAAAAACAGCCGCCAATCACCGCAGGCGGTATGTTTACGAAACAAACCTACCCCGTTGCCGAGCTGAAGCGCCCCCTAACCCTGATCGCCGGGATGGCCGAAACTCGTTTAGGGCTCCAAGTCGACCTGTCATCGGCAAAGGCCTTTGAAATATGGAGCACACATCTCGATGCGCGATACGGAATCAAAGACAACTTACAAGTTGACGCGTCGCTAGACTACGTCATTGCAGGAGAGATTGATCGCAATTCGGGAAGCAATCTCTTGCAACTCGATGTAGGGATCGAATCGTCCATTGTTTTCGATCTCGTCGACATCCGCGCGGGAATCCAGCTTCCTCTAGACCCAAGCGTAAAGTTTGACTTCGTCTTGGGATTGCCATTTCGCTACAAACCAAAACCACAAATCGGTATCATCGCGCTCGATAAGATCATCACGATTCACACCGACGGCCGTAAGCCAGACTTAACTGTCGGCGTTGGTGGAGTGTACCAAATTATTGAAAAGGTAGCGGTACTTGCGCGAGCTGAGCTAATCTTGCGTCAATTCGACTCCGACCTACTCGTCATTCCGGCAACCTTTGCTGGCCAATACACGCCAGAAAATCGCTATGATATCGGCGTCGAAGTAACACTCGGCAATCTAAAAGCAGATAATCCTATCGAGAGTCGGTCGTTACTCATCTACGGTCAACTCCGACTCTAACCCACATGGTAAGCCCAGCATTACTATGTTGGTAAGCCAATGTTGCCGTGTTGGTGCGGCATTCTTCGCGTGATATCCTAGGGGAGTGTCCCTAATTTAGGGTGTGTGTCCCAATGATGAATGCACTAGACCGCTCACGACTTGCTATGATCCTATCTGGCTGGTTTCTTGGGCGCAGAGCTTCGTTGCTCGCTCGTGGCGTAGAACCACTCCTAACCAAAACATCTCTAAGTCGCTGTTTTGGCTCAAAGTTGTCGACGGCACAAGCTGGCTTCGGGCTATGCGCCCTCGTTCGCGCCTTCCGCTCGACCAAGATCAAGATCCCTGCGTCGGATAGGACCATTTCAACCGGTGGACGGTCTAGAACATCCCCTTGACTCTCGGGGCCGTTAGCATGAGAACGTGTCCCCGTTGCCGGTCGCGCTATCCCACGTCGCTGCGATTCTGCGACAAAGACAACGCTGCCTTGGTCGATCAGGGGGAGATGGAGCGGTTGGGAACAACAATCGGAAACTACCGGGCTAGACTCGATTATCGGACGGGGTGGTATGGGGACCGTCTACCGCGGGGAGCTATATCTATATTGAAAAACGAGTCGCAGTAAAAATACTTCATGAACACTTTTCCGGATCTGAAGAGGCCATTACTCGCTTCTTGCGCGAAGCGCGCGCGGCGTCCTCGATCAATCATCCCAAACATCGTTGACGTCACAGATTTTGGCCCCGATACCAGAAGGTGGCGTCTTTTTCGTGATGGAGCATTTGGATGGAAGCACTTTGGAAGATGTCATCGACACTCAGAAGACACTAGAATTACACCGCGCACTCAATATCGCCAACCAGATCGCACTCGCCTTGGCTGCTGCACATGAGAAGCAAGTGATTCATCGTGACCTAAAACCAGAAAATATTCTCCTGATCCGAAAGCCTGGCCGCCGGGAACTTGTCCGTACTTTGCCCCCCGCTTCAAAGTGCAGCCAAAGGCACCCAACTTAGCAATGTCGTCATTGAAAAAGAGGATCTGTACGACTATGTAAAAGTCCTCGACTTCGGCATCGCTAAGGTCCTCTCAGCTGACAAGAAGTACCAAACCTTAAGCCGAAAAATTTTTGGGACCCCAGAATATATGGTCGCCAGAGGCATGCCGCGGAGAAGAGGTAGATCATCGCTCAGATATCTATTCCTTAGGGAGTCATTCTTTTTGACATGCTTCTTGGTCATCCTCCCTTTGAGGCGGAAAGTGCCGACGATGTTCTCAGAATGCACATTCGGAAAGATCCACCACAGCCACGACAGCTCGCACCCGAGTTGGAAATTACCCCAGCGGCGGAAGCACTCATCCTGAAGTCGCTCTCTAAAGATCCACAACATCGCCACCAATCTATGGATGAATTCCGAGCAGAACTCAAGCTCAGCTTCGGCGCCACGAGCTACCGCTATGGGCTCAAAAAACCACCTGGGGTTTCCGCAAATGCGGGACCTCGAGCCAAACGACTTACTGAAGAAATTGAAGAATGGTTGCGGACGGACAGTACTTGCTTGTCGCTTGAGCAGGCGCGGAAACTCGTTTCGGAATCAAATTAGAGTCAGCACGGCAGAGACCATGGTGGAAGTCCAAGTGCACCAACAGAGTAATAAACACATCATCTTGATACACGCTGCTTGGGCAAAAGAGTTGTTCGCGACAGGTGTGGCACCGCGCTAGGGTATGGCTCATCTCAAACATGCTCGCGCAAGTCGGTTGGGAGCGAACCGCGCAAGGGACCGAGTTATGCGTCGTTCAGCGACATGCGCTGCGTAACTGCGCGCGGAGCCATACCCTAGCGCGGTGCTTACCTAGTACTACTTGGTCACTTCCGCGTAGACTGCGGATGCACCAAACGGTCCCTATGCGGTTTACGTCCTCGCTCCCTCGGTCAAACGTACATCAAGTACGCCCTTGGTCGGTCGCTGTGGGCGCACTCGCATAGGGCCTCGTTTGGCACATTCCTCGCTCCTCCACCGAAGTGACCAAGTAGTACTAGATATCTCGAGAAAAAATGGGACGTGTTAAACTATAAAAAGAGGGTACGGGAAGCAGAAACAAGGGGGGGAATGTACTGTGGTGGCCCGGGAGGGTTTGGGGAAAATGGGAAAGTCTCGAGGTTTATTGGGGGGGTGGTAGCATGCGGAATAGGAGCATGTTGCCGGGTTTGCTTGCGGCGGTTACGCATGCCTTGAGGTCCGCGAGTGCATTTGCGGCGGTTTCGGCGAGCATTCGACCGTTATCCCTGCGTCTCGGTGCTTTGGGTATCGCGGCAACATGCTTTACAAAGGAATCATAAGAGTCGAGCAAACGTTGACGGTCGAAGTCGATGAGCATTGTGCCAAACTGCTTTGGCTCGACGACAATCCAATCACCACGACCGACTTCTAGATCTTGCTTGTCCATGTATGGCGACGAAAGGGTTTCTTTGGGGGATCGCCTTTAAAAATCCCTCGTCGTCTGAATCGTATTTGTGAGGAACAACGTCAACGAATACTGCAAACAACTCCATCCCTTTGCGCAAATTCGCCAGATCTTCGTCCCCCAGGGGTGGAAACTTTTGCGGTTTCCCGATGTACATTGCTGGAAGGACAAATTGTTCTAGCACATCCATTGCGATAGGAGCCGCGGTCCGCTCCAACCCTACTATCTGAGCAACTGCCTCAAACAGAGGCCTATCGGTGGATTGCGCACCTATTGGTTTACTTGGATCTGCCTTACCAATCGCCTCAACTAACGAGTCAATGACCTGTGCGTTCGCAGCGGAGAGGCGCTTGCCTCGTTTGCGAATCTCCTTTTTTAGATCTCGTGCTGCTGCCTGGCCCCATAAACGATGGATGGACTTACCGTTTAGCACCATCCACTGGCCAAGTGGAATCGTATGCATCCGTACGTAGTGTTCGGCGGTAAAGCGATTGATGTCCTGCCCATCATCCTTGCGTTTCTGCTCTTCATGGACCTCACGAAGTCTCTCGATCTCTGTAATCAGCTTGCGAACCGCCCCTTGCCCCATTGTCAAGAGTTGGCCGGCGAAGATATGGGGCACCAACTCGAGCATGATTTTTGAAAACCCCAAACGCCATGATTTTGGGTCTTCATTGGCGATCAACCAGTGTCCACCATGACGCCGGCGCAACGTTTCGCCTATCCACGCACCAAAGTTAAACCAAAACTCACGATGCGCCGGCGAATCTAAATCGAGTTGTTCGCGATCCCCGATCTGGCCAAGCAACCAAGTTTCCATCGTGATGAGGTCAATTGGCATCGCTAAGGATAAAGCACCGGCTTCACCTTCGACATCTGCAAGTGTGGCGACTGACTCTCCATCGGGGTCAATCAGCTCTTCGAGAATAATACCTGCTTGACCGCGAACCTTCGAGGCAAAACGATAAGCGCCCTCGCGTAATCTTGTGATCGCGTCCTCTGCTGCGATTGCGTTTTGTTGTTTCTCAGACAAGGGGATAGTATAACTGTTCAAGCTGGCAGACGCGAGATGCTGCTGTGTGAGTTGAGCGATGGCAAATACAACCAGTATTCCCTGCAATCGAAAATCTCCGTGTGAAAACAATTCCTTTGGCGATCTTCGCACGCATCCGTGATGTTTCCGGGCCGGGGGCTTCACGGTCCCGCGAAGTCTCATTGAGACGCTGTTATGTCTCTTCGGGACGCCAAAGCGGCTCTTTGGCCCCCTCCGCTCGTGCCGCAAAACGCCCAAATACGAACAACGCATCTGACAATCGGTTGAGATAACGCACGGCAAGATCCGGAACGACTTCTTTTTGATCCAGCAACCGAACGACATTTCGCTCGGCACGTCGGCAAATGGTACGTGCTACGTGCAAATGAGCAGACACTCGGCCGCCCCCCGGTAGAATAAAGCTATCCAAACTCGGAAGATCTGCGTTTAGCCGATCGATATCCGATTCGAGCACCTGCAAATGCCGGTTCGCGAGACTGGGAATTGGATGCGAGGGATCGTCACAGGGCGTTGCTAGGGAAGCCCCCAAGTTGAACAATTCGTTCTGAATCCTGGATATCAAAGGCAACAAGATCTGCTCACATGTAGCACCCTCAAGAACCACGCGGACAAGACCAAGCGACGCGTTGAGCTCATCTACCGTCCCAAAGCATTCGATCCGCAAACAGCTCTTACGAACTCTGTCTCCACCAACCAACGAGGTCTCCCCCGTATCACCACCTTTGGTATAAACTCGAGTGATGCGGACCATTTTTATAAAACCGTAGCTAACAATTCGGGGGAAGGTTCCTGATTTGGGACTTCACCTCGATTGGCCATCTCAATCTCAAACCCCATATCTCTAATCATCTGATGATCCTGGCTAGGCGCTGCTCCGCCGGTCGTCAAGTAGCCGGACGTGAATATCGAATTAGCGGGGTAAAGAGCAAGTGGCTGCAGCGATCGGAGCGTGACCTCTCGCCCCCCGGCAACACGTAAATCAGCCTGAGGGTGAAGAAACCGAAACAAACACAGGACACGAAGCGCATAGGTCGGCTCAACTCGCAAAGCCTGTCCCAGCGGAGTTCCTTCACGTGGATCGAGGAAATTTATCGGGACGGAGTCGACCTCTAGTTCTCGCAACGCATAGGCGAGATCAATGATATCATCCTCACTCTCACCCAATCCGATAATACCTCCACAGCAGGTTGTCATTCCCGCGTCCCGCGCTAGTTTTTATAGTCGCCACCCTGTCGTCCCACGTATGCGTAGATACGACAGAGGGGAAAAAAGCGTTGACTCGTCTCAAGGTTATGATTGAAACGATCGATCCCAGCTTTTGCCAAACGCTCTGCCTTCTCTCGTGTTAGCAGTCCTAGAGAGGCACACAATTCAATCGATGCTTCGCTTTTGAATCCGCCTTGCCGCTTCGCATACAACATTTAGATCCCGCAGAGACGGCCCCCGGGTAGCGGTAACCATACAGTAACGCTTCGCGCCCGCCGCCACAGCCTGCTTCGCGCCTGCGACGAGTTCATCGACCGAGACAAAACTTTGTTTTCCACTCGGACTGGCAAACTTCTCGCTTTGGGAGCAAAACCGGCAATCCTCAGGACACGCCCCCATTTTTGCGTTTTTGAGCACGTGAATATGAACACGATAACCGTAATACTCTCGCCGAACGCGAAACGCCGCCTGCAGAAGTGGCAATAGTTGGCTTTTCGGCGCGTGAAGGATCTGCTCGGCCTGCTGCCGATTTATTGAATCTCCCGCCAACGCCATCTTGGCATATTGCGCCCACAGGTCGGTCTTCACCGGCTGGTTGTCTTGCTCACATTGGTTTTCCTCTGGCGGCGACATCATAGCGTAGAACATTAGCACAGAGCCTGACATACTCGACAACATGGCACGCCAAAGCCCACTGCAGAAGTCCAAGTCCGCGGACATTGATCCGACTATTGTTCAGTCTGGAGATCTCTCATGAATGTCGGTCTCCGGCTCTACGCGCACCGGGGAGCAGCTTCGGAGCGCCCAGAAAATACAATCCCGTCATTCCAGAGAGCATTAGACCTAGGTGTATCCGCCCTTGAGATGGACCTCCATATCACTCGAGACGGTCACGTTATCGTTTCCCATGATCCCAACGCACGCCGCATGACGGGGATAGACCGAGAGTTCCGGTCGAGCACATGGCCCGACGTCCAGACCTGGGACGCGGGCTACGGGTTTATTGATTCGAACGGAGATCGGCCCTTTGCCGGTATCGGAATAACGGTTCCCAGCTTCGACCAAGTCCTCAGCGAATTCCCAGGAATCCCGCTGAATGTAGATATAAAACAAGCCTCTCCGTCGATAGTGATTCCAGTACTTGAACAGATCGCCAGGCACCGAGCCACGGAGCGAGTCACAATTGCCAGTTTTCACCTCCGCACACTGGTTGAAGTCAGACTTCGTGGATATGGCGGCAGTACTGCATTTTCTCCGCCTGAGATTGGGATGCTCTGGGCTCTGCCACAGACCGTTCTCGCCCGAATTCCTAAAATGGGCGATGCCGTACAAGTTCCTCGCTCGGTTGGCCCGATCCCCCTTAACCGGTCGATTTTTATAGACAAATGCCATAAACTAGGGTTCCGGGTAGACTTTTGGACGATTAATGATCCAGCCGAGGGGCACATGCTTTTATCGCTTGGCGCGGATGGTCTTATGACCGACGATCCAGCCTCTCTAGTGCCAGTCTTTGAAAAGTGGAGAAATACGCTATGAAAAGAGTTTCTTTTCAACTATCTAACACCAGCCACCTAGCGGTATAGATCGACTTTCAGACAATTATGTCCATTCGTGGAATCGTGCTTGCACCCAGCGAAACGGTGGGGCAAGGTCAGAGCCGAATCTCGCAAAAGGAAGAACCCTGTGGTTTTAAGAAAAGCAGTCGATGTCTCACCAGCCTCCGGTAAATTGGGGGTGCTCATGCCCGGGATGGGCGCAGTTGCCACCACCTTCATCGCGGGTGTTCTCGCGGTTCGCAAGGGGTTGGCTTTGCCAATTGGCTCCCTGACCGAACTCGGCACCATTCGGCTAGGTAAACGCACCGACAACCGGGTTCCACGCATCCGCGATTATGTTTCTCTGACACCGCTTGACGATATGGTATTTGGCGGATGGGATCTCATTGCTGACAACGCCTATGAAGCCGCAAAACGGGCCGGCGTCCTGGAAGCGAGCCTACTGGAACAGATCCGCGAACCACTCAGCGCCATTGCACCGATGCCAGCTGTATTCGAGCAAGCGTACGTCAAAAAGCTCCATGGGGAACACATTAAAAAGGGCACGTCGAAGATGGACCTGGCGGACCAACTCATCGATGACATAAAGCGATTTCAGAGCACTCACAATTGTGAGCGCTTGGTCATGATTTGGTGTGGGTCAACAGAGGTGTATCGCAAACCGACCAAGGTACACTCGTCGCTCGTGGAGTTTGAGGCGGGTCTCAAGCAAAACTCAGACGACATCGCCCCCTCGCAAATTTATGCTTATGCCGCAGCAAAACTTGGCGTCCCCTTTGCCAATGGTGCTCCCAACTTGAGTGTAGACATCGCAGCCATCCAAGAATTAGCACGAGAAACGCGTACACCAATTGCCGGAAAAGACTTCAAAACCGGCCAAACACTCATGAAGACCATATTGGCACCGGGGTTCAAGGCCCGTCTCCTCGGTCTTGAAGGCTGGTATTCAACAAACATTCTCGGCAACCGGGACGGAGAAGTCCTCGATGATCCCGAGTCATTCCGCTCCAAAGAGGTCTCTAAGTTGGGGGTCCTCGATCACATTCTTCAACCGGACAAGTACCCAGATCTCTACGGAGGATTTCACCACGTTGTCCGAATCAACTATTATCCACCACGTGGGGACAACAAAGAGGGATGGGACAACATCGACATTCGCGGATGGCTTGGCTATCCGATGCAGATCAAGGTCAACTTTCTGTGCCGAGATTCGATCCTAGCCGCCCCCATTGTGCTTGATCTCGCTCTATTCATGGATTTTGCCAAACGCGCAAACATGCATGGGATTCAAGAGTGGCTGTCTTTTTACTTCAAGAGCCCAATGACACCGCCAAGGCTCTACCCAGAGCATGACCTCTTCATTCAGCTTATGAAGCTCAAAAACACACTGCGGTTTACCAAGGGAGACGAGCTGATTACTCACCTTGGTGCCGAGTATTACGATTGATCAGAGGCATCACCTCAATGTCTTGATAGGCTGATCGACGCTCGTTGTCCGGTGGGGGGTGCCGTGCTCACACATCCACGGCGTGTTTCGGTCGAGCAAAAGTCGCTTGAGGTTGGTGGTTTGCGATGTGTTGTCGTGCGCCGCGGAACTGCGCGCGGCACCCCCCACCGGACAACGAGCTGCTCGATTGCTTGCATCAGGGTTCAGTAATAAGTGTAGTCAATCACTATTTTTATTAGACGGATCACAGATACTTTCTGCTTATGTCTGTATCCTGGTTTCGCCATAGCATTTTCCGATAATTCTCGAGGCAAGAAAGCACCTCGGTAGGGTTGGCTCCGCGCGCAGTTACGCAGCGCACACACCTAAACCCGGCGAACCTCAGTCTCTTGCGAGCTCTGCTCCCAACCAACTTGCGCGAGTATGTTTGAGATGGGATGAGAAGGCCGACCCCCGCTAGACGAGCTTACGATAAAATCGCGTCTCACAAATACTAGTAGCGGACTCGAAGTCCTATAGGAGGTCGACCATGATGGATAAGAATGCCACAAAAACAGCTGGAATGGATCTAGGCGATAAATATAGTGTGATTTGCGTACTTTCCGAGGAGGGCGAGGTCCTCGAAGAGACGCGAATCCGGACGACGAAGCAAGGGATGCAAACCTATTTCAGGTTGCGCGAACCCATGCGAGTGGTCTTAGAGGTGGGGGGTCACTCGCGCTGGGTGAGTACGTTACTCAAAGAGCTAAAACACGAAACTATTGTCGCCAACCCGCGCCGAGTACGGTTGATCGCCGAGAATCACAACAAGAACGATCAAACCGATGCAGAGCTGCTCGCAAGATTGGGGCGTGTTGACCCCCAGCTCCTGGCGCCAATCCAACACCGCTCTGATGTCATTCACGCTGATCTCGCGTTGATTCGTGCAAGGGCAGCACTGGTCGAATGCCGTACCGCACTGATTAACTCCGTACGAGGACAAGTCAAAGCTTGCGGATACCGGATGCCAACGTGCTCAGCAAGATGCTTTGGCAAGCGAATCGAATCGCTCCCCAGGTCCTTAAAAGAGACACTGACGCCGATGATGGAGTCCATTACGACGCTTACAGAAAACATTCGTCACTATGACAAGCAAATCGAGGCGATGGCAGAGACGAAGTATCCAGAAACGGCGCCTCTAGTGCAAATCGTCGGCGTCGCAGCGCAAACCGCTTTGACCTTTATTTTAACCTTGGAAGACCCGCAACGGTTTCCGCGTGCCAGGTCAGTCGGCCCCTATCTAGGACTGACAACGCGCCAGCGGCAGAGTGGCAACCAAGACCCGCAACTGCGAATTACCAAACACGGGGACCCCTATATGCGAAAACTTCTCGTCCAAGCGGCCCACTACATCATCGGCCCGTTTGGCAAGGACAGTGCACTGAGACAATGGGGATTGGCTCTCGCCGCACGGGGCGGCAAAGGTGCAAAGAAACGAGCCGCCGTGGCCGTCGCGAGAAAACTTGCTGTCGTGATGTGTCGACTGTGGATGAGCGGGGAGGATTACAAGCCGTTTCCAAACCAGCACCCAGAACAAAACCAGGACAACAAAATCGCAGCCTAATCCAAACCAAACCAATTCTATGATGACTCGATCGAACGTTTCCCGCCCTGTCTTGGAGACTGCGCCACCGTGCTTGGCCCCAAAAGGCCGCGTTTGAGATGGCAGCTCCACGATGGGCCGGACCCCAACATGCACAGCAGCACATCACGCTGCACAAACAGTGCGAATGGAAGCATCGGCGAGAAACGCGGTCGGAGTCGCTACAAACCAAACAACCAAATCGATCTAAAAGAGACTCTATACGATAAAAACTTACAAAATATGATACCCAAGACTTGACACCGACAGGCCTTCTCATGGAAGCACGGAGTCAACCCCTATCGAGGTGCCACACCGATCGCGGAACACTTACTTTCTAAAACACCCAAAACGAAACGTAGGTGATGGGGGAACGGCGCAAATGACCTGCCTTAGAGTTGCCAACTGGGCTTATTGTCGTATGTAAGGCGGTAGTAATCTGCCAGTTGTAGTTTGGATGCTGCAGCTTCGTCGAGAAATATCTTCACACTGGGGTGGAGTTGCAATGCTGAGGCGGGCACCATCGCCGCCAACGGCCCTTCAATCGCTTTGGCGATCGCGTTGGCCTTGCCCTCACCAAATGCCAAGAGCACACAAGTCTTGCTTTCTAAGATTGTCCCGATCCCCATGGTGATCACATGTTTTGGCATTTGATCTGGGCTATCAAAATACTGCGCGTTGTCGCGCATTGTTTGTCCGGTCAATGTCTTGATCCGAGTACGAGAGGCAAACGAAGAGGTCGCCTCGTTAAAGCCAATATGACCATCAGAACCGACCCCAAGAACCTGCAAGTCAATGCCTCCGGCATCCTTGATCTTCTGCTCGTAGCGCGCGCAAAACTCGGGGATATTCTTCGTCATCCCGTCTGGAATATGGATCCGATCGGATGAGACGTTTACATGCTGAAACAAATTTTCATGCATGAATGTATGATACGAACGAGGATGCCCTGCGCCCAATCCGACATACTCGTCGAGATTAAACGTACTGACTTTTCCAAAATCTAGTTCGCCCTGCTGATGCATTTCGATAAGGTTCTTGTATAATCGTATCGGCGTGCCCCCCGTTGCCAGGCCAAGTACAGCCGTCGGCTTTTCTCTGACGAGTCGCGATACCAGCTGGGCGGCGCGGGCGCTTGCTTGCTCTGGGGTTGGTTGAATAATCACTTCCACGACAATCTCTCCTTAGTAACTCAAAAACCAAAACATCAATATGCACGAATGTTAGACTCTACATCTTTGGCAAATTTCTGGATGTAGTTGTCAACATAGGCAGCGATATCGAGCGAATCATCGCGAATCAGGGGCGATAGATCCATCGCGTATTCTAGGGAAACTGCTGTATCAGTACTGTGGGACTCAAAAAACGTTGCATTGGCGCGTCGACGCCCCAATACCGCCTGATCGTATTGTTTTCCGCCAGATATTTGCGAGACGAATACGCTGGACAAACGCTTAGCTAGATCAGGTCGCGCACTTACGTCGAGCGCGACCTTGTCATTGTCTAGCAACCAGTCAAGACCACGCCACACCTCTGCCCCCCACAAAACATCAGGACGCTCGGCTATCGGCAAACTTCGAATCGCGCGAATCAACGTGATTGCGACAGCGACGTGCGTTGCGTGCTTATCAGCTGGGTTGTGCGTGTAAACAAACGATGGCCGGGTCGCCTTGAGAATCTCCACCAGGTCGTTTTGCAGCGTTGGGTTCCCCCGCTCCTTGATCAAAGAGCTTGGATGTTGCGTCTGTATCATGACTCCGTAATTGCCAATTCGAGCCGCCTCCACCTGTTCTTGCTCTCGCACAGCCATCATTTCTTCATCGGTGTGCGATGCAAACTTTCCAGTCCTGGGACTCCCCCCACCATTGGTCGCAACGACACCACCAAACCAACGACGATCGTCCCCAAAGCATTCCAAGATTCCGTGGTACGCCATAAACTCTAGATCGTCCTGGTGCGCACCTACCCCCAGGTGGGTAATCCGAGACAGTGCCTCGGACTGGGGAGAACCATCAGGGACAAATACCGAAGACGCAGCCTGGAACAATTTCATTTTCGTAGTCCTAAATAAGCCTGATTTGAGAAGATTAGGTCGTCCCTAACCCGCTGCAGCAATCTCTGGAAGACTTGCCGCAGCAAAGGCCTGACCAACACGGCGGCTCTCTTCGTCTGGCACAACCAAAGTCACCGCTTCCTTCACTTTAGGAAACTCTTGCGCAAGAACCTCATTGGCGTTTTTGATGATTAATTCACCGCCCATACCTGAGGTCACGCGACCGAGGACAAGCATGTGATTGATGTCATAAAAGCGACAATAGTACGGCACAGTATATCCAAGATATACTCCAATCGACTCAAACACTTTGCTGGCGGCTTCGTCCCCGGCATTCACCTGTTCTTGCACAACACACAGACGCGTCGGAATATCCATATCCGGCGGAAATGACATACCCGCAGCAATCGCCAATCGATTGACTGCCTGCTGTGAAAAGTAATTGGCCCCCACACCGTAATCCTTGGACCATTCGTCTGGTGGTGCGTGAGGATTGTAGTCGACGGGAGCAAATGCCAGCTCGTTGAGCCAGCCCGTTACCCTTCCTTCTGCATTCAGGTAACCCACTGCCTCGCTGGATCCCATTGCGATTCCAAAGACTTTCGCCTTTTTTTTCATCGACAATGCTCCGGCAAGCGCCGTGACATCTCCGTCATTAATGACTTGAAGCGGAGTATTCCACTGCTCACGCAATCGCAAAAACATCGAGCGTACGTGCTTTTCGAACCGATCTTTGGGCACAGAGCGGAATAGCGAGGCGACCATGACGCGACTATCAAGATAGATTCCAGCCGAGCTACCACCAATCGCATCTACGCAGGGAAGATGAGATGCCGCCTGTGTTAACCCATCTTGGATCTTCTGATAGTGATAGTCATGATCCGGTTCATCTTTGGGATTCCACGGAATCTCTTTAGAAAATATCAATTTCCCATTGTCGACTGCCGCAATTTTGTAATCACTGGCACCAAGATCAAACCCGATGCGGCACCCATCCCAATGGCCACCAAGAAGCGATGGGGTTTGTTTCGCTTCGGGCATTTTCCGTTCGTCGACAAGCTTGACTTGAAACGGTCGATCAAAAGCCTGTGTCATCAACTCAACGTCAAATGATCGACGCCCACGAAAAGAATAAATATCGCGGATATACTCACCTACAAAAGGAGGCGCTGATAGATACACTTTGCATGCCCCATGGGACCACAACAAAAATTTTAAAGTCCGTTCAACATACCGTAGGGTATCACCATCATTTGCGGAGCCCGGGGGAAGAATCCGTAGGTCCCAGCGACTAATTTCGCCTGCACTGCGTTCGAGCACTAATACAACCGGAATCCCCTTCGCCTTCGCAACCGCCTTCTGATAGCGATCGCTTGCCAAAATCGCTGGCCGAAAAGATGGATCTAGAGGTGGGAGTATCGATGGAGAAACGTCTAAGAGTGACTGCGTTTTTGCGGTTGCCATAGGTTCCTTGGGACATCAAGTATCAAGGTCTCTGTTTTCTTCGTCATGGCAAACATCCGAAATCGCGATATTTGCCGTAACATCCTGAAACAATGATTGATTTTTGCGGAGGAACTTAGTATGGGACCCGCGGGATGTCTAGCGCTAAACCAAAATTCCCATAATTTCGAGCCTCTACTCGGTGAATCGAACGTTCAATCGGCTATTTCTTGATGTGCCCCGACTGGAGTTCGAGCCCGAGGAATACGCTGCGCGCGTCCTCTTTCAGCTCGGGATAGTACCCGTACGTTGCACCGGCAAATACCCGAAAACCAAAGTGTCGGGTCACATACCGCTGTTGAAGCTGTAGGCCTCCCCAGACTCGATCATATTCCCCAGCGCCAATCTCCGCACCAACGGGGAGTGTGATCCGGACTTCTTCAAGGCCGGTTTTAAACCCTTGATCATAGTTTAGGAACACAGGGGACCATGCTGGATCAAATCGGAAGGAATGCGTATTGAAATGGTTATTTTCGCCCACGGTCCTGTCGCTATGCGTGCGACCAAATTGATAATTCAGCGCGAGATCTACAGAGCCATCCAATACTCCTTGCAACTCGAGGGTCGCATTGGGTAAGTAGCGAGTTTCTGTTACCGCAGTCGTGCCGTTTGTCTTGAACCGCCGCGAACTTCTTACCGCACCCACAGTAACGTGGGTTGATCGACGGCCAAGAAAGCGACTATTGGACGAAAGGCTTGTTTTCGGCTGTGGCCATTTGGACCAACGAAGTGATAGCACTTGACTATCGGAACTATCGTCATCGCTACCAGAGTTCTCATGGCTAGCAAAGGTTGCAATCCCAGTGGCCTGCAATACAGTGAGCCCAAAATTGCGCTTGAAATTGACGAGTGCATCGATTGTGCGAGTGTCCTCTGTCTCGATCCGAACGGATGGGTCCGCAAACGAGTCCGTCACCTTCGTCTTACGCAAGCTACCTACGACCTCTGCATACAAGTCAAAGCTTGTTCCGATCGGATAATTGCCACCAATGGTGATCGCATGTTGGCCAATCCGACCATCATAAGGCTCGGCAAGACTTTCGGCGTTAATAGAAAACGGATCGATATCCACAACCTGGTAGTGGTAGCGGACAAAGGGCAGCCAAGGTTTGCCAAAGCGAACAACCGCACCGAGGTTCAATTGGAGTTGGTCTTCCGTTAACGGTGCTCGTTTCTGTATGAGCTCTGGATTAAGACCAGGAAACGAGTTTCGCGTCGCCAGCTCCTGCAGCAGTAGGCCATGCGAGGGCTTAAAAACCTGCACGAATGACAACCACGGTCTCAGCTCGCGAAAGTCGCCATTCGGCGTCGCAAAGACCGAAATTTTGGAGTTCGCTAGGAGCGGTACGCCTAATTTCCTATCCCGGTAGAGCAGTGAAAAGGAACGATTGATCCGCTTTTTGAGAGCTGGGTCCGGAAATTCTTTAAGGATCTCTAGCGCTTTGTAGTAATGATGACTGGCCTGGGCAAAGCGCCCCAAATAACCAAACGACAAATAGTCACCGTAAACCGCATGTGCACGCGCGTTTTTGGGGTCGGCCTTAATAGCTGATTCAAATAAAGGAATCGCGCAGCTCGGTGGCGCCCCCGAATCACGACATTGGCCAGCGCTTCTCAGATATAGGTCTGAGATGTTGCGAGGGGTTTGTCCTTGCGCACGCGCCTGTTTTACGATCTCTTCCGTCACGCGGACAATCGACTCCGGGCTCGCATCCTCGGTCTTGTCATTCGGTTTTGCTTCGGCGGATCCATCATTTGGTTTTGCTTCGGCGTTCGGTTGCGCGGTGTCCTCAGCGGGTTGCGCTTCTTTTGCTTCGGCGCCGGCATCCCCAGTCTCCTCAGCGGGTTGCGCTTCTTTTTTTGCTTCGGCGGCGCCGGTCTCCTCAGTCTCCTCAGCTGGTTGCGCAAAGGTAGGTTGCAGCGCAACCCCCATCAGTCCCGCAGCAATCGCGCAACTGAGGACCCGGCCCTTTGTCTTTCGAGCCATTCGAGTCATTCGGCCTCCTCGGATGCACCTTGCGCATCCCGGCTTGTAATCAGATGGAACTCAACCCGCCGGTTCAGAGTCCGACCTCGACGGTTGCGATTTGATGCAATCGGACGTGCCTCGCCAAATCCAACGGCTGTTAATCGGCTGCGGCTAATTCCGTTTTCGACCAAAAACAGCATTACCGATTCAGCCCGTTCTTGCGACAACCTTAGATTACTTTTGTCCGAGCCACGAGAATCGGTGTGTCCCTCGATGCGGATCCGTAATTTGTCATATTCTTTTAGTACCACGACCGCCCGTCTCAGCACTCGCTTTGCATTCACGGTCAGCTTTGACCTGCCGCTAATAAACGTGACTCCAACGATAGAGCCGGTAAACTTCTTCACCTTTTTGGGAAGCTTGTCCGGGCAACCATCCGAATCTTCAAACCCGTTATACGTTTCCTTCTCGCTTGGGCACTTGTCTTTGCCATCAAATACCCCATCCCCATCCGTGTCGGTGTGTACATCGGGGCAGCCGTCTTCGTCATCTAAGCCGTTTTTGGTCTCCGGCTGATTCGGACATTTGTCGTCGGCATCGGCGATCCCGTCCTTGTCGTTATCAAGGTCGGGACAGCCATCCTCGTCTTGAAAATTATCGATATCCTCGGGCTCGGTGCGACACTTATCTTGATCATCCGAGATGCCATCCTTGTCAGCATCGGGCTTCCCATCGGGACAACCGTCAGAGTCTTCAAAGTCATTGTATGTCTCTGGATCGAGTGGACATTTATCGTTGACATCGAGGATCTTGTCGTTGTCATTGTCTAGATCAGGAACACCATCGTCATCTCGAAACCCATCTTTGTCTTCGGGTTTATCAGGAGCCCCATCCAGCGCGTCGGGGATCCCATCGCCGTCTCGGTCATTCGTTGTGTCCCCCCAACCAACGCTGATCCCGGCGAGCAGCTCATAGTTGAGCGCAAATACACCTGCCTCGTAACCAAAGACGCGACCATCTAGACGAATCGCCACCCCCTGCAAAATCTTATACTCGGCACCGATACCGACGTTTCCACCATAGCCGAGATCCTTCGAAGCGGAGCGAAGTTCTGTCAGTCGTTCATCTCGATCAACAAATATAACACCGCCGCCAATCGCCAGGTAGGGAGTCACCCTGCCCCACCGAAACGGATGAATCATCACATCAATCCTTGGCGAAAACAGCTCGGTAACCAACTTGTCGGGATTGTTGTTATCTCGCTTGGTCTTCGTGCGGCCATACAATACCGACGCTTCTGCTGAAAACATTCGGTGAAACTGATAGCGCAACCGGATCGATGCCAAAGGGGCATTGTTGAGTGATCCGGTAAATGGCTCCGAGTGCGTCAGCTCGCTGTCAGCATCGATAAACCCATACCCGGCCATGAACGAGGTCGCCCACGAGACGTCTGCTTCCGGGTCTGCACTGGCGGATTTTGGCATCCCAATCGCCAAAACGAGGGCAAATACTGCGCCTCCCCACCACAATATTCGTATCGCTGTTGGGTTTAACATCCTAGGATCACTGGCGCTAACGACTCGTTTGCGGCCGCAGATGAGTTGCATATTGTTCACCGCTCTGCTGCTGGGGTATACATGCGCGAATCTCACAATGGTATACTGAATCCTACATTGCTGTAATCTCGTGTCAATGGTGAAACCCGCTAACCGTCATTGTGAAACCCGTCAACCAGTAAGGTCATAAGGTGATGCGAATGCTCTCTGCCCCCAACCCCTGTACTCATCCACCGCTCGTCCGCATTCTAGGGTATCACTTGGTATTTGTCGTAGCCCTGGTCTTGGTCTTGCCGTCTACAGTAAGCGCGAACACCGGCAAACCCGTCGAGTGTATTCCGTCTCAAGAACGGATGCGTAAATCCATCGCAGCGTATTCCAGCCCAAGTGGACTCATCGACGAAGATCACCTCGAAGGCGGACACAACAGATTTCGTGCCAATCCATACGGAAATGCCATGACGAGTTTGGTGCTCAAACCTGCAGCCGCCAAAAAGACCTTATCGAAGTGGGAGTCGATTTATCTGGAACAGATCCGCAAACACGGATCATTTCAAGGCTTGTACTTCTTTTATGACGAGGATGGGAGCGCTCTGATGAATTCGGAGCACGATCGCAAACTCACGGCGCAATCTGCCTGGATGTCGCTGGCGACATTGCACTACGAGAAGCGAACGGGCGACAAACGATTTGCCGCGTTTCGCAATGGGCTCAACAACTGGATATGGCAACAGTACCGCGAAAAGCCCGGTGCCGTTACGATGGGCCAAGGGAGTTATCATGGCGAGCTCGGTAACGGATGCATGAGCACGGGTACAACGCACTACAATAAGGTCATCGCCACAGAGCATAACGTCGATGCCTATGCTGCACTGATCCATTCGCCGAGGCGGGTTGATCGCCTGCGCGCAGCAAAACTGAGGCGCTACTTACTTGGGCGTTTTGACGCCAAGACGGGTCTGTTTGATGGTGGATATGAGCCAAAGGGATTTACCGCAAGCGAGCGCCCTCTGGATGCGCAAACTTGGCTGATTTTATCGATGTCTGAGAAAGACCGTAAACAATATGTGAAACGGTTTAACACAGCTCTCGACAACGTACTCAAAAAATTCGTAATTACAGATATTTACCATGGAAAAACGGTTCGCGGTGCCCATAGTGGGAATCTGTCTGGGAAGAACTGTGGGCGCGATATTTATGGGGTTTGGTCTGAGGGAACCTACGGTCTGATTGGAGCACTGCGAGCGATGGCCAAAACAAATCATGCTCTTGGTAAGACGGATAAAGGGAACCACTACAACAAGGAAGCAAATGCACTTTCGTACGAAATGGGCAAGCTTCAACAACCCAATGGTGCACTGGACTACGATAGTATCGGGGTTTGGTCTGGCGCTGTCGTAGATTTCAAGACGAGCAAGTTTCTTAAGCGGGGGAAACCACTTTCACACATGAGTGGGACTGCTTGGAGTTTGGCAATTCAAGACGGGATCAATCCGTTTAATCCCCATGAGAAGCTCCCAGCACCGAAGCTCTATTGCAAAGGCGTCGCATCGCTGCCGCAGCAGTCTTCGCCGCAGCAAAAGTAGCGGTGCGCCTAATGGGGAGACCTCTACCTTTGTATAGATAGACCAGACGTCTCCTCAGCGTTGACTGGTAACACATCCGCCCCTCGGTGGTGGGGTAGCTGCGCTCAAACAGTGCTCACGCACAGTACACTGGGAGCAAACCTGCAGGAGGACTTACCTGTGCGCTGAACAGTGCTGTGCGTTCCGCAACTCGCGCAGCCACCCCACCACCGAGGGGCTATGTGCCTGGAAGTTCGTGGTGGACAACTCAAACCGACAATCTCTTTTTGCGCATTCGGAGTTCAACGTGAGTTCGGTGCCCTAGGCAGGGGACACCCAATTCGATCTAGGCGGCTCTTGGCGTTGATTGATAACGCACAGCCGCCCCGCGGCGGCGGAGTGGTGTGCTCAGACAGTGGTTATGCACAGTACGAGAGGTCGGCGGTACACCAGTTGCTACGGTAACGAAGGTCCAGTTAGAACCTGTAGCGTTTCAACAAAAACGAGCCCGGCGGTTCCCTGTCCGCGCGACGTGGCTTCATTGTGAGGCGCGTCCTTTCTACCTTCCCCACCGAATACAACTCTTCCGTTTTTACCAAACCGTTCCTTGGCGTCAAACGAGGCTCGACTTGCCCCCTCCCCTCCTGTGAGCGGAAGTCGGGCAAAGCTGCGATCATAAGCACGCAACTCAAATTCATCGTCGTCAACCCAGAGATCGACATAGATTGGAAACAATGATTCTAGGTCGCCCCCCTTTAGTGCTAATTCGTCAGTTTTGATCGCTAGAGGACCGATAAAGCGATTTTGATTGGCAGAAATAATATTGCATTCCACTTCACTCGTGCAATCGGGACGCGAACCATCAATTACCGTACCATCCTCTTTACCCGACACAACAAATCTAATGTTTGATAACTTGGGATTTTCGCCATCAAGAACAAAGTCACCCTCGACATAAGCAACTAAGGCGCTTTTAGAAAAGTACAACGAGAACTGATGATCCGGATTGTCGTTTCGGGCTTGCTCAGAAACAAGACCCAAAAATGCCCGCGCCTCGGTCTTGTCGTCATAAATAGATCCTTCTGCGACAAAGCGATTAATCCGTTTCCGAATCACAATGCTTTTGGCATCCGGGACAGGGCTCTTTTGCTGTCTAACGATCATAGATGGCTGATCGTGCGATGGCAAATTGAGCAAGAATGCCTGACCGGCCTCGCCTTCTCGCACGACCACAAACTCATCTCTGTCAATCCAGTCAGAACTTTTCCTAAATCCTCGGGCAAAAATCTCCGTCCATTGACGGGACAAATTGAGATTGGGAGGCGCTGGTATTGGCGGACCGTCCAGAACACTAATCTGCTGGACGGTGGCTTGGCCTCCGTCGCCGTTATCTGCCGAGTCGATTAAGGCTTCGCTGCCAAACAACACTCGCTCGTTGTCGAGCGCTCCGTGAATGTTATGCACCGCGACCCCTGATCCGGTCAAATCAAGCTTGTCATAATGCCGATTGTAGGCCCGCATCTGCACCTGCCAGTCATCCATGGACAATTCGACAAACAGCGGAAATAGATCCGACATAGAACCCGCCGAGCGACCCTCGCTGTCGACAATTTCTTCTCGCATCAAAACAGAATCGACTGAGGAGATTAGAGTGCAAGGGCCAATTTCTGGTGTGCAATCCTGATCGTTGGCTTTGCTTGATACGACAAGATAGAGCTTGTCCAGTTTGGACTTGCCACCGTCGTCAACAAAGTCAGCTTCGACAAAGAGCAATAGCGCACTCTGCGCAAAGAAGGGGACAAACTTGCGCTGCGGAAAGAACGTTTCATCCGAGACGATTCCAATCAAGATGCGGACCTCTGACGTGCCATTGCTCAGCTCTCCGCTCGCTGTAAACTCATTGATCTCGGCGCGCAATAACAGGCTTCGCTGGGCATCCTCACCAGACTCTGGGTCAACTGTGGCGCGGGGAATCGGCTCACTACTGACAATGACAGAGTGTTCTCGACTCGCAGGCACCGGGATGGTCTCATCGCGCTCGGTATTCGGATCGTCTGTATCCTCTGCCGGAATAGACTTGATTAGAATACTTGTAACAAGTGCCTGCTCGGGTGGCCAATGGCGAACGAGCTCCGAAATCGACGCATCCCAACGTGATGATGACTTAAAACCTTCGGCAAACTGCTCCTCAAAAAGGAGCGGGTAGTCGGGAAATAGTGGTCGGTAGACAAAGTTGTGAATCGTCGCGCTGAGCGTACGACCCAACGGTTCTGGGTCGAAATCTACGCCTTTAACCTTATTAAAATTGAAGCTAAACAGATTGATATTTACGGTTTCGTCCTTGGGAACAGGGACGGGGCTATTGCCCTCGGCGATGTCGGTGTTGTCGCATCCGTTGGGGACAGTGGTAGGGTCGATACCAAAGTCGCAATAGGTCCACGGTCCCTGCATGGGCTTTCCGTTTGGCTTTGGGCCACCGGTAATATCGCCATCGTGCGCTTCAAACGTGACCCAGCCAGGTCCCCAGGTGTACATATGCGTTGTCGTAGCACCGGGTTGTTTGAAGCTAAAGTCCTCATTGTTGTTGGGCTGAAACTTCCCTCTGGGATCAGGCCCCTGCACGGTCCAGTGGGCGTTTCCAAATCGTCTCTCGTCCTGTCCCTTGTCAGGCGGGTCACCCAGGCCAAACGCAGCGGTCAGCTCGATATCGAGCTCGCGTAGTTCATCAGCGATCTTATCCGGCGGCGTACTGGTATCGATCTCAGAGTGGCTAAACAATCCAAGTACGGCCTGGTTATCGATCCCATTTTGCTCGCTGTTGTCATCGGATGGGTCAAATTCAACGACATATTGGTACTGTCCATACCCAAACTTCGTTCTAGTAAATACCTCAGCACTGCGCCACCCCTGTTTTTCGGCCTCGGATCGAGTGTCCTTGCCATCTTTGTCTGGTCGTTCTGGGGGCGGCTCGTGTCCCTGAGTGATTGTCAAACGCAGTTTGCCGTCGTTGACACTAACGGCATCCAATCCCTTTGACCAACAGTTTGGACCTGGCCCGTTGCACTCGGTCTTGATGCTCCAGCGCAATGGTTTGCCACCGTAGGTCGAAAACAAGATCGAAGACGGCGTGTCAAAGATCGAAAAAACCCGTTGCCCCTTGGTCTGTAGTCCCGTTGCATCGGTCACAGTTGCGGTCACGGACAGTCCTTTTCCGATTGTATTAGGTGCGGTCCAAACCACCTTGTGTGGCTGGTCTGGCACTGGCTCGACACTACCGGCACTGGCCTCCCAAACGATCGTACTTGCATCGGTGGCCGCGTCATCGCTAAAAATAACCTCGATCGCAATTTGTTCGCGCACGACGTAATGTGGTCCCACCTGGGGGCGACTCACGTCCATGCTATGAATGATCGGCGCCTGCCAGATCACGGGCTCGCTCGGCACCTGCATTACGATTTGAATCGGCTCGATATTGCCATCAAGGGGTACAGACACTGTATCTTCGCCAAAGATGATCGGCTCCTCGCCCTCGTTTGGACAAGGAGTCGGAGACGCTGCCAAACACTCAAACCCCTCGATGCGAAAATCGACGAGCCCGGCGGGAACATCGGCAACCATCGCATCATCATTGAGTTTTGGATCGTGAAAAACCACTATCTCACTCGCCCCTTCGGGTGTGACTGTAATGCGATATCGCTTCACGCGCTTGGTGACTTCGTCGTCATCGTCGGTCATCTCAAGACGTACCGTCGTCGTTTTATTGACGTTGGATAGATCATCGCCCACGGAGCAACCGCCCAGGCTGCCGATAGCGATGCCACCAAGAGTAGCAACAACAACGATGAGTCGGCTGGCGCGAATCATATGCTTAGTTCGCCTCCACAAAGACGATGTCATCAATGCCGATATGCCCTTCGCTCGGTGCGACTGCATCGATCTTAAAAGCGAGGCTACCAATATTGGTCTCGTCCAGCCCGCATGACTCGCTGTTGGGGGTAAGCCCAGCACCGCTCAGTTCAATCGGGATTTCATATTCTGTCCATTCATTGGGTTTTGCCTCGTAGGAGTCTGAACTTTCAGCAATGGGGTTTAGTATCCCGTCGCAATCTCTCGGGTCTGCTTCGCGAAAGGTAATCCGAACCTGTACCGGCGTACCGGTAAGGCTCTTCAGACTGAACCTCATCGTCGGGAAACGCGAGATATCCTTTGCGCCCTCGTTTACAAAAGGAATCACTGCGGCAGCAAATTCGCCTCCGGCGCAGGGCGCCGGTTGTTCTTCGGCAGTGTCATTGTTATTGTTGTTCGGCTCAATCGAATAACTAAACCCAGCGAAGGGCGTACCAACTGGTTCTCCGAGATTATTCGCATCTTGGAGATGAGACAGCGTTGCTTTTGTCGTCCCACTTGACCCACAGTCGCCCGCCTGACTCGATTGCGCGTCGTGAGCAACTCCATTTGGCTGGTTTCCTGGTCGTCCTCCTGCGCCGTTCGTACGAAGATCCCGATCGAAAGTGCTAACGACTTCAATCGTGCTGTCCTCCCCAGAATTAAAATTGTCCGCCGCTCCGGGATGAAACGAGAAGATAAGCTTCCCCTTGCCCCCGCGGGTATCCTCGACGTCCGCGATGATTAAGCAACTCCCCAGCGGTATGGTTAGGTTTCCGCCGTCTTTAAGCAACTCGGGTGGAAAGAGTAACTCAACAGGGTCGGGGTCTGCAGGAACCATTACCGGCGGTTCAACGTCCCTTTTTACTCCCCCTGGGGCCTGCAGAGTAAAAATCTTTTTCTTAACATCACCGTCGAGTGTGTCAGAGAAAGTTCCTCGGCATACAATGGGCCAAGGATTTTCTCCTTCTCCGGCCCAACCATTGTAGGGGTCACTGCCATCCCCATCCCACTCGACGGCCTTGACCTCGTCACCATCGATATCGTCGACATCTAAAGTAAACGTAACCGCGGTACCGGCTACGATCGGCCCCTCTGGAGCATCAATGGTTACCTTTTTAACCATGGGACCATGGTTAATATCGGCATCCAAAATATCAATGATAAGGTCACGGGTTGCGTCAGAGATGGTGATCTTAAACGAGGCATCCGCAGTATGGCCATCCTCATCGGTGACGGTAAGAACAATATCCACTACTGCGGGCGAATCTGGTGCTAATAACCACAATCGCCCCGGACTTGGGGCGTTCGTGTCTGGATGATTTTTGACAATAGCCCCTACAAGCTCAGTCCCGTCTACACTCGCCACGCCTGTGACATCATCGTCAGTAACCGTCTTTTTCGGGTTCGTATGGATGACGGCGAAATCGATTGCAACCACAGCCCCCGGAGCCGCTACCGCGGGACTCTGCCGCGAACTGAAGGACGGGACCCCCTGCTCGGTGATAGGGATATCAACCTTCTGCATCACCAGCTGAATGCGAAGTGCGCCTTCGCCATCTTTGGCAGGCGTGATTGTGACCGGCGCGAGGTTGTCCGCGGTTTTGTAGACGATTTTACGATCCCCGGTCTTTTCCCGCGCAATGGCCGAAATCAAAAAGACCGCGCCTTCCTTTTTGGCGTTTTCACCCGCGAAGGTCACTTGAAACCCGATCGGCTTTTTGTTCCCGTCCTCATCCTCCTCACTACCCAAAAGCTCCGTTGCCTTGATGCAATGGTCATTTTTTTGGCAATCGGGCTCAGGATCTTTCTCTTCCCCCTGAGGCACAACGAACACTTCGAGGTCAAACTCCAAAATCGCTTGTTGCGCAAAGACGATACTGACCTCGCGCTCTTTTTTGAGTTCCGGGTCCTGTTTATCGCTACCCCCGCATGCTGCTGCCAAGACGAAACTCAATACAGCAAATTGAAAAGACCTCACATGTCACCTCTCTTTGATGTCGGGCACATTCACACCAGTGTCCACATTACCGCAGCCAAAATTCTTGTCAATATGTATTATTAAACACCTACGACAACTTCCGACTTCTAACTAGCTGATCATTTATTTCATTTTTGATCGGGGTTTCAACCCCCCCTAGATTCGGGGTGGCAGGTAGTGTGTCTTACTTTTATTGTGGAGGCGTATTTGATTTTTATTGTGGAGGCGTATTTGATTTTTATTGTGGAGGCGTATTTGATTTTTATTGTGGAGGCGTATTTGAAAAAGAAGCCTTTACTTCTGACTTTGCCGATGGGTTCTCAATCTCGGCACATATTGCATCCACTTTATGCAACTGCGCGCTAACGGTTATCCCTTCTGAATCGAGATCATCGTAGGTGAACGCGGGGGTAACATTCTCTACCAAAAGGGCCTCGTCGACAGGCACCGTAAACGTGCAGAGATTCTGGTCTGTACTGCACGTCACCCGACCTTGGTCTATTAGCTTCTGATCGACATTGGGAGCATCGGTCTTGCTCACAATTGGTAGTGGACTTTTCTGAGGCGGAGGATTCACGGGGGGACGCGGCCCAAACGTAAGAAACTTTCGCTCGGTAATGTCGGCCATGCCTTCGCATTTTTCTGGGCTATTGAGCGTCTTTGACTGTTTGAGCAAGCCACCTAGATTGACAGCAAGCTCACGATCAAGATCGTAAATCTCGTAACCAACGTCGACCTCCATCGTCTTTGTTTTTGCAAAAATATCGCCTAGCGGAATCGGAATCTTCCCGTTGACTGGATTCACCACTTCCCCCTCTATATCGTCATCCGGGTTGTTGTCGATTCTCACAACGATGCTTGTAATCCGATCTCCTTCGACAATGAGGTTATTGATCGTGATCTCTTTGGCACCAACGGGTTTGGAAAAATCCTCTCGGGTCCCATCGACAAACGGATACATCTCGGCATTGACAATAATATCGCTTGTCCCTGCCAGAAGGGTAAGCACGTTGTAGACAACCTGGATGCTAACGGGAAGCTTCGCGGTGTTATCCACCAGAACAATTTTGGGGGATGGTGCTGACAATTTTACGAACTGACCATCCACAACAACACCAACGGTAAGATACATCTCGCGCTCTTGACCTGGCTCTTTGTTGTACTCGACGGTAAACGGAAACTCTTGACCGGCCACGATCGAGGCATTGGCATCCACAATAATATCGCTAACGACATCGACCGCCGGTGACACACTCACGTTGCGCCTAGAACGAACTAACGCCAAATCTCCTTCACCTGCCCCAATCTCCCAAACCTCCGCCGAGATAAACACCCGCTGTGCTCGTGGCGCGTCCTCGCCGAGCTTTGGTTTGACGTAAAGCGAAATCGGGAAATCAATCCCCCCACCCTGATCGGTTACCACGATAGGCTCTATTTTTCCGTACTCCTCAGAGCCGTCGTCAAATATCGCGCGGACCTCGACGCGAAGCTCGCGTGCCCCCGACGCTGGATCTACAGAGACAACAAACTCATGGGTCTGCCCAGGAGTAACACTGTCAATAATGGAAACAACCGCAACGTCATCAAGTGCCGTCGTCTCACGCTCGGTACAGCCAACCATGCCTCCCAGCACGGCAACCACGAGAATCATTACACGAGCCCCAGTAACCAAACATCCCCTTGTGTAATGCAAGCCCGTACCCATCTACCCTTTGTAATTAGTACGCGAACCCATTTGTGTCAACGTGAAAAATGCCCGTAAAACTGATCCTTCCCGCGAAAACAACACTCAATAGCCCAGCAAAATTAGTTATATAGGATCCCCTCAAACTGTCCGAAAACCAAACCCCGGACGTCCGGCATTCACCCCAACATCCCCCCATATCATTCCAAACTGACCCAACCCACCGTACTCAGTTCCAACCCGCTCGCCGCACCATCACCCCCGGACGTCCGGGCCAACCAATGACGCCGCCATCCTGGTAAAAACCATCCCTACAAACTCCACTGTCACTCCGGAGATCGCACCGAACCGCCCCCCCAAAGCTTGCAGCAGAAGGAGTGATGGACCCATTCGCCGCGCGCAGTTCCGCAGACCAGACCGCCAACCTCTCTGACCGCGCCTAACC
This sequence comes from Kofleriaceae bacterium, assembly GCA_965223575.1. Classification (GTDB taxonomy): domain Bacteria; phylum Myxococcota_A; class Polyangia; order Haliangiales; family Haliangiaceae; genus CBDCWZ01. The sequence goes on from CBDCWZ010000102.1 coordinate 102,834, forward strand.
CTTGCGCGCTCTCCCCCCACCGACCTCTGGCGAGGACTGTTTGAGCACGGCGAATGGGTCCATTACTCCGGCGACCTCACTTGATACAAGACATCCGCCTCAAACAGTCACAGCAACGGCCCATCTACTCACCATCCGCCGAAGCAACCTTCTCCTCAGGTTGCACCGTCGCCGTATTCAAGTCAGACCAGTCAATCCGGCGCATCACACGAAACATCAAGGTAAGCGCGACCGCCGCATATGCGCCAAACGCTAGACTCAAACCAATTTCACCAAAACAAAGCTTCCCAAGCCCAAACAACATCGAGAACAACCCCGACGCCCCAAGCGCCCAACACGCCCACTCTTCCCAACCCATCACCTTATGGTTGGTAATCCCGGCTTTAACCGCGATCTCCTGCCACCATCCAGCCGGCCGGATTCGCCGATAGAATTTGATCAAATGATCACTCGGTTCTGGCGGGGTCAGGTGTGTCACAGTGACCCAAACCGCGGTTGTAAACACGAGGTTCAGCGTAAACCGAACCGCATAATCACTCAGCCAATATTTGGGCAATCCAATCACGCCAAATAACGCATGAAATACCGGCGTATGATTGAGCAAAAACCACAAAAGTAGCGTAGAAAACATTGCCGAGAGTTCTGACCAAGCGTTAATGCGCCACCAATACCACCGTACCAACACAACAATGCCAGCGCCCGACATCAGCTCAAACATCGTAAACCATAGCCCACCGATGCTTTCGGCATAATACGCTGCGATCCCGGCAAGTGCCGCTAAGATCAGAGACGCGATTCGCGACACCATGACATTCGAACGCTCGCTGCCGTTTTTGTTAAAAAAGCGCATCCATACGTCATTGACGACGTACGAAGCGCCGAAATTTACGTGGGTAGAGATCGTCGACATATAAGCAGCCATTAACGACGCTACCATGAGCCCCTTGAGCCCCATTGGCAGGTACGTCATTAACATAATGACGTAGGCATATTCGGCATCATAGTGTTCGCCGTACGCAGTCACATCGGGAATCAAAAAGATGGACGCGATTCCAACAATGATCCAAGGCCAAGGTCGAAGAACAAAGTGCGCCACGTTGTACCAAAGCATCGCCAAGACCGAGTGCTTTTCGTCTTTGCAAGAAAATAGGCGCTGCGCGAGAAATCCGCCCCCTTCGCTCGCTGCCCACCACTGGAACCCAAGAAACACAATCAATGACCATACCGCAAGCAACGCGCCCCCTCGCATATCGAGTGGGGGAAGAA
>CBDCWZ010000103.1:0-90354 GCA_965223575.1 Kofleriaceae bacterium
CGACGTCTGTCATGACTAACTTGAGTGACCCTGCATTGTCCCCTGATGGCCGGGTTTTGGTGTTCGCAAGTGGTACCGGAAGCGGGCGAAACCTATGGGTAGCACAACGTCGTGAGCTAAATCTCCCTTTTGAAGCACCGGTAGAGCTTCCCCAAGCAATTAGCGAAGGAGAAACGCATGATCCATTTATCACGACAGATGGAAAACTCTTGTTCTCTAGCTCTAGTAGTGGCTCTGAAACACGTTTGTATGTCGCGTCACCCATTTTCTTGCCATGAGGAATTTTGGGTCCTTTTTGAACTATCTGATCTCTAGAAATCTGCCCCAGCTGCATGGCAACCCCTTCGTCATGAACGAGACGTTGTCAACATATCTTTTAACCTCAACGTAGTCTGACCGTACCACGTGAATCCATACCACTGAGATTCTGTTGGTCTTCGGCGAAGGACACCGATATCTGAGCTGCCCCAGCTACTCTCTCCATCCCCGATGTCCGATCCTCCCTATGCAAAACAGCTAAATTTTTTTATGGGACAGCCGAAGAAAACAGAGAGATGGAACTTTTTAGTGGTGTCACAAAAAAAAAGTCATTGTGTTGCGGCTAAGGGGGGCGCTAGGGTGCGCGTATGGCACGCAACAACGCGAAGGGGACTTTGTTGTTGGCCATCAGTACCATGACTGTGATTGGGCTGGCATTGCCGGAGCTTGCGGTGGCGGAGGCCCGTAAATCGGATGTGACCGGCGAACTGTCCGACGGACACACGCGATTGTGCATTCCAGGTTCAACTATGCTCGATGATTTTAACGGCGATGGTCAAGCCGACTACCGATACCAAAGACCAGATAGCACAGACATGATCTCATTCTCCCAGGGAGACGGCACGTTTGTTAGTACACCGGATAACGTATGGTGCAATGTACGCGGGATTCAAATGGGCGAAGCAAATGGCGACGCGAACAACAATGTTGTCGGTACCTTTCTTCGGAAGTTTGCGTCAAGTCTGCACACTTAGCGTCCGAATGTGTTTCACACCAGGGGGTCGCCTGAAAACAGGGTATCTATGGCCCCTTCGGTGAGGGAGGCGGGCCTGGGATGAATTTTGCGTGATTGTCATTCTGGGCAAACATGCCATCGGCGGCAATGGAAGTGATTTGCCATGCGCCTGCGGTACAAGAGGTGCTCTTTTAGCCCCATAAAGTTTCAGGAGAGGCTTTGGTGTGAGGCCCCTGTCTGTGGGTGAAGGATGGTAATAGGTGAGATGAGCTCTACTCAGGTCTCGACTAGGCGCGATGCTTCACGCTACGATTGGGCGCTTATGAGCCAGGCCACGACACTATCTGAGATTTTTGCTTCGCCGCCAAAGCGGCCGGAGCTTGTGCAAGCGTGTGCAACTCTTATCGACCAGCAGGTTGGGAATAAGTCCGGTTTGTCTGGCCTTGCGATAAAAGGGGCTTATGCGGCAGTGAAGCGGATCAAACCGCAATTTGTCTCAGAGGTTATCGATGGGTTGTTAGATGAGTGGCTGACCAAGCTCAATTCCTACTATGCGGATTGGAAGACCGAAGCAAATGGTCGTGGTTTTGCTGCGTTTTTATCCGGGGGCCACGCGGATGCCGCTGCAGAGGATCTGCTGTCGGTAACCGATGCTCGCGCCCAGCAGACTAAGCATGGCACGATCAAAAAGGCGTATCAGAAGCTTCGTGGGTCAGCCAAACGGCATGTCGCTGAGGCTGTGCCGGATGTTGGTGGGTTGATCGAACGCCATGCTCGGGACTAGGGGGTGTCCCGATTAACAATGCACCACCAGACAATCCCCTGAAATTCCATGCGTCGTTGCGCCTCGGTTGCATAGGTCAACTATGCGTCCTCACCGCGCCTCGCTTGAAATTCCATGGACTTGTTTGGAGGCGCTAGGTCAATCGGGACACCCCCTAGGCTCATCTTCGAGAATTCCCATTGGCCTGACCTCCTATCCATCACACCGAGTGACGTTGTAGGGGGGATGGTGCGGGGAAGGGGCGTACATGTATGTGAGGTGAACAAACCCCCTCTTGGCGCTTTGCAGTCCCCATAAGGGGGTGTCAAGGGACAGGGAATCAGTGACTTGTATGTATCCGAGGATGGCCCGATTTTTGCGTAGGGTACTGTTATGGCCACCCAAACACACAGCGAACGATTTTCGCAGTTTCTTGGTGTATTCCTACTCGCTTTGCTTGTCACTGGTTGTTCTTTTGACTCGAGCGGTGTCGCTGTCCAAGCGGTCGACGAGGATGAACAGGCCGATGTAGATGAACAGACCGATGTAGATGACGAGGAGCAGTCTGGGGACGATAATCTCAATTGTGTCGCAGATGGTATCTGCAACGAGAGTTGCACTGTAGATATGGATTGTGTCATTTGTGGAAATGGAATCTGCGAAGTGGGGGAGAGCTGTGACGGTCGCAGGGATACCGAGGAATGCCGAAGCGATTGCCCGCGGATTGGCCGATTTTTTCCCCCGGTCATGTTGGGTCAACGGCGTCTGCGAAGGACCTCGCTGCGACGATGACGATGACGACGATGACGACGATGACGACGATGACGACGATGACGACTAAACGTGTAGTCGCGAGCTTCGTGTGATGCGGTATATCGCGGCTACGCCTTGGATCTGCGACGGACGATTCTCGGTGTGTCGTTTTGAAATGCGCTGTCGACGAGCTCTTCCTCTTCGCGGCGATGAACTTCCAGAGAGCCGCTTGCTGTAACGGCTCGCGAGTCACGGCCCGCATAGTCCAGGGTAACGTGGCTGGGGCGACAGCGTTCAAATTGGTGGAGTAGGTTGCGCCAAGCGCCCATATTGCGGGGCTCTTCTTGGACCCAGACGACAGATCGCAAATTGGGATAGGAGGCGATAAGCGCTTTGACCTCATCCAAGGGGAACGGATAGAGCTGTTCAATTCGAGCAATGGCGACGTTGTCGATGGAGCGATCTTTGCGCCTCTCAAACAGTGTGTAATAGACTTTCCCCGAGCACAATAGCAGACGATCGACCTGCTTTGGGTCGCGAATTTGATCGTCCCCTAAAACGCGCTGAAACCCGCCGTCGGTGAAGTCCTTTATGCTCGACACCGCTAGCGGATGGCGCAATAGGCTTTTGGGGCTCATGACGATCAGCGGACGGCGAAAGTCTCGGCGCATCTGTCTGCGCAGCGCGTGAAAATACTGGGCCGGTGTTGTGAAGTTACAAACTTGTAGGTTGTTTTCGGCGCACATGGCAAGGAATCGCTCAAGGCGTGCGCTGGAGTGCTCGGGACCCTGGCCTTCGTACCCGTGTGGAAGCAGCATGACGAGTCCAGACATGCGACCCCATTTGTACTCTGCGCTTGATATGTATTGGTCGATGACGATTTGGGCGCCATTTACAAAATCGCCAAATTGCGCCTCCCAGATGACGAGTGCCCACGGGTCGGCGCTGGAATAGCCATACTCAAACCCCAAGACTGCCTCCTCAGAAAGAGGGCTGTTGATCATCTCCATGAAGGCTTGATCGGGTTGGATGTGGTTGAGGGGAAACGTATTTTTCGCCCGATTGTTGATCTGCGTAAATCGCATGACGGTGGCTAAATGTTCCCCGTCCGACATCTTGACCGGAAAAGCGGACCCGTGTTCCCTCCATGAGCAGCGAGCCCAGCGCAAGGGCCTCTCCACATCCCCAATCTACTTTGCCATCGTCCAGGACCGTATTTGCTCGTTTGGCGATTTGTTGTTTGAGGCGTTTGTGCCACTGGAATCCCTCTGGAGCTCTCATCAGTGCCTTGGCGATATTATGCAAGTTGGTGCTTGGGACGGCGGTGCTAACGTTGGAAGACTCGTCACCTCCCGGGGCGATACCCTGCCATCGCCCTCCCAGCGATTGCATGACCTGCTGCGACATGGCCTTGCCTTCGTCGCGCGCAACGTGCATTTGCTTGCGCACACTTTTTACCATGGTGTCAATATCTTCAGTCGATACGCTGCCAGAGAGTTTTAGCTTGTCACCGTAGATTTTCCATGCCGGCTCGTGCTCTTTGATCAGCTTTGTCATGGTTGGTTGGGTGTACGTCGGATCGTCGAGTTCGTTGTGGCCATGGCGACGAAAGCAAACGAGGTCAACGACCACGTCGCGGTGGAACCGTTGTCGATAGCCTATCGCCAGCCGAGCTGCTAATGCGACGGCCTCGGGGTGGTCGGCATTGACGTGAAACACCGGTGCACGAACCGTTTTTGCGATGTCTGAGGCATATTGGGTAGATCGCGAGTCGGTTGGATCCGTCGTAAATCCCACCTGATTATTGACGATGATATGGACGGTTCCTCCGGTGCAGTATCCGGATAGTCCTCCTAAGGTAAATGTCTCCGCAACAACCCCTTGTCCGGCAAAAGCAGCATCTCCATGGATCAAAAGTGGGATGACGCGCTCACGGCTCGTGTCACATAACAAGTCCTGCTTTGCACGAACGGCTCCCTCAACAATGGGGTTTACGATTTCGAGGTGGCTGGGATTAAATGCCAAAGAGACATGAAGCATCTTTCCGTCGACTTCGCGATCGGTAGAGTAGCCCATGTGATATTTGACGTCCCCATAGCCCTCGACCGCGCTCGCTAAAGGGCGTCCTTCGAATTCGGCAAGAATATATGCCAGTGGCTTTTGCATGACGTTTGCCAAGACATTGAGCCGGCCGCGATGTGCCATGCCGATCACCATTTGCTCGGCATCACGCCGCCCAGACTCGTGCAGCATCTCATCCAACAGGGTGATGAGCGTTGTGCCTCCCTCGAGTGAAAAGCGTTTCCCGCCCGGATACATGCGATGGAGTGTTTCTTCAAATAGGTCGGCGGCGATCAGTTGGCGGAGTATTTCTAGTTTTTTCTTCTGGGTGAGCTTGGGGCGGTTACGAATCGGCTCCATCCGCTCTTGAAGCCAGTCCCGCTCGCTCTTGTGCATGAGATCCATGTACTCGACACCAATGGGACCGCAGTAAGTCTCGCGCAGAAAGTCTAGATACTCGCGCACTGAGCCTCGCCGGGGACCGTGAAACCCGGAACAGGTGACGGTCTGATCGAGGTCAGATTCGGTAAAACCAAACTCCGAAAGGTGCAAAAAGGGGTGCTCGGTTGGACCACGGCCGAGAGGATCAATATTGGCAATCAGGTGTCCATACTCTCGATAGGTATGGACAAGGTCATAGATCTGGATCCCTGGCGCAAATCGGTCGCTGCGGGGGAGTCCGTCTGGAACCCGACCGTTTGCGGTCAAGAAGATTGGGGCTTGGTTGCTGTGCCCATTGGACCCGGTACTCGAGCCCGTAACGTGACCACCGGGAGTTGGAAGGTTCGGAATGTCAGGCATGCCCCGAAAGAATGCTGCCCAGGATGGATCCACCGACCCTGGATCTTGGCGGTACTTTTGGTACTGCTCGTCTAGGTACGCTGGATTACCCCACAATAATTGATCAAATGAACTCATCGAGGAATGACGTCTTAAGAGTAGAGAAAGTGCAGAGGAATAGTAAAAACGTTACACAGAAAGCAATACCGTTCAAGGTGGAAGGTTGCGGTTATAAGTACGGGATTGTGTGTTGGGTTTCTGATTTTGACAAGCATCGTACGGACGCAAATGGCCAAGGGGTACCGAGCAGTCGTCGTATATTGTCGCACTCGAATCTGCAGTCGCGCGACCTGATCTCTATAGCGGGGGTTGGAGATAACAGTCTGGCCCTCGGCCGAACTTGTGCTTAGCCCGGAAACATCACGGATGCGTACGAAGATCGCCAAAGGCATTGTTTTCACACGGAGATTTTTAATTGCAGGGAATACTGGTTGTATTTGCCAGATTGAAATTTTTGCGTGGGAACAAGAGCTTTGGTGAGGACGTGCGCAGAGCGTGATGTTTCCGGGTTAGGGGGGATCGGCAGGGGTAAGGGCAGATGACGCTTTGGGCGAAAGCAGCCAATCCGGAGCCGAATGGGGAATGTTGATTTTGCCTGGCTAAGAATAAACCTAAGCAGTTAAGGGACCTTGCAAGATAACTGTTGATCTCGATTCGCTTTGAAATTTAGAGTACCTGGATTCAAAGGAGAGAGCCCGTGAAGGATGAGAACGTATTCGTTGTTTGCAGCTGCTGTGCGCCAGGGGCGCATAACCACCGGTCAGTTCCAACGGCGCAAATCCTAGAGAAGAAGGTGGAGCCGTCTTGGCAGCCATATGCTGATGGTACCCAGGAGGGGTTACGACCACAGCGCTGATGTAGACTGTTGATTTAGACTCAGCAGGGGCCGGAGCTCATCCGCTCGCCCGGTGCTCTAGGTGACTGGTGTTAAACATCCTCCGGCTGCAAATTCGCCATGCACGTCGCTAACACGCCACAAGATGTAGCCCCGTATTTCAATACGCGTCTGCATCTTGTGCGCGTTATCAACGCACCTGGCGAATTTTCGCTTCGAAGTCTGTTTAACACCAGCCACCTAGGGGAGTGTCCCGATTGACCCAGCGCCTCCAGAGAAGTCCATGGAATTTCAGGCGAGGCGCGGTGAGGACGCATAGTTGACCTAGTCTTGTAAAAATTCCTGGAGTCGACTTCCTGTTGCCGTCGGTTGATGGCAATGCATGCGATGACCCGCGCCGCAGATGGTGTCGTGCTCTGCGTTGAGGAAGCGGCGGCGTCGGTGGTCTGAATCGGCCACCACGGTGCGAAATTTCGAATCGCTGCCGTCCAGTAGAAGTACGGGGCAGGTGATCTGTTGCCAGAACTGCGCAGCGGTCTCCACATGAAATGGATAGGGGTTCGGGGCCAGGTGGCGCGGATCGTGTTTGAACTGGACCGTCCCCTTAGAGGTGACCCTGGTTCCGTGTTGGGCAAGCTCCTGGGCCATTGTTTCATCCAGCAGGGGATCGTGTTTTCGCAACCGCGCGGCGGCGTGCGCGGTGGATTGGTAGTGACGATTCGGTGTCTCGTTTGCCCGCCGCCACCCGGAGATCCAGCTGCGGACACGATCCGGCATCGAAGCTGTGTTCTCTTCGGGGCCCGTCCCTTCCAGGAGCGCGAGGCGAAGGACGCTGTCGGGAAAGGTGCCAGCGTAGTAACTTGCGATGACACCCCCCATGGAGTGCCCCACTAAAAACAACTTGTGGCGTGCTGTATGGCGAATCAGTGCGTTTAGGTCGGCGATATAGTCAGGAAAGTGATAGTAGCCACCAGGGCCAACCCAGTCGCTATCTCCGTGTCCCCGCATGTCCGGTGCTACGATGTGGTAGCGAGATCCGATTGTACTGGCAACGAGCGGCTGCCAGCTCCAGGCAATATCCAAAAAGCCGTGGATCAAGACGACTGTGGATGTATGGGAGGCATCCGGGTTCCACTCGAGATACGAGTAATGGAGTCCAGTATCGAGTAGCAATCGCCGGCGTTGGGGCGTTATCGCCATCGACTCATCGTCGCTTCAACCGAGTGAATCGTCCAAAAGCGATGAGAACGATAGCCGAAAGAGTCGGCGGTACACAAAATACCCATAGTCGAAACGTGCCGGGCTCACGAGTTCCGTACATGTATAGCGCCCACACCATGCCAAAAATAATCGCGATGAGTGATAGGACGTAGCCAATTAACATGTTGCGGCGACGTTTGATGGTTAACTCTAATGCTCGAACAAAGATGTCAGCTTCGTCCTGACTGAGGCTTGCCAACTGTTTGGCCAAGTCCTCGTTGTCTACGGAACTTGCATGCGGCTGTGCATCACCTGGTTGCGGTTTCGCGCTATTCATCCTTGCATTCCATCATCCAACGGATCATTTTCCAATACAAGTATTGTTTCGTACTTGGCCACATAAGGGATTTGCTATTTGGCGAGTTGGGTTCGGAGGGCGTTGGGGACAGCGAAGGCGCCCTTGTGAATATCGCGGTTGTAGTACCTACACCCAGACTCGATTGCCTCCATCGGTTGGGACCGAATCTCTTGTGGATCCACATTGTCGGATGCAAAGGCCCAAGACCAAATTCCAGCCGCATAGACGGGGACAGGACCAAAGTAGGGAGCGGCAGTCGCAAATACGGTCCGTAATGTACGGATGATTTCTACGAAGATACGATTCATGAGAATCGGCGATTCACTTTGGAGCGCAAATACGCCGTTTGGACGCAGGAGGCGTTTGACGCCGCGGTAGAAGTCGATATTAAAGAGTCCTTTGGCAGGTCCTACCGGATCGGTTCCATCGAGGAGAATGACATCAAAGGGCTCGATGGTCGCATCTTGCACATAGGCGATCCCATCACCGATGATAAGCTCAAGGCGTGGATCTTGCCAATTCCCGAAGTTGGGCAGGTGTTTTTTACACGCCTCAACGACGTGGCTGTCAATTTCGACCATCACGACTTTGTTCACCGTTTTGTGCCTGAGGACCTCACGGGCTGTTCCGCCGTCACCGCCACCGATAATCAGTACCCGACGCGGACTGGGTACAGTCACGAGAGCTGGATGGGTCAGCATTTCGTGATAGTAATGTTCGTCTTTTTCGCTGGTCATATAGATCCCGTCGATTGCTAGGGCGCGACCAAATTCAAAGGTTTCGAAGATTTCGATCCGTTGATACTCGCTCTGGCCCTGGTACAGGGTCTTTTTCACGCGTAGTCCAAAGCGAACGTTGTTATCAAAGGTTTCGGTGTACCAAAGGGACATAGGATTCTCCGTGTCTGCAAGACAACTGCGTTTTTACTTTGGCGATCAAATTACCACGTCAGGACGAGCGTCCTGCGCCATTGCGGGAAAATCCGAGCGATGGAGGCTGAAAACCGCCGGCCCTTGTCGCAAAGAGCGGTGTCAATATCGCCATGCAGCCAGAATTGGTGATTTTTTTCCGCTAGCCGGTCAAAAACAGCGAAAGTCTCTGTATAATTGGGGGGCTGTGGCAAAAGCGAAACAGAAACGCAAGAGTTCGAGGCGTTCCCGTGGGGGTCGCAAAAAGAAGGGTGTGATGTCGGGAATGCGAGGCGGATTTCAACAACTCGTTGGCTCGAAGGCAGCCCCCAAGAAATCGGGATGGTTGGGCAATATCCTGCTGCTCGCGGTTGCCGGCATCGTTGTTTACCTGCTCCTGAAACGATAGTTCTGTCTGCCTGTGGCATGCGGCGGGGCGTGGATAGTAGGGTCCGGGCATGGAGCGCCTCCACATACTCGACGGATACGGATATATTTTTCGCGCATATTATGGGCTCGCTGGAGAGCGCGGGATTCGGCTTACAAATTCTGCTGGACAGCCCACAGGGGCCCTATATGTATATGCACGTATGCTGATCCGTATGCATTTGGACCTGCATCCTGAGCGGATCGTAGTTGTGTTTGATGCTCCTGGGCCGACGTTTCGCAATCAGCTCGATGATCAATACAAGGCGAATCGACGTGAGACGCCAGAGGATCTGGTCAAGCAGATGCCCTATTTTCGGCCGTTAACCGAGGCATTTTCGTGGCCGGTCATTGCGGTCCCGGGGGTTGAGGCAGATGATGTGATCGCGACGCTTGTCAACAAAGCTAACGCCAAGGGATGGAAGGCAACGGTATTTACTGGCGATAAGGATCTGATGCAGCTGGTCGATGACTCGACAACGGTGATCGATGCAATGCGCCAGATTCACTATGATGAGGACCGCGTTGTCGAGAAGTTTGGCGTCAAGCCAAACCAGCTCAGGGACTGGCTCGCCTTGGTTGGTGATGCTTCGGACAACGTTCCGGGCATGACCGGTGTCGGAAAGAAGACGGCAACCAAGTTGCTCACAGAGCATGGGACAATTGACGAGATCTTGGCTCATGTTAGCGACATGCGCGGCAAACAGAAAGAGCGCTTTAGCGATCAAAAAGAGCTCGACAAGCTGGCATTATCGCGTCAGTTGGTCACGCTTAAGCAAGATGTTTCCCTGGATATGGATCTGGAGGCGCTTGTGCCTGGGCCTTGGCAGGGCACGGTGCTGCGAGATCTGCTTCAAGAGCTCGAGTTTGAGCAGCTGCTGGCGGCATTGGATATCGAGCCGAATACTGCAGACACAGAGGCCCCTGCCGCCCATGATCCCATTGTTGTAAACAGCACGAAGACGCTTGCGGAGCAAGTCCGCGCCTGCCTGGAAGCAGGTGAGTTTGCGATTCGCGTCGATACCGATGGGGATCGGGCGGACCGAACCCATGTTGTCGGTTTGGCCCTTGCGGTGGAGGGACATGCGCCAGCCTATATTCCAATCGCGCACCGATACTTGAGCGCACCAGCCCAGTTGTCGGTCGATTTGATCGTAGACGGGTTGCAAGCGGTGTTGGCCGATCCGGCAATCAAAGTGGTTTGTCATGATGCCAAGACGCTGCACCGAAGCTTGCAACTCCTCGGCTTAGAGGTCGATGGCATCGTATGTGACACGATGTTGGCGGCGTATCTTCTAGACCCATCTCGAGCAGCAAATACAGTGGAGCAGCTTGTGCAGCACTACCTCGGGAAGAAAATCATGACCCGAAAGGAGTTGCTTGGAACTGGCAAGTCTGCCAAGCCGATGGAGTCGATTGTCATCGAGCAGGCCGCAGAGTACTCGGGAAAGCGGGCGGAGAGTCTGTTGGCATTGCGTGACCGAGTGAGTAGCGACCTGACACGGTTTGGATTAAGCGGTTTGCTTCACGAGTTAGAGTTGCCAATTAGCCGGCTACTTGCCCAGATTGAGGGCATTGGCGTCCTGATCGATGTCAGTTTTCTTCGCAAGCTCTCCGAGAGGGTGTCAGGGCAGCTTGCGGAAATCGAGCGGAGCGTTCACGAGATTGCCGGTGAGCAGTTAAACGTGGGATCGCCAAAGCAATTGAGCGCGTTTTTGTTCGACACACTTGGGCTGCATAGCACCAAGATGAAGAAAACCAAGACCGGGTACTCTACAGATCACGAAGTCTTGGAAAGTCTGATCGATGATCATCCAATCATCGCGCCGATCTTGGAGTATCGCGAGCTGACAAAGCTAAAAAGCACCTATATTGATGCGTTGCCACCCCTGGTGAACCCAAACACCGGACGGCTTCATACCTCGTTTAACCAAGCGGTTGCAGCGACCGGAAGACTATCTTCGCAAGACCCCAATCTGCAAAACATTCCGATTCGCAGTGCCCTTGGCAAAGAGATTCGTCGTGCATTTATTGCGTCGCCAGGCAAGACGCTAATTTCTGCCGACTATTCTCAAATTGAGCTCCGCATCCTTGCCCATCTATCCGGCGACCCGGTGCTATTGAGAGCCTTCTGCGAAGGTGACGATGTCCACACGCAGACTGCGGCAGAGGTGTTCGGCATCCCGGCGAGTCAAGTGGGTGCTCACGAGAGGCGCGTCGCCAAGGCTGTCAACTATGGATTGGCCTACGGCCAGTCGGACTTTGGACTGTCGCGTGCACTGGGAATTCCGCGCAAAGAAGCGAAAGGTTATATCGAATCATACTTCGCGAGATTTGCGACCATTCGCGATTTTATGGATCAGATTGTCGAGTCCGCCCTGGAGTCTGGATATGTCACGACGATTTTGGGGCGCCGCCGCCCCGTTCCCGACCTTGCATCAAAAAACTACCAGCGCCGCCAGGCAGCAAAACGGATTGCACAAAATACACCGATGCAGGGCAGCGGCGCCGATATTATCAAACTCGCGATGTTGGCCGTCGACAAAGAACTGGTCGCGTCCGGAACCGACGCTCAGATTCTTCTTACCGTTCACGACGAGCTACTCATCGAGGTATCCGAGAATCAAGCAGAACAGGTCGCCCAGCGGGTGAAAGAGAAGATGGAGGGAGCGTACTCGCTGAAGGTCCCGCTCAAAGTGGACACTGGGATCGCCACCAATTGGGCCGATGCTCATTGAACTGTTTGAAGATTGTCACCGAGACCGACGCGTCGTCGTCCTACGTCGGTTTTGATTGAAAAATCTGTGCCTGCGAACTCATCGCCGGCATCGGTGCACAAAAAGGCGACGGCCTCCGCTGCCCATTCGGGAGGAATATGGACGGAGGGATCGAGTTTGCTCACTGGGTTGATTCCAGAAGCTGTTATTTTTTCTATCATCTCGGTGGCGACCGTTCCTGGGCTGAGGCCGACGATTCTGATTCCGAGGGGGTAGCACTCTTTGTGGGCGCATTCGGTGAGTTTTTTGGCGGCCGCCTTGGTTGAGCAATAATGACTCCACCCTTCGAGAGCGCTATTGGCGGCTCCCGAGCTGATGTTGACAATGACGCCCGCTTTTTGCTTTGTCATGACCGGGATGGCGGCTCTTAGGCCATGGTAAACCCCCCTATAGTTCACGTCCACTGCTCTGTTCCACGCACATGGATCGGAATCGGCAATGTGTGCGATGGGATCGATAGTGCCGGCGTTGTTCACGAGAATGTCAGGCGGCCGAAGCGGTGTAGACATCGGTCGACTGCGGCAGCAAGGTCGTGAAATTGGCTGACGTCGCAAATCACAGATTCAGCCTTGCCGCCGGCGGATTTGATTTCTTCTGCGGTGGTTACGAGTTGTGTTTTGGTTCGGGCAGCAAGAACGACAGACGCTCCATATTCCGCCAGCTTTATTGCGGTCGCGCGACCAATTCCGCGACTTGCACCGGTAACAATTGCAGCTCGATTTCGTAGATCAATCGGTGTGGGTGTCATTATCATGGCTCGATCTAACCATAAAGCTTATGTTGCAATAAAGAGCAAGTAATGCATATTATTAATGCATATCTTGCACTAATGAATATTGCGCACCTAAAAACATTTGTCGCGGTGTATCGCGCAAGCGGATTTGCTTCGGTTGCAAAAGAGCAGGGGGTTGTGGCGTCCTCAGTATCCCGGGCGATTGCCGCCCTCGAGGCCGACCTTGCGGTGCGGCTATTCCACCGGACAACTCGGCGACTCAGCCCGACCGAGGCTGGTGTGGCATTCTTTCATCGTATTGCACCGCTGGTCGAAGAGTTTGACAGCGCATGCCTAGCGCTCCGTGACCAATCCAAAGGACCTTCAGGTCGGCTACGGATAACCGCATCGGTATCCTATGGCCAGCTTGTGATCGCGCCCATGCTCAAGACGTTTCGGACCGTCTATCCGGATATTGAGTTGGAGGTTGGTACTGTCTGACCGCTACCTCGATCTGGTGGGAGAGCGCATCGATGTCGCGATTCGTCACGGTGCACTTGATGATAGTTCGCTCGCTCAGCGAAAACTGTGCGATGTGCGTTATTTTGTCGTGGCCAGCCCAACATATCTCGCAGATGCCAAGCAGATCAGATCGCCGCAAGACATTCAACATCATCCCATCGTGACGTTTTCTCTTGATGGTTACAAAACGAATTGGCGCTTCAGAAAAGGCGGAACGGAAACGAGTGTCTCGTTGAATCCGGCAGTCACAGTGTCGAATGCCGCGGTCATTGGTCAATGCCTTCGGGAAGGGATAGGTCTTGGCTTGCTAGCGGATTGGACGATTGAGAACGATCTCGGGGACGGATCCCTTGTCAAGGTTCTGCCGAAGTGGGAGGCAGCGGGCGCTTCTTTCGAGAGTTCCGTTTGGCTCGTCTATCCTTCGCGGGCCTATATTCCGCAGAAGGTACGCGTCTTTACAGACATGCTTATCTCCTCCCTATGAGGAAGACGGGGCCGAGCGATTAAACGTAGTGCAAAAGGTGACCATTTTTTTGAGCACGGCCAACGCGCTGGGTCACTGTTTTTTGATTTTCGCCGTTGGCAGACAGTGGCCGCCCATGGATAGGCCGTTACTCGCGGAGACTTGGACGCAGGTAAACTCTTTTGGGCAGCTGTCTTTCACCGAGGGGATGCAGCTGTCGCCAGAGCAAACGCCTCCATTAGGCGTCTGGATGCAGGTTGAGGGCGCTTTGCACCCATTGGTAAACGTAAAACCGCCGCAAGCTTCACCCACCTGCGCCGGTTTGCAGCTGACGCCAATGATAGGAACAGACTAAATAGGATCGCGATTGCTGTTTTGTACATAGTGGTTTCTCCTTCAAAAGCCTTACGATTCATTTGGCGTGCGCGGTAGTCGCCAGCGACCTTCGCGAAATAGCTGTGCACGAAATGATAGTAGCTCTTTTGCGACTCGACCGATATAGCGAAGATTGGCGACTTTGGAGCTTCCGTGTTTGCGTGGCAGCGGTTGGATCGAGGTGGTAATCACGTCATAGCCGAGCAATATTGCTCGGCTGATGAGCTCGAAGCTAAAAAAGAAGGTGTTCGACTGGATGCAGTCGAGTCCGATTGTCTCCCTGGCGAGCGCGACGGGGAACAGATAGATGCCCTCAAGCTGAAACGAGACGCCGAGGATGGTTCGCATTGCGGTGCGGAGTCCACTTGACAGTACGGCGCGGAACGCTTCATGGGGCGTCGCTCGTAGACGGACAGGACAATTGGCGCTTGGTTTAGAAGGGGCAATAGTTTGTCCAAAGACTGCGCTTTCACTTGGCCATCGGCAGCGAGAATGGTCACGTAGTCGCCCTCAGCATGGGCAAAGCCAGTGCGCATGCCCGCGCCCATTCCGCGGTTTTCACCATGAGAAATCACTTGACTCGTGCATCGCGCTGCGCCACTTGGTTGGCGTTTGCGGCGGTGTTATCAGTGCTCCCGTCATCTACAACGATGATTTGATGGCTCCTCCAGATTGAGGATTCTCGGACAGCGTATCGAGATAGGCCAGGCACTCGCTGAGAAACGGTTGGATCGTCCTATCCTCGTTGTATGCAAGGACGACGAGAGTAAGATTGGGGATCGTTTGCTCGGTCATTTAGACAGGATCCTCAGGTGGGGGCCCCGCTTGGGTTGCGAGACACAGCAATATGCACGCGACATCGGGTAGCGTGTCACCTAGGGCGAAAAATGCCTGGCGAAGCGCTGGTGCCCATTGGTCCATTTGGCTGTTTGAAAGCGGCTTGAGCACCAACCCTGTAAGGTGTTGGCAACGAAAGCCCGCCGACTCGACGTCTTGGCGCAGGGTGCCTTTTTGATACACGCGGCGGTGGCCCAGGGCGATGTCTCCGGGGGTGAACGCGGTCGGCTCGGGCAGTAGCCCGAGCTTCACGCCGACTAAGCGATGGAGGGAGTCGCCGTTAGGCACCAGGATTAGGATTCGTCCCTGTGGTTTGAGCCAACCGCGTGCTCGCCTGAGCAGTGAGACCGGGTTAACGACATGCTCGAGGATGTGTCCCATTACGATCGTGTCATAGAGGCGATCGGGGCAAAACTCCTCGAACAGAGAGACATAGCCGCGAACCCGATCGCGGTAGCGGGTTTCGACATTTTTGACCAGATTCGCGACGGCATCGACGGTGTCAAATTGATCGAGCATTGTGAGCAATGGGTCGGCCCATACTGCAGTCGCCGCGCCGAGTACGATGACGTTTGGACCGCGAACGTACTCGATGGCCCGCTGTGCTGCATATTGATTTGCAAGTTGCTCGGTATTGGCCTCCGGATTGGTGTTGTATGTGCTGGCGATTTTTTGTAGCCGCTCACATTCAGCTTTTCTATCAAATCCTAGGGGAGACTCGCTTTGCTTTTTGTCGGTCAAGGGAGTCGCCTACTTTCGATTGGGAGTTTTTTTGCTTTGTCCTGCGTGGGCGATGCTCGGTGGCGGAGCATGGTTTGTTCGATACTTCTGAGCTGCGAAAGCATTGCTTCCCGAAGGCCATCGTCTGCTGCTAGATTGTTTTGCTCGCTCGGGTCCTTGGTGTGTGAGTAGATCTCCACGGTTCCCAATGTGGAATCGACGATGACTTTGTTGTCGCCGGTAACCAGGGCGCGTTTGCTGCGGCCAAATCGGTCGCACTCGCTAACCACAGGTCTGACCGTATGGGTCCCGTGCTCGATGACAGGCCATAAACTTCGGCCCGCAAATACCGCGTCCGATTGAATCCCGAGGAGGTCCATCATCGTTGGGGTAAGGTCGGTCAAGCTTACGGCTGGCTCGATGACCCGGCCAGCATGTTTTGCATTGGGCAGCCTGAGCAACCACGGGACTTGGACGACCTCGTTGTACAGCGTGGTTGCGTGAAATTGTCCGCCGTGGTCGCGGAACTCTTCCCCGTGATCGGCGTGAATTGCCAAAATGGTGTTTTGCAGTAGTCCTCGACGTTTGAGTTGGGTTACGAGTCTGCCGACTTCTTTGTCGACGAAACGAAGCTCGCTATCGTAGCGTTGCTCACCGGTACCGTTGCGAGCCACATCATCTCGGGCAAGATAGGGGGCGTGAGGATCCATAAAATGGATCCAGGCAAAGAAGGGACTATCGTTGGTGTTTTTATCGAGAAAATGAATCGTTCGGTCAACGAGTGCGACGTTGACAACCCCGCTTCCATCGATCTTTCCGGATCGGTAGGGCTTGTCGTCGACAATGTCAAAGTCGCGGGTCAAGCCAGCACTGCGAAGGTAGAATACGTACGGCGCGACCGTGATACTGTGGTACCCGGCGGTTTTGAGCAATTTTGCGAGCGTTGGCGCCGGCTCATCGATGGGAACAGGGGTGACTTGGCGCCGCGCGACCGGGTTTGCGAGCAACGTATCTGCTGATCTGCGGATGAAGTGAAGACCCGGTTTGACCGAGACGTTGGTGAAGCGCAGCTGCGAGGGCCAGTATCCGGTCAAGATCGATGCCATGGAGTGAATGGTCCAGCAGCTTGGCGCGAAGGCGCGGCGAAATGAGATGGACTCCCTTGCTGAGGCGCTCGAGCTCGGGAAGCTGCGGGGCGTTTGCCCCGGTGGCGAGGAGTCGGTCCGCTCGGAGTGAGTCGATTGTGATGACGAAGAGGTTGCGATGTTTGAACGCGCCCTTGGCTATCACGGGTTTTGGAATCGTATACGATTCCCATTCTGGCGGCAGCGTTGCCGCGGATGGATGCGAATCGATCTGTAAGATGTTGCTGGTGCGATCTAAAGCAATTAGTCCGTGGGCGAGAAGGACAGTTTGTTCGATCGCAGGATGGCGAAGCATTCTCTCGGGCGAAAGCAGTGCCCACAAAAATGTCGCCAGAACAACAGACCAAGCGCCGATCGCGCCGAGAAGGTGCCATATACCGACGGGGGCGGGTTGACTGGGGGATCGGGGCCACAAACGAGTGATGCCGAAAGCCACAAGCGAGAGCGTGACGATGGACAAGGCCATGTGAATCACGAGATAAAGTCGCACATAGAGATAGACGTTGGGCACAATGAAATAGCACCGCGGACACGAGACTCACAACGCCTACAGAGATGCGTCGCAATTTAGATCGGTCGAGATAGTGAAGGATGGTTGTGAGCCCGAGGCGCGATAGCAGTGACCCACTCACCATCAGGATCAAAATGGCGGGTACCGTAATTGCAAAACAGCCCATAGCAAGCCATATGAGTTGGAACCCCGTCAGGGAAAAGCGGGAAAAACTAAATCCCACATCGAGCCAGCCCGCAAGGAATGCGCTTGCCACGGCTACCTGTAGCCAACGCTGCGGGTTGCTGAGCACTACCTATTATCATGCCACGGGCAGCGGAGACGCGCCAAGGGCTCCAATGGATTGTACGAAGATGTCTCCTGCCCATGTTCGAATGGGATGTTTGCGTACATGGTCTATCCGTCACCAGCAGCTGTCGAACGCAATTTGCGTATTCCCCCTCACCTACACACAGGCGAGTAGGCGCCAGGACAAACGTAGTTTCGTTATTTGTGCTCTACGTGTATGATCGAAAACAGTCTGTGTCTCACGAAGCGCCTCCCAAACTGACCGCCGAAGGCTCGTCCGTTGAAATTTCTGCGGAAGCTTCCCGTGTGTTAGAACAACCCGAACCTTCCTCGGTGGTGGCAGAGCTCGAGCATGCCAAAAAGAAGCTCGCCCTTGTCCGGGAGATCGGTGAAGCGCTGTCCTCCGGTTTGGATCTAGAGCGACTTCTCGTTTTGATCATGGAGAAGGTAACGTTGCTCATGGAGGCGGATCGTTCGACGCTTTATATTATGAGCGACGACCGCAAAGAGTTGTGGTCGCGCGTGTTACAGGGGGGAGAGTTACGCGAAATCCGGTTGACGGTTGGCGAGGGGATTGCTGGTTGGGTAGCAGCCTCCGGTGAGAAGCTCAATATTCCCGATGCGTACATCGACAATCGCTTTCAGCCCTCGATCGATCTTCAATCTGGCTATCGAACGCGATCGATTTTGTGTGTCCCAATGTGCAACAATATGGGAGCAATTGTCGGTGTTGCCCAGGTGCTCAATAAGAAAGGTGGACCGTTTACCGCTGACGACGAGGTGCTACTTTCCGCTTTGGGCAGTCAAGCTGCAATCGCGATTGAAAACTCAAAACTATACCATAGCGTTGTCGACAAAAACGTTGCCCTGACGGAAGCACAGGGCAAGCTCGAGCAGAAAAGCTATGAGCTGAACGTGCTATTTGAGATTGAGCGCGAGATGAACCGCGCACATGATCTCGATGAGTTGCTCAAGCGGATCGTCCAGCGGGCGATGGAGATTGTCGGCGCCGAAGAGGGAACGATTGCTCTGGCTGATAAGGATGGGAAGCTGTTACGGTTTCGTACTGCTGTGGGGCCGTTCGCCGGGGATTTACTCCATCGAGCTGTTCCCATTGGCGATGGTGTGATCGGTTGGGTTGCAACGAATCGGCTGCCATTGATCGTCAACGATCCTGGGAGCGATTCACGACACAATTCACCAGACAATGGCGATTTGTTTGCGAGCATTGGGCTTCAGCCCAGACAACTGATGGCTGCGCCCCTGATCGCTGGTGAACTCACCGGGACGATTGCACTGATGGATAAATGTGACAGTCCTAAGGGGTTTTCTGACAGTGACTTAAAGCTACTCGTTCTGATTGGGGGGCAAGCGTCCAAGGCAATCCAATTGGCCCGTCGTCGCCGTGAACATCAAGATCAGGACCGGCTCGCGTCAATTGGCCAGATGTTGGCCGGTGTGTTGCACGATCTCAAGACACCGATGACAATTATATCGGGCTATGCGCAGCTCATGGCGCATACAGATGGTGTCAAAGATCGTGAGGCCTACGTGGAGCAGGTACTGCATCAGTTTGATCTGATGAGCGGTATGACCAAAGAGGTTCTTGCCTTCGCGCGTGGTGAGACCAACTTGCTCGTGCGCAAGGTGTTTGTCCATCGCTTTTTGGCAGAGGTGAAAACGCAATTGCAGCACGCTCTCGCCGGTCACAATGTTGTTTTGAAGATCGATGCACAATACGATGGGACCGCCTACTTTTGATGAGCAGAAACTCATGCGCCTGATTCACAATCTGGCGCGCAATGCGGCGGTTGCCATGGACGGGGGCGGAGAGCTACGAATTACCACTCGTGCGACAGAGGACGACTTCTACCTAGAGTGCGCCGACACGGGGCCTGGTATTCCTCCTGAGTTGGAGGGGCGACTGTTTGAGCTGTTTGCCTCGGGTACCCAAGACGGAACGGGGTTAGGGCTTGCAATTGCAAAGAAAATCATCGATGAGCACAACGGCGATATTCGTTGTGAGTCTGTCCCTGGCAAAGGCGCTACGTTTACGATACGGTTACCGCTCGATCGGCAGTCAGGTGATTCGACACAGACAGATATAAACATTCAACGTGATTCAAGTTGAACATATTCGTAAGAGCTACGCGGGGAAGATAGCCGTCGACGATATTTCGTTTTCGGCCACACCAGGCCAAGTGGTTGCGCTCGTAGGACCGAACGGAGCTGGAAAGACCACTATTTTGCGCATGATCGCTGGTTTTTTTCATAGCGACAAGGGACAGATTGTCGTTGCTGGGCATGACGTGATCCGAGAATCAGAGTTCGCTCGGCGAAACATTGGTTACTTGCCGGAGTCTGCACCGATGTATATGGACATGCGCGTAGAGGAGTATTTGCGTTTTCGCGCGGCGATTAAGGGCATTCCGCCGCGCAACGTGACAAAGCGGATTACGACAGTCTTGGAAATAACAGATATTGGTGGGCACCGGCGGCGTCTCATCGGCCAGTTGTCCCGTGGGTTTCGACAACGGGTCGGTCTCGCTGACGCATTGATTGCCGCTCCCCCTGTTTTGATCTTCGATGAGCCATTGTCTGGACTGGATCCGATCCAGGCAAATCAGTTTTGTCGTCTGATGGACGAGTTGGCGTCGGACCATACGGTGCTCATTTCTTCGCATTCTTTAGCCCACTTGGAAACCATGACAAGCCAGATTGTCGTGATCGTGGATGGGCGGGTTGCCGCGGAGGGCACGGCAACGCAGCTCCAAACGCTGGTCGGGCTTGGCGACAGCTCGCTCGAGCGGGTATTTTTGGCGCTTATCGCTGAGGCACACACACAGGCGCGCACGCGCCATACGCTTGTTTGAGACGTCCTGCATAGATATTTGTTCGTTTGGGAATTGCTCAATTGTTGTGAGCCGGTGATGATTCACAGGTATGGTTTGGTTTCGTCAATTTTGGGCGATTGTGCGGCGGGAGGTCAGCGGGTATTTTCACGCTCCGATCGCCTATGTTTTCGGCGTGATGTTTTTGGTTGTTCAAGGGGTCTCGTTTTGGGCGACGGTGAAGGTGTTAGCAGACCCGAGTCAGCGTGCCCCCTATGGTGCGGTACTCCGGTCGCTATATGGGGGTACCTTTCTCTATTGGGTTGTTTTGATTGTCGTCGTATCGGTGATTTCTATGCGACTCCTCGCCGAGGAGCGTCGTAGCGGAATTTGGGAGGCGCTCATGACCACACCGGTTCGTGAGGGCACCGTGATCCTCGCGAAATGGTTTGCCGCAGTGTTGTTCCTTGTTGTTCTTTGGTTACCAACCCTTTTGTTTTTGGGCGTACTCAATGCACATACGCCTGTCGATGTAGGACTCGATTTTGGACCGATATTGGGGGCATATATTGGGGTGGTTGTGATCGCCACCGGATTCCTCGGAGTCGGGATTGCTGCCAGCGCGGCAACAACAAACCAAATTATTGCGGCGATGATCACGTTTTCGTTGCTGCTTGGCCTCGTCCTGGTCGGACATGTGCGGATGATTGCGGCCGCATGGTTTGCGGATTGGCCCGTGTTGTCGCAGATCGCCGCTGTGATTGATGTTCGAGCCCATATGGATGCGTTTGCTCGCGGCGCGATTGAGGTTCGATGGCTCGTCCTTCACACCAGCGTTGCCGTCGTCGGCGTTTCACTTGCGGCTGTGTTAGCGACTCTCGGCCGCAAACGCTCCTCGATACGAATTCGTCGGGCGATAAGCATGACCTTGATCGTTGTGATTGCCATTTTGGGAAATGCCATTGCAACCCAGTATGGGAAGGTTTGGGATTTGACCCGCAATCAGGTAAATACATTAGATGAGCGGACCTTGGCGATTCTTGCAGAGATTCGCTCGGAGATGGATGTTTTGGTCGTTCCCCCTCAGGACGATGTATTTGCGCCAGAGTTTGCAGAGGTCGATCGAGTAGTCAGGCGGTTTGCAACAGCGCAGCCATTGCTGCGCTATCGAGTGCTCGATCCCGTTTTAAAACCGAGTCAGATCGACGAGTTTGCACGTGAGTTTGCTCTTGCGCCGGCGGATTTAAGACAGGGGGGACTTGTTGTATTTCAATCTGGTGAGCGAAGACGCGCGGTTGATCTCTTAGATATCGCTGGGTTTGATCGCGATAGTCTTGGGGTTGGGACCATGTCTCGGTTTCGTGCGGAAGAGGCATTTGCGTCCGCAATCATGGAGCTTGGCGCGACCGATACAACGACGATATGTTTCCCCTTTGGCCATGGCGAATATCGGATCGATCGTGTGAAGAGCCCATGGTCCACGCTGGCACAGAGACTCAAACGCGATGGCATCCAGATTGAATCGTTAGCGCGGTTGCCGACAAAGATCCCGCCGCAGTGCACGGTGGTCGCGCTCGTCGGTGCCCAGACCCCACTTCGGTCTGCTGAGGTCATTTCACTTGCCAACTTTTTGAATGCAGGTGGTCGGTTATTTGTCGCGCTGCGGTCACTGCGCAGCAATTGGAGG
Source organism: Kofleriaceae bacterium (assembly GCA_965223575.1). Lineage (GTDB taxonomy): Bacteria > Myxococcota_A > Polyangia > Haliangiales > Haliangiaceae > CBDCWZ01. Next base: position 22,007 of record CBDCWZ010000103.1, read on the forward strand.
GAGATCGCGGACTTCCCTGTATCTGGTCTCGCTGTTGTTTTGGCAGACTATGGGATCTCGTTGCCCAGCGCTGTTGTCGTTGACCCCGCTTTTGCCACAGATCGTCCGTTTGCATGGACGACAGTATCCGGGTACGGACAACACCCCATAACCTCGGCGTTTCAAGATCGTCGCGTCACCGTATGGTGGCGTCCCCGATCGGTGATTGCCCGTGCACCCGAGCTTGCCGATGTGGAGGTGACCGAGCTGGTTCGATCGTCATCGACGGGTTGGGGGGGAGACAAACCTTGCGTTTTTGGCTGAAGATTCTCCAGCAGCCACGCAGGGAATTGCGGATTTACCTGGACCTGCGACGGTCGCGATTGCGGCACAGCGTCCAGGGACGCGCATTGTTGTCATGGGCACTGCGGAGCTCGGCGCAAGCAATGATGTTCTTGTGATCGGGATGTTTCAGTGGTTGGCAAACCGCACGGTCGTTGCGGGGAATTGGGGATAAAAAACCCGAGCTTGTGCGGCTGATCATGACCGACCGAGATCTCAAGCGCACCTTTGCAGTCTGTGTCATCTTGATCCCCCCTGGGTGTGGCCATTTTGGGCATTTTTCTTTGGTGGTATCGTCGCCGTGGATAGGACAAAGACAATTGTCGCCTTGACAGCTTTGGCGGCGGGGCTAGCGACGGTTTTTGCTCTCCAATTCGTTGATGGGCCGTTCTACGGGGGAGGTGAGTCGCCGTCTCGTTTCGGAGTTCGTACGGCAGGAGATCTATGGCATACAAGTCGAACGTCCCGGGCAGACGAAAATGGTTGTTGCTCGAGGCAGCGAGGGATTTGTCGCGCTTGCCCCGATTGGGGCGGTCGTAGATTCGGAGGTCGTTCGGAGATTCTTGGATGCCTTAGGGCAAATTTCGTATGTCCGGACGAACCCCATGGAACGGAAACGTTTCAACCGGACTGATGTTTCGCGCGCGCGGTTTTCGTTTTGGTTCGATCGACGAGCGAAATTGACGTTAGAGATCGGCGCACACCTGGCTGGCATCGATCGCGATTGGATTGCGCGAGATGATCGCCAGTATCTTGTGCAAGGACATGAGGTTCGGAATCTATTGGCCTTGAGCCAGTCTCTGCGTCAAAATAGGCCATTTGACGTCGATGTCGGGAAGGTACAGCAGTTGGTGTTTCGCGGCAACGGGGCGCAGATCGACTTGATTGTACAGTCGGCGCCGACCATTCGGTCGAGAGGGCGCCACATTGGTGGTGATCGAGCGCAGGTCGTGTCTGTGTGGGAGAAACTTCGCTCACTGGAGATTCTTCCCTTTGTTGATGGGAGCAAACCGCCGACGCCAGGGCTGGTGGAGGTCCAGGTGGTCACTGCGCACAAAACGCTTTGGTTGCGCGAGTTGGGGGCATGTCCTGGAATCCCTCGTCGGAGACTGGTTACATCATGGTTGGGGGCAGGTTGCGTAGCAGAATCAGGGCTGGAGGCCATTGCCGATGTGCTTTCCCAACCAGAGATGCTGTATCGGAAACGATTATTTGATCCCGGGCAGGTGGCCAAGGTTCATGTCAGCATGAACAAACGCTCCCGGACGCTGCCGCAACCAGGAAGGCAAGTGGCGTCTAGATGATTTTACTGGCCAGGTTGTGGATGTCGACGAGCAGTATGCCGAAGAGTGGTTGTCACGGGTTTCTGCGCTGCCAGTCGGCGTTTGGGGCGACGCGTTTGAAACACCAGTCGGGTTTATTGATGTCACGCGCCAGTCTGGAAAGATGCTTCGAATCTCTCTAGGGGGCAATGGTCCAAGTTGGGGCATGGCGGAGCAACGAATCCGCCGGACAACGGCTCACCAAAGATGCCCGCATCGTTTTGTTTGAGGAGTCATGGAAATTTCGTTCTCGGCAGCTGTGGGTGTTTGATTTGTGGTCCCTTAATAGCAGTACGGGCGGAGGTTAGCGGAAAAGAGGTCGTGTCGCTCCTTCGCGGGAGAACCCATCGCGACTGGAAGGTCCTCTCGGATGCCAGCCGTGTTGTGAACCGTCAGGCGATGGATACTCTCAGGCTACACGCGAGCCAACTTCGGGCAAAGCGGATTGTCGCCAGGCGGGCCCAGCATCGGCATGGTTTTGCCAAATCTCGCAAGATAGAGTTGACGTTTATGGAAGGCAACGAGCAGGCAGAGAAACGCGTGATTGAGATCGGCGCAGCGTCACCTCAGGGGTGCTTCGCACGAACCCACGGACAGGGAAATTGTGTTTGAGCTGGATCGACAAACCTGCCAAGCATTGGTGGGGCCATGGACAGCTATACGTCGGGCGCAAAAATGACTGGCAATGGAATCTCAAGCCCAGGAAATGCCGAAGGCTGAAATACATCTGAACCGTTTAATGTGGGCTTGTAATACATACCCTTGCTTTGATAGGAAAAATGATTCAAGGGTTTGCAAGTCAGGGTCAAGGGAGCCATATGTGCTGCACTCCTGCACGGGCGTAGACCCGCAGTTTTGTCGTTCGATCAATCTTTTGAGTGCGCGGTGACAAAATTTCAACGACCAGATCAGGAGCGCCTTCAATCCCACGATCTGAAACCAACTCGATGCGCTCACGACTTACAAACAGGATGTCTGGCTGTACAACGGTTTGATTATCCAGGATCACATCGATTGGGGCGTCATAGATGACCCCGAGTTTGTGCTCCTTTACGTGACCAATAAGAACAAACTCGAGATTTCTAGAAACACGTTGATGTGCGGTGGCAGGTGCTGGTGTCACGAATAACTCTCCTTCAACAAGCTGATACCTGCGGCCATCTGGGGGAAGCTGACAATAGTCTTCATACGTCAGTTGAGGGCTCACCACATCGCCAACATTCCCAATCACTACCATAGAGAAATTATGAAGCACATGGATTTAGTTCGCAACCACCTGCGATTGACCCACCGCAACCACGTAACATGACAGCATATATGGAGACCTACGGCTGGTTGTCTTTCAACCCTTTTTTACCTCAAGTGCGGAGATGCTTACTCGGCGGGTTTTGCTGCTGTTTCGGTCCCCGTGGGCGTCGCGGCGCTCAGGTTGTTCATCGATTGGTAGACGAGAAGCCCGTTTGTCCGCGCAAAGCCGGTCTGCGACTTTCTTACCCACTTGCCAAGTACAACGACTTCGTCGCCCACAGCGAATGTGGGGACTTTGGGTAACGCGGCACGCTCGGCTCTTGTCAGGTGCTTGCTCTCATCGGGGCGAAGCGTCCGGGGGACATCGACGACCCAGATCTGTTTGTGGGCGGGGGCTTCTGCCGACTCTGCCAGGTAAAAATGGGGTCTGCGGCACAGGCTGGCTCGCTCAGCGATCATTTTTTTTGCCTGTTCTGCTGTAACATCGGGGCCTTGAAGCGATGCTGCACAGTCGTAGATCCAAGTAACATAACCCTTGATCTTTACCTCTGTATCGAGCAGGCTGCCACCGTTGAGGCGTATCTCCCGAACAGAGTGGGTGTCACCGGATGGTTTTGGAATATCAAATTTGGGAATGGCGGGCATTTTTACGGTTGCGCCCGCGGCTTCTTCCGCTTTTGGGCCGCCAAATTCAGCACGTTGGCAAGCTAATAACGCCCCAGTTAGCAATGCGATTCCGGCGATTCCGCTAGCTGTTCTGCTAAAAACACGCATACGTAAATGATACCATGTGAAGCGAAATTGGGTAGAACTTGGCGACGTTTCGGTAAGGGACTCGCCTACACGTCGTGGATTTGGGCGGCATTGTCGGTGGTGATGTCGGGCTGTAATTGTGCCCCCGCGCGGTCGAAATCGTGGCGCCATGCGCCTGATCCGGCGGATGTAGCCGCAAAAATGCCCCCAAATTCGGAGGTTCTGCGGGTCAATCTTGATTTGGCAGATACAAAACGGTCCCACACGCTCCGTATTCACGTGGATTCACGAGTCAGGCGTCTTGATCCCTTTGCGCCGTCGACGTGGACAACGCGTATTGCGTTTGACACGGTGTTTGAATCACTGATTCGCTATGATCCACAATCGGCCGAATATTCTCCGGCGCTAGCCCAGTCCTGGGTTGTCTCCCCGGATGGCAAGGAGATTCAGATCGTACTGCGGCAAGGGGTTTTATTCCACGATGGGAAGTCCGTTACGGCTTCAGATGTGCAATTTAGTCTCGACCGGGCGCGGCTCAAAGGGGCTGTCCAGTTTCGCAATCAACTGAGGGATGTTGTCGGCATCGATGTCATTGACGATACTCATATCAAGGTTCGGCTGGCGCGTAGCAATGGGTTTGTCCTGCGAGCGTTGGCGGCGGTTCCGATTGTGCCGCAGCAGCACTATGCTGGCCGTCCGAGGAGTCGTCAACTTGCAAAGAATCGACGCTTGCCGGTCATTGGCAGTGGTCCCTATCGCGTCGCCGGGTGGACCGACCGAGTGATACGCTTGTCGTTGTTTGACGAGTATTGGGACCATCCCGCAAAGATTCCGGATATCGTTTTTGTCTATGAACCAGATGCCGCGCGCGCACTCATGCTAGCGAAGGGGGATCGGATTGACTGGTTACCAAGCCTCATCCCCAGTCACTACGGGATTCAGACATCGATCTCGGATGTTGCGCGACGCTTCGTGATCCTCCCGCTTGTCCCGCCCAAACTCCGCTACCTGGTGTTTAATACCCAACGAGTACCATTTCGCAATCGTGGGGTCCGAGAAGCTGTGTCTTGGATCGTCGATAGCGCTGGGTTGGTGCAGCCTGGGGAATCTCGGGCTGCTTCTGGCTTTGCCTGGATTGGAGGCATGGCCAATGCCAGGTCGGCAAAGACCATCCCTTATAGGCTCGAGAAATCGGCTCGATTGCTTGATCTGGCCGGATGGACCAGTGCTGGCAAGTCGGAATCGGGGAGGTACAAACTACGTGAGCGGGGCGGTCATCCATTGCGCGTCGAGTTTCTGACGGCAAAGACAAAGGCGCCCATGTACAAGCATATTGCACGCAATTTGCGACGCGCTGGATTTCAAGTCGCGCCGCTAAAGGGCCCTTCAGGAGTACTCGGTAACCGGATGAAGGCCGGACGATTTGATATTGGTATCGTTGAATACCAAGGGTATCCAGACCAAGATTTATCGTTACTGTTTCATAGCGAGGGAACCAAGAATTATGGCCAGTTTTTCCATTTAGGTGTTGATCGTCTACTCGATCAGATCTTGGCAACCTGGTCCCCAAGTGATCGCAGAGTCGCGTTTCGCAAATTGGATCACCTGCTTAGGCGTCAATGGCCGATGGTGGCGATTACCGCTAGTGATCCGAGGGGCATGCTCCATAAACGGGTTCGTGGTGCGCAGGTACGCGATGGCTGGGTTGTTTTGCGGAATTTGACTTTAGAAGAGCCTACGGACGTTCCGCAATGAGGTGAAATGGTTTATCCAGAAGTGCAAACTCGGTTGCGACCAGACCGCTTTGCGTCTAGTAGAGCGGAGCTGGCTCTTTCTATTAACACGTCGAGATCGCTATCGTTTGCCGATGTAACGGCGGTTCCGACGCTTATCGTCATTGACACAGATTGATTATTTCCCGTGTCGAATGGCTCTGTCTCGATGGTAACGCGCAGCCGCTCCATTGCTTCTTTTGCGGCGTCCAGCGTAACGTCGTACATGATGACGGCGAGTTCTTCACCACCGTAGCGCGCAACCCAATCTCCGTCACGGACATGCGTAGCAACTCGGTCGGCAATTTCTACTAGGACGCGATCGCCGGTCGTCCACCCATGGGTCTTGTTGACCAAACCAAAGTGGTCGATATCCAGAAGGGCCACAGCGATGTTTTTTCCGCGACGATCTGGCGTTTCGATATCAAATCTCAATCGGCGGTTAAAATAGCGACGATTGTATAAGCCCGTTAGCTCGTCTCGATCTGCCTGCACGCGCAAGTCATCAAACATTTGCCTTCCCCGTGTGGCGATCATGCTAGCGGCGCGTTCGCTGACGACGCGAGTCCGATTTTGGAAGCTCTCTAATGCGAAGTCACGTCCGTTGGTCTGGGCTTCATGCTGTAAATGCGAGAAATGGTTTGCTTGGTTTCTTCCCCTAGCCTTTGCGGCGTATATTGCTTCGTCTGCCTGATGCAGCAATTGCTCCGCAGCTCGCGTGCCGTCTTCTGCATTGTCACTGGTTGCTATTCCGACGCTCACGGTGATTTTGACTTCGAGAATGGCTTCATCGCTGACTGCCTTAAGACACTGATCGCCAAGCATCAGCGCTTGCTGCTCGTTACAGGGCGCGGAAATCGCAAACACCTCGCCACTGTGGCGGGCCAGCAGCGCATTGGCCGGCGCGGCATCCTTGATACGTTGAGCGAGCACAACGAGAATTTGATCGCCCTGGGTATGGCCTTGTTGATCGTTGACTTCCTTAAAATGGTCGATGTCCACAAGCAGAAGCGAATGGGGCCCAGAGCCTGCCTGCGTTGCCCGCTCCAGGTGTTTTAGCAGCATCGATCGGTTGGCCAGTCCAGTGAGAGCGTCTGTTTGCCCCCTATCGCGAGTTAAACGAGTGACTCTCTCTATTGTCGCTGTTGCGGGCTCATCATGCAGGCAAAAGTCGCTTTGCTGCGTGAGTCGTCCAACGATTGAGCAAACCTCTGTATTGCTGCATCGGGCGAGCACGGGACCGGTAATCTGTTCGTAAGCAGCAAGGAATTGCGGGAGTCCGGCAAACATTCGCGTATCCAGTACAACCACGTCCGAGGCGGGGATGTGTTGTGTTGTGCAGTCTATAAAGGTCACGGTGTCGGATGCTGGAGGCACGTCTGGAGCGCACCATGCGACGCAAAGGGCAGCGCTCATCTCGGACCCCGGTCGCGATTCGCGATCCGTACCGGTGTTCCCCCGTGTCTTTGTATTCTGCTGCTCTTCCCGCGTATCTCAAGATGTTTCATGGAGCCTATCACTTCTTACCTATTACAATTTTACCAGAACAGGACCTGGCGTTGGCTACGAGAAATCATCCATCCGCGAAATAAGTTACTGGCGGTGGTTGTGCGAGGAGGTGCTACCTTTGCCGCGAATTGCCTCCGCATTTGTGAACCTTGTAGTACGATCTCTGAGTGGTGAATCGAGGCAGCAGCAAGGGATATCAGTTCGTCTTACTGTGTTGCTTTTTTGCCTCTGGTGCGACGAGCTTGGTGTTGGAAGTCGTGTGGGTCAGGTTACTCACGCAAGTATTCGGCTCAACGAATCTTGCTATTTCTACAGTGCTTGCCACCTTCATGGCGGGGCTCGCTCTGGGGAGTTGGCTGGGGGGAAGACTCATCGACAGACTGCGATGCGATCCCTTGTGGGCGTACGCGGTCTGTGAAGCCGCCGTCGGCGTGAGTGCGATTTTTGTTCCTTGGATGGTGATCGGATTTCCCGGTGCCAATGCGTGGTTATGGGGGGGCGTTTTCGTCTACACCACTGGTGCTTGCTCTGCTTCGATGTTTGCTGTGTGCGTCGCTATTGATTGTTCCAACCACATTCATGGGAGCGACCCTGCCGATTTTGTCCCGAGCGCTTGTGCAAACGGGACCTGATTTTGCCGGGTTGGGTGGGAAGATCGCTCTATTGTACGCCGCCAATACAGCCGGAGCGCTGAGTGGCGCTTTTGCGGCTGGATTTTGGCTATTACCAGCTTTGGGGTTGGCTTCCCTTCACTGGCTTGCGGTCGTCGGTGCGTTATTCGTTGCCATCGGGGGTGTCCTGTTGGCACGATGGCGCAATATTTCGCCTCCGGTGCGTCGCGAGCAGGCGCAGGGATTGCGGCCAAAACCCTCAATGGATGCGCGTTTTGCACTGGCCGCATTTGCGATTTCGGGCGCGATTTCGATGGTCTTGCAGGCGCTGTTTAGCCGTGTTTTGGCGCTGGTGCTTGGATCGGCGATTCAGTCGTTTTCGTTGGTACTCGTCATGTTTTTGTTTGGTCTCAGTGCTGGGGCGGCCGTGATGGGACGGATTGCGTCTCGGTCGTTGGTCCCGATTGCCTGGTTGGGGGTGGGGCTTACCTGTGCCGCTGCTGCGCTGCTGCAGGTGTATTCGTGGGTTGATGTATTACCAGCGTTTCATCATGGTTTGGTCAGGAGTAGCGGTGTTGCGTTAGATAGTACGGGCGGGGTTTTTGTGCGCGCGTTGGTGGCGGCTGCGATCGTACCGGTGACGTTTTTCTTGGGGGCAGTCATGCCGCTTGCGGTGCAGGCGTATACACGGTCAGAGGCAAGTGTTGGTAGGGACGTCGGGCGTGCCTATGCAGTGAATACGATCGGTGCCGTTTGCGGGTCGATTGTTGGCGGTTTTTTTGTTCTCCCAGGATTGGGGATTGGAGGTGGCATTTCGATATGTGCGCTTGTGTTGTTGGCGACATCGGTGATGTTGAGCTTTCGCCCGCAACCGAGGCATATCCGTTGGGCCAATCGAGGTGCAATCGCAGCGCTGCTTGTGGCATTTGTATTGATGCCTCAAATCGAGCAACGCAGGCTTACTGAGGGCATGTTTCAGTTTCTTCATATGGACAAAGAGGACTGGAACACGTTCGCGACAAAAAACAAGTTAGTCTACCTGCGTGATGGTCGGGCGTCCACCATCAGCGTGTTCCAGAGCGGACGATCTCTTGCATTGCTCAATAACGGCAAACCAGACGGATCGAGCCATGAGGATGTTGATACGCAGGTGCTACTAGGACTGATCCCCGCCGTACTTCATCCTGGAGGCGACACGACGGCGTTCGTCATCGGCTATGGCACTGGTATGACCGTTGGTTCTCTGACCCAGGCTGCAATGTTCGCGGTAGATACCGTGGAGATCGAGCAAGCAGTCTACGAAGCGGCAGACCGATTTTTAGCCCCTATACCCACGCTCCAGAGAAAGAATCCACAAGTGCATCGCTATCTCGAGACGGACGCAATTTCTTACAGGCGCGGAAGCAAACCTATGGCGTGATTATCTCGGAGCCCCGGATACCTGGGTTGCGGGGGTTGCAAATCTATTCAGCCATGAGTTCTATCAACCGTCGCGAAGCGATTGGAAAATGACGGTATCTTTTGCCAATGGCTTCCTCTTTACAATTTGAGACCCTCCACCATTCGACTTGTATATCGTACCCTGAGCAAGACCTTTCCCCACGTGGTCGTGTTTGCGCTCGCAAACAATAACAGCATCGTCGTCGCTACGAAGCGACGACTTCAGATTGATATGGATCTATTAGAGCAGCGGTTTGCACACTCCTCCACGCACAAGGAGCTTGCACGTGCGCGCGTTAGGTCCGTAGCGCGTTTGCTCGCGATGCTTGCGTTCAATTCTACAGAGCTAAAAGCTTACGTCGGGGATGGGCCGATTCACACCGACGATAACGGACGCCTCGAATTTCTGCCCAGAGTGACTATCTCTTCTCGATGACGGCCGCTGCAAATCGATCACAATTGGTCGGCCAAGTCCGAAGCGAATTTGCCCGATTCGGAGACCTGAGCGGTCTGCAAATCGTCATGGGTACCGGCGAGGAGCGGGTAAGGCGACTGTGGGCGATCGCATCAGAGCTGGCCCGAGCTGGGAAGCATGACCAGAGTGAGCGCTGGCAAGACGAGGCACGAGCAGTGCCGATCCGTTAATGAAACATACTCACATTAGATTGTGAGTCAACGCAAGACAAGGCGGAGAACCGCAGTCGACAACGCAGTATTGCGTTGACTCACGAGTTAGGTGAGTATGTTTTAGAGGGCACAGGTGTTGAGCATATCAGCTTGATTGGGATCGCTAAGCAATAGGGCTTCGACATCATCTTGGAGTGTGTCGCCATCTCCATCGTAGCAAATATCGAGCGATTTGTCCGTGGTGAGTCTACTGCGTCGATACCAGAGCTGATGTTTCGCAGTTTGTCCAAGTAGAAATCCATGACAACAGGTGGGTTGCCGGAAAGACCAGCGCCATCATTTCCTAGTCTTGCGACAAAGCTTCGGCTGATAAACTCGCGAATCTCAGTGCGATTGTAGAGGAATACAAATCGATATCGTTTGCCTTCCTCAAGGATAATATCGCGCTCCACGCCTGCAGTATCTCCGCGAAAGTCAACGCCTCGACTTGCCGGATTGTTCCATGCAAGTCCGTTCTCTAAGAGATCTTGCGTCACGGTTTTTGTTTGGGAGTCCTCAACCTGTGATGAGTCCTCAACCTGTGATGAGTCCTCAACCTGTGATGAGTCCTCAACCTGTGATGAGTCTTTACCCTGTGATGACGAGTTATCCGCTTGTGAAGAGTTCCACCATCTCATATCCTTATAAAACCACCATATCTCTGGCACCAAACCGTTGTAGCCTCCGTCAAAGGTCGTGAGCGCTTTTTGCGATAGGTAGCCTGGGCCAATCGGCAAAAACAACAGCGCCGTTCGAAAGTTTTTACGGTAGTTGCGGGCGTACCCACGATGCGCGCGGAAACGAACCCGATAGTGAATCGGTCGCACGAACTGCATGTCATTTCGCACTGGGATGGCGATCGCGGGATCTCGCGTTGTGATTTCTACCGATGTAGGAAGGTTTGCATCCTGTTTCGTCGCCCAGGTGTAGAAATCTCCATTTTCGGGGTCAGATATTGTCGAATGCGTGGTTCGCCCAGCCAACAAAGTAATCGCGATTGTGCAAAACTGACTCGACGTTGTTCCGAAGATTCGCCAACGATTGATACTCTTCGTTGGCGAATCCGATATTCTCGAGAATGTGATGCTTAAACTGGCGCTGAAACTCGAGGCTAAAACGAACGGGCGGAGGCGATTGCCGGGGGGATCGCTGTAGCGCGTCCAAATAGGCAAGTTCGGCTTCCATTCCGCCTGTGATGTAGTGAGCGCGATCGGCATAGGTCATGAAGGTAATGCGATCGAAGCGTTGGAACAGGTGTTGCCAGCCCGGTTTTGTTGGGGCTTCGGGAGGCCAGGGCATTGCGGCAAAGCCGGGTCGATCCATATGCATTGGCATATCCCAGTTGAAAGGAAGGTCCTCCGGTCCAAACTCAAATGCATCCCGAAGCGCTAGCACGGCATCAACAAATTCGAGATAGTATCGAATTCGTTGTTCGTCTCCAATGGGATCACCGGTGTCTGGATCTGTCCACGGCAGGCCGTTATCTCGGATGAGTGTCTGGATCTCTAAGTCGAAATGAATTCCATCGAATCGCTGATCGGGCAGGTGTTCTTCTTGGTATACGAGCAACTCGGCCACGGTCGCCAGGCCGTCGCTACGATCGTGGGTTCCAGACAAATTGTTGTCAGGATGGTCCCAACCTCCGGTAGGCATTAGCCAGGTTCCCTCTCCCATCAGTGCCTCTACGCGAATCCCATTGGCATGCAATTGGGCGAGTAGCGCAGGGAACTGATCACGAGTCGCGTGGATGTCCCCTGCATATACATATACTTCTGTAATCCGGTTTTCGTGACAAAATTGAATGAAGTCGTTTAGGACAGTTGGATCTCCATTGGCGGACTCTCGCAATGCCCGGGTGCGCCGCCACACCCATATTGCGTCACCCTCACGATCAGACAATGGCGGTAGCACCTCTCTGCATTGCGCCTCAATATCGACGATATAGTCTTCCCACCTCGCCCCATAGATCGGACTCACAAGCTCCGGCCGGTTCGCCGTCGCTGAATCGCATCGCAACCCGTACTCCGGTTTTGCCGCTTTTTGCTGATTCGGGAATGTGAATTTTTGTAGTCAGCGCTTGTCGCGATTTTCGCGCCAGAACCAATTCGCTGGCCTCAAAGGCTCCATCGTGGTCGAAATCGATCCACATTTGCCAATGTTCTTCATAGGGGAAATCCAAAAAGCCGGGGGCAAGCCGGACAGATACAGGACCAGGCGCAAGCGAAATTGCCGACTGATTGTCTTGGTAGTAGCCACCATTGTTGCCAGAGGCGCGAACCTGAGAACCAAAGTGAATCGCCTCGATCCACTCGTAATCTGTCAGTCCGTCTGCGGGGCAGTAGTCGTTTGTACCGACAGATGGCGTTTGCGCCAAAGAAGGATCTGCTAACATGCTCAAAATACTCGCTACACCAATCGCAAACATTGTTTCCTCCTTCTTTGGGGAACTGACCGACGAATCGGCACTTTGCCGCGATAGTGACGGGCCCGATAGCGCAAAAAAAATCACTAGTGAAAAGTTTTGCGAGCCCTGGTAACGCACAAACACAGAAGCGCAGCGGATAACCAATCCATCATCGCTTCCCTTTCGTTGGCCTAAAATGCCAAGGAATCGATCATTCCCCGTAAGATTCTGTTTTCGCTCCGAATCTCATCCTCACCACGGAATTGACTATATTGAGATTTCAGTGACGGATATGGCAGTTGCGAAATGCTTCTACACTGAGGCTTTCGACTTGAAGTTTAACGACTACGGTCCCGACTATGCCGGTATCCAAAAACAGGGTGGTGGAGAGTCTGGAGGGGCAGGCGATTCCACTTTCAGGATCCAAGTGGCAATGAATTGGCTGTCTGGTCGGAGAGCTCATAAAACTTGAAACCTATGATTCGTCCCATATCATCGCGTTATGTCGATTGGGGATAGGACTCGCCGATATCCGTTTGTCTTGCTGATGACTCTAGGTTGCCTCGTGGTTGCCAATACGAGTGCGGCACAAAACGCAACCACCATGGATCCCGTACCGGCAAAAGAAACCGCTGCGACCGAGGTTGCTTCTGTCAATGAGGTGGATCGCGATGCCTTATTTGCAAAGGTTACTCGGCTCCACAGCGAGATTATTGCCCTGGAGGCAAAGGCACGTTCTGCGGCGGGCGATGATGCGTGGCTGCTGGAAGAGGAGGCGAGGGAAAAACGGGTTTCGTACCGCGAGCAAATGGGGCAGCTTGTCGGAGAACTCGTCAAAAAGCCGACATCGGCGGGGACCGAACAAAATCAAAAAATTGTTCGCGAGGTCACCGCGCTACTGAAGAAAGATATTCAGATCGTGCGGAAGAAAATTCAGCGATCGGGGCGAATGGCCAGACGGTTTCGCGCTCTTCGCTCGCGTAAGCGTGGCGACGAGAGATTCGAGGTCGATTTTGACCTCGCCACCGAGAGAGCGCGTTTGGATGATTACTACGCGAGTTGGACTGCGTATGTTCAGGCGTTGTTGAAGCTGGACAAAGCTGAGATGCCCGCAAGTGCGGCTCTCGATAACGCGTTGAAAGATCGCGCCGAGCGCTTGGTGACCTTAATCGGTGTGGAAGACAGACAGGTCAAGGACTTGGCCAAGCAAGTTGCGGCGTCAGATTCGGAAAAAGAGCGGCAGCAAAGTGAGGTGCGGGCTGCTCAGCAGCGTGCTCGTGGGGTGCTTGCGAGTTTAGAAGCGACGGTGAAACACATGAAGGCAAGCGGGCTAGATACCGCGACCTTAGATCAGCAAATCATAGAGGCAACAGGACAACTGGATACCAATATCCTGGATAGTCGCGTCGCCCTGGGGCTCGCGCGTCGCTGGATGGATCGCGGGCACAGTTGGATCACCGAGTCAGGACCACCGATCCTATTTAAATTGCTGCTCGTCATAGTCATGTACTTAGTGATTCGCGGCGCGGTCGTGGTGGTGCGACGAATGGTTCGCGGTTTAATGGCGCGGCGGTCGGACGCTTCGGCCCTGCTGAAACGCTTTGTTGAGGTCGCGGCTGGGAAGGCGGTCGTGTTTTTTGGCCTGCTCGTCGCGTTGTCGGTCGTGGGGATTAATCTGGCGCCAGTCCTGGCTGGATTGGGAATCGTCGGCTTTGTCGTTGGGTTTGCGCTTCAGGATACTTTGGGCAACTTTGGCGCAGGCATGCTGATTTTACTCTATCGGCCGTTTGACGAAGGAGACCTAATCGAAGCTGCTGGCGTGCAGGGGCATGTCGCCCATCTGAGTTTGGTGTCAACGACTGTGCAAACCCTCGACAATCAAAGATTGATCATTCCCAACCGACAGGTATGGTCCAATGTCATTCGCAACGTGTTCGGTGAAGAAACGCGACGCGTCGATCTCGTATTTGGGATTTCGTATAGCGACGATATCATGCGTGCTCGAGAAATCATCGAGCAGATACTAGAGGAAAATGAACAGGTCCTTGCTGACCCCGAACCCGTCGTTCGTGTCCACACACTCAATGACTCTTCAGTAGACTTTGTCGTGCGTCCGTGGACGAACTCGGAAAATTATTGGGAAGTCCATTGGAGCGTTACCGAGCAGGTCAAGCTTCGCTTTGACGCACAGGGGATATCGATCCCATTTCCCCAGCGCGATGTGCATATTTACCAATCGAGTGCTAGTGCATAGAGTGTCATGCAAGTCCTCCAGAAGGGCTTTTGTCGAGACTGTTGTCGAGCAATTTTATTGCGGCTGCAGTCGGATAGAGACCATTTGAATGTTGGTCATTTCTTCGATGGCAAAGCGCACGCCTTCGCGGCCGAGACCGCTTTTGCGATTGCCCCCATAGGGCATGTGATCGGCGCGAAACGCGGGCATATCGTTGATGACGATACCGCCAAAATTGAGTTTGGAAATCGCGGCGAATATGCGATCGATGTCGCGGGTGAACACGGATGCCTGCAGTCCGTAGTGTGTTGCGTTCGCGCGACGAAGTGAGTCCTCAAAGCCATCGGACACGATCAATGAAGCGACGGGGCCAAAGACTTCATCACGCGCGATTTGCATGTCGTCGTTTACTTGGTCGAGTACGGTCGGCCAATAGCTTGCCCCATCGCGTTTTGCTCCGGTCAGGACCCGTGCGCCCTGAGATTGTGCGGCGTTTACCCAGTCGTGGACTCGCTTTGCTTCACGGATGTCGATCATCGGACCGAGGTCGACCCGGTCGTCTAGGGGGTCTCCGACGATCATGTTATCCGCTTCACTCGTAAATATAGGGGAAAAGCGATCCATGGTGGCGGTATCCGCGTAGATCCGTTGGGTCGAGACGCAGACTTGTCCCGAGTAGTAGAAGGCCCCGAGGGCACAGCGCTTGGCGACAAAATCAAGGTCGACATCGGGTGCGATAATCACGGGGGAAGAGTTGCCCAGCTCGAGGGTAATCTTCTTGATGCCGGCATTTTTGGTAATTTGCTCGCCAACTGCACGGCTTCCCGTGAAGGATATCTTAGTGATACGGGGATCGGAAACGAGTTTAGCACCAACGGTTTTGCCTGGGCCGCAAACGAGATTGAGGGCCCCTGCGGGAATCCCCGCCTCCGCGAAGATGCGGCATAGGGCGATGGCGGAGAGTGGTGTGGTTTCGGCCGGCTTTAGAATGACGGCATTTCCAGCGGCGAGGGCTGGGGCGACTTTATGGGCGGACGAGATTGAGTGGAAAGTTAAATGGCGTAATTGCGGCCACAACACCAATCGGGCGACGGGTCCAGTACCCAAAAAAATCTTGGCCCGCGGCTGTCGCGTCGAGAGGGACCGTCTCACCGTGGATGCGCTTTGCCTCCTCGGAGGCCAGTTGCAAGGTGCCGACTGCACGGTCGACTTCGATGCGGGCAAACTGAATCGCTTTTCCAGCTTCCATTGCAATGAGTTTCGCGATGGCATCGCGCTGGGATTCGAGCGAGGCGCTCGCCTTTGCAAGCAACAGGGCTCGTTTGAAGGCGGGGAGAGCGGCCATTTCGGCGCTTGCTTTGTCTGCCGCTATGATCGCTGCCTCGACTTCGCTGGTCAGGGCCTGGCGGACTTCGCCGATGGTTTCGCCAGTATATTTGTTGGTGATTGGCACGAGCGGACCGTCTCCGGTCCATTTGCCGTCAATATAGAGTTGTTCTTTCATTGGGCTGGGGGCAATGTACCGTATGCAGAAGAGGACGAATAGCCTGTGAATTTGGCTAACAAGGTGGCGATCATTACAGGGGCGAGTCGTGGCATCGGGGAGGCGATCGCTTTGCGATTTGCGCGCGCCGGCGCTGCACTGGTATTGGCGGCGCGACACACGGATGCGGTGTCAGAGGTGGCGTCGCGGATTTGTGCCTTGGGGGGCAAAGCTGTGGGGGTCCGTTGTCACGTTGGCAATTCCGATGACATCGAGGCACTGGTAGCGAGGGCACGGGAGCAATTTGGCAGCGTCGACATTCTCGTTAACAATGCCGGGACGAGTCCCTACATGGGGCCAGTCATCGAGGCAGGCGATGAGGCGATTGATAAGACTTTTGCCGTGAATCTGCGTGGATGCCTTCGTTTATGCCAAGCCGTGGCACGGCAATCAGAGGGGGAAGCTGTCCGGGCGATTGTGAACATTAGCAGTATTGCGGGATCTGTTGCTGCGCCGGATCATGGCGTCTATGCCATGAGTAAGGCGGCCTTAGAGTCGCTCACCAAAACGCTGGCGGTCGAGCTCGGGCCGCTGGGGATTCGAGTCAATGCGATCGCACCAGGCCTGATAGCAACGCGGTTTTCCGCAGCCCTGA
Organism: Kofleriaceae bacterium; assembly: GCA_965223575.1. Taxonomy (GTDB): domain Bacteria; phylum Myxococcota_A; class Polyangia; order Haliangiales; family Haliangiaceae; genus CBDCWZ01. The sequence continues at coordinate 38,424 of CBDCWZ010000103.1, forward strand.
CACAAAATGACAGGGTGCGGACCGCGTTTGTGAATCGTACTGCGCTAGGGAGGCTAGGGAAGCCAGAGGATGTTGCTGAAGCTACGTTATTTTTAGTAAGTGAAACTGCTGCGTACATTACGGGTGTGATCTTACCCGTAGATGGGGGATGGTCCTGCAGTTGAGTAGTAATCGAAGGCTAAGCGGCAACAGGGGCCGTACTTGCTCGTCTACGGGTGAGCAGCTCGGAAAGTGTGACTTCGGCCGCGACACGGGCGAGCTCGGTCTCGCCGTAGTGCTCAACACAAGCTTCGTATACTGCATCAACAAGTTCGCCAAGGGAGTGTGGGGTCTTCATATGTGTTCCTCCTTATGGCCCGATGTAACTGCAGGAGGTGTACCAACTTACCAATTGGCCCCTAAACAGCTGAATGCACGTTGAACTTTGTTCTAACTGTAAGCCAGATCCCTACTGATACAGATAGTTGGTCAGGTTTTCTGTCTCCCTGGGGCTCAGACACCCGAGGGTGTTACCTCATGGATACACATAAACTGTGTCAGTTTGTGGTCATATGCGTTAGTTTTCGGATAAGGGTTGGGTCATTCGCTTAGTTATGGGTACATTGCACAGTCTGTCATGACATTGCTCAATCCAGTCGCCAAGGTGCTTGCACCCCAAAATCAGGACAATCCACGAGTCTTATCTGGGGGAGAGGCGGCCTTCGATGCCATTTTGGCACACGCCGATGCGGCGAAGTCGCGCATCGAAATGCGTGCCTTTCTTTGGCGCGATGACGAAGTCGGCAATCGATTGGCAACTGCGTTATTGCGCGCGGCGGAACGCGGGGTAAAAGTATCGATTCAAAAGGATCGGATCGCCGCAGTTTACGAGTACACAGGGGGAAACAAGCAAAGTTTCTTTCACAAGCAGGTGCTTCCCACGCAGGGATTTCAAGCGTGGTTTCTCGGTACGGTATATAGGGCAAAGGGATCTTTTAAGCAGCGCCCCAATGCGTTGGCAGACGCGATCCTAAGGCATCCGAATATCGTGGTTCACCGCGATCGCAAACGTTTTGATCATTCGAAGCTGTTTGTTTTTGACAACGAGACTATTTTGCTTGGCAGTATGGGGATCGGAGACAATCATCACAGCGAGTGGGTCGATGTCATGGTCCAGCTCAAAGGGCAGGAGCACGCCGCTCGACTGCGTCGACGTCTCGCTGGTGCGGAGGACTTTGATCCTTCCCGGTGCATCGATTTTCTCGTTCATAGTCGTCATGTGCATCCACCCAAGACGTGTCCCATGCTGGAGGAACGCCTTGCGTTGATTGGTTCGGCGGAGGTCTCGCTTACCGTAGAGATGGCTTATCTCGGCGATAAGCGGTTTACCAGTGCACTGCTCGCTGCGGTGCGGCGTGGAGTCGAAGTGCTGTTGATTACCTCGCGCGCGGACGTGTTGGGGAACCTGAATCTCGCCACATGTGACAAGCTGCTCAAACAGACGGGCTCTTCGCCCAATCTCTCGATCGTCTTGCTACCGCGCATGGTTCACTCGAAAATCGTCGTAGTCGATCATCAAATCAGCGATATCGGGTCTGCGAACTTTACGCCGCTGTCTCATGGTGTCTATGACGAAATCAACATGTACGTAAACGATGGCGAATTTGCGACAAAGTTGGAGGCTGTGATGGCCGAACACTGTAAGGAAGGGCGCTTTGTCACAGAGCGAGTTGGATATCGCAGGCTGACCAGTCATGTCGAGCGGGTCATTGTCGCCTACCAATCGCGCAAAGGTGGATGATGACTGCAGAGGCAGAATCTACAAACGAGTCGGAGATCCGGCCAGCAAGAATGCGGGCGGAGCGCCGCAGGCAGATTCTCTCTGCGGCGAAACACGTGTTCGCCGAGCGCGGTTACCACAACGCATCGATCAGCGGGATCATTGCTCAGGCGGGAATCGCCCGAGGGACCTTTTATCTGTATTTTTCGAGCAAGAGAATTGTGTTCGACTCCCTATTCGATGAGGCACTTGATGAGCTTCGAGCGCGGATTACACGTATCGACATAGGAGAAGGAGCCGAGCCACCCCAACTGCAACTCCGTGGAAGTCTTTGTCGTGTATTGGACTACTTAGTCGCCGATCGCGATTTCACGACAATGCTCCTTAGCCAAGGTCTTGCGACCGACGCGGAAGTTGCGGCTCGTGTGAAAGAATTTTACGATCACGTCACGGCACTTTTGCGCTCTTCGCTTGACCACGGAATTCACATGGGCTTGGTTCGTCCCTGTGATACCGAGCTCATCGCTGCTGCCCTGCTCGGAGCCGTGCGAGGTGTGATTGGCCAGTTATTGGCAAAAGATGGTCCAAGGAGTGCGGAAGAAGTGGTCGATGAACTGATCGCATTTGCTCTCCGTGGGGTAGTTGTGAGTGCGCGTTGGCGTGCAGAGTACAGCCCTAAGCCCCTAAAATAATGCAGGTCTAAAGGGGGTCGTTTTCCGCCCCAACAACTGGACTTACACACAGACGGCCATTAGACTCAATCGTCAGTCGGGTAGACTGACGTGTCAGTCTAGGATGTTGACCAAAGGGAACCCATGATGAGCTCTTCGTGTAAGTTAGTGATTGGGATGGATGTTGGGTCTACCACCGCGAAAGCGACGGTAGTTGATCCGGATTCAAAAAAGATTTTGTGGAGTAAGTACGAGCGTCACGAAACCAGGCAGCCCGAAAAAGCCCGGGACATGCTGGTCGAAATTGGCGAAGCGTTTCCGAATATTCGACCGGAGGAGATTCGGATGTTTGTCACCGGCTCCGGCGCTGGCCCGCTCGCGGAGCCTCTTGGCGCCAAATTCGTCCAAGAGGTCAACGCGGTGACGATGGCGGTCGAAGAAATGCATCCCGATGTTGGCAGTGTCATTGAGCTCGGTGGTCAGGATGCCAAGATCATCATTTTTAAAGAAAACGAGAAGACCGGTGACAAAACCGCGATCACCTCGATGAATGACAAGTGTGCCTCGGGAACAGGAGCAACGATTGACAAATGCTTTCTCAAAGTGGCAATGCCGCGTGAAGAAATCGCCGAATTAAAATTTGATTCGTCGAAGCTTCATCATGTTGCTGCGAAATGTGGAGTATTTGCCGAGACTGACATTGTTAACCTGGTCAAAGCCGGGATTCCGCGCGCCGAAATCATGAACTCGCTCGCAGACGCGATTGTCGGACAAAACTTATCAGTGCTAACGCGGGGGAATACCTTGCGGACCCGCGTGTTATTGCTTGGTGGGCCGAACACGTATCTGCCGTTTTTGCAGGAGTGTTGGCGGTTGCGGATTCCCGAGGCCTGGGACGATCGCGGCTACGATTACCCCAAGGATGTTCCGATCGACGAACTCATCTTCGTTCCAGAAAACGCTGAGTACTACGCGGCGTATGGCGCGGTTCTGTTTGGCATGCATGAGCCTGCTGACGTCGGCGTGTATCGCGGTCTTGACGACTTGAAGCAGTTTATTGATTTTGGGCGTAAGGCTAAGCTGGGCGAAAACGCCGCTTCTGGATTGGTCGAGACCGACCAAGAGCGGGATGCGTTTGTTGAGAAGTACAAAATCCCAAAGTTTCAAGAGGCGGTTTTAGAACCTGGGTCGGTCGTTCGCGGAGTCATCGGTCTCGATGGAGGCTCGACTTCGTCCAAGATCGTGTTTATCGACGAAGAGGGCGAAATCCTCAAGAAGTGCTACCAGCTGTCCAAGGGCAATCCCATCCAGGACATGAAAGACATGTTCACCGAGCTGCGCGATTGGGCGACCGCGCAAGGTGCGACTTTGGATGTGGTTGGTTTTGGTGTTACCGGGTATGCCGGTGATGTGATGGAGAAAGCGCTCGCTGCTGACGCCAATATCGTCGAAACCGTTGCCCACATGATGAGCGCGGTGCACTACTTTGGCGACGTCGACGTCATTTGTGACATCGGTGGTCAAGATATCAAGGTCCTGTTTATGCAGGGAGGAGATATTAAAAACTTTAAGCTCTCCAACCAATGTAGTGCCGGAAACGGGATGCTGCTTCAGGCAATGGCCGATCAGTTTGGGATTCCCGTCACCGAGTACGCCGACACGGCATTTAAGGCGCGATTGTCGCCCAAGTTTAGCTATGGCTGCGCAGTATTCCTTGACTCAGATCGTGTCAATTTTCAGAAAGAGGGCTATAGCGCCGATGAGTTGTTGGCAGGACTGGCGCTTGTATTGCCCAAGAACGTTTGGCAGTACGTTGTGCAGATTCCGCGTATGGCTGAGTTGGGGACAAAGTTTGTTTTGCAGGGCGGGACGCAGCACAATGTCGCGGCCCTAAAGGCGCAAGTAGACTACATCGAAGCGCGCGTTCCTGGCGCAGAGGTGTGCGTGCATCCGCATACCGGCGAGGCTGGCGCCATCGGTGCGGCCCGCGAGGCGCTGCGTGTTATTAAGCGGCGCGGAAAAAGTACATTTATCGGTCTCGATGCGGCAATCGACATTTTGTATACCAGCACCAATGACGAGACGACGCGGTGCAATTTTTGTCCCAATAACTGCTCGCGAACGTTTATCGATACGGCAACGACAACAGGACAAACCGCTCGGTATATCTCGGGATTTTCTTGTGAAAAGGGAACCGTAGAGGACCTTGATGCACTTAAGAAGCTCAATGGTGTCCGCAAAAAACGGATGAAGCAATACCCCAATTTGGTCGACTACGAGGCGAAACTGACCTTTAAAAGCTCGTATAAGCCTGACCCATTGCCAGACCATGGGGACATGGTGTCCGACATTGTTGTCAAACGGACCTTGCTCGGTGCCGTTCGCCATAAGAAAATCGAGCGACCATTTGCTCGATCTTCAGCAGACTCTGCCGCCTTGCGCAGCAAGCTTCGGATTGGCATGCCCAAGGTGCTCAACATGTGGAGCACGGCGCCGTTTTGGCGCGCCTACTTTGAGGCGCTGGGGATTCAAAAACGCAACGTTGTGTTTTCAGATGACACGTCCGAAGAACTTTGGAAAGAGGGTGGAAAATACGGCTCTATCGATCCTTGCTATCCCGGCAAAGTTGGCCAGGCGCATATTCACAATTTGTTGTTTAAGCATCACGAAAAAAAGGCGCTCAATTATATTTTCTTCCCGAGCATCACCCACATTCCGACCTATGTCGAAGGGGTGATGGACACCGCTTCCTGCCCCGTTGTGTCGGGGACGCCGAAGGTCTTGGCAGCAGCGTTTACCAAAGAGACAAACTTCTTTGCTGAGCGAAACATTACCTATCTGGATACTGCAGTGACGCTCAACGAGCGCTTGTTGTTGAAGCGGCAGATGTTTGAGGCCTGGGGCGATCGACTCGAGATCACCGAAGATGAAAACGACTTTGCCATCGATCAGGCCTATCAAGCACTGGAACGGTACGATCAACACATGCAGGACAAAGGTCGCGAGATCCTAGAAGCGGTTGAGCGCGAGGATCGAATCGCGATTTTGATGATCGGCCGCCCTTATCACAACGATCCAGGGCTGAACCATAGCGTTTTGGAGGAGTTTCAGGCGCAGGGCTATCCCATCCTGTCGATGCGCTCGATCCCCAAAGATCGCGACTATCTCGATCGCTTTTACCGTGACGATTTGGCCAAGAAGTTTGTCAATTCACCGCTAGAGATCGACGATGTATGGCCAGAAAACTACAGCGTCAACAGCGTGCAAAAGGTATGGTGTGCGAAGTTTGCCGCCCGCCATCCCAACGTCGCAGTACTCGATTTGTCGAGTTTTAAATGCGGCCACGATGCGCCGACCTACGGTCTGATTGACTCGATCACGGCAGCTGCCAATTCGCCGTACTCGGCGCTTCACGATGTCGATGCCAATAAACCGTCTGGATCGATTAAGATCCGCACGAAGACCTATGGACATACCTTGATGCTTGCCCAAGAGCGGCTCGAGGACATTCGACACAAGAAAAATCAGCTTAAGCACATCGTGAATCAAAAGCGGCTCACACTGCTCCAAGAGGTGAAAAAGCGGCGTAATGGTAGTGGTGTACCTGCTGAGGTCGATCTAGAAATCGCTGCGATACGGACAGAAATTGAGAAGTTTGATATCGCCGAGCAAGCGGCTGCCGATGCAGCCAGGCAGGCGGCCGCATCGCAAAAGCGACCAGCGAGATTGGCTGTTATTCAGTAAGATTGTTTCATTTGTTAACGGTAATTTTTAAAACAGCATGGAGACGAAGATGAAGAGCGCACAAGCCAAAGATCTAGACAGCGTGGCGAATCTGGATGTCGACCTAGATATCGAAGCAAAACTCGCAGAGTTTGAGGCAGAGGAAGCCAAGCGCTTGGGCCTTTCGGCCGATGACGTAAAGCATTGGACTGACCCCGTTCCATCAACTTTTACCAAGGCGCAGCGTGCCCATACGACGATTCTTGTCAGTGGACTTACGATGGCGCACGACTTGTTTATTCAATCTGCGCTTCGCGGGATTGGCTACAAGGTCAAAGCGATGGATTGTCCTGACAACGCGGCCCTGCAGTTTGGACGCGAATTTGGCAACCGCGGCCAGTGCAATCCGACCTACTTTACGGTTGGCAATTTGGTCAAATACCTCCACGAGTTGCGGGATCAGGGCATGTCCAACGAGGATATTGTCAACAACCACGTGTTTGTTACCGCGGGAGCTTGTGGCCCATGCCGGTTTGGCACTTACGTCACTGAGTATCGCAAAGCGCTGCGCGACTCAGGATTTGATGGTTTCCGAGTCCTTCTATTCCAACAAACCGGTGGACTCAAACAGGCGACGGGCGAAGGCGTCGGTCTCGAGATGAACCCCACCTTCTTCTGGGGCGTCGTTAAATCCGTCATTGCCGGCGACATACTCAACGCTCTTTCGTATCGGATTCGCCCCTACGAAGTCGAAATGGGCGCAACGAATACGGCGATCGACGAGTGCAAAGCGGTCATCTCGCAGACGCTCGAAAACGACAAGCAGCTTTTGCCAGCACTTTGGAAGTGTCGCAAAATTTTGGGCAAGGTCAAAGTCGACCGCACCGTTGCAAAACCCAGGGTGGGCATCATCGGTGAATTTTGGGCGATGACGACCGAGGGGGATGGAAACTATGGTCTTCAGAAGTTTTTGGAGGGTGAAGGGGCAGAGGTTGACGTACAGCTTGTCACTGCTTGGCTTCTCTACATGCTGTGGGCGGCAAAATATGACACCAAGTCTCGCGCAAGCCTACGTGGTGCAGACGGCGGTCGTTTTGGTCTCGAGGGCGTTGACGTCCGCAAAAAGCTACTGTCGCTTCAGGCTGCTGAGAAACTGATCACTGGTTTGTTCCAAACCTTCGCTCATGTGATGGGTCTGTATGATTATCACCTGCCAGACCAGGACGAGCTCGCCGCAATCAGTCACGAGTTTTACGACAACAATCTCCGTGGCGGTGAGGGGCACATGGAAGTTGGCAAGCTGATCCAAAACATTGCCAAAAGCAAAGTCAATATGACCCTTAGCGTGAAGCCCTTTGGTTGTATGCCTTCAAGCTCCGTCTCTGATGGCGTTCAGTCGCTGATCACCGAGCTCTATCCTGACGGCATCTTCCTGCCCATTGAGACTAACGGGGATGGTGCGGTCAACGTATACAGTCGCGTCCAAATGCAGCTCTTCAAAGCGAAACAGCTCGCCCAAAAAGAAGTCAAGCGGGCACTGGACCAGCATGGAACGACGATGGAAGAGGTGCAGGCCTATATCGCCAAGCACCCCAAGATGGCCCATTCGTTCCATCGTAGTCCCCATATGGCCGGTTGCACCACAGCGGACTTGGTCCACGAAGTTGCAAAGCGGAAGAATCGCCTGCGCAGCTTGAAGGACTCGCTTCTCGGCCTTGTCCGACCGGATAGTAAGCGCGTTGAGCGAGAGCGACTGACGGCAATTGCCAAAATTGCCGCTGCCAAAGCCGCCAAAGCAGCAGCTGCCCGCGCCCGCACCGAAGAAGCAGAAGCAAACCGTCCCGAGTCAGCACCCCCGATTCCCGAGGGACGCAAGCCTCTGCCCGTGCTCAACTAACATCAGAAGTATTTCACCCGGGGCTCCTCCCTTTGGATTCGGAGGGAGGGGCAAGAGCCGGGCTTATGCCTGCTACTGTGAGCTTTGGGAGCTAAGGACCCGGGAGAGGGGACATTTGCTCCAGGCTATGGCGGGCATGTACCATAAATCTATTAGCGGAATCGGGGATATGATAGTGATACAGAAATTGCCGGTATATTGTATTTAGGCATGATGCAGTTGTCCGCTCGTTTTCGAGTTTTTGACCATTTGAGGTCAAATCATGGTCGCTACTATTCTCTCCCTTTTGCCCCAAAAAAAGGTCATCTTGGACATTCCGACAAGCAACTAAGCTAGACCTATCAAGACTAAAGATAGCCAAAGTATTGCCGTTCGAAGATCTGCTAGATATAGAAGTGAATCCGTTAGAGGTGAAAAATGTCCTAGGTGCTAGATCCCACAAAAACCGTCTCAATAGTAGGTTAAGGTACAGAATCTCTTTTTTGATTTCGAAGTGAGTCAAACCTCTTTTGATGAAGATTCGGGTCAATAGATGGTAATGATTGGGTTTTTTGCGGCAGGGAATTGGTTTCCTAAACGGCTAAAAATTGTTGTCTGATAAGACAATAAAAGTGTACTCAACCAGAGAACAGTCGGGTAGGGTACCATTCATGCCCGATACAGCAGACATTCATTTCTTAGCCGTATGTAGAAAATTTGGTTTCGTTAGTCCATGCCTCGCTTTGGTAGCAGGAGTTGCCTGTTCTATAGGTGGAGAGCCCGACCTAGGCACGGCAAAGGGGGAAGTATTCAGCGCCTTTGGTAAGATAGCAAAACAGATCATAAAGGATGCCGTTTCACCGGGTCCGCTGGTCTTGCTTGATTCTGACGATCAGTTGGTTGCAGATGGGGCCACCATCCCAACATTTGTAAAGGGAGCTGTTGGCGGGACGTCGCCAACTTTGGATGTGTCGATTCGAAACACTGGGACAACGCATATTTTGTTGTCCGAGGTGACCATCGCTCCAAACGAGCATTTTTCTGTTGTTCGGTTTCCAACGGATGGGATTGCGCCCGAGGCTACCGAGACGATCGAACTTTCTATGAATGTAGATGGGGAGGGATTTCGTGAAGGGACGCTCGTAATCAAACAGTCGGATGCACTGTCCTACACGTACAAGGTAAACGGAGCGGTTGTTGGTTCGCTTGCTGAGGGGACAACGGGCCGGTCGCCAATCGGGGACGAGAAGGTATTGCTTGAGCCTGGCGAGATATCGCCGGACACAGAGCTCGTCGTTATCATTGATGAGGTAAAGCGGGCAGTGAGCCGACAGCTCAGAGCGAGCTACTTTGTCGACCAATATGCGCCGGTCCCCGAAGAGCCCCCCTACGATGACGAAAAGTTCTATCATCGAGCGTATCGATTCCGTCTCGATTTTATGATGACAAAACAAGAGCTGGAGGATGCTGTGACCCACGATGATGCGGTTGTGGGGATTTCGCATCTTGTCACCATGGAGACCGCGGCCTTTGACGATACGCACTACGGCGAGCAAGATAACTTGGCTCAAATTGGCCTCGATGAGGCAACTTTTGACTTTTACGACACAACGACTGTTTTTCCTGTAGATGCCGCGCAGGAGATCGAGGGAGAACATGCAAAAGTGCGTGTTGCAGTGATCGATACCGGGATCGATCTCGATAACGAAGACCTTGGAGAAGTCTTTGAGCATCTGAATGATACAGATCTGACGAACTGGAGTGTCAACGACCAGTCGATGGTGGGCAATGAACCTCATGACACCGATGGGCATGGTACTTCGGTAGCGAGCGTGATTTCGGCCAAGTCGAATAACGGCAAGGGCATTGTTGGGATCGCGTCTAACAATGTAATTTTGATGCCCTATCGCCTTGGACCGCAGGGGCAAAAGGTAACGTCGCATAAGTTGTTTCATGCGATTCAGCACGCCGTCAATTCAGGTGCGGAAGTGATTAACCTTAGCCTTGGCGGGATTCAACGTGGGTGTGATCCCATCATGGGGTACGCGATGTATTTGGCAATTCAGCGTGGTGTGGTTTTTGTCATTGCTGCAGGACATGGCGTTGGCCCCGAGGATAACCCAGAAAAGGGTGGTTTATTGGTGTCGCCATCTCGTTTTGCGTATCGAAATCTTGTCAATACCAGCGCCCCAGGATGCTGGGGAGCATACTTTAAGGGGGCTCTAACCGTTGGCGCGACGACCACCGAGGGGGCTGATACCGAGGCTGCTGTCAGTAGGATTCGTCTGCCTGGTACGAAGACACCTGCAGGTACGATAAAGAAATCAAGTTCTCGTATGGCGGGGAAGTCAAGCTCTGGCAAGGGATCCCTCACCCGAAAGGTTTCGGCCGGGAGTAGGGTCAAGGTCTCCTACAAAAGGGAGTCGATGCCCGGAAAGTCTACGTTGCCCGGGGTCAAGGTGTCTCACAAGCGGGATTCTACGGAGAGCAGAGTCAAGGCTGCTACCAAGGCCCCCGCTGGTACCGATCGGGCGGAAGAGGTAGTACTCGCGCCGTTTTCTAACTATGGTCCCAACGTCGAAATAGCGGCGCCAGGGACAGGTGTTCTTGCTTGGGGCGTTGACGCCAACGACAAGCCGGCACTGAAGCGGGTCAGTGGTACATCGATTGCTACCGCCCAAATTACCGGTGCGGTCGCGCTTGTCATTGCATTTCATAAAGCGCGCAATTGGCCCTATGACCCGTGGCTTATCGAAGATATTTTGCTCAATGGGACCCGAGAGAATCCAGACTTGGCCTCAAATGGGTCAAGTGCGGGCGTTGCTAAGGGGAAAGTCCTCCATCTCGGAGATATCGCACAATATTTATTGGGGCTAATGGAAAAAACATCGGACGAGCGTCGTCTCGAGCCAACCAGTAACACTGAGCTCGGGAGCAGTTTTTTGCTAGGGGATTCTCCCGGAGAGGTCACGTCTCTTGCGCTTCGTACTGAAGAGGGCGCGGTGAACAAGTATTCGCGGATGCAGATCCAGGCACTGGCTTTTTTTAGTAATGGGGGCCAGCTTGTCGTTGGCGGACCGGATGACAACATTCAATGGTCGGTGGCGCCAGCGAAAGGTTCTTTGGCACCTGCGGACGCGACGATCTCTTCCAGTGGTATTTTGTATCCAGGCCAAAATTCTTCCGGGTACTATACCGTGACTGCAACCTACAAAGGCATTACCGCCACGACGGATGTGTTTGTCACCGACCGGTCTGTCGGCACGGGCCTGGGAGTGCTTGTCCCGGGAACCAATGTGTATACCGGTCCAATTTTGGAATCTTTACAAATTGTGTTGGGGCTGCCCGGCCAGGAAATAAAGTATTGTGGGGATCGCGTCCAACTTAGAGTTTTGGGAGTTTACAGTGACGGATCGACGCGGGCACCAAGACGCGGGCGAAGCCGCCCGCCGATGGCAAGGAGCATCGAGGGACCCAATGGAAAAAAATTTAAAAAATTAGGGAATTTTTGCAGCCAAGATATGTTTGCAGGAAAAGTCTATACGGTCAGTTACACGACGACGAACATCCGAAATGAGGTGGTCCACGCAGAACTGCCCATCACCGTGCCCTCTCGACCACTTCGGGACAAAAACCCGATTGAAATCTACCTCAAGGGCGATAGCTTCAAAGAAGGTCCCCCATACAAAGTACTGCATGGTTCGCAAACAATTTGGCCTCGATGGAAGCTATATTTTGCGGATGGAGGCGTCCAAGACTCTTCCACCTCTAACAATCTTCCCACTACCCGGCGTTTTTTGCTGAATGGGAAAGATGAGAGCTCTGTCAACCCGTACGCATTTTCTCGGCCGGAGTATGTTCCCCCAGGAACTCACCAACTTGGAATGAAATTGACCTATCGGGGCGCGAAGGAAGGGGTGCAGGAGATTACGACTGCCTCGCCCACAGAGACCGTTACGCTCGATGTACGTCCCTCCGAGATCACGGGCATCAGGTTACTTGGAAGCCGTCGATCCGTGCCGGCATCTTTTCGTATGGGTCATGAGACGAACAAATTATATATCTATGAGGTGCTTTCTGACTTGGCGAGCGGGGAAACGAAGATGAGAATGGCTCGGGATATTGACCGCCACTACGCTGTCTCGATCGTTCGTGCAGACACTGGTTTGGCTGCACCGAAATCGTATTGGTCAGTTTCTAATGAATATTCTTTAATGTTGTCTTTTTACAATGACAATATTGGCGACGAATTCACAGTACAGGTAACGCAGAAGTCCATACCGAGGGCGTCGGAACAGGCCGTGGTGACACGAACAGGCGAGCCATTGACTGATTCCGTCACCGCGCCAACAAGTGGGAGCGATCGAGTTGAGTTGCCCAAGCTTGATCCTGCGCTTTGGCCCCAAGAGATATCGCCAGCGATCAAGGTCCCAGATGGTTACTGTGACGAAATTGATGAAGAAAGTGGTCTCGCTCGTCGCGAACTTTCACCGTTTGCGGGGGGCAGTGGACGCAAAGAGGATCCTTATCGCATCTGCAATGCGACCCAGTTTCTAAAGATCGACTATTGCTCAAAATCTGATGCCGAAAAAGAAGAGTGTATCTTTCAGGAAGACTACAGATCTGGCTCGCACTTTCGGTTTATGGATCATGTCCGTTTTTATAACGAAAATGGCGATAAAGATGCGCCGAAGTCCCAAACGGTCATTGTCAGAACTCCCATTTATATCAATGGGAATGGATTTGAGGTGCACAACCTAAGGTTGGAACATCCACATAAATCCAATGTTGGTCTATTTGATAGGGACTATGGTCACGTATCCATTGACAATTTAGGACTCAGGGCCCCCGTGATCAAAGGGGAAAGCGATGTAGGAGGACTGCTTGGAGATGATGATAGGGGGGCGATCGTTCGAAACAGCTATGTAGCCGGAGGAAGCATTACAGGCCAAGAAAATGTCGGTGGGCTGATTGGAAAACAAGGGCATCGAGGGCGCGTGTACTCTAGTTTCAATTACGGCACGACCGTTAGGGTTGCCAAGAGCATCGGAGGCGGCTTGGTCGGTGAGTCGCGCGGCTGGATCCAGCAAAGCTACTCGACAGGAAATGTCGTTTCTACGGCAGTGCATGGCTACGGCGGTACCATAGGTGGATTGGTGGGCTGGCTGGGAACCGATCGTTTTGGTTTGTCACTGCCCAAAGACTGGAACGGGCAGGAAGAGTCGGGTGTGATCTTCTACTCGTTTGCTAGTGGTAACGTGGTTGGTCAGCCGAAGTGCTATAAGGAGGTCTATAGGGCACTCGAGGACAAGCTACCAGAGCAAGTTTCAACCTGTAATGAAGAAAATAATCGGGTAGGTCACGTGCTTGCCGGCGGTCTGGTCGGCCATAGTGAAGGTGCTTTGATCTACACCTATGCAACCGGGAATGTCACCGGTTATGGTTTGGGGGTTGGGGGATTGGTTGGTCGGACACGCTCGCAGTCTGGAGGCTACGGAGAAACCGGGTTGGTCCACGGCTCTACTGCATCGGGGACTGTGAGTGGGGTTAAAGCGGTGGGTGGCCTTATTGGTCTAAACGAGGGTTCCATCGTGCAGGAATCTTCTGCTTTGGAAACCACGGTCATCGGCTTGGCCGAAGTAGGTGGGCTCTACGGGAACACAGATTGGACCACGTTTACCTGGAATAGCTTAGCATCTGCACCAGCAAACAGTCTGGGGCTGGAGCCTGGTTCGCAGACCGACAAACGGGGCGGAATGGTCGGCAGCCACTCGAGGAGCGCCAAGAGGGGGACCTCAGAGACCCAAGTGTTTCGCGATGTTTTTCATGATTCCTTCTGGGTGCCCGGTGGTAACGATGAAACGCTGCTGGATTACGGCAACTATTACGGGGAAGGTCCGTTTGGGGACAGTTTGATCAAACCTGCGGTGGAGTAGCTTTCGGCGGGTAAGCCGCGTCCGGGCGCAAGGCCCGGCGCGCTGCCGGCAGCCGCGGAGGGCAAAAGACAACAGAAGGTCCATTTTGAAAACACCTCCCTAAAACGCGCGGCGCTGGCGACTGATACGAATGTGGTCTAGGCTACCTTCGAGTCCGTCTGAAATGTCGTCATTTGTCTCTTCGGTCGAATTAAAGTTTCCCGCGCCGAATGCCCAAGGATTGCGATTGCCGTCGATGCCTATTGTGACTGGGATCCCGCAACCGCCGCCGCTTGTGCAGCCAGCTGGTTGGGCGCCGTTGTGCTGCTGACCGTTAATAAACAGCTCAAGTGGTAATCCTCCGCCGAAGTTGATCCCAAGATGCACCCAGGTGTCGTTAGGGATTGGCACCTCGCTACAAGTTGTTCCCGAGGGGTTTGTTTCTGTTTGCAACCTCACCGCAATATGGTTGTTACAAATTCGTGAGATCAAAAAATGTCCCGGGGCTGGGGTAAATATTGCATCGCGGCCGAGGATCGCTTGGTCGTCATTGATTGCTGGGGTTCCATGTAATTGGATCCAAAAGTCGATTGCCCCTTCCGGCAAGTGCCATTCGGGGCCATCGGGGACGTCGACAAAGGGGATCGGTGGTGGTGCCGTCTGAGTGCCCGGGAACTGCAGTGCGTCACCGCATCCTGGTGGTCCGGCGATCACGACAGGAGGTCCATTTCGAAACACACCCGTCTGATTTCCGAGGAGATCCGGTGCTAGGGACGAAGCTAGGACGTTTTCGAACGGGTAAATCGCGACTGTTTGCGAATCGATCGCGGTACCGCAAATAGTGCACAACGAAGGCTCACCAGAGCAGACGAAGCCAGGGTCTGGAGTGCACTGCGTACATCCATCGTTTGCCGCCAGGTTGCCATCATCGCAGCTTTCATCCTGGGCAGAAATGATGCCATCCCCGCAGCTTTCGACTGGGGATGATTCATCATAGCCGATTCGCCCGCAACCGAGGCCCAGGACCATTGCAGCGGTGGTGAGCAATGCCGTCAACCTCATCATGGTGGCACCCGATAGCAACGTACAATAATACCAGATTTGTCATGTTGCTGCATGAGAGTGTGAGCTTCCCGGCCCGAGAGCTGGTTGTGGTTGCCACTCACACCATCAGGGCTGCATGGTATCTAGCAGTGGATGAGAAGTATGACGGGATACGGGCAGGGGGTCGCCGAGGCAGACGGCGTGCGCGTGAGTATCGAGATGCGCTCGGTGAACCACCGGTTTCGTGATGTGAAGCTGCGGGGATCTGGACTCACGGCTGCGCTCGAAGATGAGCTGTCGCGAAAGGTGCATAAGAGAGTCGAGCGGGGATCGGTGACGGTAACCGTGCGCGCCAAAATGGACTCCTCGCTAGCGCTCAAGGTGGACGCAACAGTTGCCCGACGGGTGTACAATCAACTGCAAGAGCTTGCCTTGATGCTCGGGATCGACAGCGAAATCGGATTGCCGCTGATAAGCGCCCAGCCCGGAGTGCTGGTGGCTGGCGAGGCTGACGATCAAAGTGATATCGGCCCGGTCGCCCATCAAGCGCTGGAGTCAGCCTTGCTCGCCTTGGAGACAATGCGCGAGACGGAAGGCGCGAGTCTTAGGGACGATCTCGTGTCGCGCTTCTCGCGTTTGCAAGCGCTGGTGGAGGAGATCTCTTCGCTCGCTGAAAGTGCTCCGGACGATGCCAGGAAACGAATGGAGGAGCGGATTTCGCGGTTATTGGCAAATTCGTCGATTGCGGTAGATGACGCAAGGATTGCGCACGAAGTCGCGATTCTTGCTGATAAGTTTGATATTACGGAAGAGGTGGTGAGGCTCCGGAGTCATTTTGATCAATTGGAAGGGATTGTTAACGAGCGGGGGCCGGTGGGGCGTCGCATCGGTTTTTTGGTTCAAGAGGTCGGGCGCGAGCTCAATACCGTGGGTTCGAAGACCCAGGTAGTCGATATTGCGCCGCTACTCATTGCGGCCAAAGCGGAACTTGAGAAAGTCCGCGAGCAAATTCAAAATATCGAGTAGGCGATAGAATGCAATCGAATCAGCGCGGCGTTTTAGTAATTATTTCGTCCCCTTCTGGAGCGGGAAAGACAACGCTTGCGCGTCGTCTTCTGCAGGAATTTTCGCAGATGGACTTTTCTGTATCCTATACGACGAGAGCGCCGCGCCCGAATGAAGTCGATCATGTCGACTATCATTTTGTGAGTGATGCACAGTTTGACAAAATGGTCGAAGCCAACGAGTTTGCCGAGTGGGCGCATGTGCATGGCAATCGCTATGGGACCTCTCGTGCTGCCGTCGAGGAGGCACTTCGTGAAGGGCGGGATGTTGTTTTCGATGTTGACTGGCAGGGAGGGCGTGCGCTGTCGGCAAGTTGGCCCAAGGATTGTTTGACCATATTTATTTTGCCACCGGATTGGACGACGTTGTCTGATCGGCTGCGGCGCCGCGCGACGGACGCAGAAGATGTGATTGCCCTTCGCTTGGACAAGGCTCGTGAGGAGCTCGAGCATCACACCGAGTATCAGTTCCTCATATTAAACGACAATCTGGATCCAGCCTACGAGCGTTTGCGAGCGATTTATCTCGTGCATCGCTACGGTCGGGAGGATCGATCGGATAGCTCCTACTGTCTGTCACAGCTGGCTGCGAGTTTGACAACGCAGACAGAACAGCAATTGCGCGCACACGCCGTCGCTCTCGTGCAGACGGCCCGAAGCCTTTGAACCGGGGGTCGTTTTCGGAGGGGGCTAGAAGAGCCAGGGCGTGGTTTGACACCGGCCCGCTAGCGCGTGCGCCCCGGAAGATGTTAGACTGAGTGTGAATCTCCATCTATGGCGCGTCTAGAGGAAATCGTGGAGGCGATCAAAACGTATCACCCGGGCGCTGATGTCGATCTCGTTCGACGTGCCTACGAATATGCCGCCCGGGCCCATGAAGGCCAAACCCGAAGGTCTGGAGATCCCTACGTTAGCCATCCGCTCTCTGTTGCCGGCATTATCACCGAGTTGAAACTCGATGTCGCGAGCATTTGCGCGGGGCTTCTCCATGATGCGGTTGAGGATACCAGCGCGACGATTGAGGAGCTTGAACAAGAGTTTGGCAAGGAGATCGCTTCGCTTGTTGATGGCGTCACCAAACTGGGGAAGTTACCATACAGTACCCGTGCGGAACGGCAAGCAGAGAATTTTCGCAAGATGTTGCTTGCAATGTCGCGAGACATTCGCGTCATTCTTCTCAAATTTTGTGACCGACTCGACAATATGCGGACACTCGAGCATATGCCCCCGGAGAAACAAGAGCGTATCGCGACAGAAACGCTGCAAATCTATGCGCCCTTGGCACACCGGCTCGGCATCGATCGCGTGAAGTGTGAGCTGGAGGATTTGTCGTTTCGCTATCTCCACACCGAAGAATACCTACAGCTCGAGCGAGAGGTGGCCAGTTCGAATGTGCAGCGAATGGCGCATATTGCGGAGGTGGAAAAGATCATCGAGGCTGAGATGCGCAATGCGGGCATTCCGTGCCGCGTGCATGGTCGCGCCAAGCATCTTTGGTCGATTCGCGGCAAGATGAAACGCAAAAATACGACGCTTGAAGAAGTTCATGATGCCGTAGGGTTTCGGATTATTACGGGTTCGATACCCCATTGCTATTCGGCATTGGGGGTTGCCCATTCGGCGTGGAAGCCGATCCCAGGTCGGTTTAAGGACTTTATCGCCTTGCCAAAACCCAATATGTACCAATCGGTTCATACAGCGGTGATTGGGCCCGGCGGCGAGCGGATCGAGATCCAAATTCGCACCGAAGAGATGCATGTTGTTGCCGAGCAGGGCATCGCCGCGCATTGGCGTTATAAGGAGGGCAAGACCGGGGTTTCAGATGACGACACGAAGCTGGCATGGCTGCGCCAGATGATGGAATCGCAAAAAGAACTCAGCGATCCAACAGAATTTATTGAATCGGTCAAAGTCGATCTGTTTGGTGATGAGGTGTACGTTTTTACTCCTGAGGGGGATGTGAAAGCGTTGCCAAAAGGATCGTGTCCGATTGACTTTGCGTATGCCGTGCATTCAAAGGTTGGCGATCGTTGTTCTGGTGCCCGTGTGAACAATGTGATCGTTCCACTGCGGTATCAACTGCGCAACGGTGATACGACAGAGATCATTACGTCCCCTAACCAGAAACCCAACGGAAGTTGGTTGAAACTCGTCAAGACTGCGCGAGCTCGGACTCGGATTCGTCAACAGTTGCGCAAGGAAGAACGCGACCGTGCCAATGCGCTCGGTAAAGATCTGCTGGACAAGGGGCTTAAAAAATGGAAGTTGTCGCTTAAAAAGGCGGTGAAGCAAGGGGAATTAGAGTCTGCCGCGCTAGCGCTGAAGTGCGGGAATATTGATGATCTGTTGTGCCAGGTTGGTTATGGGCGTATCACTGTGGCAGATGTCGTGAAGAAACTGGCTCCTGAAACGGGCTTTGCAGAACGAAAAAATGAAGACTCTCTGACGCCGCCTGTGGGGACGGGGACCCAACCTCCGAGCAGCTTCGGTATTCTCGTTCAGGGCGAGGACAACGTCTTGGTTCGGGTTGGGAAGTGCTGCAATCCGTTGCCAGGAGATCAGGTCGTTGGATTCATTACCCGCGGGCGTGGGGTTACCGTACATCGTCGGGATTGCCCGAAAGCCCTTGATTTTGCTCCAGAAAGGCGTATTTCGGTCCAATGGGGCGGAGACCCAAATGGGCGCTACGATGTTGCAATCCAAGTCTTATGCGCGGATCAGCCTGGGCTGCTGGCGCATATTTCTCAGGCGTTTACCGACTCCGAGGTTAATATTAGTCAGGCGCACTGTCGCTCGACCGAGGATGGGCGTGCGGTCAATACCTTTCACGCAAGCGTGCGGGACCTCGAACAGCTAAAAACCGTGATGCGGTCCGTTTCTGGAATTACTGGAGTATTTCGGGTCGGACGGGTCCCTGGGGAGTTTTGAGGCGGACTCTTGACACCGGAGGGTAGGTTCGATAAGACCCCCCTTCTCGTTAGTGCAGGACTCAGAATATGGCCTCTCTTACTAAGAAAACCAGAAACAAGCGCAAACGCCGTCATCAGCGAGCTGGACGGAAGCGTAAGAACCTAATGGGGCGTCGCTCGACGGCTTCAACGGTTGAGCTATTTGCTGGTTGTGGTGAGCCTGGGCAACCGGCTCCGCAGCCAGTCGCGGAATAGCGGGATACAGGGCATCCCCGTGGGCGGGGGTTCGCTGTATGTGCCGTGCAGAGAAGGTAGGATAGTGGCCGCGACCGTCGGGAAGTTGATCCGGGGCTGAAACATCGTTTAAGATTCGGATATTACCCAGTTAAGGGAGCTCCATGAAGCGTTGCCCGAAGTGCGGAAATTCGTTTCCAGACGATGCTAATTTTTGTCCAGCCGATGCAGGCCGACTTGAGCCTATTGCTTGTGATGAACAGGGCGGCGAAAAGGCAGGGGCAGAGCCAGGCTGCCTGTTCGCCGATCGCTTTCGGCTGGGGGAGCTCCTTGGAGGGAAGCGAACTGGAAAGCTGTTTCGCGCGACTGATACAACGTCCCAGAAGTCGTGCGTCGTAAAAATCGTGGACAGTAGTGTTTTTCGGACTCCCATTGCAATGCAGCGGGCTGAGCGAGAGTTAAAGCAGTTGGCTCGCGCTGATGCTACTGGTATCGCGCGCATTATCGCGCACGGGAAGTACGATGAGCAGCTTTGGATTGCTTCTGAGTTCGTCGATGCTACCCCCTTAAGCCGCATCATTGCCACCGGTGCTTTAGAGTTTGAGCGTGCAGGGCGGCTTGTGCTAGCAACCGCGAGGGCGGTCGCCGGCGCAGCCAGACAGGGGGTTGTTCATCATGATCTGGCAGCGAAGAATATCCTGGTTCGCAGTGACGACACAGTCTCTGTCGTGAATTTTACGGTTCCCGTTCCCGGCGATTCATTGATGGGGATCGCAAGCTTTGCTTCACCGGAGCAAATCGAAGGAAAGCCTCTCGATCAGCGTTCAAACATTTACTCACTTGGTGCGCTTTATTATACGATGATCGTGGGAGAGCCTCCTTTTGCTGGGACTCTGGAGCAAACCGTCAAAGGCCACCTAGAGGGAACTCCTGTTCCCCCGTCGGAAAGAGTCGACTCGGTACCACCAGGAGTAGAGGCGTTAATCCTAAAGTGTCTCGAGCGTTCGTCCACCAAGCGGTTCATGACTCTCAAGCAATTGATTACTGAGATAGAGCGAAACGTCGATGCGAGTGGGACGCTTCCTTTGCCGCAGGCACAAAACGCGTCAAAACGGCGAAAAGCAATGGCGCAGACCATGGTTGGTGGGTTTGGAACGCTAGACCCGAAAAAGCTTCAGGAGCTTACTGGTGCGAAACCTGTTGTGGCTGGCACTGTCAAGAGTCCCGCTGGAATGGCCGGTCCCGCTGGAATGGCCGATAGCGCGCACAAGGCTGCCCAGGCAAAAGCTGCCGCTGAGGCAAAAGCCGCCGCTGAGGCAAAAGCTGCCGCTGAGGCAAAAGCCGCCGCTGAGGCAAAAGCCGCCGCTGAGGCAAAAGCCGCCGCTGAGGCAAAAGCCGCCGCTGAGGC
The DNA here is from genome assembly GCA_965223575.1 of Kofleriaceae bacterium. Lineage (GTDB taxonomy): Bacteria > Myxococcota_A > Polyangia > Haliangiales > Haliangiaceae > CBDCWZ01. The sequence goes on from CBDCWZ010000103.1 coordinate 59,027, forward strand.
AAAAGCCGCCGCTGAGGCAAAAGCCGCCGCTGAGGCAAAAGCCGCCGCTGACGCGAAAGCCGCCGCTGACGCGAAAGCCGCCGCTGAGGCGAAAGCCGCCGCTGACGCGAAAGCCGCCGCTGACGCGAAACAAGAGTCCGCCGCTCCCGAGGCAGATTTGGACCCGGGCGATAGCGATTCGACGACCCAGGTGATGGCGAAAGACGGGGCCGAGAAGGGGCAGCAAGAGGAAGAAGTGATTCCGCTGCGGAAGGAGCAAAAAAAGGCCGTTTCTCCGCCATTGATTCCGCCGGACGAGGACGTCGCGCCCGCGCCTCTCGCAGCACCAGGCCCCGCGGCTCCCGTTGTCGCCGCTGCACCTGGTTCTGCAGGGAAACGGAAACGAAAAGGGGATGCAGACGAGTCGAAAGCGCGAAAGGGTAAGTTTCGCGAGACCATGTGGTTTAAGAAGGGAGAGCTCGACGCGCAAGCGGCGACAAACGCTGCGGAGAAAAAAAGCACCAATCCAAATACGCAGGCAGTGGAGAAGGTCGATTCTTTGCCAATTGAAGATCGCTACTCGGATGATGGGACGCTCACTGCGGCGGATGCCCAGTTCAGTCTAAAAACCGGGCATACCCAAGCGATGCCTGCGTTGAAGCCCGAAGATCTGATCAACAAGAAGTCTCAGTCTGGCAAAGGTGTTTCGGAACAGGAGCTTTTGGGCGAGATGAAGGGGGGCCGGATGAAGCTGTTTGTTGTCGGCCTCGTTGTTGTATTGGCCCTCCTCGTAGTTGTGGTTCTCGCTACCCGGGGAGGGAGTGCGGTGGATCAAGGAGATGCTGGGGTGAACATAGACGCTGCAGCTTCTCCCTGAACTACCATTGGTTTCTGGACTACGAACCCCAACCAAAAGGCACCGAAACGATGTGGTTGGAGGCGAGGCTAGTTGTCGTCGATATTCGATTGTGACTTCGCGGAAGCACGCGTCGGTTCGTCGTCACCAAACAATTCGTCTGCCAGCGCAGTCGAATTGGTAATCACGGTAGCTTCGTCGTAAACAAAGGCGTCTTGTTGGGCGTCGGGATCCAAATCGACAGACTCGACCATAAGTTCCTCTTCGTCCCGGACGTATGTTTCCCCCTGTTGGACCTCAGCAATCGCTTCTTCGCTGACCAACACTTCGGCAGCGGCTAGGTCGAGATTTACAGTGGGTCGAATCTCGTCTTCGACGGGCGGAAGCGCTTCAATAGGTGGCAGTTCTTCGATAGGCGGTAGCGCTTCGATAGGCGGCAGCTCGTCGGCAGCAGGTTCGTCAACGGGTAGCTCGACAAATGCTGCAGGGGAGGTGGTTTGGCGGTTTGCAGCGCCAAGGCTTGCGGCATCAGTTGTTTCTGCAGGTTGACCGGGTATGACGCGTGTTCCCGTAATCGAGCCAACTGGGAGTCCGTTGCGCGTTCGCCAATCTCGCAAAGCCAAGACAAGTTCTGAGTATGGGATCATGTGCCAATAGTACCACGATAATATGGCCAATGAGGTATGTTCTGATTTCATCTTTCGACATATGTGGGTGCGCATACTACTCAGAAAGCCAACACAACAGTGCTCGCAAGATGCGGGATGGAGTTTTTCCCTAGCTTGAGTGGGAACGAGGAACCATTGTTGCGAATGCTATCTGATCATGAAAGACTTTTGCCTCGCAGCTCTCAAACGGAGATACGGCTTATGTTATACCGCTGCAAGGCAATTCTTATTCGTATCCTCTTAGCGAGTGCATTGGCGACCGCGGCATGTGGGGATGACAGTACGGGCATTGGTTAAAATGACGACGTCAACGCCCCGACAGCCGCTATCACATTTCCACCGCTGCACTCGTTAACCCAAGCGACAAGCATTCGAGTACGAGGTACCGCTGAGGATGCTAGCGAGATCACTGAAGTACGCGTCAACGATGTCGTAGCGACGAGTACCGATGGTTTTTTCACCTGGCATGCCGATGTGGATTTGGTGGCAGGCGACAATTCTCTGACGGTTCAAACGAAAGACATTCATGGTAATTTCGCTGGCACAGCTGTCTCGGCGATAATACGCAGCCAGGCGTATCTGGTTCGTCCCGAGAAAATAGTTGTAGATCTGAAAAATCAACGGGCATTGGTAACCGATCGCAATTTGGGGGCCGTCATTGCAGTCGACCTTAAAGATGGCGTGCGGACGCTGATCTCCGGTGCCAATATTCCAAATAACGAAAACCGATTGCGTTCTCCTACAGGGATCGCACTGAGCAGGGATGGAGAACACGCTCTGGTTGTGGATGATGATCGAGTGGTCGAGGTTGATCTTAGAGACGGGTCCACGCGGGGGGCGCGAACGATTCTATCGGGTCCAACTGTTCCCAATGAAGAGAATCCGCTACGTATCCCAACTGCCATCGCTGTGACTGCAGATGGCAAGCGTGCTTTGGTGGTGGATAAGGAGCTCAAGGCCGTCATTACAGTCGATTTGGAGGAGGGTCCGATGCGCGGGACGCGCGAGATTGTATCGAGTTCGACTGTTCCCGATGATAAGAATCCACTTCTGCGTCCCACGGATATAACGTTAGCAGCAGATGATAGCAAAGCGTTGGTGCTGGACGCTGGTAACGATGTCGTAGTTGCAATCGATTTAGACCCAGGGCCAATGCGAGGAATGCGAACCATTCTTTGGAATCCCTCTGGTTCAGGTGAGGAAAATCCATTTGGCCTCGCCTCGGGATTTGCGTTTCTGGCAAACGAAAACCGTGGTTTGGTGGTGGATAGCTTCCGGGAAGCTCTCGTCGTCGATTTGGCTCTTGAGGCTGTGATCTCGATTGATCTTGCCCAAGGGCCGAGCCAAGGGAGACGTTCGATTCTATCGAGCCCAACGATTCCGGACCGAGAAAATCGGTTGGATGTTCCGACAGACATTGCGGTAACAGTAGATGGCAAACGGGCCCTTGTGGTCGATGAGAGACTCCACGCTGTGCTTTCGATCGATTTGGCGACGGGAAAACGGACGATATTATCGAGTCCAACCGTTCCCGATGATGAAAATCCGCTTGGTTGCCCGACAGGGATTGCTGTGATGCGAAATGGCAACCGGGCTCTTGTCGTCGATAAGCAAATAGATGAGTTGATTGCCATTGACTTGGTGGAGGGGCCAACCTTGGGCAGGCGCACGATTTTACCAAATCCCACGCTAGCAAAAGATACGATGTTTGTTTTTGCGCAGGATATCGTTGTCACCCCAGACGACAGTCGCGCTCTAGTGGTAGATCGCTTTTTAGACGCGGTGATCGCGATTGATTTGGAAGAAGGCCCGACCTTTGGTGCCCGGACTGTTGTATCTGACCGCCTAACGCCAAATCGGGATACACCTTTCTTGTCACCTTTGAGCATTGTCTTGGACCCGGCTAACGAGCGTGCGCTGGTAATGGATGTTCGTCGTCTATTCGCGGTCGATTTGCGCGAGGGTCCTACCTACGGGGTACGAACGATATTATCCAATGTTGATCTCTCAGATGGAGAGAGTCCCTTAGTGGCTCCGTTTGGCATGGTGTTGGATCCAGTCAATCAATGGATACTGGCAACCGAACCGGTATTGCACGCCCTGACGGTGTTCGATCCAGTCAGTGGTCAAAACGTAATCTTGTCCCGCTAGACACTGTTAGAAGCCATCTCAAAAATGGCTCTAGTCTTGGATTTCGTAGTGCAGCTCGGCCCGCTGTCCTGCGCGATGAATCACAACGACCATGTTCGTGGCGGTTCGCAGCGATTTCCACAGACGCTCAAAGTCCGAGGGGGTTCGTAGGGTGTATTGATTCACCCGCTGGACAATATCGCCGATGAGGATTCCAACGCGATCATAGTTTGTTCCGGGGAGGGCCATGACCCGCCAGCCGAAGAACCGGCCGTTGCGGAATTGGGCTTTTACGCTGACGCCGGCGAGGAAGGCGCCCGGGCCATGGTCGAGGATTTGCTCTAATTGTTGTTTTTGGATCGTAAGTTGCTGTTTTTGGATCGTAGGTCGCTGTTTTTGAACCGTACTATGGATACGGTGTGGCCCGATGACAACGGTTTCGAGTTCTGTGGGAGCTGGGAGCGGGCGTTGTGTTTCTGTTTCGGCTGTCTGAGAGGAATCGTCTGGGCTCGCGGGAACGGGCGGTAAGACGACTGCTGGTGTGCAGCCGACGAGAGTGACAAGCGCACAGCGGATTAGTGTAATCATTGATCAGGCATGTTGTCGTATTTGGGCTAGGATGGGCAAGTTCTTTGCGGCGATGCCTGCATTTGGTCTTGCACGTGGAGTAGGAGCTGTTTGGTAACATCGTCCATTGGCTTTTCGCCGTCGATCGCGACGATGGTTTCGGTATCGGACAGGAGTGCAATCGTGGCTTCATAGCCTGCGGCAACCTGCTCTTGCATTGCTGAGGATTCGTATAGTTCCTGGTTGCGATTGTCACGGTGTCGTCTCTGCGCCGCAATCTGAGGCCGTACGCGGAGAAACATGGTCAGGTCCGGGCGACGGGCGGCTCGATTGAGTTCGAGAATCCACTGGCGCTGCTCGTCGGTGCCCTGATAGGCGAGCGATGAGTGGTACCATCGATCGGATATGACAACCTCACCCCGTTTGAGCGCGGGCTCTACTTCGCGCTCAATATGGTCGGCCCGATCTGCTGCAAACAACAGGCTCATGGTTGTTGCCCCCATTGCGGGAAGTTGTTTTTCTAATACTTGGCGCAGAAGTTTTCCGATTGGTCCGTCGCTTGGTTCTCGTGTGATATGACATTGGTGACCGTGATCGCGCAGCGTTTTTGCCAAACGGCTTGCTTGCGTTGAAGTGCCCGCGCCGTCGATGCCCTCTAGGACAATTAGAAATCCAGTGGACATTTTAACTTCTTTTTCGACGCACAACGCCAACGACCAGCATCAGCATCGCAGCAATGCCGCCACCAACGGCCCCCAAGAGCATCCAACGCTTGTTGCGAAGTTTCGTATTGGCGCTGCTAGCAGCGCCCGGTTGATCGTCAGACGCGGAGCGATGCGCTGCGGGTTGCAGGCGCGCCCGGTCGATGTACTGGTGATAAGAGGCCAGTGCTCGCTTGGCCGATGGGCCATTGGGTGCAATTGCGTGTGCTTTTGCAAACTGTTTTGCCGCCCGATAAAGTCCTTCTTCTCGGCGAGTGACTTCGCGTAGGCGATATAGGCATCTGCAATCTTGGGCCGCTTGGACGTTTTGGGATCCTGCACAAGCAACCGGTCATAGGTATTGACCGCTTTTGGGTAATCTTGCCGATCTAGGGCTTGTTGCGCTTCGTTTGCCAATCCCTCAAGGGCGTGTGCGCGTTTTTGATCGTAGTGGTCGAACAGTTGCTGGCTCTTTTTTTCCAGGGATGTTTCCGTTGGCGCTGTTCCGAGGATTCGGGTCAGAGTTGCATCGAGCTCTATCTCAGCCCGTTGCCGATAGTTGAGCCATAGAGGAACTTTGACACTGGACAGTCTTCTACCGGGTTTGAGCAACCGGCGTTTCGGTGCCTCTGGAGGTTCGGGGCCGGTGACGTAGGCAAGCCACGCTTTGCGGGCAGCAGCGCGGACCCGTGGGGATACATCGTTGGTCGTTGCCAGGATCACGGCGACCGCGTCACGGTAGTGGATGGCGGCAAATGCCTCTAAGACCTCGAGCGTGAGCCGCTCGTCGAAACGTGCCGATGCCAGGGCTTTGGGGGCACTTTGGCGGTCCAACCGCTCTAGCTGGTAACGTGCGTAGCCCCACAGCGGTTTCTTTTTGTTGGTACCGTTGGCACGGATCAGAGCTGGGACTGAATAGGGGGCCATTTTTCGCAGGTAGCGGCCACACTCATCGCGATAGATCAACCCCACACGCGAAAACGCGAAATCCAGCAGACCCTCAGCACCCTTGTCGGTTTTGCTTGCGGCAAGAGCTCGAAGTGCCACAACATCCGCTATCACATCAGGGAGTGCGGGGCTTGCAGGGGCGGAGAGCAAGTGCGCAAACCAGTCCAAATTGTCCGCAGCTTGTCGCTCTTTTTTTGTTCTTCTGCCAGGAGTACGGAAACGTCCCTTTGCGTCTGGGACCTCTGCGTTGATTTTACCTAGTGTTTCTCTTCGCTGTGCTTCCGTGGAGGTGCGCTTCCGGTTTAGAAACTTGAGTATCTCTGGAACTGCGTCGGGACCAAGCGCCATGAGTTGTTTTGCTATGCTCCGTCTGGTCTCAGGATCGGAATTGGTTTGGAGCTGGCTTAGGAGCTCCGGTGCCTGGGCCGGAGAAGGCGTAGTGAGGGGCTTTTCGCCGCCATCGGGAGTCCCGTGGGAAGCTGATTGGCCCGTCGTGATCGCGGGAAGACCAAGCGTAAAAACAAGCGGAATTAAGTAGTAGGACATTCGGCGAAACACGATGGCCGAATTTGACCTGCTTTGCGCAAGAATGCCAGCAAAACAGTACGTGCGTAAGCGGGGACCTATCTCCCAGGAACCTGTCTCCCGGTCAAAAGAACCATTGATTTTTAGGACTTATCCCGCAGGAATGTGTCGCTCGTAGTCAGTGCAATACTCGATCGCGCGTAAACGTCTCTGCAAACTGATCTGCAGCTTCGGACAGAAACTCGATGAATCTCAGGCCCATTCCCCGGGCCCGCCCCGCATGGCTTCTGAGTGAATAGTTGAAGCAATAATGATGCTTTACCTCCGCCCGGGCGATCATGGCACCAGAGCAATCTGGCATATGAAAGTAGATGGTGACCAGGCTGCCAAGGGGCAATGGGTCAGGCATCTCGATCAGCATTCCCCCCCGCGATACGTTTCTGGCGACGCCAGAGCACTCTCCATAGATCTCGCTTCCTACCACAACAGGAAACACCTTATTGAAGCGCATAGCGATGCGCTGGTTGTCTACAGAATTGATGTCACTTGGATTCATAAAATCAACCCCTTATCTGGGTAGGGTGATGAAGTCAAAAATCATACTTTTACCTACATGTGGTTGACTGGTACTCAGTCTTGCGTGACGCTGTCCCTGTGCTTGGGTCAACGTACCCCATTGAAATTTGTCGGATTCTTCGAGTTGCCGGGTGGTCACGCGCCCATTACACTTCATGAAGACTGCATGGCTAGTGCACAACCTAACGGGGCGATTACTGTAACGATTGCTTGCTTGACTGCGGATCCAGAGACTGGGCTCCCCTCCGTCATTCTGCGAGATCGCAGGACCGGAGGGAGCCTCGCGATACCAGTTGGATTAAGCGAAGCATCTGCAATTGCAACCGAGCTGAATAGCATCGAGCTGGAACGGCCAACAACGCATCAGCTCATGGCCGGCTTGCTCGAGCAGGCGGGGGCGAAGATTTTTTCGGTTGAGGTTTGTGACTATTCAGATGGGACCTTTTTCGCCGCGATCCACTTTATTCGCTGCGACGGCGTCAAAGTGCAGCAGGACGCTCGCCCATCAGATGCTCTTGTGCTCGCCTTGCGAGCGGATGTGGAGATTCGCGTTACGAAGACTCTGCTCGATAAAGTTACTCATTCCGATTTGACCGATTTGACCGATTTGCGGCAGTGTCTCCCCAATGTACCCGAGGATCTACCCGACGTTTTAGAGGGACTCAGCGATGACGCGTTTGGCGAATGGAAGATGTAGCTGCCCCACCAACACCAAACCAACTTAGTGCTCGTCCTTGGTTGCGCTGGGTCATTGTTGTTCTTTGTGGTGTGGGCATCTGTGCTGCGTCATCAATCCCTGGAGATGCGGTACCGCGGGGTTTACCGGCCTACTTTGACAAATTGGTGCATGCCACTGAATTTGCATTGCTCGGTTTTTTCCTGATGAGAGCGGTTTTGTTGTCGCGACTCCGTCGTGGTCATGCCATTGCCGACCCCCCCATTGTGTTGATTTGTATCGTTGCCGCGATCGTTGCCCTTTTTGGTGGGCTTGACGAACTTCGTCAAACCCTTACCCCTGGGCGAGATGCTTCGGGCTATGATGTAATCGCCGATGCAGTGGGTGCCATCTTGGGATCTCTACTGGGGTGGCGACTGAGAGGGATATCTTGATCCAAAATTACAAAGAGATTTCGCCGCAAATTGCATCAGATGTTTTCGTCGCGCAGACTGCAGCGATTATCGGCGATGTTCACATTGGAGCGGGCTCGTCGATTTGGTTTGGTGCTGTCTTGCGCGGCGATGTATTCCCGATCCGGATCGGTGAGTCGGTTTCCATTCAGGATAACGCTGTGATTCATGTCACAAGCGGCCAACATGCCACTACTGTTGGGAATCGAGTTACCGTTGGTCACGCAGCCGTTTTGCATGGTTGTACGATCGATGATTCATGCATCGTGGGGATGGGGGCAATTGTTCTTGATCAAGCACACGTTCATCGTCATTGTATTGTGGGAGCGGGTGCGCTTGTGACGAGCGGCACACACATCCCCGAGGGTTACTTGGCTGTTGGCACGCCAGCGCGTCCGAAACGAAAGTTGACTCGCAAAGAGCTGGATTGGATCGAGTCCAGCGCTGATCACTACGTGTCGCTGGCTCAAGATTATCGAGACACAAACACCGACCTTTCCACGCATTGACGCAGGGTTGTCAGGAGCAGCGACAAACAGGTATTGTAGGATAGATGGGGGGGCCGATTCGCAAGGAGAACCAGGCAGATTTGATCGGGAATCCTATCGTCGGTCTCCATCACGCTGAATTGTGTGTCAGTGTTTGAACAAAGCGGGGGCCAGCGCGTCAAAAACAATGTGGTACGAGCAGATCCGAGGGGAGCGATGATCCGGCAGCGATTGCGTCCTCGTCTTATCTCGGTATTGGCAATATTGTTCGCTCTGCTGGCAAGTGGGTATGTGCATGCCGACAACGTTGATCGGCTGATTTCGCGCCTAAAAAGCCGCAAGTACAAAGTTCGGTTATCCGCTGCGCTCAGTTTGGCAAAACTCGGCACGAAACGGGCGATTCGTCCGTTGGTTCGTGCTCTCGATGATCGGAATAAGACGGTTCGGGGGGTCGCTGCCGCGTCGCTAGGAAAGTTGATTAATTCGCGCACACCCCCGCAAGCTACGTGGGGTGGTCGCCGCAGCGCTGAAACGTAGCTCGTCAAATGACCGTGACAGCTTCGTTCGAAAACAGGCTGCCAAAGCGTATGCGGTAGTGAGCGGGCTCCAGGCCACAGCAGGCAACGCCCGGATCTACATCGATGTGGGCAGGATGTCGGCAAAAGCGGGTGGCCGCGGCCTCCGAGACTCGATGCGTCAAGCGGTACGCGATACATTTGCAAAAAAGGCCGGCGAGATGACGACATCGTGGGTGGCTAGGGGGAGGCCAACGCAATCCGCATTGCGGGCGAGAAGAATGAAAGCGTTTCATATCGACGGGTCGGTGGTTTCTCTGAAAACGGTTTCACGAGGGAGTGGAGTCATTGTCTCATGTAAAGTAAAAATGTTGATGGCCTCATTCCCGGGGAAAAACATGTTTGCCTTTCCAAGTGGCGGCGCAAAGGTGCAAACATCAAGGGATGATGCTGACTCGGCGAAGACTGACTGTGTCGCGGCGGTCGTAGAAGCTCTTGTGGCGACGAAGGTGATTCCTCTGTTGCGCCAACGGGCGGAGATGTCGAGGTGATAGTGTGAGAACACCGAGCAATAGACCGTATCGACGCAGCGTCAAAAATCTGCTTCTGAATAAACGGTATCAGCTGCGATTCACCTTTCTCATGGTGGGGCTTACCGGTGTCTTAATGTCGGTGATTGGTTGGCAGGTTGTGAAGGAGGCAGAGCTTGCAACAGAAGTGGGTTACAGTGCCGTTCTCGGGCGGCCTTGTGCGAAACTTCCAGTGATTGGTGGACACGAGGAGAATTCTGGTTCGGGTGCGAAAGAGCTTCGTCCTGGAACGACTGTGGACGTTACCCTGGACGACGACTCGATGGTGCTTGTGCCACCGAATTTTGTTGAAGGGATCGTTTCAGGGCATTTATGCCGGGCGCGTCAGGCCGCTGATTTGGCCGCGCTTCGTGATGGCAAGCGACTGATTTTACGGGTTCTATTTGCTGTGGGAATCGTGTTGTGCTTGGGGTTGGCCGCTTATGGTTTGAAGATGACTCATCGCGTTGCAGGGCCGCTTCACAAAATTGGGTTGTACTTTCGCAAGATGAAGGATGGCATCTACGATGATATCAAGACGCTCCGCAAGGGCGATCAGCTTGTTGAGTTTTACGATCACTTTAAGGCGGCTCATGCCGGTACAAGTGCATTGGAGAAACAAGCACTGGAGCAGTTACGCGAGATCCTTCGCTTAGCCGAAGATGCCAATCTAGCGGCCCGAACTTCACAGCTACGCGAGGTCATCGACGATATTCGCAGTGCGGTTGAGGGAAGGAGGGGCAACGATGAAGAAGCTTAACGTCGTCTCGCTGCCCGGGCACGAGACCAAGAAACGCCGGTTCAACAATTACTTATTAGATCGACAGCTTCAGCTTCGGTATGTTGTCGTTGTGCTGTTGATTTCGGCGACGGTGTCTTCGGCACTGGGGTTTCTGATTTGGCGACAAGAGACGCGAGCCTCAGTCACGCTAATGGCCCAAACCACATCCAGTGCCGACATGTTTGATGCCGACGCAATTCGTGACATTCGCGGAGATCTCGCGGAGCGCGATACGACCTTGCTCATTAAGATGGTGGCCGTCGGTCTTGGACTCGTCGTTGTGTTGTCGCTGTATTTGTTGTTTTTAACCCACAAGGTTGCTGGTCCTCTGCATCGCGTATCGCGATACTTTGACCAAATGCGGGACGGTCATTTAGGGGATACGGGAGACCTGCGCAAGAGTGATTTGTTACGTGATTTTTATGAGGGATTTCGCGATATGCATACGGCGGTACGCGCGCGCCATCAGGCAGACGTCGAACGCATCGGCCGGTTTCTTCGCCTGTGCGACGAAGCCGGGATCCCGCGCGAGGGGGACCTAGGGCATACGTTGGACGAGTTAGAGCAATACAAAAATCGTCGGGAGATCGCGTTGGCAGATCACCCAGACAGTGCAAAGTAAGGACCCGCCAAGAAATAACCTGCGCATTTGGACGCCGATCCATCCCGCTTGGGATCGTTGCTCGTCGGTTGCGTAGAGCGACTATGCGCCCTTCTCGCGCCTTCCCAATCGGGCGCCTCGACGCCCAAATCGACCAACTCATTTCTTGGCGGGTCCTAAGCTGCAGAACGTTTTATTTTTGGGATCAGTGGAAGTTGTCGCTTCCGCGTTCATCATTTTCGCCGCTCGTGATAGATCATCGTTATGAATTCCAGGTGCCGCATGGAGCTTGCTGATCGGTACGCGGCTTTGGGCCTGACATCGGCGGCGATCGGTACAGTTGAATGGGCCTACTCGATCGATCGAATGACGGCGCTTGCGACGCAGCGATTGGCCGAGTTTGCGATCCATAAAAGGCAAGCGCAGCAGGCAAGCGAGTATGCCCGGCAGGCTGTCAAAGATAGGCCGGGGCCCGATACGGAAGTCCTGCTGGGACAGGCACATCTGATCAATGGGCAAAACGGAGCTGCGCGACTGGCATTTGCCCGAGCGATTGAGACCTCTGGTGCCAATTCTTTCGCCAGAGCAAGGGCATATTTGGGGTGCTCGGAGGTCGCAGCCTCAGAGGGAGATCGCGGCGGGACTGCAGCAAATGCGATGGCTGCATTTGAGTGCATCCTAGAGATGATCTGTGCAACGGATGTATCCGATGTTTCGAGTTTGGAAAGGCAGTTTGCCCTGGCAGAGATAGTCGTTGCGCAGGCTGTTGCGTTTGGCCGCGGGGCTGATCTCGTCGAACTGGCTCTAGAGCGGATGACGGCGTTTCCCCATGCCGAGTATGTCGTCGGATTGGCGCGATCAGGAATGCAGGTGCTGGGAAACCGGCAGATTTCAAACACGGATATTGAAGGTTCATTTGAGCGAGTGGTTTCGATTCAACCCAAATTTCGAAGCCTTAGGATGCAGCTTGTCGAGCATCGTCTTGGACGGCGATACAAAGACCCAGAGGCGCGCTCCTCGGCGATCCGAGATCTGGAGGCACTTGCTGCAGAACTAGCCTATGAGCCGGCAAGCATTACAAGCCAGGGGGTTTTGGCGCGGGTTTATTTCCTTCTCGCAACCGCATATGAAGATGATCCAAGCACTGTACATTTAGCGGAGCAAGCGTATCGGCGCGGCTTGTCGCTCAGGCCAAGATATGCCACAGCGGCAAATCGCCTTGCGATGTTACTGTTGTCGCGCCGGGAAAATCAGCAAGCCGGCGAAATCGTCCAGCAATCGCTGTCCATGGATGCACAACAGCAATTAACCTGGCTTGCGGCTGCGCGAGTGCTCAACGCGCTAGCAGCAGGCGACGTCCATGTCGCCGTCACCCGGCAGTTGCTGGACGCATGCTTGCCCGGTATTGGTGCGATGACTGGGAAGATTGTATCACGACTCGTTCACGCGTCGGCGCAGGTTGTTCGGGCTGAAGTGTTAGCGGGAATGCACACGCACGGTCATCGGCTAAAAAATCTTCTTGGTATTTTGGGCGCTCGCACACGAACGTTGCGTAAGGTTCTTGGGAGCTCTGAGGCAGTGCCAGAAGAGCTTGCAAAACTAGAGTCCGAGGCAACCTCTGCGTATAACGAATGGGCCGATTACCTGGGATCGCTGCAAGCGAGTCCGGCGGCAATCGAGATCATCTCGGTTTCAGCATTGGTTATCGATGTGGTTGCCAGTGTTTCAGAGCGCACCTCGATTTTTATTCACAAGGAGATATCGGGGTCACTGCCGGATCTTCGCGGAGATCGGGCTCTGCTGCGGGACGCACTGCTCAATATTGTCTCGAATGCTGCAGAAGCATGTCTCGAACACGGCGGCGAAGTGAACGTGATCGTTAGGACGGTATCGAAAGGGGGCGCACCAGCGATTCGAATCGAAGTTGTGGACACGGGACCCGGGATTCCAGAAGCAGATGTCAGACGTGTGTTTGCGCCGGGGTTTACGACCAAAAATTTGGGGTCTGGGGTTGGACTCGCGGTTGCCGAGCGAGCGATTAGCGCCCATTATGGGCGGGTTTTGTTAGATACAGAAGAGGGACGGGGGACTCGGGTGACGATCCTTCTCCCCAGTGATTTGGGCGAAATGGCAAACCTGGCGACGTTTCCCGTCGGCGTTGCCCGGGGGGACGTAGAATGAGCACGGGGACGATTGTTGTTGTCGATGATCAGCCCGAAATGCGCCGATTGATGGCGGATCTTTTCAAGGCAAGAGGCCGGGCATTGGAGGCGTTTTCGAGCGGTGAGCAAGCGCTTCCGTTTATCAATGCGAATGAACCCGCCATTGCGCTCGTCGTTCTTGACCTGGAATTGGGCAGCGGGCAACGCAACGGCATTGAGATCTGCAAAGAATTGTCCCTTATGCATCCGGACCTTCCCATCGTGATCTTGACAGGTCGAGCAAGTATTGATGCAGCAGTATCTGCGGTCAAAGCGGGTGCCGTAGACTTTATCGTGAAGGACCCCTACTTAGAGGACACGCTCGACTTAGCAGTAGAAAAGGTCGAGCGAATGATGGCGCATGTTCGCGAGCGAAAACGACTTGAAGACGAGAACCAACAGCTACGTGAGACGAACAGACGATTGCGCGAAATCGCCGGCCGACGTTGGGAGGTGGTGGGTAGCTCTTCGGCTTTGGCCAATATTATGGCCAAGATAGAGCGTGTCGCGCCGGTGCCACGACCGGTTCTTGTGTTAGGAGACCGAGGGACTGGCAAGGAGCTTGTGGCTCGGGCGATTCATCATCTTTCTCCCCGCAGTTCGGAGCCCTTTGTTACGATGAATTGCGCTGCCGTCGCCGAGTCTTTGCTGGAATCCGAGCTATTTGGCCACGAGCAGGGTGCGTTTACCGGGGCGACCCGGCAAAAGGAAGGAAAATTTGAGTTGGCCGATGGGGGGACATTATTCCTGGATGAGATCGGCAATATGTCAGTTGGTTTTCAGACCAAGATCCTACGTGTTTTGGAATATCAACGATTTGAACGAGTTGCGGGATCGGATTCGATTCAGGTTGATGTGCGAGTCATTGCGGCAACCAATGCAGATTTGACCAAGGACATGGAAACGGGGAAATTTCGTCGAGATTTGTACGATCGATTGGCGTTTGAAGTGATTCAGCTGCCCCCGCTTCGGGATCGTAAGGATGATATTCGAGAGTTGGCGCGGCACTTTGTGCGCCGATTTCGCGAGGAGGTTTCCGGGATTTCGGTGGTCGAGGTTTCCGAGCAGGCAATTGCCCGATTGCAGGAGTACTCCTTTCCCGGAAACGTTCGTGAACTAAAAAATGTCGTCGAGAGGGCAGTCTATGCTGCACGAGGGCAAGCCTTAACTGCTGAGGATGTCGCAGCGTCATTGCCACCCGGAGAGAAGAGAGCCGATGTTGCATCATCGCTGGCGGAAAGTGCTGATGACCCGACACTCCCGCTGATCGCTCGCGTAGAGGCGTTTGAACACAGACTATGCAAAGATGCCCTGGTCAGGGCAAGGTACAACCAGCGCGAGGCAGCGGAGCTAGTCGGTGTGACCTACGATCAGTTTCGCCAGCGCTATCGTAAATATCGACTGGGAAAGGAGTAGCCATGGGGATCTTTTCGCGGTTTGGCAAGAGCAAGGGGAGCACGCAGGGCACCGCGGATGCAAAGGAGCCGCACAAGCGTGTCGAGCAAGTCATTGCAGAGCTGGAAGAGCGGCGCAAGTCCGCGTTGCAAGAGCTGCGTGACTACAAAGTAACCGCTAAGCAAATGAAACAACAAATGGAGCGGCATCAGACCGAGGCTGAGAGCTGGGAAAAGCGCGCCATGGCAGCACTTCAGTCTGGCGACGAAACGTTGGCGAAAGACGCTTTGAGAAAGAAACGAACGTGTTTATCCGAGTTCGCAAAGGTGAAGAAGGATCATGATGAAGCAGCCGGATACGCGATCCAACTCAACCGTTCGCGTAAGACCCTTGAAAGCAAGCTTCAAATATTGAAGTTAAAAAAGGGAACCGTTGCGACGCAACTGGCGGCGGCGCAGGGGACATCGCCGTTTGGCGATGGTGAGTTGTTTGACGCGCTGGATTCGGTTGCAGCGACGATTGAGGACAATGCATTGCTTGCAGAGGCAGAATCTGAGTTGCTCGCTGAGGGACTTGATGAAACGGAAACACCCAGCCAACCGGGGGCAAAAAGCAATCTTAGCAGCGACGATGCGCTCGCAGCGCTCAAGCAAAAGATGGCGTCTGGCAAAGGATCTGAATAACAATGCCGGGTGCAGCTTTGGACAATGAACAATTTGTGCTTGCGCGCCTGAGAGATCTCGCACTTGTAGAGCTCGAGTCACTGTTGGTCGGGACTGCTGGCCAGGAGCGTAGCGAACTTCTGGCAACATACATTGCAGACCTTGCGGATGCGCTGCGGCGGGTGCGGGACCTTATTCATACATTATTGGAGGGTACGCGCCAAGAGCCACTTCGGATCGTCGAACATTCTTCATCGGAAAGAAGTGGCGAGCTTGGCAGGGCTTCTGCAATCCGCAGTGTTCAGGGACTCCGAGATCGGGCTTCCCTATTGCGTCGTGTTGCTGTTTTAGATGAGCTGGCGGCTTGTGTCCTGGGAAAATTAATTGAAGCTGAGCACGGAAGTGGATAACATCGGAGGAACAATGCAGACATACTTGCGGCTGTTAGGGGGAGTGTTCGTTATCGTTGTTTTGGGGCTGGCAGTGCACGGTACGAACTCGTTTTCTGTGAGCGGCTGGTTTCCAGACGTGATTGGGGTCGCCAGCGCGAAGCCGGCAAAAAACCTGAAAGTACTCCCTGCTGGAATGGACAAAAAGAAGCTCAAGCCGATCATGAAGCAGTTTGCCAAGGCGCTCGGAGTCGAATGCAGTTTTTGTCACGATACCAGCGCTGGATTTGACGCCGATACGAAGGAGAAAAAGATTACCCGTGACATGATGCGGATGGTTAACGCGATGAACAGCAAATACCTAAAGAAGTATAAAGCGAAGGTATCTTGCAACACTTGTCACCAGGGAAGCAAGAAAACAAAGCGCTAGCCCGGAAAAATCACGGATGCGTGCGAAGATCACCAAAGGAATTGGTTTTACACAGAGATTTTCGATTGCAGCGAATACTGGTTGTATTTGCAAGATCGAAAATTTTCGTGTAGGGCCAAAGACTTTGGTGAGGGCGTGCGCAGAGCGTGATTTTTCCGGGCTAGCACCTCGACACTAGCGCGGACCCATGCCCTGTCAACGTACCTGTTCACGGAACATCGAGGAGAGCAGTGGGACGAGCTATAGGTTAGCTCCCTATGGTTTCTTCTTGCCTAGGTGGCAGGTGTAGCAGCTGACTTTGTTTTTTCCCTTGATGTAGCTTCGGTTGATGGCTCGAGTCATTCGCATCATATCGCGGGCGATGCGCTTGTTTCGATTTGTATCTGCTGCGTAGTCGGACTTGTCGTGGCAGAAGGAGCATTTCACACCGAGTCCTCGGGACATGGTCTGCTTCATGTATTTGGTTACCCGCTCTCTCGTCCATTTCTTTGATAAGAGTTTAAGATTCTTGGGTGGGCCGGCGTTGTGATCGACATCACCTGCAGCTTGCTTTGTCGCCTTTGCGGCTGCGTCCTGTGTTGGCTTCATCCCTGCGTCTGGCGGGTGTTTGTCATCTGTTGGTAGTCGCGGAGTTCCGTCCTGTTTTGTCGCCGGTTCCGAATCTCGTGATGCCTGACTGCGCACGGCACTATCTTGCGGTTGTGTTTGAGTCGGGGAAGGCGGATCCGATGGCTGCGGAGCGTCTGACGAGCAGGATAGGCTTGCGATCCCCAGCAAACATAACGCCAGAGGCGCTCTAAATGGGAGAGTTTTGGTCGCATGAACGGTTCCCAAGATGTGGGGAGACAGGGCAAAGTTGGGGCGTAGGTAGCGTGCCAGCATGGGTCGGAAGATTAGCAGAGGTGGTAGGAAAAAGTGGAGTTCGTTGGACGACAATGCTGTTTTTGCATTTGTTCACAGATTGCCTAGACATGCGGTGCTTCGGTTTCTTCGCAAAGAGGGCATCGATGACCAGGGGCACTCCACCGCAGAATTACGTAAAGTATTGGCGGCACTCTTTTTGCTGGATTTGCCCGGGTTTCTCAATCGCGCCTTGCGTGCAGAGCTAGAGATCCTATTGCGCTCGCGCAAGTTGTCTACAAAGGGATCGGCGGCCGAACTTCGGATGCTTTTATGGCGTGAGGGGGCGAAACTCGAGGCGAAGACAGACCGTTTGATTGGAACTTCATTGCAGCCATTGCCAATTATTTTGCGTGGAAAGTTAGTACATCTTGGCCACCAGACTGGGATCGCGGCAGATGCCCAATCGTATCCGCGACCGATTCCGCCACCGAGAGCGATCGAAGCAGTGGTCGAGCCGGACTGTTTAGAACAATTGCTAAGTAATGCGGATGCATTGATCGGTTTTCGGCTCGGCGCAGGGACGCGCGATAAAGGCGCGTTTGGTGCCCGCATTGCCGCGATGCTCGGGGTCCCAGAGCGGGGATATTCGGAGCCGGACTGGCAGGGTGAGGTAGAAATTAAGACGATTCCGGTGGTCCGCGATCGCGCTGGATGGTGGTGTGTGAAGGAAGATCCAGCGGTGAGTATGGAGACGGCCTCGCCCATGGCAAAGCTGCGTCGGGTACTGTGGATTACTCGCGCCGCCGATGAAATCGACTCTCCGATCCTCAGTTGGTACTATCAAGAGTTGGGGCCGCGGCTAACGGCTATGGTAAAACGCTTTTTGCATACCCGTCCAAAAGGTCCAAAGGGCGCCACGACGCGAGGTTGGTACGTGCACAAACGGTATTTTCTAGAATCTGGGTTGCTCGAGACACTAAACGGAAAATGAGCCAAATCGATACACTCTACTTGGTTGGTTCGCCCGGGACAAACAAAGTCATGCACGGTGAATTGATGCGCTTGTCTCGCCGGGGGTTGTCACGCACCATCCCTGTCGGAAAAAAACATGGATCCGGTGCGCTCGATTATCCATTTGATGCCGACCTCGCCGAGCTGGCGATTCGCTATCATCGAACATCCACCCAGGTCCTTTGGGGACTCTATGAGAGTCAAGCCAATCGGCTCGAACCACTGTATGACGAGCTCTCCCATGACGTCGCCACTGACGGGCGATCCTGGCCAAAACTCGGGCAGCGATTTAGTGTTCACGCTAGCAATGTTGGTGGTTTTGCAGCCGGCGAACGCCAGATTATTGGTACGGTAAAAAATGCCCTGATCGATGGCGCGAGCAAACAAGGTGTGAAACTAGAGGTCGATGCGGAGAATCCCGATTGGTGGATACGCGTCCGAATGCATGGCGATACGGTGTGGGTGGGACTGGACTTCGTCGGCAGGTCGCTCAGCCACCACGGATACCGGCTGAAGCGAGGGGCGGCTCCATTGCGTGAGCATCTCGCTGCTGTTTTGTTGATGCTTGCCCGCTACGATGCACGTCACGACATATTGATTGAGCCGATGTGCGGGGCTGGGACCATTGCGATAGAGGCAGCTCTCATGGCGACTGCGGAGCCGCGGTTTGACAAACCGAGCGCATTGGACAGACTGCCGGAGCGTAGCGATATCGCTACTACGGGCCCGCTGTTTGCAGACACGGTTCCCGTGATCCTTGGTAGTGAGATCGATCCGTCGACATTGCGCAAGGCAAAACAAAATGCAAACACAGCCGGTGTTGCCAACCGCATCACCTGGCACGAGGGACATTTCCGCAAGCTAACGCCAAACCTTGTTGATGACAGCCTTGCTGGGAGGCGTTTGTCCAAGGGGCTCATCATCGCGAATCCGCCCTATGGACATCGGTTGCAAGATCAAGATGTCGAGTCGATCTATCGTGAGTTGTATGAGTGGACCCGGCAATTTTCCGGATGGCGGGCGGCGTTTTTGGTCGCTAACCCAGAATTTGAACGCCGATTTGGTCGTCCAAGGATCAAAAAACCGCTCAGCAACGCGTCAATTCCCGCGTATTTCTATCTGTATGAGTTGTGATGGCCTCAGAGATTTGAGGTTTGCATTGTTGGTCTCTCAGAATTTTGGCGTGCTTGGCATCGGGCCGAAGCGAATATTGCGTTGATTCTACTACGTAAAATCCACTGGCATCTATTTTGCTGGTCAATCTGCCCATGACTGAGGAGATGACAATGCCGGTTTTGTTGCGAGATAATGTCAAAGTATTTTGTATCCTCTTGTTGGGGGCCGCTGGTTGTTTTGGCGATAACGCAACTGGTACCGATCAGGGGAACACAACTGGTGAGAAACGTTGCGAAGTTGGTGATGCAGCGTACTCTCATGGAGAACAGTTTCCTTCCCAGGATGGGTGTAACCAATGCAGTTGCGACAATGGTAACGTTTCTTGTACCGAGCGAGCGTGCCAACCAACTGGAAAGTGCTTTGTTGGCGGTTGCAGTGGTCAACTATGTACAAGTATTCCAGACTTGGTGAGCACTTGTGAATGGGCACCCGCCTATGCCTGTTATCAGGACTATGGCATTTGCGGAGCCTTTGGTGTGGGTGGGGCCTGCGGCTGGAAGCAGACCAGCAAATTACTGGATTGCCTTGGCGATGTGAAAGTCTGCAAGCTTGGTCATGATACCTACAAGGATGGAGACCGGTTCCTTGCTTCAGACGGGTGTAACCAGTGTGAGTGTAAAGACGGTGATGTTGTATGCACAGAGAGACTCTGTGTTGACGATGACCAGACCCTACTCGAAGAAAGCCTGAACCGTGCTCGGAAAACATGGGAGGCGGCGCAGTTCACGCACTACAGATTTACCTACAGCCGCAATTGCTTTTGTACCCGCGAAACGCGCGGGCCATTTGTTATTGAGGTAAACGATGGGCGAGTTATTCATGCTACCTATGAATCCTCAGGTGTGGCGGTTCCAGTGACGAAACTAGAGGACCTCCCGACTGTCAATGATGTCTTTGTACTGATCGCTGAGGAGATTGGGCGAAATCCAGAAGTATTCTCTGTGGAGTACGACTCCATGCTTGGATTTCCGGTCAAGGTACAAAGCGATCCGGTTCGAGGGATTGCAGATGACGAATATACGATTGAGCTTTCCGGCCCCGTACGGCTTTAGCGCTTATCTCAAAAACTCCATGTCGTAGAACAATAGGGAACCTCTTTAGTCATCTAGTCGGCCAAGCACACTGAGAACAATACCTAGACCATCGTTGGGGCTGCGGTTGCCCTCTGTACCACCAGAGCTGTGGGGAATTAGATTCATCAGTGCGCTCATGATGATGCACACGCCAAGGCTTTGAACAGCTAGAATCGGAATCGACTCTGACTGAGTCAGCATGGTGTCGATGCCGACAATTCCGGCGATACCCATCAATAGAGCGAGCTCGATCCCCGGGCCCGCAAAATAGATCAGGGCTCGTTTCCAGCGTGCCAGTCCCGGCTGGGCATGAAACCGTACAAAGCCCTCAATGGGGAATCGGCGCAACTCGATGGGAATCCCACCCAGCGGGAATATCGATGCTGGTTTTCCGTATCCGATGACAACGCGACACACATGGCAGTCAAACAACCGCGCGACAATGGCATGGCCAAACTCATGGAGTGCAAGCAGGGGGATCCAAAACACGACGCAAAATAGTGCTGTGATCTTGATTGGTTCGAAGTCTCTAACGATTTCGACGATAAACAGACCAAGAATGATCATCACGAAGGCGAGCTGGAGCCGTGTCTCTGTCCGTGGAGAAGGCTGTTTGAGCATACAATTCCATTGTACCATTCTGCATAGGCTTTGGCCGGTTCAATCCAGTTATGATAGGTGCTTGGGAACGAGAGCAGAATGTGGGGCTATTCATCCGGTGCAACCCCCCTTGGGAAAAGGGGCATGAGAGAATAGAGTAGGGCGTGACTGCCAACGCACATGCTGGACGGTTTTGGTCGCCGCTCCCAGACCAGCGGGTCCATTGCCAATTGTGTCCGCGAGAATGCAAGCTCGGCGATGGTCAGAGAGCGTTTTGCTTTGTGCGCCAGAATGTTGCCGGGGAGATTGTGCTCACGACCTACGGGAGGTCGTCTGGGTTCTGCATTGATCCCATCGAGAAAAAGCCACTGAATCACTTCTACCCTGGGTCTTCAGTGTTATCGTTTGGCACAGCAGGTTGCAATTTGGGATGCAAGTTTTGTCAAAACTGGAGTATCTCCAAGGCGCGCGAATGGGATCGACTTGCTGATGCCGCGTCTCCGCAAGCGATCGCATTGGCGGCAGAGCGACACGGATGCACGAGTGTGGCTTTTACTTACAATGACCCGGTCATCTTTGCAGAATATGCAATTGATGTCGCTCATGCTTGCCGCGACCGGGGGATCAGGACGGTCGCGGTGACCGCTGGCTATATTACTGACCAGGCTCGGCCGGAGTTCTTTTCGGCATTGGATGCGGCCAATATTGATCTCAAGGGATTCAGCGAGGAGTTCTATTGGAAAACAACTTACGGTCATTTACAACCCGTTTTGGATACGCTGCGATTTTTACGCGAACAAACAGATGTGTGGTTCGAAGTGACAACATTATTGATTCCTGGGAAGAATGATTCTCCACAGGAGATTGATCGCCTGTGTGAGTGGTTTTTGCGGGCGTTAGGAGATCAAGTTCCGCTTCACTTCACCGCGTTTCATCCCGACTTTCGCATGAAAGACGTGCCACAAACCCCCGCAGAAACCCTGCGGCGTGCACGGCGACAAGCGCTGGAGCACGGCATCAAGCATGTGTATACCGGCAATGTGAATGATAGCGAGACGCAGAGTACGTACTGTAGCGGGTGCGGAGAAATGTTGATCGAGCGCGATTGGTATCGGCTTGGTGTCTATTCGCTGAGAGCAGACCAGACTTGTCCAAGATGTAATACGAAATTGGTGGGGTGCTATGAGGAGGGGCCGGGGAGGTGGGGGGCAAAACGGCTTCCGATTATCGTTTAGTTGGGGCGTGCTGGTTCGAGAAGTGATACTTTTTGCTAAGCGCCAACGTTTGTGGGTCTGTTGTCGGTACTCTCCGTGCTTCCATGAGAAGGCCCGTCGGTGTCAAGTCTTGGGTATCATATTTTGTAAGTTTTTATCGTATAGAGTCTCCTGGCGATCTGTTTGTTTGTTTGGGTTGTAGCGACTCAGACCGCGTTTCTCGCCGATGCTTCCATTCGCACTGTTTGTGCAGCGTTAGTGCTGCTGTGCATGTTGGGGTCCGGCCCATCTTGGAGCTGCAATCTCAGACGCGGCCTTTTGGGCCAAGCACGGACGCGCAGTCTCCAGGACGGGGCGGTAAACGTTCGATCGAGTCATCGTAGAATTGTTTGATTTTTGTTTTGGTAGAGATTAGGCAGCGACTTTGACCTCCTGGTCTTGTTCTTGGCGTTCATTGGGGAACGGTTCGTAATCCTCCCCGCTCATCCACAGTCGACACATCACGACAGCAAGTTTTCTCGCGACGGCCACGGCGGCTCGTTTCTTTGCTCCTTTACCGCCCCGTGCGGCGAGAGCCAATCCCCATTGTCTCAGTGCACTGTCCTTGCCAAACGGGCCGATGATGTAGTGGGCCGCTTGGACGAGAAGTTTTCGCATATAGGGGTCCCCGTGTTTGGTAATTCGCAGTTGCGGGTCTTGACTGCCGCTCTGTCTTTGACGTGTTGTCATTCCTAGGTAGGGGCCTACCGATCGGGCACGTGGAAACCGTGTGGGGTCTTCTAGAGTTAAGATAAAGGTCAAAGCGGTTTGCGCTGCGACGCCTACGATTTGCATCAGAGGTGCTGTTTCTGGATACTTTATCTCTGCCATCGCTTTGATTTGCTTGTCGTAGTGGCCAATGTTTTCTGTCAGCTTCGCGATGCACTCCATCACGGGTGTCAATGTTTCTTTCAATGGCATTGGTAACGCTTCGATTCGCTTCCCGAAGCATTTTGCTGAGCAAGTGGGCATCCGGTATCCACACGCTTTGACTTGTCCTCGCACCGAGTTAATCAGTGCGGTACGGGATTCGACCAGCGCTGCTCTTGCGCGAATCAGTGCGAGGTCGGCATGAATCACATCAGAGCGGTGCTTTATTGGTGCCAGGAGCTGGGGGTCAACGCGCCCCAATCTTGCAAGCAGCTCTGCATCGGTTTCATCGTTCTTATTGTGATTCTCGGCGATCAGTAGTACCCGGCGCGGGTTGGCGACGATGACCTCATGCTTGAGCTCTTTGAGTAGGGCGCTCACCCAACGAGAATGACCGCCCACCTCTATGATCACTCGCATGGGTTCGCGTAACCTAAAATAGGTTTGCATCCCTTGCTTCGTCGTCCGGATTCGTGTCTCTTCGAGGACCTCGCCCTCCTCGGAAAGCACGCAAATCACACTATATTTATCTCCGAGATCCATTCCAGCTGTTTTTGTGGCATTCTTATCCATGGTCGACCTCCTTCTTTTGGGCCACGAGCCCGTTATTTGTTTGAGATACGATTCTATCGTAAACTCGTCGAGTGGGGGTCGGCCTTCTCATCCCATCTCAAACAGTCCTCGGGCAGTCCGCTGGGAGCAGAGCGCGCTTGGGATCGTGGTAGTCCGAAGGAGTGGTGCGCCCTGCGGAACTGCGCGCGGAGGGTACCGACAACAGACACTTCGAGAGCGCGGAGGTAACAGGCAGTGTTGAGAGACGGGGGAGCGCGCCTTGGAAGGCGGATATCTTGGTAGCGATTGAAAGGGCAGGAGGGGGTTATTGGGGCTGTCTTGGGACGATGAGTTGAAGAATGCGGGGGAGGACTTCGATGCGTAGTCGGGGCGTGCGCAACCATTCTTCGCCGTCGACTTGTACTGGTAGTGGTTTTGTTTTGCCAGGTGGTCGGATGATTTTTAGGTGAAAACTTGAGCCCGTGAGCGGCTGGGAGAGTTGGATTCCAAGTGCACGCAGGTCGTCTTCGGTGATGGGGCTCTGGCGGTGGGTGGCAATGAATTTGGAGATGTATTCGCTGCGGCCGGCGATGGGAACAATCTCAAATTTCCCATCGTCAGAAGCACCATCGGGGGCGAGCACCCACTCGCCGCCGAAGATATGGGTGTTTTTCACGATGACATCGATCAGACCGTCGAGATGATGCTCTTTGCCATCGATGGTAAGCTTCAATTTGAAGTTCATATCGTGCGTGTAGGTTTTGACCATGTGTTTCAGCATCGCGCCCGCGTAGACCAATTGATCGCGGTACAGTGATCGAACAATCGGCACCTCTGCGATGGCCTGCCTGTCGCGGTTACGAGTGATAAGCACCCCAGCCCCCCAACCAATGCTAGCGGAGTCAAAAAAGAGATCGGAGCGAATCACTTGTCCTGCCTCGCCGAGTGCTTGAATGCGCCCGACATCCATTCGGGTAGTTTTGCCAGCGGCGATGACAGCGACGTTTTGCGCGAGCGCATCGGGACCAACTCCCCAATCCAAATGATTTTCCTTGGTCATTTGCTGTTCCGATCGGTAGCATTCCCATCAAGACTTGTTGCGCACTATTCGATGCGAGAATGCCCTTCGCGACATCTGCGAAGGTTCCATCGCCGCCCATATAAATGACCCGCCGAACCTCTTGCGTATCGATGGCATCGCGAATCAAAGGAATCGTTCCTCCCTGGGGTTTTGTAGCGATGAACTTGTGATCGATGGAATGCGAGTGGAGCAAAGCCCGGGCATCGGTGATCCAGCCCTTCGCATTGCCGCTTTGGGCAGTTGGGTTTGCTGTCAGGATAGTGGGAGGTTGGCGCGGCACAAATGGATGGTACTGCAGGATACCCATCCGCGCTTGTCGTTTCGAACCGGAAACCGAGAGATAGCCAAACGGAAGTACAGGAATTGACATATAGTAGAATACATTTTGTTGTTGCGCTTGGATTCCAGACCGACATGGTTTCTATCTTCACTACATTCAGGAAGCCATCAGCGGATCCCGAAACGTATTCTTCGAGAGGCAGAATATGCAGCAATTTTTATGCATTTTGTGTTATAAATTAATTAGTTAATTATAGTTTTGTATTCTTGAAAGTTTCATTTTTGAAATTTTGTGTTGTTGGGTAGCCATGGATATGACACGGTAATCATATGCTGTTTGAATTGTCTCCGCTGGTGTTTTAGACGGAAGACAATGCCAGCTCTGCTAACGATAAGAATACGGGACGAATCCCGTAGAGACATGTAAAGGAGACATAAATGCGTTATCTATTCATGATTGCCGGGGCGATGGGGCTCGCCCTTGATGGGGTGCTCAGACGCCACAACGGCACAGGCTGCGCAAGACGGGAAGAGTGTCAGCTGTTTTGACACAGGGAGTGGAATCAAGTGTTTTGCCCTTAACGCCGAGGAGGCTGAGGACATGACTGATGTTAATGGCGACGATGTCGCCGATGAGTTTGTGTGCGCCGATGTCCCAGATCCTTCTACTCCCGATGCGGAGCCGCCAGCTGATCCTCCGGCAACGGATGACCCAGTTGTTGTTAATGTCGTTGGACTGGTCGAAGTTTCAGATCCAGATGCTGACAGTTCTTCTGAGTCCACCAGTAATTCCTCTTCGGACACGGATTGTGGTGTTTCCGAGTCGTCGGAGAGCGATTCTGAATCGTCGTCGAGTAGTTCCGTTTCCGATTTGGATGGTGACGGCGATGGTGATGGTATCAGCGATTCCACAGACTGTGATTGTGTGCTCACAGAGTAGCTGAGTGCGCTTGTGTTAAGATTAATATCTCAGTGCAGGCGCATGTAAATCGATTCGTTCTCATGTTGTTGTTCGTTCCGTTCATGGGGATGGGGTGTCGGTTGTCGGAAGGATTCCGGCAACCGCACTTTTTTTGAGCGCCTATGGCGACTGGATATATTGCCGACACTTGAAATTGAACTGCCAAAAGACCAAGCGAAGCAACTTCGAGACAATCCTCGCCAGTTTGTCCAGGCCACGTTTCGCTATGGCGACGTCACGTTCAAAGACGTTGCAGTTCGCCTCAAAGGGCACCGGAGCATGCGACCGGTTGATGATAAGCCTTCCTTTAAGATCCGCTTTAACAAATACAAGAAGAAGCAGAAGTTTTATGGTGCCAAGACTTTGACAACTAAACAACATGGTCGAAGACTCGACAATGATGCGAGAAGTGTTTGGCCTACCGTTTGTATCGTCAGTTAAACGTTGCAGCACCACGCGCCGCGTACGTCAACGTTGTCGTCAACGGGCAGCCCTATGGACTGTATGTATTGATAGAAAACGGTTGATAAGTCATTTCTACGTGAAAATTTTAAGAGTGACGAGGGTTGGCTATACGAAGGGGAATATGGCTGTGATTTAGACCCCCGAGGATGTCAACGGGTTTGATCGGGACTCGGGAAGTAGAGATCGAAGCATGTTGCGGCGGTTTGCGGAGTGGGCACGGTTGGAGACCCCTTTTCAGCGTAAAAAGATTCCTCTAGATACCTCCGCATTTGTTCGCTATTTGGCAGTCAGCATGTTTGTTGGTGACTTTGATGGCTATCGTCACTCCCATAATTACCGCATTTACTTCGATCCTGGTGTCGGGAAATGGTTTTTTATACCGTGGGGACTCGATCGAACTTTTACCAAAGAGCTGCAATTGTACGATAGCCAGGGTTGGCTCGCCAAGCAGTGTTTTGCGATGGTGATTGTCGACGCCAATATCTCAAAGCGATGCTTGATGTTGTCAAGGAGTTTCAGGCTTTGAAATTGCATGAGGCGTGAATGTACTCGCGTATTGGACAGACAAGGCAATTCGCAGCGATACCAAGAAACCATATTCCTACGACAAAGTTCGCCGTGCGCGCAGCAAATTGCTTGCGTTTTTAAGCAAAGCGACCGCAAGCAGGTGAAGGACTCGATCCGCTGTTTGGATATCGATGGTAAGGAGATCGATCATGATAAGGCCGGCTACGGTTGCCTTGACTGTAATCGACTTCCAAACATCCATCCAAACGCGTCGGAGAAAGAAATTTGTGATCAGATCGACAACAATTGCTCTTTGCAGGTAGATGATTCACCCGCGTGCGGATGTGATACCCACGAGATTGATGGTGCCGTATTTTGCGTTATGTCGTACTCAACTTCCTTGGCAGCAAGCGGCATCATTTTGTCACGGGTTGGGCAAACAGCTGGCATGGATCGACTCGGAGGAGCAGTCAAAGGCGCTATATAAAGTTGCGCGAGCGACTATGCGATCCAAGCACATTGGGGATTGGCTCCACGATCGGGCGCGTGAAGGGAGGTTTCGATGGACCAATAAGGATGCTCCCCGCGAAGAGATGTATTGGGGGAAGGGGAGAGGCCTGGATAACGCTGGTTGTAACCAAGACTGCGTCAATTCTTCGATCAAAATCCCGCGGGAAATGGCACGACACGCATTGCGGGCAACACCTTCCTTTGTTCGTCGGTAGCGAGACTGGTTTTGACTGCTTTCAGCATCGTAGGGTTTCTAGAATACAAAAGGTGTAAACCATTCAAATTATTTTAGATGTTTAAGTTTGTATTCTGTCCTCTATGTATAATGATATTGACTACATTTTTGATTGCCTTCTAAGCTTGTTCCCGCAATACTATTAAATGTGGCAAGAGCACTACAGGTCAATATCTTTGAGCATATGGATTATCGCGCCTTCCTCAAGGCCGCCTATGATGATCTTAAGCAGAGAAGCGTGGATTTTCATATCGTTGGTTTGCACAACGATGTGGGATGAGTTCGCCAAATTTTCTCAAACTGGTTATCGACGGCAAGCGAAATCTCACTACAAAGAGTGCCGCAAAATTCGCCGCTGCCCTCGACACACAGAAACCGCGTTCTTTCACGAGCTTGTCGGTTTCAACCAAGCAACCACTGCGGCTCAAAGAATCGTCACTTTCAACAGATCGGAAAGTTTCGGAAACATCGCTCTGTCGCAACGCTGCATCGAGACACCTTTGAATACCTGTCGCGTTGGTACTATCCTGCAATTCGCGAGCTCGTCGCATGCGATGGGTTTCGGGAAGATGCGGAGTGGATAGCCCAGCAACTCATGCCTCCTGTGACCCCGGCAGCGGTTCGCAAAGCGATTGCCATCTTGCTCAAGCTTGGTGTTCTCGAGCGAGATGAAAACGGCAAGCTTGTTCAAGGATCGCCCTTATTGTCTACCGGGCCCTGAAGTGCGGTCGCTGGCTGTTTGGCAATTTTCATCGACACATGATCAAGCGAGCCGCCGATTCTATGAATCCATTGATCCGGCTGAATCGAGAGATATCGGCGACGACTGTGCGTTAAGCCTACAGGGTTTCGCCTGTTTAAGACCCGATCCAACAATTGCGTGCAGAGCTGCTTGATTTGTCGGAGCAGGAGACCGAACCGACGTCGGTGTTCCAGTTCAATTTTCAGGCGTTTCCCTCTGGCAACGACAAAAACGAGCTCCTAAGTTATGAAGCAATCTTTACGATATTTCCTCTCCGCTATATTTGCATTCGCGGGTGCGCCGGTACAGATGTCGGGAATCCGGTGGTCGACATCGATTTTGCCAATATACGAGGAGGAGGTTACACCAACATCCTTTGCGGCTGCAGTAGATACGGCTCTTGGGGGAATTACTGTCGACGTGGGTTGGTTATCTGTTACTGGGCTGCGAACTAGAAACAGGGACGCGGGTGAGGAACAGCAAGACCTCAAAGTATCATCGTAGCAGTGGATCTGTTTGCACCAGGAACTCCGCCCGCATTATCTGGACTGCGCTTGACATGGTCGACTATTGCGAGCTTGAAGTAGAACTCGACCGTTTTTCTGGGACGTTGCCAGAGGCGGCGCCATCACTCCTGTTAGAATCTTCGATTGTCTTGGAAGGAACTCGCTCTGATGGAACTCGGTTTATCGTATATACCGACGACGACCAGGAGCTAGAGTTCGAGGCGAGAGATGGTTTTACTGTATCTGACCCCATGAACAACTGGATTGTGGGGGTTAAACGCTGTGGCGCTGTTTAAACGGGGTTGATTTGGACAATGCAGATGTCGATGGTGACAACATCATCCGACTCTCGCCTGTCAGCAACCAGAACTCCTAGAAATCGTTCTCGACAACGTCGAAGACGCTGGGAGTGGTTTGATGATGATGATGATGATGGCGAGCTCGATGACGATGAGCGAGACGACGATAAGGATGATGGCGGTGGCAACCCGGCGGTGGCTAAGCCGATTTCCACTCTGTTTATCATCTCCCCCCTGTGACCACCAATGCCTATACTGGGTGGGAAAAAGAACGCAGCAGAGGAACCTTCTGTGCACGAGCGATGTAGGTTGACACGGTGGAGAGGGTACCCATAGTGGCACGCATTTTTGCGCAGAAAGTTACTTCATCGTCCATTGCAAATAGCGATATTATTCGCATATGACAACCTCGAGTACCACAGAGGCATGGGACAATTGTGCCGACAGACTTTCCCCGTGATGGGACGCAACAAGAGCAGCTCCATTTCCATGCTAGGATATGGGATCTTAGGCGAGTGCCTACAATGCCCAACCATGGTTGTTTCGCGTCAGTGATGATCACATTGAGGTATACGCGGATCGTTCGCGAGCGCTTCCGATCATTGATCCGCTCGATCGTCAGCTACTCATGGCGTGCGGCGCAGCAGCAATCAATATTGCGATTGCAATGCGTCATTTTGGATATGCTGCAGAAACAAATCTGTTTCCCGACCCTGAACCCGATGGACCCGTGGTCAGGATGCGGAATCGGACAAACGATACTCCAGTAAAATAGATGAGAACTGTTCACAGCCATTCCGTCCCGCCATACTAACCGCAAGCCATTTGCCGAGCGCCCGATCGGGTATCAGATTGCCAATGACCTCATCGCGGCGGCAGAATCCGAAGGAGCTTGGCTGGTCCGGTTGCAGCCGAAGGGAAAAACGCTGCTGCTGATCTAATCGCACAAGGGGATAAGATACAATTCGCAGATCGGCGATTTCGTCGGGAAATCGCCGCCTGGCTCGTGTCGAACCGCAGCAATCGCCGTGATGGGCTGCCGGGGCACACGAAGGGGTTTGGTGACCTGATGTCGATGGGTGCTCCTGTCCTGGTGCGAACGTTTGATCGCGGCAACGAGATCGCCGCGAAGGAGCGCGAGCTGGCCTCGGGATCTCCATTGCTGGCGGTGATGGGAACGGAACAAGATGACGAGCGATCGTGGCTACAATGTGGCATGGCAATGCAGCGGGTATTGCTTTTGGCATGTGTTCACGGAATTTCTGCGTCGTTTCTCAATCAGCCGCTTGAAGTCGACGAGCTAAGGCCAAAATTTGCTGCACTGACCTCAGAGATGGGGCAGAAGGATGGCCTCAGTTGGTATTGCGGATGGGATTTGGGCCCAGCGTGCGGCCAACACCAAGAAGACCTGTTGGTGACGTGCTCATTTACGAGGATAGTGAGCACTGATACGAGTGCTGATTGCACTGGGTTTCTTGACCATGGTTCCGTCACTCTGGCACCATGGCTGATGTGATCGATTTCGTTGCGACATTTAACGATAGTTTTTGCACGAATTTCCCAGCCCGCTCAGGCTCCACAGTTCTATCAGCTATTTTATGAGCAGTTTATCGCCTCAGATAAGGAGATCGCTGATAAATTTAAGAATACCGATTTGGAGCACCAAAAAGAAAATGCTAAGGCAGTCGCTTGCCGAGATGCGCGATTTTTACCTCACACACAAGACCAATACCTATATTGTGACACTAGCGCGTATTCATGGTGTTCGCGGTCATCAAATCGGGCCTGATCTCTATGACAAATGGCTGGATAGTCTGGTTGCGACAGTACGTGAGATCGATCCACAAGCTGATGAAATGGTTGCGCTCGCGTGGCGGATCGTCATGGCCCCTGGATCACGTTTATGAAGTTCTTCTACGAGCGCTAGTCTGGCCACTATGCTATACTACTAAGCACGTTTTGGGGGAGATGCTGACTATGCTGGACCGTCTAGCGAGTCTCGGATTGATTTGTGGAATATGCTTTGTGACGTGGGCAGTGGTAGCCATGCCCACAGCCGATGGTGACAAAAAACAGAAGAAAAACACCGAGCAAGCACGAGCAAAGAAAAGAAAAAAAGGGGAAAAGCGAAGCCCATCAGAAACAAAGCGACTGGGAAAAAGAAGACCAAACCAGCTTCTGATAGCGGAAAATTCCGCATCGGTATTTTCTGACAGTGAAAGAGATCCAGCGGGTTGTTGCTCCAATTTTTGGTGA
>CBDCWZ010000104.1:0-6945 GCA_965223575.1 Kofleriaceae bacterium
GTTTCAAAACCGGCCATTAGGGATTCGAGACGGTTGTTAGATATCAGTGGCTTGTGAAGTTTTCAAGGATCGTGTTCTGTAGCTGGCGGGGCCGCACTGGATGATGTGCCCACGATGGAGGAGTCTGTCGAGGAGCGCAGTGACAGCCGCCGTGTCGCCGAGCAGTTTCCCCCAGTCATCAACGGGCCGATTAGAGGTGATGATGGTGGACGCTCTCTGATGTCTCCTCATGATGAGTTCGAGCAATTCTTCCGCGGCGTTGGTGGGGAGTTTTCGCATGGCGAGGTCATCGATGATGAGCAGTGGAATTCTCAACATGGTGTCGTGAAATTTTTTGATGGTGTTCTCGATTCTGGCGTCGGCAATTTCTTCGAGTAGGACATGGGCTTCACGGTAGGCGACGCGGTGATTTGTAGAATCGCGGCCATGCCGATGGCTTGTGCCAAATGACTTTTTCCCGTTCCTGGCGGTCCGAGAAAGAGGATATCTTGATTGCGTTCAATGAAGCGACAAGTGGCGAGTTCAAAGGTGAGTTTTTTGTCGACCTTTTTTGCGAAGCCGAAGTCAAAGGCATCGAGGGTTCGGTTTGGGTCACGAAAGCGAGCAAACTTAACTCTGCGAGCGAGGAGCCTATCGGCGCGCGTTTGCACTTCGTCGTTGACGAGGGTCGCGAGAAAGTCGATGGGGGCCATGGTTCCGGATTGCGCCTCTACGATTCGGGTTTCGAGCGTGTTTGCCATTCCGCTTAAGCGGAGTGAGCGAAGTGCTTTGTCAATTTCCTGGATGTTCATCGGATTCATTTCCTTTCTTGGTTCGTTGTTCGATGAGATCTCGATACTTGGTGAGTTCACGAATGAGGGGGTCTACTCGTTTGAGTGAGAGTTGCTCCTGAGTAACGCGCTCGATGTACCGTTTGACGATTCGGTATTCGGGTGCGCCGAATTCGAGGGCCGCTGCACAAGCATCGTCAACCGTGGCTGAGCCGTGCTTTTGCGATTTGGATCGCGCACCCGCGCTGGAAGAGCGACGACACCATAGTGCGAAAGCATGTCGGCGTAGAGAACGTTCAGCGTCGGGTCGTAGACATCTGGTTTGATGACGCCCTCTTTGAGATTGTCCAAGACAACGACGCGCACGGTGCCACCGAGGCGGCGAAACGCTTCTTCATGAAGTTTGCACCACACCGCCGTGCTCGATTTCCAACAAAGAAGACGAACCGACTTACGGCTGTGGCCGAGCGTCAAAATGAATAGACGCGTACGACGATATTTTCCGGTCTCGGGATGACGAACCATCGGACCATCGCCGTAGTCAACCTGCGCTTCTTCGCCAGGGGCGGTGATGATGACTGGATGCTCTGGCACTCCCTCGCTCGTGGCCCGAAGTTTCCGAACGAAGCGAGACACCGATGCGTACCGAGCTGAAAATCCGTGGACCTCCACCAGCTCTTGCCAAATCGACATCGCATTACGGCCTTGCAAAAGCCAATGCGCGATCTGCTCCCGGTGGGGCTCACAAGCACTCGCGCGACTCGGCAACGCCGCTGGCGGTCTCCTCGACCCGGCGATCGTTTCAATGGCCGAGTATGTAGTGGCCGTGGTGTCAAGGCGAACTGGTACGTTTCTACGCCAAAAACGTGTTTGTATGTCCATGCAAGAAAAACTACGGAACGAATTGTCTCAATCGAGTATGCGTGCCCAGCGGCACATAGGTTGAAGTCCGCCTGCGGGTCGCAATCGCTTTTCCGAGGTCTGAAAGCCCTCCCGGCCAAAGACGCGATCACCGCCTCTAGACAACCGTTTCGTAGGAGTTGTCTTGGATGATTATGTTGTTTCAGAGTACTTAGTGTTCCACACGTTGATCCCCATGAGTGGCATTGTACGTACTTCCGTCGCGCCACATAGCATCCAGAATGCCGGCGAGCTTTCGAGCCAGTGCGACGGTGGCGATCTTTTTGCCTCGGCGTTTCTCGATTTCGAGTGCCCATAACACCATGGGTGGTACAAGTTTCTGCCGCCGGGCAGACCAAGCACTGAGGACCAACGCACGACGGACGGCCGATGGCCCCGCTTTCGTAATGGAGGTTCGTCGTTTGCGGTTCGAGCTCGACTGTTCCCCTGGGACCAGCCCAAGATATGACTCGAGCTGATGAGCGTTGGAGAATCGCGATACATCGTCGATGGCAGCGATGAAACGGACTGCCGTTACAATACCGACCCCCCGGCACCTTCATGAGCCGTCCCACAAGTGGGTCCTGCTTGGAAAGCGTTTTGAGCTCTTTGTCTGCACAACGAATCTGACTGGTGAGATGTTCGATGGTATCTAACAGACGAACGACATAGGAGGGAGGCTCGCTCGATGCGGTGCGTACGCGGGCTGGAAAGGTCTCCGGGTTCCTCGCCGAAGGGAGTGTAAGTTTTTTCGTGTATGAGCTTGGTTCCGCTACAACGGAGAGCCATCATGCTAAGACACGAGAGAATGAAATCGAAATCAAAAAATGGAAAGGGGAATTCGCGGTTCACGTTTCCGGATGAGGTCATCGATAGACTCCTGGCGGCGTGCAAGTCGTCGGAGGACATCAAGGGTTCTGACGGGATGTTGCAATCGCTGATTGGCGCGATTGTGGGTCGTGCGATGAAGGGCGAGATGACGCATCATCTCGGGTACGAAGAGGGGAAAACGCCGCCGGAGGAACAAAGCAACCGTCGCAATGGGGCGAGCGCCAAAACGCTGCGGACCGGTCATGGGCCTGTCACCGTGGAAGTTCCTCGGGATCGCGAGGGTTCGTTTTCGCCCCAGATTGTTGGGAAGCACGAACGGGATTTCAACGGATTCGACGACCAGATTCTGTCGATGTATGCCCGCGGGATGAGTGTCCGAGATATCCAGGCGCACCTGGCTGAGATTTACAACGTCGAAGTCTCCGCGGAGCTCGTCAGTCGCGTGACCGACGAAGTGGTCGACGAGCTACGCACGTGGCAATCTCGTCCCCTCGAACGCGTCTACCTCGTTGTGTATCTCGATGCCCTTGTCGTAAAAATTCGTGACAAGTCCGGGGTCCGCAACAAGATCGTCTATTTGGCCGTAGGGGTTCGATACGACGGGTCTAAAGAAGTTTTGGGGATGTGGATTCAAGCCACCGAAGGCGCGAAATTCTGGCTGACGATTCTCACAGAACTTCGCCAGCGAGGCGTCGAGGACATCCTGGTCATCTGCGCCGATGGCCTCTCCGGTATGCCCGAGGCGGTGGAGGCCGCGTATCCCCAGGCGATTTTTCAAACGTGCATTGTCCATCTGATTCGTTCCAGCACGCGGTTTGTCCCCTGGAACGACCGTAAGGCCGTGTGCCGGGATTTGCGTACCGTCTACACGGCCGATAGCGCCGACAGCGCGGCGCTTGCGCTTGACGAATTCGAGGCCACCTGGGGACATCGGTTTCCGATGATCGCCCAGGCCTGGCGCAAGCGCTGGAGCGAAATCACGCCCTTCCTCGCCTTTCCCCAGGAAATCCGTCGGTCCATTTATACGACCAATGCCATCGAGGCGCTGAATCGACAGCTGCGAAAAACGCTCAAGACCCGAGGCCACATGCCGAATGAGCAAGCGGCCTTGAAACTACTCTATCTGGCTATCAACCGAATCAGCAAAAACTGGGGAGGAAAGGACAGGCGCTGGACCAAAGCCCTATTGCAATTTGCCATTCACTTCGAGGGACGAGTTCCTACAGAATAACTCAACCTTGGACACCTTTCTCATACACAAAAAACTTTACAGACTCTCGCCGAACGCCAAGCGCTTGTGCGCGCATCCAGCCGCGGACGCAGTTGACCATTTGCGTTCGTGATGCAACCAGGGCCTCGCGCATTCCACATAACGTTTTGCGTTGTCGGGACGAGTGGCTTGGAATGTGGACGCTCGTAAGATCGATACGGCACGACACCTCGCTGAGTACGCGTGCATCTCGTATATCGGTTTTGATTCCCCGATCGCCAACACCGAGAGATTTGACTAATCTGCCGGGAACTACCCGAACCTCGTGACCCTGCTCGAGAGCGTGGTCGGCGACGCCGAACGCCTCTGTGCAACTTTCCACAAGCACCCGGCTCTTTGCTCTTTTCTTGAGTTCTCTGCCAAGCGAGCGAGTCATCACTCGCTTCTCCTCTACTATCGTACCGTTTTTCGATCGAATACAAATCTGAGATTCCCTTCCACCGAGGTCTATTGCAATATGATCCATGGCTGGCTCCTTCGCTTGCGCCCTTGAGCGCGTTGTTTAAGTGAGGGGATTTTATTCCACCTTGGTTCGCGATCGAGTCAGCCACTACATCCAATCTCTTTTAAAACGATCCCCGGGGTCCTAGATTGGTGCGTGTCAAAACGATGGATCTCCAAAAATCCGCTGGCCAACGTCAAGGGAAAAGGAAAACGCAAGCATGGAAAGAAACAGTTACGTGTTAGAGAGTCACGAACCTGGTTGGATATGGCTGTCCGAGTTGCCAATGAAGCCCTCGAAGCAAATAACGTGGAGAACTCCGTAAAGTGGTAGCAGCAATGATGACGATCATCCTCGCAATGCGTGCTAGCGCCGTAGTTACTCGTGTGGCTCGCGATGTTGACGACCACGTAACCGAAACAGGCGAAGTGAGAGCGGTGGGGCTTCTTTGGACGGATGGAAAAACGGCTGCTGGCCGCGTGACCCTCGTAGTACCAGAGATCCTCCGACCGTACTTGCTGGCGCTTACAAAGGATAGGACCCAATCGTTACCCAATCGGTTTTTTGCCACTTGACAGATGGACAACGCCGCTCTAAGGTGCCGTCTTCAAAGAGAAAAAATACCTGGGGATATAGCTCAGCTGGGAGAGCGCTTGAATGGCATTTCAGCGCTCCATCAATAATTTCATTAGCTTTCGAGTCGTTTCGTTACCCAGCACCGCATAACTTGGCACTTTTGTTTTGATGTTGTGGGTAACGATATATTCCTGTGACTGCAAATATCCCTTGTAACTGTACCTGAGTGACAGTACATAGTCGAATAAGCATGAAGTACAAGAAGTATATTTTTATCCTATGTCTTGCTCATTTGTTCGGCTCCTGCGGGGAGTCTGCATTGGAATGCGCGTCGGAATGTAACGGTTCCACACCTCGATGCGATGGTGATCAACTTATAACGTGCGAATTCGTCGATGGGGCCTGCCAGGAACAGATTCAACCAGAATCCTGCAAATCCGCTACCCTCTCAGTTGCAGTTCTGCAGTTTCAGAGTGATCCCACATTAACTACGTACAATTTTGACAGCTTCGAGACACTCCTTACCGAAGCACTCCCTAATGCCACCGATGGGCTCGTCGACATTAGCATCGACGCGCGCTACGTACTTCCGTTTCCTGTTGAGGACTCCGTCCACGACTTTGCAAACTTACCTCGTCAAGAAGACGATCCCGATAACTTTCCTGACTATATACACCCAGATGATTTTCCAAGGCTTTGGTATTGGTATAAGGGAGTGGACCAAGTGCTTACAGACGTGGAACATGCTGCTGCCGACATAGATCTCACGGCCTTCGACTTGATCGTTGTGATTACCGATGTTTCGTTGGGTGCCATAGCTTGGTTTTTGGTTGGTGAAACACTGTCTTTCGTCGTTTTGAATAACTTCACAATTGGTGGATGGGGCCTTGGGCCGGACTACACTCGTAGGGCTGCGCACGAGTACTCGTTGGTCGATGAGGCGATCCACGAGCTTGGCCATTATATGGGTTTAGGCCACAGTTGTAGTGACGCCTGTCCCGCTCCCCAATTCGATGATTCCTGCTGCGACACCTGCTCAAGCCGTGGCGATGTTATGAGCAGCATATGCCGAGATCGGCCATCGGAATTGGAAGACGAATTTTACAACAGCTTCTCGGCTTGCAGCCTAGAACACATTCAGTCGTCGTTTGTTCCAGCGTTCGTTACTGGCGCTCTCGTCCCAGTACAGCAAGTATCTTGTGAATAAGAGCCCAAAATCTACCCCAGCTAGTGGTCCGGGTTAGAGCTCTAGCCAGTCCTCTACTTCAAGCTCTGCGATCGTACTATCTTTCAACCCTGCGTCATTTGTAACAAGTATTGCACCCACATCAAGTGCGGTACAGGCAATAACCAAATCAAAGTCGCTCTTGGTTAGCCCTTGGGCCTGAAGCAATGACCGAGTTACCCCATAGCGCTCCGCTACAGAAACAGTAGTTGGAATGATTGGAAACTGTTCGCGCAACTTATCGATCTTAGTGAGATTCGCTTCCTTTTTTCTGGAACGATGTGCACCGTAGACCAGTTCTGCCAATACAACGACTGGAATTCCAACCACAGCCGGCGAAATCCCTGACAGTCGTTTCGTTACGTGGACCACCCCATTCAACGCCCCGATTACGATGTTGGAATCCAGAACATATTTCACAGGTCAGGCACCTGTCGAGATCCACCCTGTTGGCGCGCAGCCTTTAGCAGATCGATTGCTTCCTGAGTGGTCTCACCCTCCCACGGACCAATTTCTGCAAACGCGTCCGCAGCAGAATGATCGCTTGTCGTCGCATCTTCCACGGCGCGAAGCTCTACCATCAAATCATCAATACGTGCCCGCACTGGTCGCTTTGGATCCCGCTTTAGCCTTGCCAAAGCCTGCTGAAGATTATCTGACATAAATAGCTCCATCCCGATTCAAGTAGCATTATATTCTTTTTTGGCCTGTTTGGCGAGGAGCACCAGACTCGCCCCAGAGGTAACCAACCGTAATTCCGAATGTTTCAAACTGACGAAACTGGCATATCTCTCTTTTTCTAGACGGTTGTCTCTCACTGACAAACAGTGGAAGTCCGAGCCTCGCCTCCCCAGCAAACGTCTTGATTGCGCAATACACAACTACTAGCCGAATATCGAGTGCGAATTCTGTACCTCGAACCTATTAGCAA
>CBDCWZ010000105.1:0-37498 GCA_965223575.1 Kofleriaceae bacterium
ATATCAATTCACCATTGGCCGCGATTACCGGATCGGTAGTGACGCTTGGCGAAACCGTACACCGGCTCACTGAAATGGCGGGCCGGCTGGCATGGCTTGGACTCAGTCTGCCTGAGCAGGAGGCGTTTGGCCGCATTGTGAGTGACAAGGGACCTGTGATCAGCACCGGGACAACACCACCTCCAACCCAAATCAAACGCGTTGCCCGCGAACTGCAAGAAATGCTAGCAAAGGACAATATACAGCGAAAAGTCGCAAGGACTGCAGCCCAAACCCTCGCTGCGTTGCAGCCGGATTCCGCTGCTTGGGGCCAAGTGTTGGCAATGATTCGGTCGGCACCGGATCTACAGATCCGTACCGAACGCGCTCAGGTGCTTGTTCACTATTTGGGCGAATACGCGTCGCTACACCGAATTGCCAGCACGATTCGCAACGGGATCGTCCGAATCCAGCGCATTGTTGGGTCGCTGAAACGATACTCGCACTTGGATCAGAAGGCTGCTATGGTCCGTGCCGACATCCACGAAGGGATAGAGAACACCCTCGTGATCCTAGACCATGTGTTGCGTGCTATAACTCTACGTCGAAGGTTTGGCAATTTGCCGAAGATCCTGCTGTTTCCTGATGTGCTGAATCAAGTGTGGACAAATCTAATTCACAATGCTGCGCAGGCATTTCACGGCGAACCTGGAACGATCGTGATTGAAACAAAGATGGAACGGGGTGGGATTCTTGTCTGCATAACAGACGATGGGCCTGGAATTCCTAGCGATGTGATGCCCCATATTTTTGACCCGTTTTTTTCAACAAAGAAACAAACTGGTGGAACAGGGTTGGGGCTGGGGATTGTTCAACAGATCATTAAAAAGCACGGTGGCACGATTGTGTGTGATTCACAGCCGGGTCGGACGTGTTTTCAGGTGTGGTTGCCGGCGCGTACGGAATGATGGAACGAGACAAAATGGTCATCTTGTGTGTAGACGATGAGGATGGCGTCCTCGTTGCATTGCGTCAACAGCTGTCCCATCGGTTTGGCAACGAGTGCGAAATCGCCACGGCAACATCGGGGCACGACGCGCTAGAATATATAGACGAGCTTGAAAGGGATGGGGAAGCGCTTGCGCTGATTATCGCAGACCAAATTATGCCGCGCATGTCTGGCGTAAAATTGCTCGAGGAGGTGAATCGACGCTCGCCCTCAACAATGAAGATTTTGCTTACCGGGCAAGCTGGCTTGGACGCCGTGATTGAAGCGATTAACCGAGCCAAACTAAACCACTACATCGGTAAGCCGTGGGATGAGGAGAATTTGCGCCTGCTTGTTGAGAACCTACTTCGTCAGTACAGGCTTGTTCGTGAGAACCGCCGATTGGTCGATGATGTTTCGGCAAAAAACAACGCGTTGTTAGACATGAACCGCGAACTCGAGGCGAAAATCGCCGAGCGGACTCGGGCGCTTGCTTCAGCAAATGAGCGACTTGCGGAGCTCGCAGTAACCGATGGACTGACTGGGTTGTATAATCATCGCCATTTTCACGAGCGTCTCGTGTTAGAGGCGGAGCGATCGTTGCGGAATGGCCTGCCGTTGTCGCTCTTAATGATCGATGTCGACCATTTTAAGCGATACAACGACCGCCACGGTCATCCTGCTGGTGATGAGGTGCTGAGACAACTATCTGGAATCATGACAGCCGCGAGGAGAGCGAACGATTTTTGTGCACGCTATGGTGGAGAGGAGTTTTCGATTGTGCTCGTCGACACGCCAAAGCATACTGCAGTCCAAGTGGCTGAGCGATTGCGCGAGCAAGTCGCTTCTCATCGGTTTGCGTTCGCCAAAGAGCAGCCGGAGGGGTGTTTGTCCATCTCGATTGGGGTCGCGACCTTTCCGGATGATACCGCGGATGCAGAGGGGCTGGTGGTCACCGCGGATGCCGCGTTATACGCCGCAAAGCGCGCCGGCCGCAATCGGGTGATGCTGGCGACGCCGGTTCTCGCGGCTACGCCTCCAAGTGTGAAACAGGAAACACAAAATGAGTCGGATTGATATCGGAGTGCTTGGTGCTGGGAGTTTTGGGACTTGCTTGGCGAAACTACTCAGTGAATCGGGACACCGGGTTACCTTGTGGTGTCGTTCTTCACAGCTTGCTTCACGGATTGTGGCAAGTCGTGAAAATCATGAGTACTTGCCGGGGCACAAACTAGACCAGTCGGTAGAGATTACCGGATCGGTGGAGCTTGCTGTTCGCAACAAACATGTCGTTTTGGGAGTTACACCATCCCACGCGATTCGGTCTGTATTGGGGGAAGCTGGGAAATATCTCGATGCGGACGTCATTTTAGTGAATGCGTCTAAGGGATTGGAGCAGGGGACCCTGGCGCGGATCGATCAGATCTATGACGCAGTTCTTCCCGCACACATAGCGCGTCGCGCCGCATATTTATCAGGTCCTACCTTTGCAGTGGAGATTGCCAAGAGACTTCCGAGCGCGATTGCCGTAGCCGGATATGATCGCGCGACCATTCTCGAGGTACAGGGGTTGCTCTCTACCCAGCGTTTTCGCATTTATACTTGCAATGATGTCATTGGAGTATTGGTTGGAGGGGCGCTAAAGAATATCGTTGCAATCGCAACCGGAATTTCCGATGGACTTGGCTTTGGTGACAATGCCCGCGCAGCCCTTCTCACCCGAGCGTTGGCGGAAATAACCCGGCTCGGTGTGAAACTCGGGGCAGACCCGATGACCTTTGCTGGCCTGTCTGGAATGGGAGACTTGATCCTTACTTGTTGTGGCGACATGTCACGAAACCGGCGCCTGGGGATGGCGCTCGCCCAGGGGCAATTGCGTAACGATATCGAGGCGCAGACTCCGATGATCGCCGAGGGTGTCCGTACGACGCAGGTGGCCTATCAACTTGCCAACCAGGTTGGGGTCGATGCCCCAATCATCACGAGCATTCATCGCATCCTATTTGATGGTGATGCGCCCAGTGTTGCAATATCGGGATTGATGGGGCGTGCGCTAAAGGACGAGCGCGACTAAAACATGGACGAAGTAATGGGCTATTGGAAGACAGAGCCCGCGCTGTCACTGCAGCGTGGGCAGAATTTTAGGACGGTTTCACCGTCCCGCATCAGTTTCCAGCCTTCGATTTCCTTGGCGATGAGCTTTCCGTCTGGGCCACGGTTGACGCGCGTTTTTGTGCCGCAGGCTGCGCATTCGAAGTTGACGGTGTTGCTCTTGACCTTTTTTGCTCCGGCTAGTGAGGGAATCGGGATCTGAGATGCCGAGCCAGATGCAGCTGCCTGTGCTACATCGTCTGGCCTTGATAAATTGGCGCTGTCTCCCGTGGAATGACGTTTTTGCTTGAGTGCTTGCCCCAGTGCTGCAAGGCCCTTTTTGGGTTTTTTGAACTTTAACCCTTTGCGCTTTGTGGGCCTTTCAGAGCTGTCAGACAACGCACCTGAGTTGCTGATGTTTCCCGATTCTCCAAGATCGTGTGATTCGCCTGTCATGTCAGAGGTTTCGTTGCCAAGCCATAGTTTGGCAAGGGCCTTGTCGATGTCGGCTATTTTATTGGTCAGCCATTCAATGTGTCGTTCGATATTTTTTCGGATCAGCGGCACCGCGCTCTGGAGTCGTTCGTGTTCTTCGATATGCATTGCGCTGAGTTGAAAGCGACGCTGAACCAACGCGTCAATATCCAATATCTTCTGATCTCCTAGAAGCTTGGGGCTTGGACGTGCTGCTTGAGCAAAGCGCGCGAGCAACGACGCATCGACTCGATCTTCGCCGAGTCCAAGCGCGGTGGCAAAATCGCGAATCTGCCTGGAAGCAATCGTCACGACTGGAAGGCTGCTTGCCGCAAGAGCGCCGGTGACATGAATCGATTTTCCGTTGCTCTCCGCGAGAACTACAACAGATGGGTTTACTTCACGTAGACGCAAAACCAAGGCTTCTAGACCTCTGTGGTCGTTAGAGATGGATTCCGTGTTGCCCGAAGGGATCATCGCAATTCCAATCTCTGAGCTTGAAACGTCAACTCCGATGAATACCTCTGCGCTCATAGAAAGTGTCTCCCGAAAATACTTTGTTTGGTTGTTACTGTTATTTCTACACCCAATGATACATCGAAAACGCCAGTTTTTTGTCCACGAAACACAATAAAACGGTGCTGAGCCGCCTCTGAGCCGGCATATGTGCAGCCGGCTCGTACTTTGTCGCTTGTGTTTTTCGGTCGGGAATAAAACCCTTAACTGGCATGGCTCGCACATTGGTGTACATTCTGTAGGCTATGAATCCGCAGCGTTTGCCAACCCCCATCGTATTAGGAGGGCGATACCAATTGACTCATGTGCTCGCTGTGGGCGGAATGTCGGAAATCTACCTGGCAAACATGGGGAGCAAAGGAGTCGCTAAGCAAGTTGTTGTCAAAAGAATCAAGCCTGAGTTAAGCAGGGATGTTCATTTGATAGAGATGTTTCGCCATGAAGCGAAGGTTGGATCGATGCTCAATCATCCCAACATCGTTCATGTCTACGATGTTGACGATGATGAGATGGGCCCGTATATCGTGATGGAGTACATTGAAGGCTACGAGCTCAACGTGTTTTTGCGACGAGGGATTTCGTTGGGGAAGCCGTTGCCGCTCGACTATGCC
The DNA here is from genome assembly GCA_965223575.1 of Kofleriaceae bacterium. Taxonomy (GTDB): domain Bacteria; phylum Myxococcota_A; class Polyangia; order Haliangiales; family Haliangiaceae; genus CBDCWZ01. The sequence continues at coordinate 4,660 of CBDCWZ010000105.1, forward strand.
GTTGAGTTAGTTCGGCAGACCGCCATGGGGATGGCCCATTTCCACGCGAAGAAGACCGTGGTTGGGGGAACCCTTGGATATTGTCCATTGTGATATTTCTCCAACGAATTTGTTGGTAACTCGCAACGGATTCATCAAAATTCTTGATTTTGGTATCGCACGGTCGCGGGATTATCTTTATCGGAGTGATTCTCCTATCGTCGCTGGCAAACCGAGCTATATGTCTCCAGAGCTAGCAACGAACGCAGCCGTAGATTTACGATCGGATATATTCTGCTTGGGAATTATTCTCTACGAGATGACCGTTGGTCGAAGGCTGTTCCGTGGTGCATCTGTGGAGGTTCTGAAGCGGCTGACACAGGCTGATATCGCCATTCCGACTTCAGTCGTTTCAGAATACCCCGCAGAGTTAGAAACTATCGTAATGAGCGCCCTGGCAAGGGCGCCGGGGGAGCGATATCAAAGTGCAGCAGATTTTGCCACCGCGCTTGAGGGGTTCATGCATTCGCAAGCCTCCTTGTGCACAGCATCACGAATTGCTGGATATGTGCGTGATATTTATCCGCGGGCTGATTCTTTACTGGTTGAGGACTCTTTACTGGTTGAGGACTCTTTGCCGGTTGAAGACTCTCTTGCGATGGAAGCAGCTGTAGTCTCCCCTTCCAACCCGAAGCGGCGGAGGCCGACAACTGCGACTCGAATCGCAATCGCTGGGATCGTAGCCGTTTTGATAGTATCGGTGCTCTTATGGTTCGTCTGATCGTATTGGGCTTTATTTGCTGTTTGGCGATTGGCTGTACGGAGAGTGTAGATGTGCCACCCTCCTATGATGCGCGGCGCTTGCGTCGCGTAGTTCCACCACCTGCGGCGCAAATGCGCGCAGTTCCTCCTCACGCCGTCCATTCCAATGGAATCGGCCCCTATACCTTGGGAACCCCTCTGCAGGAAATCGTTCGGTTGTTGGGGCCGCGCGTTGCGATTCTGGAACTCGATGGCGTTGTCAATTATCGGCTGGTTAGAGAGGAGGAAGGGGCGCTCCTCATCGGCGTCGATCGTCCGGTAGGGGTAACCTTTGTGAGTGTGCTGGATCCGGAAATCGCCCGGACAGAGTCCGGGGCGAAGGTTGGAAATGCCGCAGAAGTGACCGCTGCGCTGGGAAAGCAGATCTATCACGTTGCAGGAACACGCGATCCTCGCTTGCTTGTGTTCAAAGCGTTGCCGAACACCCGGTTTGTTCTCGATCGAGGCCGCAAAACGGTCGCTGCCATTGTGGTAGGGATCGGTGCGCGGAATGCCGCTGTGCCCAAACGAGACAAACCGAAGAACGGCGATAAGGCTGGAGAAAAAGGGACTCGGTGTCGTGTCGCGTTGCCCAAGTGGTTGCCGCCTTTGGCTGCGATTCAAGCAGCTCGCTTTGGTGGGGCGCCAAGCCGGCACCGGGTTGTATACGGCTGTTTGTTGGGGCAGGCGACGCAAGCTGTCGTATATCAGAATGATAGGCTTGCCATCATCGGTGGTGAAGCTGGGAAGTTGCGGCGCATTGGTATCCACGATATCTCGGGGATCCGGTTTGTCGGTGTTCTCGATATTGACGGCGATTCGATTCAGGAAATCGCAGTGGTTTCGCAAGATCGTGTGGGCGAATACCAACGGGTATCGCTCACCCTACTGCGTGCGGAGCCGACCCGTTTGGTTCCGATCCTCAATCGGATTGTGTATACCATCAGCCTGACCCGTGCCGGATGGATTGGTGCTCGTTTGGAGCAGATAGAGCTGTTATTGGAGCTGCAGGCCATCAATGACTCGATTTGGATCCACGGTTTGTACTACCAGCACAGTGAGAATCGACCTGTTAACGTGGCGCCGTTAACGGGAAAAGCGATCGCAATTCCTCGTGTGCGGCAAAGCCAACAGTCCCCCCTGAAGTAATGACTTGTGGTATATTGTGCAGGTGGAAATTAGCGGTTACTGGGGCCTCGCGATGGGAAGGTTTTTGAGATGAGCGCTAGTGTTGTTTCTGAGAGTCGTCTCGTGCGTTCCCCCTCTCCATCCGCTTTGGACTCCCCTGAGCGTATCCAGCGTTATGTAACCAAAAAGGTTGGCAGAGCGATTGCCGATTACCGACTCATCGAGGACCGGGATCGAGTGATGGTATGCGTGTCGGGAGGCAAGGATTCGTATGTAATGCTGGATGTGCTGATAGCGTTGCAGCGGAAATCGCCGGCGAAATTCGACATGATTGCGGTTAATGTCGATCAGGGGTGGCCTGGGTATCAGCCGCAAATTATCGCCAATCATTTGGCCGCTACCGGTGTCCCATTTCGGATGATTGATGCTGATTTTGCCGCAATTGTTGCAGAAAAACTAAGCCCAAATGCAACTCCATGCTCGTTATGTTCAAGGTTGCGTCGGGGGGTATTGTACAATCTAGCGGTAGAGCTCGGGTGCACGAAGATTGCTTTAGGTCATCATATGGATGATCTGATAGAGACCTTGGTGCTGAATATGTTTTACTCCGGGCGGTTGGCGTCGATGCCGCCGCGACTCCACGCTGACGACGGACGAAATACTGTGATTCGGCCGATGGCTTATGTCCCCGAGTCTGCCCTTACAATGTATGCAAAGCAAAGGGATTTTCCTGTCGTTGGGTGCAGTTGTCCTTCATGCGGGCTTCCCAATCAAAAACGGCAGGTAGTCAAGCGGCTTTTGGGTGATTTGGAGGCAGCGGATGCCGGGATTAAGCAACAAATGCTTGCTGCCTTGCGCAACGTCCATCCCTCCCATTTGTTGGATACGACCTTGTGGTAGAAAGAGTGTAGGAAGGTCAGCACTTGGGTAGCCATAGGTAGGATGCCCATTTGAATTTGAGTTGAACTTAGCCTGTAATATCTTTGGGAATTTGCTACAACCAAGTAAGAAGTATATCGCTCATCCCATCGTTCCTCGGAGGCTGCAGGCGCTGCATGAAGTTTCATTGTGACCGTTGCCAAACACGCTATTCAATTGCAGATGAGCGTGTGCGTGGGAAGATTTTGCGGATCCGTTGCAAAAATTGTTCTCATGTTGTTACCCTGCGGGAAACAGGCGTCCAGTCTGCAGCAAAAAAACAGGCTGCGGTAGCGGCAAGCCCTGCGGCGACGGCGCAGATTCGAAAGCAAGATATCCAGCCCTCGGCGTCCACGAGTATGCCGTCTGTTGCGTCTTCGCGATCAGCCGCTGTTTCGCGTCAATCGATCCGCCCAACGCCGACGGAGTCCTCAGTCAGTACCCGGTCCAAAACCAGTGCGCAGTCGTCGAGTCAATTGCCAGCAAGCACCTCATCAAGTGCTTTTCCCCGTGCCGGGGCGAGCGCGCAGGCAAATGGTCTTGCAGCCAGCCTCCGCGCCGCGAGTTCGGCATCAAATCTAGAGCGAAGCAGACCCATAGACAAAAGTGGACCCGCACCGCAAAACGGGACTTCCGACGAATGGTATCTTGCAAAAGATGGTGCTCAAAATGGCCCTTTTTCACTGGAAGCGGCAAAAGAGTGGGTCGCGAAGCATCGTGTGGAGGATGAGCTGTTTTGTTGGCATGAAGAGTTAGACGATTGGATGTCCGTCGACAAAGTTGGACATTTTGACGGTCTGCGAGCGGCAGCCATACCAAAACCGCCGCAGCGACAGCAGCAATCTGGTCCAAGCAAGTCTCGAGAACCATCGCCAAACGTGAAAGCATCGAGTGCAGACTTCTCGGCGTTTGATGGAGATGCATTGAATCTGAACTTCGCGGAAGCATCGCGAATGGTCAAGTTACCAGACGTAATGGAAGCATCGTTGCCGGGTCCACAACAAGGCGGGGCACTGCCCGCGGTCGCCAAGATTCAGCAATCGTCTATGCCATCCCCGGCGGTTTCACGTGGGGTATCGGGCCCCTTAGATTTGGGACGACCACCGACCGCGACGAAACGACGTAGTCGGTTACATTGGGGCTTGCCGGTCGGGATCGGCGCGACTGTGTTTGTGGTTGTTGCGGGATTTTTGATTTATTTTGCAGTGTCTGGAGACCCCGAGGAGGGGAAGGTGGTTGCTCGGCCCTTTGCTGGCAGCGTAGAGGGGCTTGGATACACTTTGGACCCCATTACGGGGCAACCGATTGCGACAAAGGAAACGACAAATAGTGGACAGGCTGCGCGGCGCTCCCCGCGCTCAAGTGGTCCTAGAAGCAACAACAATAGGGAAAAAACGAGCTCAAACAATACAGCTGTTGCCGGACATAGTAAGACGCCACGGCGCGACTTCATTCCCGGGGAGGAGAAAAATGGACGATTGCAACCGCTCAGTCCAAGCGATGTGAGCACTGTGTCGCGTAAATATCGTTTTGGGACCAAACGCTGCTACGAATCCGCACTGAAAAAGGATCCCTTTCTAAAAGTCCGGAGACTCAAAGTAACATTGACAGTTGCCCCCAGTGGGAAGGTTTCGAGTGCAAGAGTTCAAGGGCGTGCAGCAAGCTCGTTTTTGGGGCGTTGTTTGCAGCAGCGGATTAAGGGATGGAGATTTCGGGCCTCCAGCGAAGGGATTACGACCCAGTTTCCTATCGCTTTCCAACAGCGATAAGGTTCACGTTTAGTGCTAGGGAAAAGTTACCTGATCCTTTCGGGAATTGCAGCCATACTTGAAAATTGGCGAAGAACGCAATGTACAATACTTAAATCTCAGGTGTAGATGTAAAGGTGGCATGTTTCGAGTTGCCACTTACAAAACGTGAGGTAGCATGTTTACTAGTGACTGAGCCAATACGAGTACTTGTAATTGATGATGAGCCCGCAATGCGCGAGGTTCTTAATGCGCGGCTTACCCAGTGGGGTTACGACGCGCGAACTGCAGACAGCGGTTGTACCGGACGTCTGCTTGCCGAAGGATTTGATCCGCAGATTATTCTATCGGATCTCGTCCTACCGGACGTAACCGGGTTAGAGCTCTTGTATCGGTTGAGAGCGGCGAAGCCAACCCGAACGATCATTCTCATGACCGCTTATGGGAATGTCGATACAGCTGTCCGTGCAATGAAGTTGGGGGCATCAAACTTTTTGACGAAACCCATCGACCACGACGCGCTTAAGGATCAACTTCGGCATGCATCAGAGGCCTACAATGGAAACGCAAAGTTGCCTGCGGAGCGCTCTTCTAGCGGCCGCGGTTTGCGAGGTAGCGGGTTAGGGGGCTTGGTCGGAGATAGCGAGGCACAGCGAAGCCTCTACCAACTCATCAAAGAGAACGTGACAGCGAAGAGTCCAGCTCTGATTTCAGGCGAGCGTGGAAGTGGCAAAGAGCTTGTTGCCCGGACGATACATAGCATCGGCCCACGTAAGAACGCACCGTTTATTGCGATGAATACGGCAACCAGTCCGGAAGGGCTCACAGACGCCGCTGTATTTGGTCATACTGCAAAAGAATCACGAGGAATTGGTATCTTTGAACGAGCAAATGGGGGAACCCTGTTTCTCGATGATTTGACAGATATCCCGGTTTCGCTGCAAGCTCAGCTTGTTCGCGTACTCAAAGAAGGGCGAATTCGCCGCATCGGCTCAAATGAAGAAGTGGTGCTCGATGTCTGTGTTCTTGGCGCAACGAGTGCAGACCCCGCTGTGGCGGTCGAAGAGGGAAAGATTAGCAAAGAGCTGTATGACTATCTCAATGTTTGCGCGATCCGCGTGCCACCCTTGCGGGAGCGGAAGTCTGATATCCCGCTGCTTGTTGAGCACTTTATTCGGCATTTTAACGAAAAGTACCGTACTCGCATCTCGTATATTTATCCGGACGCGATGGTCCTTCTAAAGAGCTATGACTGGCCTGGCAATGTTCGGCAATTACATAATGCGATTGAGCGGGCGGTCGTTTTGTCTGCGTCTGATACCATTTTGCCACAACACTTGCCGGGATATCTCACACAGGAGTTTTCCGAGTCTGAAGCGCCAAAGCATATTACTCTTCCTTTGGGGGTTACCCGTGCCGAAGCGGATCGCATTTTTATTGCAGAGACACTCAGACACGTCGGTAACAACAAAAGCGAAGCAGCCCGAAGGCTTGGCTTGGATGTAAAAACAGTGCGCAAGCAACTAAAGGCACTTGATAAGCCGCCCAAGTAAACTCAAAAAATGAGAGTTGCAACGAAGATTGCACTTGGTTCTTGTCTCGCCGTGGTGCCACTGGTTGGTCTGCTTGGTTACCAGGTTACCCAAATTGAGCGTTTGAGCGCTGCAAACCGCGACCTTAGTGCAATTCAGTTTCGCGCCGCGATAGGCTCTCTGGAGTTGATTCGCGGTCTTGACCAGCTGGAAGAGTACCGCAGCAAATATGTCGTCAGCCACGACGCTGGATATACGGCAAAGTTTAGCGAGGTCTACCAAGCAATTTTGGAGCAAGTTGCGTCGCTAAAAATGTTGCCTTTGTCTAATTCAGAGACTACCCACCTCAACGCTTTTTCGACTGGGCTCAAGTCGTTTTATGGCGATGGGGACCTGTCCGCTCTGATCGTTCCTGGCGGAAAGATCGAGCGGCTGCGCGAAATGACCCATGCTTTTGTTGCCGCGACACGGCGGGCGATTGTTTCGCATACGACCGCCGCGGCGGCGACGAGTCAGAGAGCAGAGCGGTTATCGGTTATGGTCGGTGGACTCGCGCTTGTGGTTGCGATCATCGTATTATTGGTGACCGCTCGGGCGATTCATCGGCCGCTCATTCGGCTGATCGCGGGGACTCGGGCTGTCGCAAAAGGGGACTTTTCGTTTCGCATCAACGCGTCGGGAAAAGATGAGTTTGCCGAGCTTGGGCACGCATTTGATCGAATGGTTCAAGAGCTTGAACAGCTTGATGAGATCAAGATAGAATTTGTGTCGCATGTCTCTCACGAATTGAAAACGCCATTAGTCGCAATGCTTGAGACCAATCGGTTTTTGCTCGATAAAATTCCGGGGCCACTGACCGCTCAACAGGAGCGCATGTTGAATCTCAATGTGGATAGTGTGAATCGGTTGTGTGCGATGATCGCTGAACTCCTCGACGTATCGCAAATGAAGGCTGGCCTGCAGTACCAATGGAAGCAGCAAGATATCGTCCAGATTGTTCGCCGAGTGCTCGATCAGGTCGCGGCGAGGATTCAGGGAAAACAGATTCGTTTCGAGTATCTACCGGTAGTTCCAAGCTTAACTTTGTGGTGTGATGGCGATCGGATGACACAGGTATTTCTCAATTTATTAGATAATGCGATCAAACACACTCCTACCGAGGGCGATTTGACCGTTTTAGTAGAGCCGACAACCAAAAAGGATGTCGAGGCTCATCCTGATTTATCAAATACGTTTGCTCGGATTCATATCACCGATTCGGGGCCAGGGATTCCGGATGATGAAAAAGACCTGGTGTTTTCAAAGTTTTACCGTGCAAAGAGAATTCGGGGCATGGGGACTGGGGTCGGGCTTGGGTTGGCCATTTGTCGAGAAATCATAAATGCCCATGGGGGATCGATTCGAGTTTGCGACAATCCTTCCGGCGGCAGTACATTTTCCGTGGTGTTACCCTATGCACCACCGGGGCAACTGTCAAAGGCGGATTCTTCCAGCGGACTGCGCATGGCGCCTGTAGAGGAGTGCGCATGAGACGAGTGTTGAATTGGTGGGGCCTAGGACCGCTATTTTGGGTTGTTGTGGCTGCGTCGGGTTGTCACCAGACGCATTGGCGTGGGGATTCTCATTTTGAACAGCGTGGATACGCTTTGGCGATTGTCGCGTATGAGACACAATTGCGTGAGAAGAAGGGGACTGAGCAAACGCTGTTTCGGCTTGGCGTCGCGCATCTGGCGAGTGGTTCTCCAGACAAGTTTGTCAATGCCAAGATCGTATTTGACGATTTGATAGCACAATATCCCGATACGCAATACTCTCATCAGGTAGACGTTTTTCTTCAGCTGATTGCGCAAAATCGCGATCTGTTAGCACGGCTTGAAAGTGAGCGCACGGTAGGAAAAGGACTCCAGGAAAAAATCGAGCGGATCAGCAAAAAGACAACAATGCAGCAATCAGAGCGTCATGCATTGGTTCGCGAGACCGAAAAGCTAAATAAGCAATTGGCAGCCGCCCAACTCCGGATTGCCGATCTCGAAACCCAATTGGCTGCGTTGAAGCGGATTGATATGGGGAAACGAGGTCCTCGGCGGCCTAAATAAACAAATAAACAAATAGATAGGCAGCGTTTCTATGAAAGTCGCGGTGTTTAGCAGTAAGCAGTACGATCGAACGCATCTGGATTTTGCCAATGAGCAAGAAGGGAGGCATGCGCTCAGCTATTTTGATGCGCATCTCGATGCACAAACAGCAGTGCTTGCCAATGGCTTTGATGTCGCTTGTGTATTTGTAAACGATCAACTCGATCGCGAGGTGCTGACAATGCTGAGAGCTGGCGGCGTCTCGCTTGTCACAACTCGATCCGCTGGGTTTAATCACATCGATGTGGCCGCTGCCGCAGAATTAGGAATTACGGTTTCTCGTGTGCCTGCCTATTCTCCCTATGCAGTCGCCGAACATGCCGCGGGCCTTATTCTTACGCTCAATCGTAAATTTCACCGCGCTTATGCGCGAGTCCGAGAGGGGAATTTCAGCCTGGAGGGACTGTGCGGCTTCGATTTGCATGGCCGGATTGTGGGAGTTGTTGGTACTGGAACGATCGGAGTTGCGTTTGCGCGAATCATGAATGGTTTTGGATGCAAGCTGATTGCCTTTGATCCCAAGCCAAATGACGCGTGCAAGCAGTTTAACCTTCAGTATGTCTCGATCGAGGAGTTGTTTCGTGAATCGGACATTATTTCGCTCCATTGCCCATTGGTGCCTGCTACCCGACACCTAATTAACGCAGAGTCGATTGCCAAGATGAAGTCGGGAGTGATGATTATCAATACGGGCCGCGGTGCGTTGGTTGACACGCCGGCGGTGGTTCGTGGTCTCAAATCCGAGAAAATTGGGTTCCTCGGTCTGGATGTGTATGAAGAGGAGGAACAGCTGTTTTTTGAAGATCTGTCGACGCGAGTGATTCAAGACGATGTGTTTATGCGCCTTTTGACCTTTCCCAATGTCGTTGTAACGGCCCATCAGGGTTTTTTTACCGAAGAGGCTCTGCGTGCGATCGCGCACACAACGATCGCGAATATTAACGGATTTTCTGCAGGCAAAGGGCCGTTGCACCGAGTGCCCTGTTAGAGCACTTGCTGTTAAGCGTTTCGCATTCCCGGTGCTTCTCTGCCAGTGGATTCGACATATTCTTGATAATTGCCGGGGTAAAGCCTAGGCCCATCGCAGGAGAGTTCAAGGACTTGGGTCGCAAGCGCACCGAGAAATTGCCGGTCGTGAGATACAAAAATGAGCGTACCCTCGTAGTCTGTTAGGGTGGCGATGAGTGCACGCTTGGTTAAGATGTCCAGGTGGTTCGTCGGCTCGTCAAGGACCAGCAAGTTCGGGGAATGGTAGAGGAGTCGTGCGAGTGCCAGTCGCGAGCGCTCTCCCCCGGACAGAACACGGACGCGCTTGTAGACGTCGTCGCCCTCAAATCCAAATGCGCCAGCGAGATTGCGCAGGGGGCCTTGGCTGACTGTTGGCGCGTTTTCTTGGAGCTCTTCAAGAACAGTTCGCTCGCCGATGAGGCTCTCCATCGAGTGTTGTGCATAGTAGCCCAGGGACACCGATGCGCCCAGAGTTGCTGTGCCGCTGTCGGGAGGTAGGGCGCCGGCGATCATTTTGAGCAAGGTTGTTTTCCCGGCGCCGTTTTCGCCCATGACCGCCCAGCGTTCGCAGCGACGGACGATGAGATTGAGGTCGCGATGGATCACTCTATCCCCGTACGACTTGCGTAGATTTTGCAGCTTTACGACATCTTGTCCCGATCTCGTTGGCGTGTTGAATTGAAAGGTCTTTTCGACGATTCGACGGGGAGGTTGAATTTTCTCGATTTTGTCGAGCTTTTTGATCCGGCTTTGCACCTGCGCCGCCTTTGCTGCCTGGGCGCGGAATCTCTCGACGAACCGGCTCTCCTTGGCGAGCATCGCCTGCTGACGGCTATATTCCGCTTCGCGTCGCGCTCGCTCAAGCTCTCGGGCCTGCTCATAAAAATCGTAGTTTCCGCTGTAGGTGCGAACCTCTCCGTCGTCAATTTCGACGATTTTGTGAATTACGCGGTTGAGTATCTCACGGTCGTGACAGGTCATGACGACCGCACCCGAATAGTCGCGAAGAAACTGTTCGAGCCATAGGATCGATTCGATATCGAGGTAGTTTGTCGGCTCATCGAGTAGCAAGACTTGTGGTTTTGCGAGCAGGATTTGTGCGAGTGCGACCCGCATCTTCCAGCCGCCTGATAGCGTGCCGACATCGGAGGATAATTGTCGTGTTTCAAATCCGAGGCCATGGAGAATCGCCTCTGCGCTTGACTCCAACTCATATCCGCCGAGATCCTGATACCGAGTTTGTACGTCTCCGTATCGGCTGACAAGTGCATCGATATTGTCCGTATCGGTGCTCATTTGTTGTTCGAGAGCGAGCATTTGTTCGCCGAGTCTCGCTACTTCTCCAGCTCCAGCGATGGTTTCTGCTTTGACGCTACGGCCGGATAAATCGCCGACGTCTTGGCGAAAGTAGCCCAATGTGAGTTTCTTGGGTTGTTCGATGAGACCGTCATCTGGTTGCTCATCGCCAATGATAAGCCGAAAGATCGTGCTTTTTCCCGCGCCATTGGGGCCGACAAGTCCGACCTTCTCGCCATGGTTGATTTGAAAGGACGCGCCGACAAATAGGATTTGTCCGCCATACTGCTTTTGAACGTTGGTAAATGCAATCACGACAGCAAAGGGGTTAGGGGTTAGCGGGTGGGGGCGCGGTGATCGGAATCATGCGGTGGGGCAAGATATCGGGGACTTGTTTCGGGGCGCTGATAACAATGGTCATGGTTTCAGAGGTGTTTAAGATCTGGCATACTTGCTCGATTCCTGGCGGATCCATCTCGGCGAAGGGTTCGTCAAGGAGAAGTAGAGTAGGGGTTATCACCAACGCTCGCGCGAGGGCGACCCGGCGTTTTTCGCCCCCCGAGAGGTGTTGCCCGGTCCGATTTGCTAAGTCGGCAATGCCAAATTGGTCAAGCCAGTGTCTGGCGAGATCCTGCGCATCAGAGCGGCTTTTGCCGCGGAGCCTTAGTGGATAGCAGATGTTGGATAAGACCGTGCCACGAAGAAGAAAGGGGTCTTGATGGACAAAGACTGTGTCGCTCGTGGACGCGTCAACCTGGCAAGTCCCCGAGGTGTAGGGTACCAGTCCGGCCAAAACCTTTAAGAAGGTTGTCTTGCCGCAGCCATTTTCGCCGCGAATGACGATTTTCTCGCCGCGATCGATTTTGAGTGTGGGGATCGAGCAGATGGTCTTGCCGGATCGCTTGACGATCAGTTGCTCGACGCTAATCATGAGAGTCTCGAGGGAATTCGCGACCTGCAGCACTCATCACTACGGTTACGCCGAGTGCTAGGATTAGTAGGATGATGCCCATGGCCAATCCTCTGCCAAATTCGCCTTTTCCTGTTTCGAGCGCAGTTGCAGTGGCGAGGGTTCGTGTGTGGTGCTTAATATTGCCGCCAACCATCATGGCAATGCCAAGTTCGGTTACGCAACGAGCAAATGCGGTAAGCACAGCAAGTACGATGCTGTGACGGGTCTCGGACAAGTAGGTCAGCCATCTTCGGGCTTTTCCTGCCCCAAGGGTTCGAGTTGTTTCGTAGACCCGCTCGTCCATGGAGGCGAGTGCATTGTGGACGATAGAGGTGATGATCGGCAGTGCGAGAAAAAACTCCCCGATAACGATTGCCCAAGGGGTATAGAGTAGCTCAATGGGGCCCAGTGGCCCACGCCGCGAAAGCAGGGCGTAGCAAACGATGCCAATAAATACCGTTGGCGCTGCCATGCCAACGCGAAACGTCGTGACAAGAGCCCGATTGCCGACAAAGGAGACTCTGGCCAACAGGGTGCCAAACAGGAGTCCGACGGCCAAGGCGACCAATACTGCCGTTAGCGAGATCCACAAGCTACGAAACGCAGCTGCATAGACGAGGGGGTCTCTAGATACAATGAGGGCGAGCGCTTCTTGTAACCCTTCCCAAAGAAGCGACACGGATAATCAGGGGGTGCCCCTGTGAACCCAGTGCCTCCAGATAGGCACATGGAATTTCAGGGAAGGAATGAGGAGGGCGCATAGTAAACCTACGCAACCGACGAATAACGAACCATGGGGTTTCAGGAGGGTATCTGGTGGTGCATTGTTCACAGGGACACCCCCTAGTTTCCTGCGGGAAGTCGCAGAGGTACGAAGGCCGCTTCCCCTTTGATTTTATAGTCGGCGATGACCTGTTGGATCTCGGGGGAGATGATAAAGTCGACAAACTGTTGTGCAAGCGCTGTCCGTCCAGGTTGGGTTCCTTTGTGGTTCACAACCATGATTCCATAAGGATTTCGCATAGCCTCTGCGGGCGCTGTGAGTGCGGCGAGTTGAATTTTGTCGCGAAATCTGAGATAGGTGCCGCGATCGGTCAAAATGTAGGCGTTTTTTTGATCGGCCACGACAAGGGATGCGCCCATTCCTTGACCGGTTTCGACGTAACCAGGCCAATCGGGTTTTACGCTGGCCTGTTTTTGTAGGGCGAGTTCCTTTTTATGCGTCCCGCTGTCGTCGCCTCGCGAAATGAAGGGGTGTTTGCCCTGGGAGAGCAGCTTCAGCGCCTCTAGTGGGTCTTTCCCCTTTATTTGGGCTGGATCCGCTTTTGGGCCGAGGATTTCAAAGCTGTTGTACATGACATCCTCGCGACGGATGCCGTGCCCCTGTTTCATGAATGCATCCTCAGCGGGGCGGGAGTGAACGAACACGACGTCGGCATCGCCAGCCGCGCCAATTTTGAGGGCTTTCCCCGTGCCCACAGCGATCACAGCGACGCGAGTCGAGGTTTTTTTTTCAAATGCTGGAACCAGCAAATCGAGCAACCCCGAGTCTCGTGTACTGGTTGTTGTCGCGAGGTTGAGTACGGAAGCTTTTGGTACTTTGGGCTTTGCAGGGGGGGGGGGGTTGTCGGTGGCGGTCTGTTTGACCGGGGGTTGCTTGGCGGGGGGTGGTTGGTCAGTGGAGCTGCTTGGCGAGCAGCTAGCGGCAGTGGCGAGCAACGCAAATAGACGTACAATCGATCGCATTGAATAATCTCCAATAGTCTTTTACTATGCTTATACTGTGCCAGGGGAATGTTTCCCAAGAAAGTTTTGTCTCGACCTACCACCACCACCACCACCACTACCATCCCCTTTGCCGCGCCGCTTGGTGTTTGGACGACGGGGGCTCAATCCCGTTGTTGACTTGGTATCGAGAAATTGTTTGAGAAGTGCCCCTGTTTGCGGACACCACATGCATACCCCGCCGTCCTTGCTTGCGGACAATAGGCTTTTGCCATCTGGGGTAAACTGTAGAGAATGAACCGTGTCGCCGTGTGCGGAAATTGTCGCAGTCCGGACCGGTTGGTAATCCTCAACGGTATATAAAAATACCTGGCCATCATAGCCGCCGGTTGCGAGCAGTTTGCCGCCAGGAGCAAATGCTACCGAAAATACCGGGCCTTGGTGATCTCGGATGGGAGCGCAGGCGGTGCTGCGATCGGCGAAACTCCAAACCAGGAGTTGGCCGTCCTGACCTGCGGAGGCGATCATGTCACCGGCCCACGCGAGCTCCATCACCCAATAGTCGTGGCCGCACAACCAGTCCCCAGAACGCTCGTGTGCATCAATGTCCCAAATTCCGATGCGGCAGTCCTTCCCCGCCGAAGCGAGCCATTTGCCGTCGGGGCTAAACACAATGCTGCGAACCAACTCCTGGTGTCCCGTCAAAGGTGCCCCTGCAGGCGTTGCTTGTGGGAGGTTCCAAAGACGAATCGTTTTGTCGCGGCTAGACGTGGCGAGCATCTTGCCGCTTTGGTGGAAGGCGACACAGGGAACCACATCGCTGTGCCCTTCGAGTTTTGCGAGGCGTTGTCCCGTTGCCACGTCCCATAGCATGGCGGTGCCGTCAAATCCCGCCGAGGCCAGGGTGGTTCCGTCGGGCGAAAACTGGCTCATCAATGCTGCATCCGCATGACCCTCTAGGTGCCGAATGGGCTGACAGGTATCGATATCCCAAAGTCTGATCTCCCCGTCCCGATCCGCACTCGAAATCAATGTTGCAGTGGGGTTGATGGCCGCGTGGTGGATCATGCTTGGGCGAAGCACGACGGGTGGGGTCTTAAGCGTCCCCGTCAAGCGATCCCAAAACCGAACTGTGAAATCCCACCCTGCAGAGGCGAGCACGTCGCTTTTTGGGGCATGGCACACGGAATATACCGGTCCGTTGTGACCGACCAGGGTGATGGTGGGCGCGAACGGCTCTTCGCCAGCAGAGGGCTCTTCGAGCCGCCATCGGATCAGTGTCCCATCCCACGAGCTGGTCACAAGCTCGTCGCGATTGCAAAACGCGAGGCCGAGAACCATCGCCTGGTGGCCTCGTAGAGTGATTTGAGGAGCAGAAAAATCATCGGTGTCCCACAGAAGGACATTGGAATCGTGACTGGCGGTCGCGAGCCATTTGCCGCCTGGATGAAATGCAACGGATAGTTTCGCACCCGGTTTGTCTGCTACGGAGTCAAATTGAGTTGGAATCGGTGCCGCACACGGCTGGCCATCCCAGCTATAGAGTCGGATGTAGTTGTCGGCGGCCACGACGGCAAAGCGCTCCCCGAGGGGATCGACTGCGACACCGAAAACTGGGTCTTTTGTGACCGCCAGTGTTTGAATGCACCGGATGCGATGGGTGCCAGCCGCAAAGCTGCCACTGGTATCCCATAACAGGACGGAACCATCCTTGCAGGTTGAAACTAAGGTTTGGCCATCGGGATGAAATGCAACCGCGTGGACGCGGTCGGTGTGGCCGCGGAGCGGATCGCCAATGGGCGTCCCTGTTTTTGTGTTCCAAACACAAATGGCACCGTCCTGTCCTGCCGTGACAACGATTGGGGCAGAGGGGTGGAATGCGGCCTCGTAGATCCGCGCGGGACGATGGGCATCTTGATCCCAGTGGGGAGTGGTAATCGCGAGCCGGGCGGCGCACGACTGTGCATCCCAAAGGACAAGTCTGCCCTCGCGGCACACAGATGCGATGGTCCCGCCGTCGGGGCTGACCGCGACGTGATGGACTCGACCCACATGGGCAATTGGATTATCCCTATTTACTTGCGGAAAACGTCCCGCGTGACCACCCATTGGTTCATATTTAGCAGATCGGTGAAATTGTGCCTATATCGTCAACGCAATATTTTGTCGGCGATGTAGGTTCGCTTTGGTGGCCGGCCTCCTGTAAACTCGTATCCAGTGATTCGATGGTACTTAATGGTAGGGCTGCTGATATCGGCGGGTGGATGTAGCCAAAAATCAGCGGATCGGGAGGATGTCGTGAAGTCGGCCAGTACCTCTTCGCACAAGATAAACAATCAAGCGCAGCAGCAAAAGGCCGCAGTGCCCCGTTCATCGCCAAAGCAAGCCGCGCCCGCGAACGTAGAACCGCCCACCGTCGAGCAGGTACGTTTGTTTGTCAGCAAGCGTCCTCAGGCGGCACAGCTTTCGAAGTTACTTGCGGCTTCGGTCGCCGAGCCGATTCGTTACCTAGAGTCTGAGCAGCGGGAAAAATGTCGTGAGGTTTATTTTCTCGACCATGGCGCTGCGCAGGGAAGTCAACCCAACTTGCTGCGCCAGCAGGGTTACGCGGTGCGCGTTCGTCACAATCAGGCGAAAGGATGTCAAAACAAACCACACCGTGGTCGTGGAATCGCCGTGGTGCTAAACCACTATACTCCCGACATGGTGCAGGCTGCGATGAAGCTAGGACGCTTTCGTGCCGCGCAAGAGCATCGCGCCGAGAGCCGTGTTCGCTACCAACGCAGGGCCACGCGCGGCACGCAACCGAAGCAGGAGTACGTCGTGGGCGGAACTGTGCGAGGTCTAAAACAAGCGCCGCAGACCGTTGGCGATATTGCGAAGCTGTTTCCCGAGATAGGACTGAATGTGAGCGATCTTCCCCTGCGAAAGGTCAGCTCGCACGTCGTCACAGAGCGCAAGCTGGATGTGGGCGCGTTAGTCATTGAGGACCAGCGTCTTCCCGTAGAAACCTTTGGTTGGTGGATCGCCGGGGAGCATGTGCTGACCGAAATCCGCATCGAGGGGTCGCCAGAGAATCGAGGCCAAATCGTAGCGGTTGTGGACAAGCTGAGCGAACAGCTCAAGTCGACACGGCTCGATATCCAATCCAAAGAGCATTACATATATCAGCGCTAAACAGACAGGTGTTGTGACATGGGCGGGGTGTATAGAGATCGGTACAGGGATCGTAGGCTGGGAAGAGGCAAGGGCGGCGCGTCGGGAAGGCGCGACTTTGGTGGGCGCGTTGATTCCATCGCTTTGAGCCCAGATGATCGAACGATTGCCACAGGGCATCGCGAGGGCGTCGTCATGCTGTGGGACGCTGAGAAGCAGAAACGGTTGATGGAGCCCTTGGTTGGCCATTCTGAGCGCACTGGGCATATTTTCTCGGTCGCGTTTTCACCCGATGGATCGTTTTTGGCCTCGACTAGTCGAGATCAAACCATTCGCTTGTGGAACACGACGACCGGCGCATCATTGGCAGAACTCACCGGGCACATGGGTGATGTGGTTTCGGTCGCGTTTTCACCCAGGGAGGAATGGTTTGCGACCGCGGGGCGGGATCAAACGATCCGGATTTGGGACTATTCGATGACTGCTTCGGCAAAGGGGCTGGGACAGGTCAATGCAAGCTGCCGGCGGATTCTTCGACTGCAAGCGCCGATCGCGGGGATTGATATCGACGGACAGGGACAGGTGCTTGCTGCCATCGGCGAAGATGGCCGCATCGATTTGTGGGATCTTCCCGGGTTACAAGCGCGATCCCTAAATCTCCGGCCTGCCGTCGATTCGACCGCTGCCTATCCCGGAGGGCGGCATTCGATCGCGTGTAACCGTGATGGCACCTTGTTCGCTACCGCTAGCCACGACCACAGTATTTATCTCTGGGATCTGGCGACGGGAACACGCACGGCAGTGTTGTCAGGACATCAAGATTTTGTCTGTGATATCCAATTCGGCGCGGATAGCCGGCATGTGGTGTCAGCCAGCTGGGATGAAACGGTTCGAATTTGGCAGCCCAACCAAGACCCGGTTGTCCTGCGAGGTCACAACGGGCCTGTTTACGCGATTGCAGCGGGACATGAACAACCCGTGATTGGATCCGCTGGGTGGGACGGTACTGCTCGGATTTGGCATAGTGAGCAACACGTCGCGATTGGGGCGCCATTGACCGGTCGAACACAACTGGCATTTCCCGTGTACGCAACCGCGTTTAGCCCGGATGGAAAATTGCTCGCGTCGGTGCATCGGGATGGCAAGCTGAGATTGTGGGATCCGCATCGCGGACGTTTGATCGCTTCGGTCAAAGCGCACGTCGGTACCGCTATGGGCGTATGTTTTAGTCCCAACGGCAAGACCTTATATACTGCTGGGTTCGATCATATCGTGCGGCAATGGAAGGTTTCAGACCAAACGCTGGTATGCGAGTTTCGCGGTCATAGCGATGCCGTGCCCGAGTCATCACTGAGTCCCGACGGGACCTTGCTGGCCACGGCCAGTCGCGACTGCAGCGTGCGCTTGTGGGATGCGACAACTGGGGATCTGATTGCGAATCTAGGTGCCCACGATAAGGCGGCACGAACCGTGTGCTTTAGCCCCGACGGCAACACGATCGCCTCTGGTGGTAAGGACAATCAAATCCGACTGTGGGATGTCAAGACGCGCAAGCAAATCCAAGTCCTTAAAGGGCATACCTACTGGCTTCGCTCGGTAACCTACAGCCCCAATGGACGTTGGATTGCCTCCGCGAGCGACGACGCAACCGTACGGATTTGGGACGCCGAGCGTGGGACCCCGCACGGAAAGCCGCTGACCGGTCACACCGACTACACGCGAGGGGTCGCGTTTAGCCCCGATAGCGAGATCCTGGCATCGGCGAGTCTGGATGAAACCGTTCGCCTGTGGCAGGTCGAGACCGGAAAGCAAATCGGAAGCCCACTTCTCGGCCATACCCACAAGCTTACCGACGTGCGCTTTCACCCCGATGGTAAGCTCGTTGCCTCGGCGAGCGACGATGGGACAGTGCGACTTTGGGACGTGCATACCGGTAGCGCACACGGCGAGCCGTTGGTCGACCTTGCGTCTACCAATCTAGATGTCGCCGTCAGGGGGGGCGGCGGCGGTGACGGTCAAGGCGGCGGTGGTGGGGGCGGCCGACGTCGTCGACCGTCCTAATGATCGCTACTGTGCTTCTGGCGAGTTTTGAATCGCTTGGACGATTCGATCGACGGCGATCGGGTAGTCTGAGATGCCCCCTTGGGGCCAGTTGTTCAGGTTTTCGCTGACCCGAATACCGAAGTCCACGATCCTTGTGCGGCTGCGATTGACGATGTCGTTATTGTTTAAGCTGCCGTGGCAATGAATGCAGTGGTAGTTAAATAGCGCGGCACCGCTCATGACCGTGACGCAGTCCCCCAGACCGGGAAGTTTGGGATTGCGCGAGCGGACAAATTGATGGCTTGCTGCTTCTTCTAAGCATGCTTGAAGATTTGGGCCGTCGTCGTTTGGCGGGTCATCGTTTGGTGGATCGTCGTTAGGCGGATCGTCGTTGTTGGGCGGATCGTCCGGATTATCGGTTGGATCTGCGAGATTATCGGGATCCGTGGGATCAAAAAAATCATCTTCCAAGCCCTCGTCGCACCTCGAGCCCTCGATGCATTTCCCCTTCGTCGCCTGCGTTGTATCCCCAGTGGCGTCAAAGTCGCCGCCGCAGCTTGCAACGATGAGTAGGCAAATGGCAGAGATTGCGAGCGCAACAGGATTCAATTTGGGCGTCATATCGGATTACAGCAGCAACTCTTATGCCAAGAGCGTGCTTTTATTTAACAACAGCTACTTATGACGACAGCTAGGGAAGAAACGGATATGCAGTAAGGGGGTAGCCTGGGACCGTTTTCCTCAGAACGGGGGAATTCGGCCGGAGAAAGCTCCCAGCCCGCCTAGTTGTCCGCGCCCAGCGTGGGTGCCGCCTCGACCCAATTGCCCGCAGAACCACCATTATTTGAGCGCTGGATAGAATTTGTGTTGTTGTTCACGGTGGGTACGAACTCATCGTCGATCCACAGACCTGCAGCGACTGCGAGAGGTTCGCGGACACTGTCCTTGGCACCGTATTGTACAAAGTCGAGCATGTTTGCCGAGTTTTCAAAGTCGCTTCCATCGACATAAAGCGCCACGCCACTGTCAGCGTTGGGGAGAGTATATTCGACAACCAAGAGAGCACCCGGTGCCATGTTGAGCTCGCCGGCAACCTTGGTTAACGAGGATAGGGCTTGGTAGCTGGGGCCGGTGCCTGTACAAAGCTGGAAGGTGGACACATCTACTGTGGTTGCACCATTGTTACGCAGCTCTACCAGGTCAGTCCCGTCCGCGTATTTGACCTCGTTGATGACGACGTTGAGCGTGCTATCAACCGGCTCTTTGGTCCAGTCAGCAGCCGTAATGCCACTGCCGTCGTACCGAATCGCGTCCCCAGGAACAAATCCCGAGATATCAATGGACTCGCCCGTGGTCCAAAGATCTGCGTCTACTGCGACCGATTCGCGGTTCGGGAGCGGGTTATCTCCCCAGGTGACGTAGCTTGCGATAGCATCCGACGATGCAAAGGAGTCGTTTTTGTACAGCCCTAGCTCGGCACCTGCTTCTGCAAAGGCGGGAAATCCGCTGACCACTAGGGATTGTCCCGTGGCAAGGTTGAGGGAGCCGGACTCGATGGTCAGACTGCTGCTATTCAAACGGACATAGGCCGGTTGATCGCATAGGAAGTAGCCCGAAAGATCGATCGTTTCGTCGCCGAGGTTTTTGATCTCAATGGTTGGATTGGCCCCACCTAAGGTGACCTCTTGAATAACGACACCGGATTCATTTTGCATTTCGTCAGAGTCGCCACCGCAAGCGGGCGCGATGCAAAGCAAGAGTGCTAGGGAACAGATACTCGGGGACAGAGTGGTTCGCATTGTAATCGCCTTTGCGGTGAGAGAGATGGGCTTCAATCTTGCAGAGTTTGTCGCACCGCCTCGGTGACGACAAGAGATTAGGCGTAACTGTATTCGTTTTATTTGGTATTCCAAATTGGTAGAGCTTAGCTATGCCGAGATTTGCCAGCTCGAGCTGCCACCACGACTTGACGATCCGCCGGCAACACAGGAACTGGAGACCAAACTCGGGCTGGTTACTCTCCCAGGGCGTCTTGATAGATCTGTTCTACCGACAATTGAGACTGAATGGATGGTAAGTCAATTGTGTCTTTTGCAGAAAACGTTTTCGCAGACCATCCATTGGTCGTGCGGTGGTGAACTTCAACGTGGCGTTTGTTTTGGGAAATCAAGATGTAGTCTTGCAGCGAGGGGATTTGGCGATAGTGTTCAAATTTTTTCCCCCGATCATATTCTTCTGTGCTATCGCTGAGGACTTCCACGATGAGGGTGGGATTTGTTATCGTTGATGAGGATTCGGGATCTGTTTGCAAATCTCCGCATACGACGGTGATATCGGGATAGGTGGCAAGGCCCGTCTCCAACACGCGGATGCGTAGGTCACTACTATACGCCCGGCATGGGCCGCCACGAAGTGCAGAAACGAGGGCACTGCCGACAGCCATTGTGATGGCAGCGTGCTGAGGAGTGCCGCCGGCCATGCCATAAATTTCCCCATTGAGATACTCATGTTTGACGTTGCTCGCTTCCTCAAGTTCGAGGTATTCGCGAAACGTATATCGGTGAAGTGGCAGGAGCGTACTCATTAATCCAATTATACCCGCAAAAGTGGTTTCACTGCGAAATGAACGGGGGTGGTCATGAAATTGACGTCTAAGCACTGTAATCACGTGTGCTTGCGGTTCTGTCTGAGGGCCTTCAATGAAACCAAAGCAATCCCGCGGTTCCCGACGAGTCGGTATCCCGCAGGCTCGTGCCAAACTGAAGGTCAAGGTTTCGGGTAATCCGCTTGCGAACCACGATGTTTAGCGCGGCTGCGCGGCGGCTGGCGTTGAACATGGGGCCGGAATAGTCGAGCTGAATTTTTGATCGAAAGCCCAATGGGAGTCGCAGGATCAGACCGGCCGCTGCGATGGCGGGGATATCAAAGGAGATATTCCCTGTGAGGTCGAGGCCGGGGCGAAACCCAAACAGGGAGTAGAGGGTCCAGGCGTACTGTGCATGGACTCTTCCCAGCGTGACACCAAGGTTGAGTTCTAGGCCGAGATGCAAATCCTGTTGGTTGAGGCGACGGGCGCCGAGCTCGAGGCGCCAAGCCCAAGGACTGCCGAGACGGGTTGCGGGCGTAATTTGCTCGATGGCCAAAAACGTTGCCTCTTGGAGGCGGACTTTGTCGTCGCTTGTCCACTCCGCATCGATCTTCGCGACTTCGAGGCCAGAGAACGCGGGGTAGCCATCGTGAGGATCCATGGGATTGTGGAGTAGCCAGCGAGCCCCGATGCCAACGACAGCATCGGAGCCGCGAAAGCCGCTGCGGATGTGTAGTTGAGAGGGGGAGTGCGCGTCGAGCAGCGAGCCGGTTTTGGCCGGCATCTTGGGTGTGGCTGGCGATTTTTTGGCAGCGGATAGGGCTTGCCACAGCGCACGTCGCCATACGGTGTCGGGGTGTTCTGTTTCTTCTGTTGCCCGACGAAATGCCCGGTAGGGGGCTGTGATTTCGCTCCAAATCAGGGCCGCTCGAAGCACGGCCACGGCGTTTGGGGGCGGAACGGAGCGGGTGGCGACGATGGTTTCAAACGCTTCGCGTTGGGAGACGCTGAGTGCTTCATAGTGGGCATCAAACTGACTGGCAAGGGACGGGCGGAAGCGCGATTTTCCCGCGAGTCCAATGCTTTTGACAAATCGGCGAACGACTTCTTGGGGAAGAATGCCGATCGATTGAATAGGCAGGAGATCAAAACGCGGGGCTACGGCGTGGACCAGGGCGAGCAACTTGTAGGCGCAATTGCGCGAGAAGAACCCATAATCAAACCATAGCTCGCGAAGCTCCCACAAATGAAGCACGAGTCGTCTTCGGTCTTCCCTCGTGGCGCGCAGCGGGAAGATCCAAATGTCGCGAAGCTCGTTGCGCTCGTATTTGCGGACGCGTTTGTGAAACGGAATGACGCGAAACTGGGCGCGAAGACCTCCGAGCAATCCTTTCGGAATATAGTGCATCGGCCCCATTCCCTGGGTATCTGCTTCAAAGCTGACCGTCGGCTCGGTCAACATCTGCGCTTTGGTCGATGAAGATCCCAGGTACAACATGGTATGGCCAAATGCCGACGCAGGGTTGCCGAGATAGTGGCTGGCAAACGCTACGGATAAGCTTTTGGTCGGGACTTGCTGGACGAACGCTTTGAGGGCTGGACACTCGATTGCCGGGATCTCAGCACCCGCCTTCTCGAGTGCTGGTCGCATGACAGCAAATCGCGCTGGGAAGCGGCATTGCGCATGGTCGTCTAGCGTTGTCTCAGGTGGGCGCAAAAAAGCCGCCCAACTCGCCTTCCATTCCAGTTTGGGATTCGTCCGGCCTTGGCGATCGAGAAAAAAAGCGCCCTCACCAACTTCACTGACCCACCGGCCGCGACTTTTGCGATAGTGGAGGACTGCCCGCCATTGTTTTTGGATTGTTGCGTCGTTGGTTGTGTCGTTAGGAGACGCAACTGCGGCTTGCGTGCCCCCGATTGTGGGTAGATGGAGGCACGCGATAGCAGTGGCAATCGACGCAAACCGGTAACGCGCCATGCGACAGGGCGATAAACTGACAAATGAGGCTGCTATAGGGTCTTGTGCGCGGGGATGTCTTCTAGGATGGACTCGGCAAACTCAAGCGCTTTGCCCGAGTTGCGGTAGTTTTGCTGCCAGCGCGCGATGGTTTGGGTATGGTTCTCTGGTGCAATCGACAGATGGGTCAGCAAGGCTTGGACGTGCTCGCCAGAACCTTCGGCCAGATCGCGAACAATGGCCTCGTGGTTGAGTAGCAGGTAGGCACGCAGTTGTTCGCGCGCTCTCCAGACGTCTTCATCGGTCTTGGTTTGGGCCGACTGGCTTTAGGCTCGCGAAGTAGGTCCCCGGCGTGTATGCATACATGGCTCCGGTCGAATAGTCGACGGTGGAGCCGATCAGACCACCCGAGAGAATATTGACCCAGAATACACCATTGATCTTCTTATTGAGAGCAACCTTAAATGGTTTCGTACCCGTCTTTTTGGACGCTCAAGGTCCCCTCTTGGCCACGTTTGAGTTTTACAACCAGTGGGGTTTTCCCTAAGGGTTGTTCGTTAAACATCACGTCTGCACCTTCAACGTTGGCGTTGACGCTAATCGTTTGGGATTTGCCGCTAATAATCGTGGCACAACCGGTTTGTACAAAGGCAATTGCCACTGCGGCGACTAAAAAGCGTTTCATTCTAAGTTCTCCAAAGGTTTGTGGATACGACGGCCTGGATGCGTCCGGTACGGTAGCTTACAGTTGCTATGAAAATCTACTGTGATCGGCCAAAATGGAGCAGTTTGCTGAGTTTTGGGGATAGAAATTCACCAGCATTGGAATTTGTAGTGATGTTTGGCCAATTTATTCTCGTTGTTTTTTGACAGAAAACGGTGCAACTCTTAGCAGATGTTGAAGACTCGCTTTGGTGAACTTCCTTTTCGATTGGTTTTGATAGCAGTGGTGTTGCTGCTGGCTGTTTCGACTTCTTCGCATGCTCAAGAGCATTTCCGTTACGGGCATGACCTTGGTGGCTCTTTCGCTGACAAGTTTGGTGACACCGATAGCGACAATCCTTGGCCTTCGGAGCAAGACCAGGGGGACGTGATTCACCCTCAAAGTGACGTCGATAGAGATGGTGACCACGATGGAGATTTTGCCGACAACTGTATCAATCATCGCAATCCCCTGCAGGAAGATATTGATGGTGACGGCGTCGGTGACGTTTGTGACTGCAGTAACGTAGTCGAACAAGAGCTAGGCACTTGCGAGTTGAGTGAGGGCGGATTTTCGTGTCCAGACGCTCCGGACGTGGCGGTGCGTGGTTGTGTGTCGACAAGTGAGACGGTTCACGAGTGTGAAGGCGGTGTTACGTGCACCTTAGACCCAAACAGCAACACTTGGTCTTGCAATGAAAAAAACGATAAGGGGCCTGGGATCCATTGTGAAGATCGCGATTCCGACGGGACTGAAGACTTTCTCGATAACTGTCCCGCGCACGCAAATCCAGGCCAGGAAAACTCGGACAAGGACAAATGGGGTGACGTGTGTGATTGCACCAATTCGGTAGTGATCGTAGGGGACAGTTTGAGCCAGTGCCGGATTGGCAGTAGGACGGGCGCTTCCGATGGGATTGCTTTTTCCTGTTCTGAGAAAAGCGTTGGCAATTGTGTGGGAAACTTCCATTCTGGCTTTACTTGCGAAGCGGGGACTGCTGAATGTCGCAAGGTTGGCTCGTATTCGATGACGAGCTGGGAGTGCCGGATGATAGAATCTCTACAGTTGGAACCCGGTCTGTACTGTGAGGACAAAGATTCCGATGGTGTGCAAGATGTTCCAGGACGTGGCGAAACCAAAGATAACTGCCCAAATCAGAAAAATCCCGAGCAGTTGGACTTTGATAGAGACAGTATTGGCGATATCTGTGATTGTGGCAATATCGGTCCGATATGGCCGAGGGGTTGTAGCTATGCAGTAGCAACTAGCGAGCTAACATGTGAGACGGATACGTTTGTTGGGTGTTCCGATCTGGGTCCAAGCGGTCGATATGACAATTTGTATGAGTGTGCCGGAGGGGTTCTCCAATGTGACGACGACTGGAGTGGTGGCAGTAATTGTTATTCCCCCATTTATGATGTGGGGCCAGGTGACTATTGCGATCCTGCGGTAGCAATGGACATGGATTTTGACGCGGCAACTGACCAAGAAGATAATTGCCCCAAGGATTACAACCCCGAACAGTTGGATCTGGATGGAGATACTCTGGGGGACGTCTGCGATTGTACCAATGTTGGTCGGATCACGCCGTACAACTGCGTATATTCGGCAGCAAACGGCGAGCTAAAATGTGGGACCGATACTTTTGTTGGTTGTTCGGAACGTGGTCCCAATCGTTATTACGACAATGTATATCAGTGCGCCGGCGGCGTTCTCGAATGCTACGATGGGATTGGAGGTGGCCATTGCTGGTCTCCATCTTACGATATTGGCCCGGGTGAGTTTTGCGGTGCGATCGTAACGGATATAGATGCTGATGGCAGACCAGACTGGGACGACAATTGTCCAAAAGACGAAAATTCTGATCAGCTTGATTTGGATGAAGATGGACTTGGGGACGTGTGCGATTGCACGAATGTTGGCCCGTTGTCCCAAGAAGATTGCCACCATAGGCCGAATTCGAGCCAAATAACCTGTGAGGCTAGAGTCTTAAGAGATTGCCATCGAGTTGCGGCTAGCAACGAAGAATCCAAGTATCAGTGTCCTGGTGGTGTCGTCGTGTGTCGCGGCAAGGCCTGTAACGCTCCGTCTTACGATTTTGGCCCGGGTGAGTTTTGCTCTGGAGGGGCTGTTGATTGAAGCACTGCAGTCAGCGAGTGCTTGCATCCGTTTGAAAACACGCTTCCATCGCCGTAGAAGTTGTAGTTTGTAGGGCGCAAATCTCTTGTGTTTTGGTGAAGGTTTGGTCTCGGCACCGCAAGAGTAGTCCTTTATCGCGAATGGCGATTTGGGTAGCGGGTTGTTTGTCCGGAGTGACTTTTACGCAGTCGGTGATCCGTTTGGATGTTTTGTTACAGTCGACGATTTGAAGGTTGCTGTGTGGTTGGTTTTCGATTGTTAAAAGGTGTTTGTAATGGTCGGAGATTTTGAGGCAATTGGCTAAGGTAAGGGGTTTTTCGCATTGTCTGAGTTGCTGGCGGTTCTCGGCGCTTAGGATGCAGTCGCCCGCGGGCTTGGTGCTAGGTCAGCTGTATTTTGTCAGCAACGGCGGTGAAAAATTCTTTGGACCAAACTGACAACGTATCTGGATCGCGCAGGAACGGTGCGACCTCGGTTTGTGCTTGTTTGATATCAAGGTTAGCGATTGCAGCGTCAAGGAGGATACGGAATTTGGCTTCTGTCAGGGGCGTTTTGTCCGCATAGTCGTCGGACTGTCGCATGCGCTGCTCCAAATGTGCTAAGTGCATGCGCGGGTAGTTGCCGGCATACCAAATGAGATCATACCAATCGCGTCCCTTGACTCGATTCTTCCATTTGCGGCATAGCACGGTATGCATTTTCCCAGCAAACAGATCGGGAAGACTGTAAGCTTTGACTGCAAAGGGAATTGGCTGAAGGATCGGGGCCGAGTTTGTCGAAAATCCCCCCGGTGGATCGGTGTCGATTGTTTGATGCAAAGGGGAAGGAAATGGGGATTGGAACGGTGAGTGCATCACAGTTTGAGGGTTGCAAGCAGTGTTTTGGCGGCTTGGGTTGGATGGATGCGATTGTGGTCTACGGCGTAGTTCGCCCGGCGCATGGCGGCTGCGTCAATGGCGCCACCAAGGCGGCTTAAGTGCTTGACTAGGTCGGGAAAGCGCTTTGCGCTTGTGGCGCGCAGCACAGGGGCGGCTTGGTAGGGGGGGAAGAAGCGTTTGTCGTCGGTGAGTACCTGGAGGTTGAGGTGCTGGATCAGTCCGTCGGTGGAGTTGCCGGCAATCACGTCGATCTGGCGTGTGGCGAGGGCCTGATAGGTGAGTCCGAGTTTCATCTGCTTGGGTGTTTTGGCAAACGATAGGCCGTAGGCGTTGATGAGGCCCTTGTAGCCGTCGGGGCGATCGTAGAATTCGAAGCCAAACCCGGGGCGAAAGTGGTCGGTAACGCGACGGAGATCAGAGATGGTTTGCAGGTTGTGACGGTCGGCGTCCTTTTTTCGCACCAATAATACGAAGGTATTTTCGAATCCGAGCGGCGGCAGCCATAGCAGCGAGAACTGTCTTTTGTATTCACGACGGACGTGTTTGTAGACCTGGTTCACATCATGATTGACTTTGTGTTTGAGGACCGAAGCGAGGGCCGTGCCCGTGTACTCGACGTAGCAATCGATGTCGCCGCTGCGGATGGCGGTGTGGCACAAAAGGGTGCCGGCCAGATCTTTGGTGCCGGCTGGTGTCGCTGCTTGGGTGCGAAGAAATTCGGCGATGAGAGCTGCGAGGATCCACTGCTCTTGAAAGTTTTTCGAGCCGATCGTTACGCTCGCGGATCGTTTGCAACCGAGGCCCGACCCGGAAACTAAGGCGGCGAGGGCTGATGGCGTAAGACGGAGAAAGTGACGGCGGGTAAGCATTTGGGAATCTGTTTCTGTTAGGGAGTCCGGCGGGGGGTTGCGACTCTGCCCCCGGCTCTGCGGGCGTTGGCGCGCTCGAGCAGCGCTAGGAGGCCATCGATGGCGAGGGCGAGCAGGGCTGCCGGGATAGCGCCGGCAAGCAGGGCGTGGGTATTGTAACTCTCGAGGCCGCGAAAGATAAACACGCCCAGTCCCTCGGCACCGGCGGCGGCCGCGATCGTTGCGGTGCCAACGCAAATGACTGCGGCGATGCGAACCCCGGCGAGAATGAGCGGGAGGGACAAGGGGAGCTCGACCTGCCACAGCAATTGCGATGGGGTCATACCCATGGCGATGGCGGCCTCGCGGGCGGCGGGATCGACATTGCGAAGTCCCGTGATCGTGTTTTTGATGATCGGCAGTAGGGCGTAGAGGGCAAGGGCGATAATGGCGGGACGCGCGTCGGCACCGCCAATGAGCGGAAGCGGGATGAGAAACCCAAACATCGCAAGGCTGGGCACGGTTTGCAATACATTGGCGACGCCAAGGGTTGCGGTCGCGATGCGCGGGCGGTGGGCGGCAAAGATGCCCACCGGGATGCCGATGGCAACTGCGGCAAACACGGATAAGCCCACGAGAAAGATATGGCGGAGTAGCTGGGCGGCAAGTTCGCCTTGGCTGGCCTCGAGATAGGAAACGAAATTCGTCACGATGCGGTGCCTTGGCTGGCGACGCTGTCCCCGATATCCAGGGTTTTTAGGAAGGCACGTGCCTCGGGTAGCTCGCTGGATTGAAATGATTGGGGCGATCCCGAGAGCAAGACGCTGCCATTTTGCAGCAATACGATGTGGTCTGCGAGAGTAAGTGCCTCGCGGACGTCGTGGGTGACAAATACAACCGTTTTGCCCGCTTCGCGGGTGAGCTTGCGAAACTCGATTTGGAGTTCGCAGCGGGTGATCGGATCCAGGCTTGCGAACGGCTCATCGCACAATAACAGCGGTGGGTCGGCGGCCAGCGCACGGGCGATACCGACGCGTTGCCGTTGGCCCCCAGATAGCTCGTGAGGGTAGCGTTTGGCAAAGGTTTTTGCGGGTAGACCGAGCATCGCGAGCAAGTCCGTTACGCGGGCGGAGATTCGGTCTTTGTCCCACTGCTCTAATCGCGGGATCAGCGATACGTTGGTCTCGACAGTTTGGTGTGGCAATAGGCCGACGTCTTGGATCATGTAGCCGGTGGATCGGCGCAAGCGGATCGGGTTCCAGTCCGCGGCGAGTTGGTCGTCGACGCAAATTTGACCGCGGGTCGGTGTGACGAGTTTGTTGGCGAGTCGTAACAGGGTTGTTTTGCCCGACCCGCTTCGCCCCAGGATGACGGTCGTTTGGTTTCGCGGGAGGGTTAGATTGATATCGCGAAGAATTTTGTGATCGCCGATTGTTAGCGATACGTCGCGATACTCGATCACGTGGGGAAGTCCTCAACGGGTGGAGCGTCCCGGTTCGCTGCACGTCCCACGAGGTGGCGCTCCGCTTGCTCAGCAAGTTGGCCTGCCAACGCATTCACGTCTAGCTTGGCTTCGCAGCGTTGTATCTGCTGCATGCGGGCGCGGGTGGCGGGGTGTTTGGGGACAAACAGCGAACAGCAGTCGTCGTAGGGAAGGATCGATGTGTCGTATGTGCCGATGGTTTGCGCGCTTTGAATGATTTCGAGTTTGTCGTTGGTAATCAGGGGGCGAAGCACGGGTAAGGGCGCAGCGTCTTCGATCACGCCCAGATTGGTGAGCGTTTGCGACGCGACCTGACCGAGGTTTTCGCCGGTGACGAGGGCACTGCATCGCTCGGATTGGGCCAAGCGGCCGGCGACTCGCATCATCATGCGGCGGTACAGGACGACAGCGAGATCGCCGGTTCCGGTCTCGCGGAGTTGTTTTTGCACATTGGTGAAGGGGACTACGTGGA
This sequence comes from Kofleriaceae bacterium, assembly GCA_965223575.1. Taxonomy (GTDB): domain Bacteria; phylum Myxococcota_A; class Polyangia; order Haliangiales; family Haliangiaceae; genus CBDCWZ01. The sequence goes on from CBDCWZ010000105.1 coordinate 34,148, forward strand.
CGACGAGTTGTCCTTGCCATTTGGCGAGGATTTCGGCGAGCGCGAGTACTTTTTGTTTGGTTTTGTCACCGGTATAGGGAAACGAGTGAAAGTACACGGCGTGAATGCGGCATCCCCGACGCATCGCCGACCACCCGGCAACCGGCGAGTCAATGCCGCCCGACAGGAGCAGCGAGACGGAGCCCGAAACGCCGACGGGGAGACCGCCTGGTCCCGGGATCCGCTGCTGAAACACAAAACACTCCTCTGGGCCGATCTCGATTGCGATGGTGGCGTCGGGATGGTGCACGTTGACGGGGAGGCCAAATTGCTCGACGATCTTTGCACCAATGGTCCGAGAGACTTCCATCGAGCGGATCGGGAACCGCTTGTCGCGACGGTTGGTTTCGATTTTAAACGTTGTAGTTGCCGGGAGTTCGGAGGCCTGGGATAGGGCGGTTTGTGAGATCGCCTCGATGTCTTTGGCGACACATTGCGCCGGCGACATCGATGATAGGCCGAACAGACGCTTCAGGCGGCGAATGCAGTGCTCGCGGCGTGCCGGAGGATGCCGGACGATGCCGCGCAGGTAGTGGGACTCGACGGTGACTCCTGGGATGTCGTCGAGCAGCCGTTTAGCCTGCTGAATAAACCGGCGAAAGAATTTGTGTCGATTGTCCCCCTTGAGGAAGATCTCGGCGATGCGAAGGACAATGACGTCTTTTTGACTTGGCTCCAAGCCCCGACCATATGGACTGCGTCTGCCTAGGTCAAACTGGCGATCGCGTCGATCAGGGCGCTGGCTGCATGATCTACCTGCGGCTGGGTCGTATGGCTGCCAAAGGAGAACCGAATGGTGCCATAGGCGGGATCGAGACCGATAGCGGCCAAGACCGGGCTCGCCCGGCGGGTTTTTTCGCCGCACGCGGAGCCTGCCGAAGCCATGACGCCGCGGTGCTCCAGGGCGTGGAGAAGCGGCTCGGCGGGAATGTTGTGAAATGCGATGCTGAGGATATGGGGGCTTGTGGGCGCGGTTTCGGCGTTGTGTCGGATCGCGACACCACATTGATTGGCCGCGCGCAAAAGGGTCGCGGCGTAGGTCTTCCACTGGGTTTGATTGGTATCCATTCGCGCCACGGCGAGCTCGGCGGCAGCCCCCATCCCGACAATTCCTGGGACGTTGAGGGTTCCCGCGCGAATCCCGTTTTGCTGTCCTCCGCCAGTCCAAAGCGGCTGGATTCGAGCCTTGTTACGCAGCCACAGTGCGCCAATTCCTTTGGGGCCATGCAGCTTGTGACCGGACAGGGCAAGGGTGTCGACACCGAGGGTCCCAATATCTATTGGGATCTTGCCCAGGGCTTGAGCCGCATCGCAGTGGATATGAACCCGCGGGAACTGGGCGCGAATTTCCCGGGTGAGGGCGGAAACTGGCAGGATCGAACCAATTTCGTTGTTGACGAGCATGACTGCCACAATGGATGTTTGGTCCGTGACCACTGCCATGACTTGGTCCACATCGAGAGTCCCGTTTGCACAAACGGGGATTTGGATCGCTGTCCAACCTCGCGCTTGTAATCGGATTGCAGCACCGGAGACCGCCGAGTGCTCGATCGCCGAGTAGACAATCGTCTTTGTCCCGCGTTTGCGCGCTTCGGCAGCGCCCAGGATGGCAAGAGCGTCGCTTTCGGTGCCCCCGGAGGTCCAATAGATCGCCCCGAGATCTCCGTCTGGGTCGCCCAAAGCGGCTAATATCTGCTGTTTCGCTGTATTTACGCACTGTTCCGCACGGATACCAAACTGGTGGACCGAAGCGGGGTTGCCGTAGTGCTTGACCAAGCACTCCTGTACAGTTTTGGCCACTGCAGGGTCGACACAGGTGGTCGCAGCGTTATCGAGGTAGGCAATCAATAGATGGATTATATCGTGAAAGTGGCGTCGGTGAGCGGGTGAATTCACAGCAAGAATTTGGCGTTTATATTCACTATCCGTGGTGTCGCGCGCTGTGTCCGTATTGCGATTTCGCAGTGACGATTGCCGGGAAGGGGGGCATCCCGCATCAACAATACGCCGACTGTGTAGTTCAAGAGTTGCGGATGCGGAGGGTGCAGTTTGGCGAAAAGAAGCTGGTTTCGGTGTATTTGGGCGGTGGGACGCCGTCTCTGTGGCCGATACCGATGTTGGCGCAGGTTTTGGCGGCGGTGCGTGGGCAATTTGACTGTGGTGGGGGGCCGTTAGAAGTCACCCTGGAGGCAAATCCACGGGATTGCACGCCGGCACGGCTTGCCGAATGGCAGCAGATTGGGATTGGTCGCGTCTCGATCGGCTTGCAATCGTTTGCACCGAGCGAGCTTTTGACTCTAGGGCGAGATCACCGAATGGGGGATGGCGAAACTGCCATGCGATCAGCGCTGGCCTCAGATCTCGCGGTAACCGCAGATTTGATTATTGGGACGCCAGATGGGAGCAAAGCGAGCGGCAATCGATGGTGTGTTGCGGGCGGCAGAACACGGATTGCAGCATCTATCGGTTTATGAGTTGACGTTTGAGCCCAATACCTCCTTTGGCCGATCGCTTCGTAACGGGACCTTGGCGGCCTGGGATGATGAGCAGTTGGCGGCGATGTACGTCGAAATCCACGAATTATTGGCTGACCGGGGGTATGAGCACTATGAGATCTCATCCTATGCCCGGCCCGGGGCGCGTTCCGTTCATAATTCGCTGTATTGGCGCGGAGCGGCGTATCTGGGATTGGGGTGTGGAGCGGCGTCGTTTTTTCGAGCGGATGACGGTAGATCGGGGCAACGGTGGACAAATCATCGCTCGGCTAAGAAATATATGGCCGCACGGGACACGGACAAGGTAGCAGATTTCCATACCTTGGACGCAAATTCACTTTTGGAAGACGATCTGTGGTTGGGGTTGCGCACTTGCGATGGGGTTCCTGCGCAATGGCTAGAAGGTCGGCGAGAATTGTCCGACTGGTTACTGTCCTCTGGGCTCGCAGAGGCTAAGATCGGACGTATACAGCCGACGCTGCGCGGTTTTCTCTACGCTGACCAGGTAGCAAAGCGCGTCGCTGCAAGTCGCTGTACAATAGACAATCGTAAACGAGAATGAAACCGCCCAATATTAACCAACGCGCCCGCAAGATTCTGCAAGCCGTTGTCTCGGAGTATCTGCAGACAGGGGATGCTGTCGGTTCTAGGACTGTGACCCGCAAACGTGGGATCGAGCTGTCGCCGGCGACTGTGCGCAATGTGATGGCAGATCTGGAGGAGCTAGGATTGCTCGTCCAGCCCCATACGTCGGCGGGCCGAGTGCCGACGGCGAGTGGATTGCGGTTTTTTATCGATTCCTTGCTGAAAGTTCGTT
>CBDCWZ010000106.1:0-77858 GCA_965223575.1 Kofleriaceae bacterium
CCAAATTGTCAGAGATTTTGAATCACTGGCACAATATATATCAATCGATCGTACTGGCAGACCGTTCCCGAGCGCTATGATGCTGTCGGTTGGCACTGCTTGAACAATATTGTTTATTGCTGCGCCCTCGCTGATCAAAGCATTTGTAGACTCAAGTTGGTCTGATAAACACTGACTGACGATATTGCTGGCTACTGTAAAACGGCTATGCCAGCTGGCTCGGCGAGCGAGGTCGGGATTTGTCTCCGGAAGCCCTTCAGCGAGCGCCCTAAGACTGTAGAGAACATCGCCGAAGATTAGGTTTGCGGACATATTGGTTGGATCGGTCCAGTCGTATTCGCTCAATATGAAGCGTGCGTCGGGGGTTTGGTTGCCGAGATATGACGATAGGGGCGCGGATGCTGGTGTGCTGCCGAGTTGAAGGATCCAATCGGGTCGGGCATCCGTGGTAAAGTTTGAACACTGGAGGAATACACTAAAACCATCGCAGCCGCGATCGGGAGATGCGGCTGGGCGAAATCGTTGTTGGCTCGTCGCTTCGCATAAGAGCGGAAACCCTGTGCGATTTCGTAAGGTATCAATCGCTTTGCACATTCCGGGTTGGTTGGGTGAAAGTGGCCCTGCAACAATCAGCCCCCGTTTTGCCTGTTGGCAGGTCGTTATGAGTTTGGTGATCGCATCACGGTTGGCATAGGTCGATGGTGCATAGGCTTGGACGTCCGGTCTGATCGCTAGGGGATTGGTGTTGTGGATTAGTTCCAATGGTTTTCGCAATGGTATGTTGACATGGACGGGGCCAGGCAATGGCGATTTGGCGGCGTATACCGCTTGAATGGTTTTTCGGCAGACGGCGGCCAGTCCTTGGGATTCGGGAATCCCGAGATCGATTCGGAATCGAACGAAATTGGTAAAAAGACTAATTTGATCGATCGTTTGTGGCGCTCCACACGCTTGCAACTCGCTGGGGCGGTCAGCGGTAATCACGATCACTGGAACAAAAGAATAGTAGGCCTCGACAATGGCAGGATAGTAGTGTGCGGCTGCGGTCCCTGAGGTGCATAGTAACGCCGTGGGAGTTCTGGTGACCTTTGCCTGACCAACTGCAAAGAAAGCGGCTGAGCGTTCGTCGATGATCGCCTCGCACGCGATCTGGCTGGCGATTGCTGCGGCGACAATTGGAGTGGAGCGAGAGCCGGGACTAATGACCAATCGCCTTACGCCAGCGGTGATCAGCGCAGAGACAATAGTTTCTGCCCATGTCGTTTGCAATTGCTGCCACGATGCCGAATTGTTGTGCTTCAGTTGCTTCATTAGGGGGTCCCCAATGCCGTCACCAGCGCACGCTGTTTTATCTGCGTCTCGGCGAACTCAGCACTGGGGTCGGAGTCGTTGACGATACCAGCTCCCGCAAAGACTTCGACGCGGTTTGCGATGGCTACGCCAGAGCGGATTGCTACCGCAAATTCGCCGTTTCCTGTCCGATCAAACCAACCGATAGGGGCTGCATACCAACCGCGAGATGTTTCGTGATTGTTGATCCACTTCAGCGCGATGTTTTTGGGAACACCACCGACTGCCGGCGTTGGATGGAGCATCTCAACAAGCTTGAGAACGTGGGTAGCAGTTTTTAGCGTTCCCTCGATATGGGTTTCCAGGTGAACGACATCATGAAGATTACGAACGACAGGTGTTTGTGAATTACAGAGCCGATCACATAAAGGTTTGAGGGTGGTGGTGATCGCATCGACCACGAGTGCCTGCTCACGTCGGTCTTTTGCGCTAGACAAGAGTAGCTTACTGTTTGGATCATTCCATGTTGAGATTGGCATTGAGCCTGCTAAGGCGCCAGTGAATACATGAGCACCATGTTTAGAGACGAGTCGCTCCGGACTCGCACCGAGAAAGACCGTAGATCCAAAAGTATAAGCAAATCGGAAGCAGTCTGGATAGCGTCGGTCAAGGTGGGCAATTGTCGTGTACAGATCCAAATTCTCGCTGAGTTCAACGATTGAAGAATGTGCTGCGACGATTTTCTCGCAAGTTCCTGCATCAATTGCGGCGTGAATAGAAGCAACATAGCTCTTCCAACGGTCTCGATCTGGAGGGGAGAGTGAGACAATTGTTGGCGTAGGCGCCCGAAGAGTCCTCACCCTGTGGGGAGTCTTCAACGTGTCATTGGAAGTCACGGTATGCGTACGATAAATTTGATCGAGGGTTGCTTGAAACTGCTCTGCCCGCTGGTGAAGCGCTTGAAGCGAGTTTGACTTTCGGAACGTCATTTGTAGCCAGGCAGTGTCGCCTTCGTGTCCATAACACCATCTGGGCATGACAAAGCGGGCGTCGCCAAAATCGCACCACGGCTTTGGTGGGATATTGTCGACGGAAAAGGAAAAGCCGCCAATAAGACGCGGGCCCGGTGCGTCGCAGTCAAGCAGGCGCAACTCGGCAACCTGCTTCAGCGCCGCAGTTCCACGGTCTTGAATATCACGAAATCGACTATGTCCCGTTTCTGATATCTCGATCGTAGCTCCAGCACAAAGCAGATTTGGTCCGGATGGCGGTTGCCATACGATTTGGGGTGTTTCGGACAGAGTGGACGAGATTGTCCGGAGATCCATGACTGGAACCGGTGTTGTTACGCAGACTACGGCGTCTTCGGCCTGCTTACTGGCAAAGGCCAAAAGTCGTTGTGTGGCATCGACTGGCATTGAGGGCATCGCAAGTTTTGGCGCGATCGCTGAAGAGCCCATATCCCTAAACTCCTCCGGCCGATTCAACGAGGCCTTCGGCCGATTCAACGGGGCCTCCAGCCACTCCGATATAGAGCTGACAGGCGCCGAATGTCAGTGTGCGAATACTTTCGATTTGGATTCCTGCATTTTCCATGCATTCGCCGAATTTCTCTGGAGGGGGAAATGCAGCGATCGAGCGCTGGAGGTAGCGGTACTCTTTGGCTCCGGATACGACCGCGCCCAGCCACGGAACAATATGGTGGACGTGGAATCTCACGAAAGGAGCAAGCCAGCCGCTTTTTGGCTCGGACAATTCGAGAATTGCGATGCGCCCCTGGGGGCGAGTGACGCGGGCAATCTCTATCAATGCGCGGTTGCGGTCTGGGAAATTTCGGATGCCAAATCCTATACATACTCCGTCAAAACTGTTGTCTGCAAAGGGGAGTTCGCAGGCGTCCCCTTTGAGCGGACGAAAGTAGTCTTTTCCTTGTGGCGCAGCAAGGCATTTATCGCGACCAATGGTGAGCATTTGAATGGATGGGTCGAGTCCAATAACCGCAACATTTTTTTGCCGCTTGAGCAGCCGGATTGCTAGATCTCCAGTGCCAGTTGCCAGGTCTAGGACACGATCGCCAGGATGAAGGTCCAGTGCATCAATGGTTTTGCGACGCCACGATTGATCCATTCCCAGAGACATGAGGCGGTTGAGCAGGTCGTAGCGCCTTGCGATACCGTCGAACATAGCGCCCGTCCCTGGTGTGACAGTGAGTGCTTGCTCGCTCATCCCACGCCCCCCACAGGTTGAGGACTCTGCGGAACCACAATCTCTTCGTCTTCAGGCGGACAGGTGGTTGTTGTGCGAAACCGACGACGGTGGAGTCTCATATGTCCACGCTGAATGCCCTCGCCGGCGAGTGCTCGGAGCGCTGCAAGGTTTGATGCGAGGCCAGCAGCGGCGACGACTTGAGACAGTTCGGTTGCGTTTTTGACGTTGATAAGCTCGAGCGCAGCGCGAACACCAGGGTGGATCTGAGTCGGACCACCGACGACACCGACGGGTAGGGGCAGCTCGAGCGCGCCGCGCAATCCTTCGGCTGTTCGGTGCCAGTTGGATAACGGACGGTAGGTTCCGTTTAGGGCGGCGTAAGCGTGAGCTCCAGCCTCGATGGCGCGCCAGTCTTGTCCAAGTGCAACAGCTGCCGCGTCAATTCCGTTCATGATCCCCTTGTTGTGGGTTACCGCACGGAGGGGATCATTGGATGCATAGCGACTCGCTCTTGCAATTCCATCTGCCAAGGCGGCCCCGCCAACAGCCTCTTCACTAATATTGGCATTGACTCGAACCAAACGACGCAGGGGGAGATTCGTTAGGATTCGGAGTCCCATCGAACCACCGATAAGTTCGTGCAGCGCTGGGGCGATCGCTTCGGCAACCGTGTCTACGATATTGGCGCCCATTGCATCGACCACGTTGACGTAAACGTGGATTACAATGAGGGTATCGGCCTCGAGTCCGTGACTTTCGGGACAAAGCAGGCGGCGCACTTCGAGGTCAACGCATCCGCCACCTCGCGCGACAATGCGGGGAATGGCCGCGTTTCCTAACGATAGGATGGTTGCTTGGTGCCTTCGCACCGATGCTGCAGCAAGCTCTGGATCTGAGACCCCATCGAATTGGATCTGTCCGGTCATGATGGCAGGTTCTGCTTGGGCGATGAAACCGCCACTGAGCCGCACGATCCGGGCGGCGTGACTTGCAGCCGCGACGACAGAGGGTTCCTCAACGGCCATGGGAATGAGATAGTCGCATTGGTTAACTCGAAAATTGAGCGCAACGCTAAACGGTAGCCCGTGCCAGGAGATTACGTTTTCACTCATTTTGTCGGCGACCGAAAGCGACAGCTCTCCCTTGGACATCCACTGGCGCGAGGCATCAGATAGCCGAGTTGCATTGCAGATCTTCGTCTGGCGATCTGAGATGTTTAGGTTATAGAAGCCCGGAATGCGGCTAGAAGTTAGCGAATCGGACATGGTTATCTCTCACGGTATGCGGTTGCTTCGGCAATGGTAATCAATGAAGACTTTGCGCGACCGTCTGGGAGAACGTCCAGGCTCGCAATTGCTTGGGCAACGCGGTCATGGGCCAGCTTCCGGCAGGTAAATAGTGCGCCGGTTTGCTCGAGACTTTGTCTTATCGGACGAATATCCGGATCTGTAGAAGTATCATTGGCAGGTGCGTCCTGTACCCATTGTTTTAAGTGCAGATGGAGATCCGGATCACGATCCAGTGCGACGGCCAAGGGATAGGTCATCTTTCCCTCCCGAAGATCTGCAAAAAGTGTTTTCCCTGTTTCGCCACTACTCCCTGTGAAATCCAGAAGGTCATCAATTGCTTGAAACGCAACACCAAGATGGAAACCGTATTCCTCTAGGCCATTGGCCTCGGACGCCGAAAGGCCACCGGCACATGCTCCGGCAAACATTGCCCAACGGAAAAGAGACGCGGTCTTACCTTCAACAACGCTGAAGTAGTCAGCAATATTCGCTCTAATTTTGCCGCGGTGCTCTAATTGCATGGACTCTGCCAAAATCATTTGCTCGATGACCTCGAGCATCCGGTCGAGCACATTGGGGATGCCCGAGCTACGAATTCGTTTGAGGGCCTGGACAAGTAGCCAGTCCCCGGCAAAAACGGAAGCAGCATTGCCATAGACGCATCGGGAAGATGGTTGCCCCCGACGCAATTCACTTTGATCTACGACATCGTCGTGAAGCAGTGTCGCCGTATGTACGAGCTCAACCGCCATTGCGAGTTGCCTCGCGGAGGGGCCAAACCCCTTGCCTGTTCTTGCAGCGAGCACGACGCACATGGGACGCAAATATTTGCCGCGGAGATCTAATAGGTGATGGGCGGCGTGCTGGACGGCCCGCACACCCTTCGGAAGGATATCGAGCTCTTTCTCAAATGCTATGAGATCCTGCCTGACCCATTGCTGGAGGTCTAGGAGCCGGGATGCAAGATCGTCCAGACCCTGATTTTGGCACACGCTGCCAAGCTGGTGGATCACCTGCGTCGATGGAGGAGCTGGATTGGGACTAATCATTGGCGTCCTTGGTTGTCCGGAGAGGGCGAGGGAAGTTTCAAATTTTCATGAAACTTATGAAAATACAAGAAGGATCGTCCATACCCGAGCTAACTACCTGATATGCATAGATACTGCACGGAGACCATTTCTGCTTACCACAGAGTCTTGTGAGTCGCGCTGTGTGGGGTGCTCAAATTGCCCACAAATTACCATCGAGGGTTTCGGGCCCTACCTATTTGGGTGCTGTTTCAAGGACTTGAGGTCTGCTCCCTCGATCATTTTTAAATACCGCGATATATTCGTATGTCGTGGCCGATGACATTGGTGGGACTCAGATCCTGGCAAAGCCAACCCTAAAGCAACGGGGTAAAACGGAAGTCCATGAGGCGTGCATCATCCTGATTCATCCGCCGGGCGCCAATATTGGGAAACGGACGCGGTTAATCGAAAAAGAGTATCTGGTGGGCCGCGAGATCGATTCTGATTTTGTCGTCGATCGGAGTTCGGTTTCACGTCATCACGCTCGCCTAAAGCGCGGGCGAGGGGCGTGGACTGTGGAGGATCTGGATTCGACCAACGGGACCTTCGTCAACGAGGAGAGAGTTTCAGATTGTACGCTTCGTGACGGAGATCAGATTCGCTTTGGTGATGCGATCTTTAAGTTTCTTGTTGGTAGTAATGTTGAGAGTGCCTACCATGAGGAAATCTATCGAATGACCATTCAGGATGGTCTCACTGGTATTCACAATAAGCGCTACTTTCTAGATTTTCTCGATAGGGAAGTTTCGAGTGCTCATCGTCACAACCACCCCTTAACTTTGGTGATGTTTGATATCGATCATTTCAAGCGGATCAATGACGAACGCGGTCATCTCGCGGGTGATTCGGTATTGAAAGAGTTAGCGAGGCGGATCCAGCCTCGAATCCGACGTGAAGACCTATTTGCACGCTACGGTGGCGAAGAATTCTCGGCGATCCTACCGGCAACACCGCTCATTGGCGGGGTTCGCTTTGCCCATCAACTGCGGACCATAATCGAGAAACGCCCTTTTGAGTTTGAGGGGGACAGTTTTCAAGTGACCATTAGCCTCGGAGTGGGATGCATGGCCGGTGAGTCGATTGGAGTCCGCGAGTTGATTCAAAGAGCCGACGAAAACCTCTATGAAGCAAAGCGACTGGGGCGAAATTGCATTGTACCAAGCTTGAGCTCGGTCAAGGCAACTACACAGCCATGATTGCAGCGGGTGTGGCACGCATCGACACTGCCAGTGCTACGACTGTGGGCAGATCGGAGCCCGCAGCCGTTTAACACCAGTCTCCTAGTTTAACACCAGTCTTCTAGTACTACTTGGTCACTTCGATGGAGGAGCGAGGAATGTGCCAAACGAGGCCCTATGCGAGTGCGCCCACAGCGACCGACCAAGGCGTACTTGATGTACGTTGACCGAGGGAGCGAGGACGTAAACCGCATAGGGCCTCGTTTGGTGCATCCGCAGTCTACGCGGAAGTGACCAAGTAGTACTAGGAGGTTGGTGTATCGCCTAAGGCTTGCATAACAAAGGTTTCCCTCTTGTCCGAATCGGAGATGCGTTTGGCTACACATTTGATCAGCTCGCCAAATTGTTCGTGCCTGATCGTTGCAGGCGTTTCACCAATCTTCATTAGCTCATCCTCTAAGAAGAAGGTGGCATCGTGTTTTCCTATCAGCCGTGCAAGTCTAACGAGTAAGTGCTGCATGACCTTAATTCCGATCGCATCCTCAGTGAGAAATCTCCTGCTTATTCGTTCGGGTTCCACGGTCCAACTCATGCTCATGTTGACACTTCTGCTTGAATTACGACTCGAACTCACGCTCGTGTTGACATTTCTGCTTGAGCTCCGACTCGAACTCACGTTGGTCCCTTCGACCTCGGCCTTCATAGGACGCAAAGTGGGCTCGATCTCGGCGGGCTGCGGGACCGGGATCGGTGGCGGCGAAGGTACGGCAGCTTTCGTTTTAATACTGGATAGCCTTTTGGCGGCAACGTTCATTGCGATGCCAAGCATCGCCATGTTTGTTTCCCTTGTTGCGACTGTAATCAGAGTATATCCGTTGGATTTACGGATGGCGACAAAACCTTGCTCGAAGGCCTGGAACATCTTTGGGTTCCCGTTGATGGCAAGAGAAACACAATTGTCGTGAACAGAACCGATGCGCATGAGGATGTCTCGAAGGACAATCTCTTCATAGGGGATAGATGCATGTTGCTCTGCGATGTTGGTCAATGGATCGAACAAGACGACACAACTAACGCCACGAATCTTTGCAAGAGGATCGATAATTTGGCCCATACCTCTCTAATATTACGCGGAAACAATGCAGCGATCCAAGCATTGTGTTGCGAGAAACCGCTTGAAATATTCTCTCAAGTGATAGTGTGGCTCACATTGTGGTGCATCATGGCAGTAGGTATGATTGACCAACCACTCAAAGTGGAAGTTTGGCTTCTAGGTCTCGTAGGCGTTTTCGGACTTCGCACAAATACCTCGATGATAAGGCATCATTGGGAATGAACGGCGCTTGTTTTAACGCTACCTGCCATGGAGTCATCGGGTGGGTCGTGTCCCGCAGTGCGTGGATGAACTTAAGTGTGCGAAACCCGTCGAACCACTCGACTAGGCGTCGCTGGAGTCTGATGGAGTCAGAGCATTGCCGTGCAGCTTCGGACATGGTTCTCATAGCACCGAGCTGCGATAGGACGTTTCCTACTGATACGCGGAGATCCACGGTCAATCCGGACAGCATCCTGGTAACATGGTCGAGACTGGGATTGTCCGCAAACTGCTTCATCGTTGTGAGCCATCGCCCCAAGAGGAAAAAAATATCTGGATGGTAGAGACAAAAGGGACAGCCGTTTTGGAGTTGTCTCGCGATCGTCTCAGTGGCGCGCCCGGTGCCAAAGGGTACTCTTGTCGAGGGGCGCTGACGTAGCGTTATTGGGGCACTTTGTGCTCGCCTTATTGGTACGATCTTAGCGAGCTTGTTGAGAAGATAGAAGTCCTCGCCAGCTTGGCGTCGCGGAATTCCTCTGACGGTTGCATATGCTTCGCCATGGACAGCAATGGTGCTTCCTATCGAATGAAAGGCGTAGGCGGACCCAGCTGCATGGAGGCCAACAACAAAATAGCGTAACGATATCTCGTAGAGTTCGGTGGCTTGATCGCTTAGTCCTTCCGACCCGGTTGTTAGGTGCCAGTACGGGTAGACCAATGCAGATGGACGCTCAATCCCTACTGTTGCATCAAAATAGTTGTTTGGGAGGTTAGCATCGGCGTCGGTAGTAAAAATCCATGGAGACGCTATTTTGCCCTGCTGATGAAGCATGAGCGAGAGGTCAAAGCCAATTCGACGTGCTAGCCCAACGCCTTGACGAGCCGGTAATTGCCAACCCTTGGAACTGCGATCGATACACAATACGTCGGCATGCTCAAGGGAGAATAGCCAGGCTGGCGGTGATGTCGAGACTGTTTTCCCGTCGTATCGGCGATCCAAATCAGCGATGAGTTTTGCATTGGCGACGCGGACATGCTCGGGTGCATCGGGATGGGCATTGACGATCGCAATGATCAGAGACGGAGCAGCCTTGTCTGCCGCTCCGAGTAGCGGTTGGACAAAATTTGCGGTTTCGTCAAACAACGGTACGACAAGGACATTGCGATAGAATTTGTCGATAGCGTTGGCGATCGAAATTTCATCGCATGCATAGTGCTTCAAATATTTGCTGATATTGGAGTTCATCTCCCTCAATGTAATGCGCAAGAAATCGGCAGCTGAGAAATAATCTCGGCCTCTCGATCGAGCAAGCTGGCAAGTCGGTCTTCAATGGCAGCCTCTGGAAAGTAATTGCGCGCTAAACGGAGAAATAGTGCGTGGTGGCGAGACTCAGCGCGGGTTATCTCTAGATAGAAATCTTTGAGATTTCCTGGGGGCAGTGCATTTGCCAGCAACGAAAATCTTTCACATCCTCTCGCTTCAACAACACCAGCGACGAGGAGCCTGTCGAGCAGACGGGGATCACGGCCGGTTCGCACCCAGGTGAGTAGATTCGCGACATAGTAGTCCTTGGTATCGGGACCAAGGGGAATGTTTTTTGCGGACAGAAATTGGTAGACGCGTTGAAAATGGTCGAGCTCTTCGCGAGCAAATTCGATCATCGCTTCGACGAGCGCTGGCCTGTCTGGATAGCGGACGACAAAAGACATCCCCGTCGCCGACGCCTTTCGCTCGCACGCTGCGTGATCGACGAGAAAAGCATCCATGTCTTCCATGACAGTATCTACCCATTGTGTCGGTGTTGGTACTTTGAGCGCAAACATTCTCCGAGCGTACAATGTTTGGAGCGATCATTCTCTTGACACGTAGATGATTTTTCTGTCCCCATTGGGGATCCCTTCGGACTCCGACATTGAGCTTGCTTTTCTCGAGCGTTTTTTTCTCCAGCGCGATCTTGAGCCCTATCCGGTGCAAGACCAAGCGTTTACTCACATTTTTGCTGGGGACAGTGTATTGGTTACGGTTCCTACCGGGACTGGGAAAACTTTGATAGCGAAGGCCGCGTTGTACAAGGCGGTCCAAAGCGGGCAAAAGGCTGTGTACACGACGCCTCTTAGAGCACTGACAGAGGAAAAATATCGTGAACTTTGTCAGGAATTCGGCGCTGATCAGGTTGGGTTTGCGACCGGTGATTTTAAAGTGAATCGCTCTGCTCCGATTCAAGTAGAAGTTGCGGAGATCTTGTGGAACCGAGTCTTCGGGGATGGTCATGTTGAGCTTGATGTTGTTGTTATGGATGAGGGGCATTATTTCAATGATGTCAGCCGTGGATACGTTTGGGAGCAGTCGATCATTGGTCTTGATTCGCGTGTCCAGCTGATCGTCTTGTCGGCCACGATTGGTGCTCCTGATCGTTTTTGTCATTGGGCGAGTTTGACTCGCAATGCCCCGATGAAGCTGGTCGAGTCGCGTGAACGCAAAGTTCCTCTTCATCACCAATACCAAGAGAGATATTTGATCGAGACGGTCCGCGATCTCGCGCATCATGGGGAAGTTCCTTCGATCGTGTTTGTGTTTGGACGAGAACGCTGTTTTGAGGTAGCGCGTCTACTAAAGAGCTGTCGCCGTTTTACCAGCGATGACGAGCGAGATCAGATCGCTATAGCCTGCGATAATGTATTACTTGATGGTGGTGCTTCTGGTGAACTACGAGCACTATTGCTTCATGGGATAGGTATCCATCATGCTGGGATTTTGCCGCGTTACCGTCGTTTGGTTGAGGACCTGGCAGCTGGACGTCTCGCCAAGTTTATCGTTTGCACCGAGACGATTTCTGCGGGAATCAATTTGCCAGCGAAGGCAGTTGTATTTCCGTCACTCAGCAAATTTGTCGACAGAAAAGCTCGGCTTCTCACCTCGGCCGAATATCATCAAATGGCTGGACGTGCGGGTCGTCCGCAGTTTGATACCGAGGGTGTCGCAATTACCTTGGCTCCAGAGGAGCTGGTGCAGGCACTGCGCAAGGAAGTGAAAAACGCCGCAAAGACCGGGTATACAGTCGACGAGACGCAGCTGCGCAAGAGTGTCTACGCCCGGCTTCGGTCAGAGTCAACGCGCAAGGGTGGGATTGTGTGGGATCGCGACAGCCATCAAAAGCTGATTGAGGGGCAGCCCGCTCAGCTTCGCAGTCAAACGCGGATTGACCCGGGGCAAGTGCTAGCAATAGGTCTTTCTGGTGGCGGTAGAGAGGGGCTAGATATTGAGACCGTTGTCGAGCGACTGCTGTTGCCCGAGAGAGAGAGGGCAGAAGCGCGGGGGCGGCTCAAGCAGGTCGCAGACAACTTGTTGGCACTAGGGGTCACCAATGAGCGGGGGCAACAGATCACCGGCGAAATGATTTGTGAGCTCCGAGGAATGGATGGTCTGTTTGTTTACTACGCACTCACAAGGCACAAATTTGACTATTCGGGATATCGCGAGATGGTCGAGTGGCTTGTCACTCATGATGTGATTCATCGCTTTCTCGCCCGCAAGCAAGCGGAGAAGCGTAAGGAGTGGATACGGGTCCGGCTGCGCCAACGCAGGCAAGAGGGAAGTCAGGTGAGCTGGGAAGACATCGAGCAGGAATACGAAGCGAACTTTCCTCGCGAGTTAACCCGGATTGAGCAGATCCACGGAGAGTTTTGCGCAAGCTTGGTCCATCCTCAGCTTCACCCCAAGAGTAGTCCGAAGACCATTTGGGCAACGATGGAGGAAGAGCAGCTCCAGTTCCACGACTTTGTCGCGCGTGAGGGCATGGCCCGAGAAGAGGGAAGCCTGTTTAGCTACTTGGTTCGGGTCATGGGCACCGCGGCTAGACTTCATAAGGTGACGAACATTGAAGAATTTTCTGATCTAGCAGGACGCATACGTGAAGTTCTGGCTGAGATTGACCCACACTTTTCCCTATAGAATGCAAGTAAATTAAATAACTTAGAATACATTCCAAGAATCCCAGTTTAGTAATATGCTAGCATATTGCTATGCCAGCAGTGCACATCAGGAACCTAGATGGGGCGGTCATTGACGCACTTAAACGTAGGGCGCGTGCGAACAATCGCAGCTTGGAGGCAGAACTACGTGCAATTTTGGAAACAGCCAGTGTTGAAAACGAAAACGAGTCATCGGTTAAACTTGCGCTGAAGACCGTCTCGGTTCCAGAAGTAAGTGATCAAAGTTTTGGCCGGGAAGAAATCTATAGGAATGACGATCGATAACAGAGTATTTGTCGACACGAACGTGCTGTTGGATGCGACAAACACAGCGAGAAAATTCCATGGGGTCGCTAAGCAAGTGTTGCAGAGCGGGTTTCAATTGGTTTTTTCTTGCCAAATCATTCGAGAATACTTGGTTGTAGCGACCCGACCGATTTCAGTAAACGGCTTTGGAATGGCGTTTGATGAAGCAATGCATAATGTCACCCAAGTGCGGAGAATCGTGCGCCTATTGCCGGAAGAAAAACCTATTCTTGCGATGTTTCTTACCAATCTGAAAAGCGTGCCTGTTTCTGGAAAAGCGATTCACGATGCTTGGGTTGTAGCAACCGCGCAGGTTCACGGTATTCGTCAGATCGTTACTGCGAACGTTAACGACTTTTTCCGCTACCGAAATCTCCTGGATATCACATCGACACATGAATTTGTTGATCACCACACGGTTTGAAGTCTAAACCGCATACTTACTCGGCAAAGGTACGCGAACGCTTTCAGGCGCACCTGAAAAGATTCGAAAGAAATGCGAAGCCCACGAATCACAATACCGGCAGCTAGAGAGCTGAACATGTAAAGTTGCTTATCGACGGTAAAGGATCGGAATCGTTGGCGAGGCGGACACTGCCAATGCAACCGTCTGTTTCCAGGCGAAAATCAGGCGCAACCAACATAGATTCGCCCGTATTTGGGCGTGGGCGGGCGGGGTTGGGTCCCGTCAAGGAGGACAACGTAGCCAGCGATTTCGAGGGGTAGCGACGGAAAGTGAATTTACGTGTTCAGCTCTCTAGTTGGGAGTGATCGGTAGACTTCAAATCGGTTGAGTTGCGTGAAGTATTGGGGGTGGTGACTTTGGCTGGTAGTACTTCTCATTCAGTTTAATAGACTACAGTGCGAACGGTAAAATATCCCCCTCCCAGCGTTGTGGGACGAGTTTTGCTTCCCAGCTAAGCGACAAACTGCCGACTTTGGGCGGCAATTTTGCGATAAGATTCAAGCTGTTTGCTGCGCTCTTGCGACGACCATTGCAGGGGTTTGGCGAGAATTTCTGCGACGCGCTCGGCGGCATCCAGTCCCTGCTTGGCGCCAAGCAATAGCAGGGGGACTCGCCTAGCGAGGACGTCTTCGAGGGTGCGTGCCCGGTCGTGATTGGCAGCAAATTGGATTTCGGCCCACACGTAGGGAAGCTCGGGCTCGATGCGTAGTCCGAGCGAGTCGTCGTTATCGATTTTCTTTGCCAGGAGTCGCGCACGAACACCATAGACGCGGGTTAGGTGCATAGCGGTCTCGAGATCGACTGTGTGTTCCTCTGCGATCATGCGAGCAAGCTTTTTAACGCCATCTGGGCTTCTATCACTGAGTCCTTGCGCGCCGGGAAGTGGACGCTTTTTTGTCCGCGGCTTGGATAGTGCGGTATCAAAACTAGTAATGTGTTGTTCGAGCCAGTCAACCGTAGTTCGCACCGCCTCTTTGGCCATTAATCGATAGGTTGTGAGTTTCCCACCGGCGATAATGACGATACCTCGTGGATCAACAAAGATTTCATGCTCGCGGGATACGTCTGATTCTTCGCCAATTTTGCCCTGATCGATCAAGGGGCGGAGGCCAGCCCAGCTGCTGAGGGCCTCTTGGGGACGAAAGTTTGCGTCCGGGAAGTAGGCGTTTGCGCTGTCGCACAGATAGGTCGCGTCTTCTGGAAATGCGTGAACTTCATCTAGGCTGCCGTCGTAGTCCGTATCGGTTGTTCCCAAAATGATTCGGCCTTTCCAGGGAATCGCAAATAGGACTCGGCCGTCGATTGGCGACATCAGAGTGATCGCCCGTCGGATTGGCAGTTTGTCGTGGGAGAACACGAGGTGAACGCCTTTGGTCGGGCGTAGCAATTCGCGTTTCATCTCAACTCCTAGTTGTCCGAGCAGACTATCTGTCCACGGTCCCGCCGCGACGATGACGGAGCGTCCGGTGTAAGTTTGTGATTCGCCGGAGATCTGGTCAGTGACAGCGACGGTTTTGGTTTTGGTGCGTTTGTTAAAGGTGAGACCGGTGACTTCAGTATGGGACCGACAGTGTGCTCCGTTGGCGGCTGCGTCTAGGATATTTTCGAGAACCAGACGCGAATCATCGGTGATGCAGTCATAGTATTCAATTGCACCTTTGAGCCCCTCGTCGCGAAGATGGGGAATCAGCTCCTTGGCTTTTTCGCCGCGGAAGGTTTTATGCATTTTTGGAGCGCGGAACAACGCCAGGGTGTCGTACATCCAAAGCCCCAGATTCATTACCTCTAACCCGGTTTTGCTTTCCTCATAGACCGGCACCAAAAATGGGATGGGGCGGACAAGATGAGGCGCGACTTTGCTCTGCACAGAGCGCTCGGTAACGCTCTCGTAGACGAGCCCGATTTCGCCATGCTCTAAATAGCGTAGTCCGCCATGAATGAGTTTGGACGATTTTGACGATGTTCCCGAGCCAAAGTCAGACTTATCAAATAGGGCGACGCGCAGCCCGCGGAGGGTTGCGTCCCGAGCAATCCCGGCACCGGTGATGCCGCCGCCAACGACGATGAGGTCATAGAGATCAACGGATTTGCTCATGACGATTGTGCTCCTAGGCTTCTCGTGTGAAACGAACTTCGACGCGAAAATTGATCAGGTGCGTTGATGGCGCGCACATGGTTATTGGGATGACGAATCTGGGGGGGCGGTAACTTGCAAAAATAGTTCGTCTAATTGTTTTGGCGCGATTGGGGTTGGTGCAGCGGACATCAAATCCGACCCTTTTTGCGTTTTGGGAAACGCAATCACATCGCGTAGCGATGTTGCTTTTGTCAAAAGCATTGACAATCTATCGAGTCCTAGGGCAATCCCGCCATGGGGAGGTGGTCCGTAGCGAAATGCCTCGAGCAAGAACCCGAACTTTTGTTGTGCTGCTTCTTTGCTAATGCCTAGGGCATCGAAGACTCGTGACTGGAGGTCTGCACGATGGATACGAATCGATCCCCCGCCGACTTCTACACCGTTTAACACAAGATCATAAGCGCGTGCGTGGACCTTCTCCGGGTTGGATTCTAGATGGGTCTCGTCGTCTACCTTAGGTGCAGTGAACGGGTGATGTGCCGAGACAAGTCCCCCAGCCTCGTCAGAATGCTCGAAGAGTGGGGGATCTGTAAGCCACATGAATCGCCACTCGTCGGTGCGTATTAAATTGAGCATCTCGCCGACATGTAGCCGAACAGCCCCGAGACAAGTATTGGCGACTTTGGGTTTCTCGGCGACGAACAACAGAACGTCACCGGGTTGTGCTTTGGCACTGGCGTTGACGTTTGTGCGTGCGCTATCTGCGAACGCTTTTGCAAACGGCGCTCGCCACGTACCGTCGGGCTGAACACGGGCAAATGCCACACCCGCGACGCCAAAGGGTTTGGCAAACTCGGTTAGACCATCGAGTTGAGAGCGACTGAGTTTGTCTCCATCTGGAACGCGCAGGCATTTTACGATGCCACCTCGATCGATCACGGTTTCAAATACGCGAAAACCGCTCGCTTTACATTCTTCCGTAACGTCGCAAAGAACCAGATCGAGCCGCAAGTCGGGTTTGTCAACGCCATATTTTTCGATCGCCTCTTCGTAAGGCATACGGAGAAAGGGGCGAGGGACTTCGACATCCAGGACCTCTTTCCATAGTCGCGTGACCATGCCCTCGATGATGTCCTGCAATTGTTGTTCGTCGATGAAGGATAACTCGATATCAATTTGGGTAAACTCGGGTTGGCGATCTTGGCGCAAATCCTCGTCGCGGAAACAACGGACAATCTGGAAGTAGCGCTCATATCCCGCGACCATCAGCAATTGTTTGTAGATTTGCGGGGACTCTGCGAGTGCATAAAACGAGCCCGGATGAAGTCGTGATGGGACAACAAAGTTTCTTGCTCCTCCTGGAGTGTATTTGACCATGAAAGGAGTTTCGATTTCAGAAAACTCATTTTTGGTTAAGTAGGTGCGGATGCTTTGAATCGTTTGGGAACGGATCTGGAGATTGCGTTGCAGGACTGGGCGGCGCAAGTCCAAATAACGATAGGTCAGTCGCATTGCTTCATTGGTATCGAGCTCATCTTCGATCGGAAATGGCGGTGTCTCTGAGTGCGAGAAAATTTCTAAGGCTGAGGCGCGAATCTCAATCTCGCCAGTGGGAAGCTTGGGATTTTTGTGTGTCCCCCGAGATACCACTTCACCGCGAATGCCGATGCAAAATTCACTTCGCAGCTCGCCGGCAAGCGCATGCGCGTTACGGTCTAGCTGGGGGTCAAAGACAACTTGTGTGACTCCGGCACGGTCGCGAAGATCAACAAAGACACAGCCGCCATGATCGCGACGGACGTCGACCCAGCCGGTAAGGACGACCTGGTTTCCGATGTCACTTGCTCGAAGTGCCCCGCATGTATGGGTTTTGGGATGCTCAGATAGGAACGTAGACATGGGCCGCCGACCTTAGCCCGGAAAAATCACGGATGCACGCAAAGGGGCATACAGAGTGCGATTTTTGCGATTCCCGAATGAAGCAAGGGAGGGCTTGACCTGGGACGAATGGGGACTAGAGTAGGTAGTACGGCAATGCATGTTACCATGGTAAAGAAGCGACTCGTCGATGGCGAGCCCTGCCGCAAGTGCATGCAGGTCGAGGATATGTTGCGAGAACGTGGGGTTTGGGAGCGAATCGACGCGGTGGTTTGGGCGGAGGAGGGTGATCCTAAGTCGCCGGGAATGTTGCTGAGCGCTCGTCATAGTATTGAAACTGCCCCGTTTTTTGTCGTCCAAACAGCCGGAGACCAGCCCAAGGTGTATCGCAGCGCATTGAAACTGCTCCGCGACTGCTTTCGAGGCGATTCCTCGCAGGCTAAGGGTTCCGAGCAGGACTCCCCACCTCCGACTGGGGGCCTCGACAATACCGAGCTCAATGCCCTTGCGGCCGAATACCAAGATCGCAGCCCAAAAGAGATTCTTCGCTGGGCACTGTCTCGATTTGGCAATCGATGTGGGATTGCATTTAGCGGCGCTGAGGATGTGGTCCTGGTCGATATTGCCGCCAAGATCGGACATCCCTTCTCGGTATTCACACTGGATACTGGGAGGCTCCACCCAGAGACCTATCAATTCCTCGAGCGGGTGAGGTCGCGCTATGGGGTCGAAATCTCGGTAGCGTTTCCGGATGCGGCGCAGATTTCTGAGTTTGTCCGAAACAAAGGACTGTTCAGTTTTCTCGAGGATGGGCATCAGGAATGCTGCGGGATTCGCAAGGTTGCCCCGCTGCGGCGGATGCTGGCTGGTTACCATGCCTGGGCGACCGGTCAGCGTCGTGATCAAAGTCCAGATACTCGCAGTAGGGTTGTGGTCATTCAGCAAGATCCACAGTTTGCGGGAGCAAGCGATGTGCTCGTAAAGGTGAATCCGCTAGCGAACTGGACCTCCAAGGACGTCTGGAACTACATCCGCGAGCACGATGTTCCGTACAATCCACTGCATGAGCGCGGTTTCGTCTCGATAGGTTGTGCCCCCTGCACGCGCGCGGTCTTGCCTGGTCAGCATGAGCGCGAAGGGCGTTGGTGGTGGGAGCAGGCTGAACACAAGGAGTGCGGTCTCCACCGAGAGAATTGATCTGTGGTTTCTGCATCAGGCCAGGTCAGTAAGTAGGTGCAGAATCCGACAAAGTGGCAAACCGCTGGCAAAGGGGCGTCATTTTCGCGTAGAATCCCAGTCGATTTGGCCATGGTGGCCCCGGTGATACCCAACTCACCTGATGGAGATCCGCATGTACATCCGAATTCTATTGACCGCGATAGGGAGTGTTTTCTTGGTAGGCTGTGTTGCCAACACAAACGGTAAAGTTTGCAAGCCGATCAATAGTTTCTCCACACCTGCCTATCATTGCCATTCACCTGAGGTACCGCTCCCCCCCCCCACCGCCACCGCCACCACCTCCCCCCCCACCGCCACCAGTGAAAAAGGAACCGATCCAAATTTCCGCGAAAGTGGAGTTTGTCTCTGCGAAGGCCGTCATTCTGGATATTTCCAAACCCGTTTTGGATGGCGTTGCCAAAACGCTTAACGAGCATCCCGAGGTGAGGAAGCTTCGCATTGAAGGACACTCTGATTCCGTCGGAAACGCAGAGTACAACCGAAAACTTTCCCAGCGGCGGGCAGAAGCGGTGCGCGCTTACCTAATCGAGCAAGGGGTTGCTGAGGATCGGCTGACTGCCGTGGGATATGGTCCTGATAAGCCCGTTGCCGACAACGAAACCCCTGCGGGCCGCGAGCGAAACCGTAGGGTCGAATTTACCATTCTTGAGCAGGACGAGTAGTCATATATGGAAAAGGTTGCACGGAACGATCCCTGTCCTTGTGGAAGCGGGAAGAAATACAAACGTTGTTGCATGGGCAAGCCACCGGTAGAAGTACGCCGGAAGCGTTTGCTGCTGCCACTGTTCATGCTGCCAATCGGTATTGGATTGGGAATCTGGATCGGGTATCGCAGCGGTCTGGGGGTTGGATTGGCAATTGCGGGTGCCACCGTCGTGATGATGGGCATCATCATGAGTGTCTATAACCCCCCGGCGTCGCGGGCGAGCAAGAGCGACTCGGCTGCCATCGATTTTGGCAGCAAAAAGTAGGCTAGCCCGGATAAATCACGCTCTGCGCGCGCCCTCACCAAGTCCTTGGCTCCACACGAAGATTTTCGATCTTGCAAATACAACCAGTATTCCCTGCGATCGAAAATATCCGTTTGAAACCAATTCCTTTGGCGATTATCGCTCGCGTCCGTGATTTGTCCGGGCTAGAGCTGAGGGATCCCCCACAAATTTTGACGGTGAGAAAAGTTTTGATGCGTAGACCGCAAAGAGGAGCAAAGGCGATCATGGCATTGCGCAGATCGTGCGGTTTAGAAGTCTAACCGCCAAAGGTTCCAGTTTTTGCTATCACTTTGAGAAATGAAAAATAGAAACGTGACGTTCGTCTGATGCGTTTCTCCTCGCCGTTATGAGATACAGTAATTGTTACGGTTGCTACGTTGCCGAGAAAGGGATTCTATACTTTCTTGTCGTCGCTTCATTTATTGGGCGATATGCAGCAAAAGCCATCTCTCAGATCTAAGGTCTCTGTCGCCAAAGATTTGATGCCGGAAGCGTTGTCCCCATTGCTCTTAAAGGGAAGTGCGAACGAAAAAATATTTTTATCGATGTGACAAGAGCGAACAACTGTTCCAAAAATAGTACACGTGTGGTGTTGATTTTTGCTTTGACAAACACGATCGCAATTGGATAGCTTACTTGGGCACAACGAGGTCCTCAGCGCTACGAAATATCGCAGCCTATCGTGATTAGACGTCCCATTGTGCTCGTTGGGTCGGGTATGTTTGATACTATGGTGAGGACAAAAGATGTTTCTATTGCCATAGACATCGCCGATACGGCAGCTGGGACACGGATCGAGGGGATCGCGTTTGAGAACATGTGCTCGGATGATGCACAAAGATCTGTGGGGTGTGATCAAGGGATCTCCATTCGGTCCAAAAATAGGCTGCAGGAGATTGTGACCGAGTCAGCGCACCTAGAGGTTTTGCATTGTCGATTTCTGGGTTACAGCGCGGCGATAGCGCTCAAAGGAAACAATGCTAATATTCATCATAACCTCATTGTTGATTCATCAGGAAGAGGCGTGTTTCTCGAGGCCTTTTCCGGATCGATAGATAACAACACAATTGTGAATACCGGCCGACCCGCGCAAGACTCCCGGCCTGATTGGGGCATTCAGGGGACAATTACGGACAAGGCTCGTGTCACGAATAATCTAATTTACAATGACAATCATCGGACCCTCAATAATGCGATTTATATTTCGAGTGTATCCGCTGCGATTTCACCCAGTGCATTTTCGGGCAATCGAGCTTATCATACGGATTCAAATGGTTTTGGACGAACGTTTCGCTTGCGCGCTCAAAACACCGAACAAACAGTGCCAGCCGACAATCTGCAAGTGGCCGCTCTGGCGCTAGGCCAAGGGGATCGCTATTGGACGTTGGATCGGTCTGTGATGCGCGCGGGGTATCAAGGTTTTCATGACGTTGATCCGACAACCCAGGGGGGCTTGGCCTTGCATGACGCGATGGCCAAGGCAAACCCAGGGGACCGGGTCATTATCAAGTCTGGCACCTTGACCCTGCAAAAAACATTGGTCGTTGACCGTCGCGTTCTCGTCATTAGCGAAAACAGCATGTTTGAAACGGTCATTGATGCCAGCGCAGTGAGCGCCAACGCGAAGGGGCAAAGCATCGCCGTGGATATCGCAAGCAGCGGTCATGGAAGCAAGATCGATGGTATTAGTTTCATCGGACCGAGTGTGGACACGGCTCCTAGTGTAGGGATTCGCTCGCATTTTGGTGCCGAAGGACTGGAGGTTGCAAACAACCGAATTGTCGGATTCAAAAATGCCATCGCTTTTCGGGGCGGGGATGCAAGTGTGCATCACAATCTGATTGTTCGCTCATCATTGAGGGGGGTCTCCTTAGGGGATCAAAGATTTACTGGTGAGATTTACAACAACACCATTGTTGATTCTGGCAATGTTGTCAGTGCGAATGGAGTTGCAACCTCGGGGTGGGCGATCCAAGGAGTTGTTGCGTCGAATGCAAAAGTTGTAAACAACCTGATTTACAATCACTCAGACCGTCTTCTGACCAATGCAATTTATCTGACCCATCAACAGGATCCCGATATTCCCAGCGAGCGCTTTCCAGGTGAACACTTTCGTGGAAATGCTGTGTACGCAAAGCGAAGTGATGGAAGCTCTGCGATTTCCGGTCCCTTCTTTCGAGTAAACCCGACATTCTCGCGTCCCCCCGACCTCACCGAAAACAATCCAGTTCTAGATGCGCTTCGACTGAGTGAAGCGGAGGGATATGTCCCATGGCGGGCTGGCCTTTCATCAGTGGGTTATTTTCAACCCGCATGGTCGTCTATGGAGGATTTGGGTGTCCAATGGAATCAATTGCGGCCGAATGTCGATCGTCCCCAAATCCGAATCGAATTGAAAAACGGCGAAGAATCCTTTTTCGGAAAGTTTCGGTTTGCTTTGCGCTGCACCTCTGATGGACCGCAATGCGATGCTCTGGAACTCATAGACGCCGTGCTTGACACGACAGCCAGCGAAAAAAACTCGGTGGTTGTTCGAGATGGAGACATTCAGGTTGTCGTCTTGTCGCCTTTTGATACAGTTCAGTTTGCTGCCACTGCGCTCCGCGAGTATTCAATTGCGTATCTCGATCCCCAAGGTGCTGACTTTGTCATCCATCAAGAGGGAGCCTTGGCTCCGTGTGGAAGTCCCGAGGCACCTTGTACTTTAGAGGCGATTTGCACGCCCAAACAATGCATGCCCGAGGACTGTGGCCAGAGCATTGATAATGATTGTGATGGTTTTGTCGAGTGTCCGCCGTGCGAGGATGAGCCCGAGGACTCAGATGAGCCCGATGACCCCGTGTGCAGTGGATGCGAAGCCGAGTTTTGTCTAGACGGAAATTGTGTCACTCCCGGAAGTCCGTGTCCCTGTCCCTTGGGGTTTTTGTGTGGGCCCAAACAGCAATGCCAACCTCCCGAGCTGGTCGCGACCTGTGGTGACGGTGACAAAAACGGCACCGAAACCGGTGACGACTGTGGTGGTGTGTGCGGTACCTGTGCGGAAGGACAAAGGTGCAATGGGCCTTCTGACTGCCTTAGCCAAAACTGCCAGGGTGGACACTGCGCACCAGGAACCCAACCGATTACCGTAGCCGCATTTCGCGCATCGGCGCGATGGCAACAGATCGATCGCCTCCTCGTCGATCTATTTGCCGCCGCGCTTTCTGACCGGTCCGACCTAAATATCTCGGACTTCGGCGATGTTCTCAGGTTATCGGCGGACGATCGCAAGTCGGTCTTCGAAGCGATGCAGCAGGCTTCGGGCGCTATCGTAAATGCACGGGGCCAAACGCCGTCCCTATCGTATCACGGGGATGAATCACATCCCATCAAGGTGTATGGTCGGCTGAAGCGCAGCGAAAACGCGACACCCGAGTATTTCGACTACGCTCACTTCCAGACCGAGATTGCCAAAGCGCTCGACGAATCTCCCGGCGCTGCCAATCAATTTTCGGCGACCGTATTTGTGCGGATTGGCACTTCTACCCAATTGCGATTCGAACCGGGCGATATGGTCATCGCAAGCTACACACCGTCGAGCAATGGATCATTGGAATGCGAAACCATTCCTGTGAGCCCCGAACCGCAGCATCCGGCTCGCGTGCTATCCAATGTGACTTGTTTGTACAACAACCACAAGCATGGCGAGTTTCGCAGGGAGATCGAAGACTATCTGAACTCTATTATCGGCCCCACACAGCCGATTACAGCCTATCAATTTGGTTGTCCGGATAATTCCGAATCGTGCTCGGACACAGATGATGACTTTCTACTAACCCTCACACCCGTCAATCCTCTGTACGCGTCCGCGTTTTCCTTGTTCGACTTGCGTGGCAGCGACTTAGAGAACTTCCGCCAGGGGCGGCGGCAAACCGCGAAAAGTCTGTCCTCATTACTTGTCAGTTCCCAGCATCCCCTTGCCAATCAGGATATCTCTTCGATCTTGCTGCATGCACGCGGCGAAAGTGCCCCACAGACGTACTCTTATGCTGCAATCGTAGACGCACTTTCTGGATTCGCAAACGCAACAGCGGATGATGTAGGCGCTATGGAAGGACTGCTGCAGGCTCTTGGGATTAGTGTTATCGCAGTAGACGTGATAGACGCAGCGACGCTGGAGGCTTACTACAATGCGTTTGACAAGGAGGCATTTGGTCTCGTTCCCTACACCAAGCAAGTCCGCATCTGGTATGGCGCTGGAGGATTAGAGGAGTCGAGATTTGACGAATTCGATACGCATGCGTTTTTGCTTCATCATAACGTTAAAAAAACATTTCCCGGCTACGAGGCTTCCGAGTTTTTCGATCCCAATTCTGTGACTCTTCCTGATGATACCGGATTTTTCGTCCCTACACCCATGACAGCCCCATGGTTTCAATGCGTGGTTCGTTGGAACGAATATAAAGGTCTTTTTCCATCCTACGTAGAGGCTGGAGCGATCCGCTTTTCCTACCACCCGAAAACTGCGCAAGAGCTCGCTTCGTGTTCGACGACCGTTTTTCTCCATCGGCTGCCCAAGCCCGATCGAGCGCACCGGAAAGCATTTTTGTTCGGTGATGTTCCGTTTGGGGAGAGTGTAATGGGTGTGATGGATAAGGTCGGACATGTTGTGGGTGCGGCGTCTGGGCGCGGTCCGACTACGCTGTCCAATGATTATGATCTAAATTTCTTTCCGATCTTGTTAAACGACCCCAATGCGTTCAGTCAGTTGAATGATCCTGCTGGGAAACTCTACCGATTTTGGAATGCTCTGAACCATTCGTTGCCAATCATTTTGCAGGAGTCACCTACCTTTGAGAATGACTTTCTAGCTGCTTGGGAGTCAGGGGTGCTGGCGCGCTGGAGAAATATCTCAGCCACGCCTATTGGCCAAAAACTGGAGGTGTTTCCCAAGGTAGTGAGCATTGACGGGGCGAATACAAGTTTTACGATCAGGCTTTCCAGCCCTGTGCAAAAAAAGGGGATTCGGCTTTACGAGTATCATCATGGTGAGCCACGTAACCCTACGGATTTGAACTTCAATGAATCGCTCATCAGCGTCCCTGCCTATTGCGCAACGGGAAATTTTTCTTTGGGTCCTACGGGTGTAAGGTGGGAGGGCATTGTCGATGTCGATGGAGATTCCTTTGCTAGCCATCTGGTCGTTGGCGGCACTCGCGGTCTGATCCGTAACCGACATAGAGAACCATCTCTGAACACGACATGCGATGTTCAAAACGACGAGGATGCCCAGGACAACTTTGAAGCCTCGATTAATCTTTCGAATCCATCGATTCGTATTTTTATTCCCCGTTTTGATGCGCCTAATGGGATTCGTATGTATGGCAACAACGTTGGAAACGATTGGGAATGGGACAGCGAGACGTTTACGACTGTCACCTCGGTGGCGCACTCAGTCACAAAGACGTGCCGCAAACCCAAATGGAAAGAATGGAAACCTGGTGCATTCAGTGTAGTGATTCCGTGCCAGGAAACGAAGCCGGTGCTTATGACGGTCACGCCAAAAATTAGTATTAAAGCCTTCTGCCCAGATACTGCTCCGAATGTTTGCGACGCGGTAAAAGCGGAGGCGGAAAAGGTCGCCAGAGCGGAGTTAAAACGTATTTGTGACAACAAGTATCGAGGACTTTCAGACTCGAGCGAACCCGAGGCAAACACCTTTAATAAGGAGAGTTTTCAAACCATCGGAGATAAATGGTATGAGATCACTGCTAGCATGGACTGTCGCTTGCCGGGGAACAATCCCTAAGGCTGAAATGGGTGGCATCGCTCGCCATAACGCATGCTCTTCAATTTGCTTGTGAATTTGAGGTGTGGATTGCAGAACACGGTAAGGAGATGCTCCCGGTGCCAGCATGGGGCCGGGAGCGGCAATCGATTTTGCCACCGCCGTTGCTGTGACTGGCATTGAGGCTAGGGGCCTGGCAATCTAGGACGGAATCACGACGCCGGCGTATCCCACGACTCGTCGGCTGCCATTGATTTTGGGAGCAAAAAGTAGGCTAGAGCTGAAGGATGCACCTGTCCGACTTGGACCAGTCCGTCCAGATCCGGCCGGACACATCGACGATACCAGCGCTAAACATCGAACAACACAAGACCTTCGTCCGGCACATAGATTGCTCTGATGGTCTGTGTGCAGTTTGCACCGACACCATACGAGAGTTACCCAGAAGCAACCAATCGCTCCCTAGTACGCCCGTACCAAAGACGTGCCCCGGCAAACACAGTACTATACAACATCGTCAGTGAGAATCTCGCAGCATGTTTAGCACAAGCACAAACTAGGTCACAACACGGTTTCGGATACCCCAGCTTCGTGCAGCGAGAATTTCAGCGGTTCCTCGGCTGCGGCATCCTGCGCCATGGTTTCGTTCGAGTACAGTGTGCTGACTGCCCCAACGAGAAGCTCGTCGCATTTTCATGCAAAGGGCGGGGATTTTGCCCCTCTTGTACTGCAAGACGTATGGCGAATACGGCAGCTCACCTGGTAGACCATGTGTTGCCATGCGTCCCTTACCGGCAATGGGTCATCAGCTTCCCAAAGCGTGTTCGTTTTCTACTCGCACGCAACAATCTGCTTCTCCGCCACATACTCAACCTCTGCCTCAAGAAAATCTTCGCCTGGCAGCGGCGCAAAGCGCGAGCACTTGGAGTGCGAGACGCGATGTGCGGAGCCGTCACCTTTTGCCAACGCTTCGGATCACTATTAAATCTTAACTGCCACTTCCATTGCCTGCTCCCTGATGGGGTGTTTACCCGGAATGGCAATCAGGTAAGATTTGTCCCTATTCCGCCTCCCTCGCCAAAAGAGATGCAGCGACTCGTTGACCAGATCGCCCGCGCCACGGAAAAACAAATTGTGCGCTGCGACCAAGACCTCCAGCAAGATGACCTGGCTGAGCGGCAAGCACACAGCATCCGATCCACGTCTCCCAGCCGAAGCCCTCACAACAACCGGAACAATCACTGTCGGCTCGCCGCCTTCCTCTATGGCTATTCATTGCACGCAGAGCGTACTACCTGCGCGGATGACCGACATGCCCTGGAACGCCTTTGCCGATACGGTGCCAGAGCTCCTATCGCCAACAGCCGGCTCTCAATCACAAACCAGGGCAATGCCCTAGTAAGACTAAAGAGACCGCTCGCTGATGGGCGCACCCACCTAACCCTTACGCCAATTGAACTGCTACACAAACTCGCCGTCCTGGTTCCGCCACCTCGCAAACACCTCACCCGATATCACGGTGTGTTTGCACCAGCACACCATTCGCGAGCTGCCATCGTACCAAAACCATCCCTCCAAAACACCCTCGCAGCTTCGTCAGACCAGCACAAAAACACAAACCGGATTGACTGGGCTGCGCTTCTGCGCCGCGTCTTTGCGATGGACATTCTGGTCTGCGACCAGTGTAGCGGACCGATGAAAATCATCGCTGTTATCCCTTCATCATCGGTAGCCGACAAAATTCTCGACTACCTGAAACTCGAGATTTCACCACCAGCAATAGGGCCACCAGAGATACTTCACTAAAGATCGTGCGGCTTACCTTCGATAAACGTCAATCAGGAACTGGTGCACGATTTCGAAACCAGATACGCAAAAGCAGTAATTTAGAGCACCAATCAGGAAACGAAAGAAACGCCCCCATCCACATCACGAGCGTTCGTGATGATCCACCAGGACGTTTTGATACTTCGCCTCTTTTCAGAAACACAGGTTTGTTTCACCTATGCACCGCAGTGGGTTGCTCAGCGTTGGTATCAATCCTTCCAGCGATAGCTACAAAGAAATTGCGGTAATTCATTCTTTTAGTTCCCGTAACTTTGTTGCACAGGTGGCGGTCGATGAGAAGTTTGTTTATGCGCTCGATTTGGATGCGGGCCTTGTGATTGTTGACATTAGGTCTTTAGAGACAACTCATGCCGTTGTCGGATTTTCCGAACTCATGGCTATCGATGGCAACCACGTCTATGTCGCGAATGTTGGTCGTCTTACAGTTGTCAATACCGAGACAATGGAGGTGAATCGAATCGTTACTCGGGAATTAGTGCATCAGTCCCTCGATGTAGAGCAACTAGGGGGTGTCCTCATTAGATCCAGAGGATGGCGCAGGCCAGGAGAAGGAAACCGAGGTAACTTGTTGCCGTTTTTTCATAGCGTGTTGCGATCCGTCGCCAGCGCTTGATGGTGTGAAAGAAGCATTCCACAAGATAACGCTGCTTGTACATCTCCTTGTCATGCCGGCGTTTCCTCTTCCTTGATTTGCCTGATGGAATTACCGGTTTCAGGCCGCGCTCTTTGAGTTCACTAATGATTCGGTCCGAATCGTACGCTCCATCTGCGAGAACAGCTTCACCGTGAACATAGTCGATCAGTTCCTCGGCCACGGTGGAATCGTGCTGCTGTCCTGGGGTAACAAGGATATGGATAGGTCGTGCTTTCATGTCGACCGCAACATGGATCTTCGTGGAGAAACCGCCCCTTGAGCGACCTATTTCGTTTTTTTTGGACCGCCCTTTCCACCCGAAGCATCCTGATGAGTGCGAACAACGGAACCATCTAGGATCGCACCGATCTCATCATCGTTCAGGCACAAGGCGCGAAATATGTCACGCCAACGGTCCTTGTTCGCCCAGCGCCAGAATCGATTGTACACAGTCTTCCACGGACCAAATCGCTCAGGAAGATCTCTCCACGGTGCACCCGTTTTTCCAATCCAGTGCACTGCGTTGATAAAACTTCGGTCTCCCCTTTTCGACGTTTGACCGTGTGGGGGCGGAAGGAGTCCCTCTATCTTGTTCCACTGTTCATCACTGAGTTCGTGGCGCCTCATATAGTGATGTTGATCAATGATCAGTTCCCGGCGCCAGTTTTTGAACCAACGGCCGGCTAACCGATCGAAATGATCCAGTTTCTAATAGGGACATCCCCTAGTCGTTCATAGGGGGCATGCCTATATTGGTTATAATGACGGGCTCGTAACTGTTGACATCGAATCAGGAGAGAGCGACTACGTCCTTATGCTAAGGGGCGCAGGATACATGACCCCCATGGGAGACTCTATTTATATGCTTTCTAGGTCTAGATAGCTCTTGTGACACCGTGGCCGTGAATTTTGTCTGGCTGATACGAGTCTAGCTGTAATTGCACTGCAGCGATTGTCGTTGCCGTTCCAGCGGTCCCGATCAGCTGAGCATTTTTGGGAATCGCAACTTTCGATAAGGCATTTGAGATCTGCCGATGGAGATCAGCAATTTGCTCCGGGGTAGGAGGGTCGTCTTTGAGGCACCGCTCAGCGAGACGTACTGAGCCAATGGGAAGGCTTTGCAAGGATTGGATCTCGCAATGGTCGCTGACAATGATCTCTGTTGATCCACCGCCGACGTCGGCGATTACGATCGATTGGTTGCACAAAGTAGGAAAAGACTTGGCCACTGCAAGATGAACAAGCTCGGCTTCGCGTCGTCCCCCAATGATCTCAATCGATGTTCCTAGCGCATTTTGTGCGGGCTTGACAAAGAGATTTGTGTTTGTGGCTTCCCGTAGCGCTTGAGTCCCCACAGCACGGATGGCATCGACACCGAGCTCGTCGATGATCGCCCGGTAATTGCCCACAATGTCGAGGCAGCGGTCAATCGCCTCTGGTGCGAGGCGCTTGGTTTGATCGACATCTTGCCCGATACGGCCAAACTTGCACGCGTCGTGTAGCACGACAAGATTGCCACTTTGGTTGGTGCTGATCTCAACGACAAGCAGCAGGAGCGTGTTTGTGCCGATGTCAATCGTAGCGATTCGTTTGGACTGCAGTGGGAGCCTCTCTCTCTTGTGGGGCCTGGGAGCATCCGATTGTGCCAGTTCCTCGTTACTTGGCCTAACCCTAACGATTTTGGGTGTGGCTGTGTACACTGACTGAGAACGTTTATCTGCTATACATAGAAAATAACAGATGCAATACCACCCTACATTGGCAAGACTAATGGGGTGGATGTCTCGGGACGTCATTATAAGCTATTCATATTCTTGGGGATTTTTGCCTGTGGGCCAGAGCCGCAAAAACTCCACGAACAATCCGCTTCGGTTCAAGCACAAGCGCCAGATGCCTCCCTCCAGCTGCGCGTGATCACCGGCGTGGACGCCAGCTGGCAGACCATTACTCTGGATCACACCTATCAATCGATGGTGGTGGCGTGCACGCCCCACCATGCATCGACCTCTCCCGCATCGCCCGCGCATCAACCGACCCTTGTGCGCGTCAACAACGCTGCAGCCGATCGTTTTGATGTCCGCGTGCAAACTCCCGGTGACCCCGATGTATCGACCCCGACGACGGTGCACTGTCTCGTTGCCGAAGCGGGCAGCTATCCAGCGGACGAAACGGGTCTGAGCATCGAAGCGGGAATCGTCGCTGATTTTGCGATCGAAGGCGGCAGCGCCCATGGTCAACAAACGGTCACGCTCGGGCACCCGTTTCAGACCCCTGTTGTAGTTGCCCAGGTGATGTCGCAAACCGACCGGCGTTGGTCGTCGGTATGGGCGCAAGCAAGCGATGGCCCAGGGCCACCGCGGGGAAACACCTTTGTGCTTGGCCGGCAAGCCGGTGATAAGAATGGTCGCTTGCCCGAACGCATCGGCTACCTTGCTATTAAAACCGGCCACGGTTTGATTGGTGACTACAACGTATTTACCCAGGTCGCGGCAAACATCTCGGGCGTGGATGACTCCGCAAGCGGGTTTCGACTACCGATCTCATCGGAGTCTGCAAGCACCCAGAGCTCAAGCTCCGCAGTGCAGATCCACGGCGCCATTGTGTCGGCATCGAGCCGTCTTAGCGATCAGGTTGGGTGGCCGGTAGTAATAGGAAACCAAGCGGTTCGTAGCGAACTGTACGCCGCTATAGATGTTCCCGCGAAAGGAGACCAAGCGCGGACCCATCCAGCAGAACATGTTGCCTATCTCGCGTTGACCGATACGCGCTCCGATCCGTCTCCCCCCGATGTCACCACACAAGCACCAACCGAGGATGCCCAGGCACCAACGGTGACCTTATTTGGCCCCCTCCAGGGCGATACGGTTGCAACGGATGGACACCATCCCGCGCGGTTCTACGCGGGTTTCACCGATGATCGCGAAGGCAAGCTCACCAGCGAGCTGACCGATACGGCGGGAAACCGCATCGACGATGGTGTGACCATATTTGCCAATGGTTTGGAAGTAGAGTTGCCAAGTACGGTACACGGCAAGCAAACCTACCGCTTACATCTCACCGATGCGGCCGGCAATCGGAGTGAAACCGATCACACCGTATTTGTCGATGCGACCATCCCAGTGACAACGCTCACCCCCGGTGCTGGGATCTACCATGCTGCTTTTACGATCGCGATGTCGGTATCCGAGGACGCCGACGTGTACTACACAACCGATGGGAATCCACCCGTTATCGGTGCTGCGAATACCGAAAAAATCACGCTCGCCGCAGGCGATACGCATTCGATCTCGGTATCGACCGACACGGTCATCCACTTTTTTGCGATCGACGATAGTGGCAATCTCGAATCGCTGCGCACGGCGCGCTATCTACTTAGCGACCGCAATCCGCCACCCACGGCGGTGACAGCAGTCTTGGGCAATGGCGGAAGCCATCAAGTCAGCTGGCAGGCGCCCAGCAGCGATATCGATGTGCCGATCACCGAATACCGCGTCTATCACACCGTCAACGCGGTAGAGCTATCGCTATTACGCGCCAGCCACGATCATGGTCACCCGGTCTCAGCGCACATTCCATACCACCGAGCCACGAAGACCAACATCGCCATGGCCTCTGGCGTCGTCCCGGCATGGGTCGCTGTGTCGGCGGTAAATGCCAGCGGGCGCGAAACACACGTGAGCGATCCGATTGCACTCGCACCGGGCCCGATGACCGAAGCGACTCCCCAGCCAACACCGCAGCAAACACGCGCGGTGTCGTGGTTACTGTCGCAACAGCACGAAGATGGCTGGTGGGGAGACAAACCGAGTTCGCGCATCCGTCTCACCGCGATGGCTCTGCATGCATTGTACTTGAAAAAACACATCAGCACAGCCCAGGCAAACCCGCTGATGCAACGACAAAGCTGGCCGGTCAAACGCGGACTCGGCTACTTATCGGCCAATCTGCGCGGGGCAGATACCTATGATCTGTCCCTGGCGATGGAGACCCTGGCGATGTACGGCAGAAGTGTCGATTTGCTGGCCGCGGAACTGTTGGCCAAAAGCGACGCTCATCCCAACGGCAGACGGTCGCGATTGAGCGACCACGAGCTCAGCTGGGGTCGACGCCCGTTTTACAAAGCGGATGTTCTTACGACCGCGCGGGTCAACCACGCGCTGAAATGGAGCGGGGCATCGACGATGTTTGGGTTGACGGGTCGCGCCGTATGGGAAGCACTGGGAGATCCAGCGCACACAACCTGGCCTGGTCGCTATGGTCCCCTGCGCCGCTCGCCAGCGACCGTGATGGCCTCGTCCCTGGTGTACCCATTGCTCGCAGCGGGTCCAGACACCTACGATTGGATCACAGACTCTTCACCTGCTGAAGGCTCCCCACCTGCTGAAGGCACGCTTGGCAACACCGCAATGGTGCTGAAGTGGGTGCCGTTTTCGGATGCTGCAAAACAACAACAAAGATTAACCTGGCTCCTCGGACGACAAACTCCCAACGGGAGTTTTGGCGATGACATCTGGACCACCGCGCTGGCGCTGCAAGGATGGGTCGCCGCGACGCACAATCTCGCGTCTTTTGCGCGGGCGACGATGCGAATTGTTGTGGCAGGAGGTTCGCCGCCATCGATTGGCACAACCTTGCCCAAAACCGGTGGGCCGATTCAGGTAACCTTTGCCGCGGACATTCAAAATGGTCCTGACGATACATCGGTGACCTGGAAGAGCTGGCAAGGCGATGGTGTCGGCTTTGCCGCCATCGCTGGTCGGCCGCATCACACCAAAGCGTCGTTTTCCACACCGGGCCAATATGTCATTCACGCCAAGGCTAACATCTTGGGACGCGCACCGCTTTCCGCGGGCATCCGTGTCACGGTCCACCCAAGACCTGGTTCTACTACGCAGCGTCATCTTGTCTACACCACGAGCGAGATCGAAGACGGCTTGCGCGTGTCACCCCTGCTTGATGCCACCGAGCAAGCGATCGAATTGCGCTCGCAAAACCGGGAGGTCTCGTTTGTGGCCAATCGGACTCCCGAGGCGAGCGTAAAAACCAGCTGGCCCGGAGAGTACTTGTTTGAAACACGGGTTGTCCCAGACCGAACGAGCAAGCAATTTTCCCTTGCCGTTGGTGTGCCGCGCGAACTCGGCAATCTTCCCGGGGATACGACGACGATCGCCTTGCCACTCACCGATCCCGCGGCGCCGCTCCCGATATGGATGTACACGCTGCAACGCGAAACGGCGGACCCGGTGCGCCTGGTTGCCAAGGCGCCGCCCTACGCCGAGGGAGACTTGCGTCACGAATGGCAAGCGGCCGACAATAGCGACGCCTTCGATGTAGAACCCGGCACAAACCAGGCGACACTGGTGTTGCCCGGCTATGGTCACTATCGGGTACTGGTCACAACCAGGAACCAGGGCGTTTCTCGCACGAGCTACTTGCACGTCCACCTTTGGCCCAAGCGGTTCTATGACACCCAATCCGAGCGGGTGGTCTCTGTGGGGGAAGATATATTTTTTAGGGGGGACCCATTCAAGCCCGATGCGGTATGGGAATCATTGTATAGCGCAGGCCCGGTACAATTTTTTATTCCTCAGGGTGAAGTCAATCAAAAGCTGACCTTGCAGGTTCCCGGCCGCTACGTGGTTCGCCGAGTGAGTCGCAAAAATCGCGATATCGTCTATCAGCAACATGTTATTCGGGTCCAAGACCCAGCCATGCCCGTCCAAGAAAACAGCATCACGATCGATGCGGGCGGCAGCCAAACACTTTCGTATGATTCAGAAACCAAGCTGGCCAGCACCGAAGTGTCGGCGTTTGTGTTTGCCAACACTGCGACTGTGCCCAAGGACATGTCCTGGCATGTCGTCAACGCAGCCGGAGGTGTTCAGTTTGCCAATGCCAAAGCCGCCCGAACCCAAGTGCACTTTGATGCACTTGGCGACTATACGCTGGCGTTTCGCGTCACGATCGGAGACAAAACCTATGAGGACACGATCGATGTGACCGTGGCACCCCCTACAGGGGGTGACTTGCTATTGCACTGGACCTTTGATGATATCGCAGGCGAGCGCGTGATCGACCAGTCGGGCCAGGACCACCACGGTGCGGTCACCGGTGGCGTCGCGCTGACGCCGACGGGCGTCGAGGGCAATCAGGCATTTTCGTTTTCCGGAGAGCAACAACTCGAAACCGAGATTGCCGACGGCGGCGAACAATTGCTCGAGCAGTACACCTTGTCTTTATGGGTTCGGTTGCCCAGCATCACCCATGCACATAAAGACGAGCGGATTATGCATATCTTATCTTGGTCCGATGATGCGCGCTTTGAGGTCACCTTCAACAAGGATGTGAAACAGGATTTGTTTCGGATCCATATCCCAAGCCAAAGGTTGTACTTTCGCGGCAAAGAAGATCCGCTCCCCAAATCGGGGAAGTGGGTGCATCTCGCAGTAGTGTATCACGGCCAATGGTATATTCGCAGCTTCTTTCAGGGCGAGCTAAAAACCGCTTACGGCAAGCCCAAGACGGCATCCCATAAGGAGTTTGGCGCCGCCAACTTCGGACGCGTCGTCCTGGGGCAATCCTTATCCAAACACGCCGCAGCGCGATTCATCGGCGATGTCGACGATGTGCGCTTGTATCAGCGAGCGATGAGTGAAGAGGAAGTGTGGTTGCTTTGCGATTCGTCACCACTATCCCAGCCTGGGGAGTGCAAAAAACGGGAGAAGAGGCAATGACCCGCGTCGATGCCAAATGTCATCGGGGATATGGCCTCGGTGCCTGTCTGATTCTTGTTTCGCTTTGGTGGTCGCAGGGGTTCGCACATGCCTCGCGTGTCGAATATGATCCGAGCCAACCCGATACGTTCGATATCGTCACCACGCCGCAATACCTAGGCACATCGCCCGAAGTCACGTTTGACCAAGAGTTGCTTGCCTTGGCGGCCGAACTCTCCCATGACCCGGTGCAAATCTATCGCTGGGTGTATGAGCACATCGAGCTCGAACACTACAGCTATTGGGCCGCACGCAAAGGGGCGCTAGCAACCTCCTTGACCCAGCGCGGCAATCGTTGGGACCAGTGTGCGCTGTTGATCGCGCTTTTGCGCATCTCGGGGATTCCCGCCCGTTTTGCCGAGGCCCGTTTGATTCCGGTTATGCCATTTGTCCAGGCGTGGCTATCCCGGGACCTGGTTCACCAGCCCGATGGTTACAAACCCGGAGTCGTCAAGCACGGCCGATGGTACCCGCTGGTACCGTGGCAGAAACAGAAAAAACAAATCTCGCCAGGGATTCCCCTGTTTGGCGAAGGGGCAGAGCGTTCGGTCCCCACGAAGTTGGCGAAGCTGGCCGACGAGTATCTCGATTTGCCGAAAAACCTCACATCCATCGAATGGTTTGAGGAGAAACTCCAGGAATACCTCGACGAGCACCACCCAGGTAGCAGCGTCGCAGATGTTCCGCAGCGATGGGTGTTGCCGCCAAGGACCATCACCGGCATCCCGCTCACGCTTCCTGATGGTATGGGCAAGCAGCCGCGACAATACTACTATCCCGATGACTTGCCCGACAATCGCCGGATTCGCATCTCGATTCGCGCCTGGGACGCCGAGACGGACGCCGAGCTTGCGACCTGGACGCTACCAACCGCGCAAATTGCTGCACGCGTCACCTACGTTTACGCCAAGCCCGTCGCCTCAGGGCAGGTCGTGCCCCTATTGGGACTTGAGGATGGTACGACGGAGCAGGGACAAGCAATCTCAGCGAGCCACGACATCCTATTGCAAGCAACTTACCAGCCGCTTACAGAAAATGCGGTATTTGACCGAGAAACCAACGCGAGACTACAGGCAGGTGCCGTGTCGGCATTCGCGATCGATATGCTTAGCGGTTCCCCGCAAGTTACCCACCGCATCTCTGAGCAACTGTTTGACCGATTCGAAACCACAAATGCGATCCAAATCATGAGCATCATGGGAGCGACGATCGCCGCCAGCTACATGGAGGGTGTCTACCGCAGCTGGCAGCGCGTGGCGGCGCTTACCCACGTGATGCTTGGGGACTATGCCAACCACTCTTTTGATGCGAACCCGATTGGTAACGAGATTTCGCCTTCGTTTCTATTTGCGGCATGGACCTATGCATCTTTGCCCCAAGACTGCGCCGAGCAAGACGCGCATCATTGTTTGGGCGACTTGCACCATGTGGAGGGTCCGCAGGGATATCTGCCCAAGTGGACGTTCTATCTATCTGAGACTTCGGCAGCCAGGTTACACGAAATCACCGCGCAACACCTCCTGCCCCCGCTGGATGCGCGCAGTGATTTTTCCAAATTCATTCGCCAGTTTATTTCGCATGAGTTGTCGTTTCAAGAATCGGAGTCGATCGAACGGTGGACACACGCGTCTGCTCACAGCACGCTGACGGCACGCCTCGTGGCCAAAGAAATGGGGCTGGAAGAATATCATTTGGATAAGAGCAATATCGATGCGGATGGAAACATCTTTGCCATTGACCGGCAAGGCAACAGAC
Organism: Kofleriaceae bacterium; assembly: GCA_965223575.1. Lineage (GTDB taxonomy): Bacteria > Myxococcota_A > Polyangia > Haliangiales > Haliangiaceae > CBDCWZ01. Next base: position 36,058 of record CBDCWZ010000106.1, read on the forward strand.
GTTACCTGTCCGCCAATGGATATCCAGTCAAATTGCTTGCGATACTCAAGCAAGTACTAACAAACAACTCGTTTCTATGGGTCAAGATTCCTGAGCGCCCGTTTGATTTACCAGGGCTCCCCGAGCGGATGTATATCTACGCCCCGACCGACGTCGGTAGTGCTCGTTACTATATGGGCACTGCCAAAGGTGGAGAGGGAGGTGGCAAGGATGGAGATCCAGATGGGGATGACGGGGCGATGCTCAACAGACAACCGATGGGCCCACAGCCAGGCTGGAGCCCTGTCGAGCCAGGGTGGAATCCGTTTGACACCGAGCTCACCGATGTTCTTGTTTCCTCCGACAACGCCGGCATCACCGAGTTTGTCACCCCGGGAGGCGTTGGCTATCAAATCACCAACCACGCCTCCGAAGTCACAGTGGTCAGTCGCTTTAGCACCGGAGGACCCGTGTCCACGACCTATGGTGCTGGGGCGACTCTGTATGTGCAAACCTACCAGGATGGCACGGTGTCGGTGGACGTCGATGTTGCATCGCCTCACGTCCATATCCCCTCGGCGGAGAGTCGCCCCCTAGCTCTGAAGATCCTAAAGATGCCCGGACCCGTGATACCGTCCACGACGACGTCGACATCGGGGCTCGGAGACTTTGCTGGATCCCCCTCGGAGACTTCACCGTTCGCGGGAGCCAACACCGTGACGGTATCGGATATGCCCGGTTTTGAGGGCGCACCGATGAAACTGCACGACATCGCAGCAGTTGCCATTCGAGGTGACGTCGCAACAACGGACAATTTCCACCCCAATCAAAAGGACGGCAAGTTTACCGTGTTCTCCCAAGGGAACACGACCCTTGTCTTGGAAACAATCAACGGTACTGCGACCATTGACGTGTCTAAACCCGATGCCAATGGGATGGCCACAGTTGTGACCCACATACAACAAGCAGGCAATCCCATCGAAGGCAGTCCCATCGAGGGCAATCAAATCACGGTCGAGGAGGTCCCCCGCAACCACCAGATCTTGACCCTCGAGATCACCCTCACCAAGGGACAGGTCTCGCACATTGCCTTTGTCGACACCGATTCCCTACCATTGGCAAGCGATATCGACTGGGAAAACAGCCTCACCCTCGTATTTGGTGAACACGGGCAAGATCTTTCCGACTCGAAAGAAGAAACTACCTTTGAGATTCCCGCGAACACCATTTCGGCCACGACGACCGAGATGGACCCAGAGACAGGGGAGATCCCGGTTGGCCCAGAGATTGTCAAGGACCGCAATCAGGCGACCACCCCCGACAACCAAAGCCTTGGCAATGACAAAGCCCCCACTGAGGTCGCATCCGACGAATCAAAAGCAACCGGCGGAGATCCGGTCAACCTGATCACGGGCGAGTTTTATACCGAGGAGCTCGACGATATCCGCTTGCCCTCAGGTGTCATGGACCTGGCGGTGCGCCGCAGCTACCGCAGCCAGCTCAATCGCGATGGCATTTTTGGCTACGGCTGGACATGGAACCATTCCGAGACGATTGGCCATGCAAAAGATGGGACCGGAATCGTCTACCGCGATGCCGAGGGCACGGTGCATCGCATTGACAAAGATGATCAGGGCAACTACCAGCCGCCGCCCGGTGTCACCTACCGAGTCAAAACCGAGGGAATCAAAACCGTGCTCGAATATGCCGATGGTCGCGCGCACACGTTTTTGACCCAAGGTGGCATGCTACTCGAAAAACGTCACCCCAATGGGCAAACGCTCAGCTTCGGCTACGATATTGCCAAAGGACATTTGGTGACGATCAAAGATCGATTCGGCCAGGTACTATCGTTTGTGTACGATGATGTCGACCGGTATGTAAAGCGTATCTTTGATCATCATGGCCGTTCGGTCCACTACAAGGTGGATGCCCGCGGCGACTTGGTCGCGTTTTCCAACCTTGCTGGACAAATCACCTGGCACTGGTATCTCAAGGACCAAGCCGATGCGCGTTTAAACCACAATATGACCCACTATCTTCTTCCTTACCCATCTGGCGCCGTTTTTTCTTCAGATTTTTTCACCATGTCTCCGCCATCGCTAGATGTGTTGGATAACTTGCCACCGTCAGCGACGTTTCTAAAGATGGATTACTATGCAAACGATCGCGTCCGTTCGCACACAAATGCAGACGACAAAACCTTTCGCTTTCGCTACGACCCGATCAATCGTCAGGCACAAATCGAAGACGAAACCGAGGTCACGTGGCAAAAGATATTCTGGAACAAAAACCACGACATCGTTCGCAAGACCTTTGCTGATGGCAGCTTTGAGCTCCGCGAGTACGACGACTATCACAATATGACGATGTACCAAGACCCCAACGGCAATCGTTACACCTATGAATACGATACGGACGATGACCAAAAGGACCCTCGCCGCTGCCGCAATCTGCGCAACGTCGTCGCGCCCACCGGAGAGAAGACCCAATACTTTTACACCAACAAGAACTTCAACGTCGTCACGCGAATGATTTTACCTACAGGTCATACCGTTGAGTTTGACTATGACGCCCGCGGCAATCTGGATGAGATCAGGCGCCAGCTGTCCATCGGTCCCCTCACCCATGCCAAGGGACCAAGATACAAATTGAATGAATCCGGCGAGGTGGTCGCTACCGGCAACGGCATGGTCACGCAAGCTCGAGTCCTAACGACAAAGTTTGACTACGATGATAACGGCAACGTAGAAAAACGCACTGACACAGACGATACCGGCCTATCACAAGCCGTTACGTTTACCTATACGCCATCGGGGTTGTATCTGGACCGCATCGAGGCACCGCGGGGCGCAAACGCGACGTTTCGCTATGACCCGCTTGTCTCTGTCACCCAGCCAGTCACCGTTATCGACGCCCTTGACTATGAGAGCCACGTTACCTACGACGCGCTGGAACGAGTGACAAAAACCATCGACAGGGCGGGACATGAAACGACCGTGGCCTATCATGAAAATGGCCAACCGTCTTTGGTGACAAACGCCAAGGGGCAAGCTGCCACCTGGCATTACGACGGTCCTGCTCGCGACCTGGTTCAAACACCCCAGCCCAGTGCCATTGTCGATTCGCTGGGCGCCCGCACCGAGTTTGCATACAACCCAGTCGGAAACCTGATGACGCTGTTGGACGCCAAGCAAAACACCACTCGGTTTCGCTACGACAAGATGCATCGGTTAATTTGGCAGCGCGATGATACCCTTCGTGGCGAAGAGCATCTTGCCTACGACGCAAACGGAAACCGCATTCTTCATATCGACCCCAAAGGCGGCCAAACCCTATGGCAGTACGATGACCTCAATCGAGTCATCCGCGTTCAGGACCCGCTGATTCAGGCAACGGAGATTGCTTACCGCTATTCAGATACCCTACCGTTTCGCAGTGTCTCGACCCCCAACAGCGACACCGTGGTCGATCGCCATCGGGTTCGGCGGGTCCAAACCCACCGCGGCCTCACCCAAGAGTCCTACTTTGACGTGCGCGGGCTTGTGGTCGAGACCATGGCGTATGAAACGGCCAAAGGCCCCGACAGTATAGAAGCCCCAGCGCGGCGGGTCCGGCTGGAATACGACGGCTTGGGCCGGTTGATTCGCCGTACAGATCCCGATGGCAACCAAACCCACCAAAGCTATGATGACAGCGGCAACGTCATTCTGATTGTGCGCACCGATGCCCAAGACAATATCGTTTCGCACACCGCCTACGAATATGATCTGCGCAACCAAGTCACCAAGCAAATCGATGCCCTGGGGCATGAGACAGTGTTTACCTATGATGGGGAGGGTCGCATCGTCACGGTTACCAATGCCCAAAACGTCACGACCTCCTATGACTACGATGCCCTCGGCAATGTCATTGCCATCACCGATGGTCACGGCAATCAAACCACGTTGGAATACGACGACGGCAGTCGCCCCACCGCGGTGACCAATCCCTTGGGCCATACCACCTGGCAGGTCTACAACAAGCATGGGGAACGAACCCAAGTCATCGACCCCCTACAATATGCGACAGAGTTTGAATACGATAGTCGCAGCAGGCTGATTCGCCAAACCGATGCGACAGGGGTGTTTGCCCGATTTGAGTACGATTTAACAAGTAACCTCACCGCCCAAATCGATGCCCTGGGCGGTCGCACCGAGTTTACCTACGACCCACTGTATCGGGTACAATCCGTGACCAACGCCCTGGGCCATATGCAAGAAGTCATTCGCAATGGCAATGTCATCGAGTCCATAGATGCCCTTCGCAATCCGGTCACGACCGAGCTCTCGCCCTTTGGGGAGACAAATACCCTCACCGATGCCAAAGGCGCCCAGCATACATTTACCCAGGATGTGTTGGATGGAACGATCAAAGCCACTCAGTTGGGCCAATCTAGCAGCGCAGACGGGACACTGGCGAGTCAGCACCTGCCAGATCGCACCGAGACAGATCACTTCAACGCGCTCGGGCGCATCCGCGAGCAGACCCTTGCCGACGGAACGACGATCAAACACGAGTACGACAAACTCGGGCGAAGAACACAGGTGTTGGTCAAACTCCCAGGGCAAGACGAATTTAGCTTAGAGCAAGAATTTGACTATGACGCGCTGTCGCGACTGACCCTCGCAATTGATCACAACCAAGGCCGAAGAACCCACGCGGTTGAGATGCACTACGACGAGCTCGGCCGACTGGACTGGGAGATCCAAGGCAGCCAGGTGCAGGACGGTCTGGTAAAGGACGGGTATGTGATTGACTACGACTATAACGAGGCATCGCAACGGACGTCGATCACCTATCCCGTAAGATCTGACGAGGCCAGCGAGAGCGACGACAAGCTCGCACCTCTCCAATTGACTTTGACCTACGATGGCCGGGGCCTGCCGGAGAGTCTGAGGGACGCGGCCGAACCCAGCGTGGCCAGGCATAAGGCAAACTTTGCCTATGATGCGGCTGGGCGCCCTAAGACCGTCAGCGTCGAATCTCCGCGGGGGTCGACAACCGCAGTATACGCGACCGAAATCGACTACGATGAAAAGGGCCGAGAATCCGAGCGAACGTTTTCGTGGACGCTCTATGGAATCTTGGTTCCGTTGATCTCGATGACCCAAGGATACGACGCCGTCGACAATGTCACCGAGCGTCGCAAGAGGATCGGCAACCAGGTAACATCGCAACAGTACCGCTACGACGCGGAGAATCGACTCGTTTCAGCGGATGTGAGCGATGGCAATCTCGGGGACCGATCCCTGTACTGGATTTATGACGCCGTCGGCAACTGGCTCGAAACCAACCAAAACGACACCGATGGCGATGGACAAGGGGACGTTGAAACCCGGATTCCCAATCCGCACGACCAGTACGAAGGTCTCAAATACGATGGGCGCGGCAATCTAGAGGATAATGGCCGCGGTGTGTTTCGCTACGATTGGCAAAATCGCATGGTGACAGGACAAAGGCTCGAGCCAGCCCCGGGCCCCCAAGTTACATTTACCTACGATGCCCTTGGCCGTCGGGTCACCAAACAAGTTACGGAAGATGGAGAACAAGCTGCGGAAACGACGAGATATCTCTACGATGGGCTCGATGTGATTGAAGAGCGCAACCACGATGGTGCGGTATTACGCCAGTTTATTCATGGACCGGGCATCGATCAGCCGCTTGTCATGATTGCTGGAGATACGTCCTATTACTACGCGCAAGATGCTCAGGGTAGTGTGGTTGCGCTGGCGACGTCCGAAGGGAGTATTATTCAAGAGCGTTATCACTATGATCCGTATGGTCATATGACCGTCACCGATGCCAAAGGGGACCAACACAGTCAAAGCCAACTTGGCAATCCCTACGGCTACACCGGGCGCCGATGGGATGACGAGCTTGGCCTTTGGCACTACCGCAATCGGATGTATGACGCCAAGCTGGGGCGCTTTTGTCAAAATGATCCGCTCGGTTTTGTGGATGGGACGAATCGGCAGGTGTATGTGTCCGGGAATCCGGCAACCAAGGTAGATCCCTTAGGTTTGGCGGAACGGCAACGAACTGACAGTTTTGATTTTGGGAAGGCACCGATGTCAGGTGAGGTGCCGGAGTTTACGACTGCAGATTTCTTTTTTGGTCGGGGCACGATGGTAGGGGAAGGTACAAAACGGGCGGGCCGAATTTGGGATATTGTGCCCGATGCTGTTCAGGGAGCAGTAGATCGTACAAACAGAGCCCTGGACTTTCCAAACAGCTCCTTGGCAAATGTTCCCTTTGGCATCAATATTTGGGGCACAAAAGGGGTGGGCATCCAGCCTGTTGATGATGCTAGGCATCTAGAAAAAGTCCATGCTGGTTCCGCAACGGGAATGCACTCTCCTATACAAGTGACACCACAAATGATCGCAACAGCGATCCAAGATCTTGAAAATGAGAATATCTATTTTGATCAAGATTTCATCTATTTAAACGGAACAGGGAAAAGGTTCGGAGGAGAAGGAGTACAAGAGAAAGTCGATCGACTGTCACGGGGAGAGAATCTTCGAGACCCCCTAGGAAAAAAGTTCGGCGAAAAAATGTGGCTCCGCAGCGGACATCATACGATTGTTGCAATGAGTATTCTTGGAAAAGTCACTCAGGAAAATGTAGGTTTGTACCATATTCGTCACGACGGGTTTACTAGACCTCCTATTGGTGCTATGACAGTGGATACAATCAACATTTTCGATAAGAATGAAACCGACTTGGGAACCGCAAGAGATATTCTGAATCAGAATAGGGATTCAACAACGAGTAAGGTGCGCATATCGCGAAAACTGCCGTCGTACGGGGCTGGAATTCTTTTCGCTATTGAAGGGACTCGGGGCACACTCAGGATGGTAGAGTTGTTTAGTGGGCAGCTTCCACGCGGGTTTGTTCAACCCTTCATTCACTCGACAAAAATACGCAATATGAGGTCAAAGGGTATTTTGGTAGACAGCAAGGGGAGAATTTCACTTTAACCCCACCAACCCCACCCATGATTCGTTGCCATCGGCTTACCCCCCATTTTCGAGTTCCTCCAGCACCGACGGGGATGCTTCCCGAAACATGGCCACATATCGCCGAGCATGTTGCCCGCGCCGAACACGTGACAGCGGTCCTCCAAGGAGATCAGGGGACGGTGTTCGGGTTTGTAGGGTTTATGACCGGATGCGTCATAAACCCTACAAACCCGAACACCGTCCCGAGAGCGCCGTTATTGCCGCAGCCACTGGATTGTCGAAACGGACTATAGAACGCCGTTCGGCTCCACACGTCATACGATGTTGCCAAAGCATCTCTCCCTGGTTCTGTGAAAGAATCGTTTGGGCATTCCATTCGGGTAAGAGGTGGCGCAATGGTAAGTGCATCCACCAGAGCTTAAATTCCGTCTAGCAGTAGGAACTACAGTTCCGTGACCGTTCGAAATCGAGTCGCTGTACACGACAAGTGTACGATAGTTTGCTAATCATAGGGAAATAATGGCCAAATCTGAGCAGGTAAATGTAGAGATTTTGTGGAAAATGTTAATAGCACAATAATTTTAGCTCAACCGCAATAGCCATGTGCTACGAAACGAGAATGCATTATTTCAAATTGAGGGTTTCGGTTGCCCCCTGTGTCAGGGTAGTTGCAGCCTTGGAGTTCTGAATTAATCAAGGGGGCGGGTAAGTGATAATGAGTTGGCGTATTCACCCAAATTCAAAGAAAAGATGGCCGCTCGGGCTTTGGCGCCTGGCAATTCGATTAACGGCACAGCCAAGGCTGCGGGGATTCCAATGACGACGTTGCATTCGTGGGTCCAGCGGGCCAAGCTTGGGACCATGTCAAGCCGAAGTAAGAAGAAGCAAGGGCGGCCTCGGTTGTCGTCAAAGTTGTCAGCAGAGGATAAGCTGCGCCTCCTGAACGAAACTGCGCGGCCCCGCAAAGTGGACTTACTTCCAGCTGTACGTGGTCCTAGATGTGTTTAGTCGATACGTCGTCGGCTGGATGGTTGCCCATCGAGAATCTGCATCGCTCGCGAAGAAACTGATTGCCGAGAGCTGTACGCGCCAACGTATCTCAGAAGGGCAGCTAACGCTTCATGCGGACCGAGGCTCCTCGATGAAGTCTAAATCGCTTGCATTGATGCTTGCAGACCTAGGCGTTACCAAGACGCATTCGCGGCCGCATGTCTCGGATGATAATCCGTTTAGTGAAGCGCAGTTCAAAACGCTTAAGTATCGGCCCGACTATCCCGATCGTTTTGGAGAAATCGAGGATGCACGCGCTTTTTGTCGCGACTTCTTTCACTGGTACAACAACGACCATCACCATTCGGGCCTCGCTCTACTGACCCCCGCCGACGTCCACTTCGGGCGCGTGGACCAGCGTGTCACCGCTCGACAGACCGTTGTTTCCGCTGCTTATCATGCTCATCCAGAGCGATTTCCGAATGGGCCGCCGATTGTGCGCAGGCCACAACGTGAGGTTTGGATCAACAACCCTTCACCTCCACAACAGGACACACAAATGGTTCAGTAATTTCAGAAAACCATTGTCTCATTTGCGTTGACACGCACCGGTGGGGCGCTAGTCGCTCCACCACCACGGGTCGCGCAACTGTCCGCAGCCCAGTCTCAAAGCTCTCCAGCTCGAGGCCGTGCTCGCGAATCCGTACTAAACGTTTGCCTCGGGCTAAGATCGACACGTCGAGCGTTGTTCAATGGGGAGTGGGGACTCGATCTCCGAACTCATCTCTTGTAAAGAGATCGACTTCATCGACAACGGGCGTCGCTCCACGCTACAAGGTTAGTGTTGATCATTTTGGTCGGTTGTTTGCCGAGTTTGCGTAGGAGCCGAATGAGTCGTCCAGATTTCTTGTTTAATACAATCCAGTCCCACAAATCCGGATTTTTGTCTGGAAACTCCCGAGTCGGACAGCCATAATCGGAGTAGGCTTGCTTAACGATAGCGCGCCCTTGGTTGTAGATAGCTTTCGCGATCTCATGACGGAAACACCGACCGTCGCGAGGACAACAACGTCTTTCTTCGGGATGCGCACAAGCGCTTTGGGAGGCCACGCTCCATCCCGTATGGCACATACAAAATGCATGTCCTGCATGACGTAACCGTTGCCCGACCACCCGATTGAACACAACACATAGTAGGAGTATGCCACCAGGGCCTTGTTTCTCGAAGAGGTTGGTAGGTACGCCCAGGCAGCCGCGGCTTATCGCCGCACACTGGAACTGACTGGAAATATTGTGGAACAGCGACATGTCGTCGAGAAACTGAAAAGGTTCGAGTCTTTCAATCCCGGTCGCTGTGTGCACGCCGAAGGAGTGCGGGCGAGAATGGCGATTCGTCGTAGCAGATGGCGAAGTCATAGCGGGCTGCGAATACGAGGAGAGCCGCAAGGGTGTTGGCAACAACGTGCCGGAGCCCGTTAGAGAGATTGCGGCGAGTGTGGCGAGGGATAACTGGCAACCAGCTCCACTCTACGTCGTCGATGTCGGAGAAGTGGATGGCGTTCCAAAAATCATGGAACTAAACCCGTTCTCGGGTGCGGATCTGTACGATTGTGATCCCAACGCCGTTGTGACAGTGGGATCTCGGGTCGCTCAGCGTTTATTCGACGAACGAACGGCCTAGCTATTCGAACATGTCGGCCCCCCAGCTACGGTCAGGCAGTGCGCAGAGCCGCTTCTATGTCTTTTGATCGTTCAGCATGACAAGCTTGACTAATCGCGCGAGCTTAGCGCGATGTACTGATCCCAGGCTCCGTGGTAACCCCCAGCCTGATGGCGCAAATCATGACGAGCAAAGTCTGCGACGCGATGCCTCTGTATCGTCAAAGCACCGCATTGCTGCGACGCGGGATCGAGCTATCTGACAAAACATTGGGACAGTGGTATGCCCAAGGGGCCGAGCTGTTATCCGTTTTTAACCCAGACGCCAAGACAGACCTACTCAAGAGCGCGCTGATCAGCTTTGACGATACACCGATGCCGATGCAGAATCCCGCTCATCCCAAGAACATTCAGCAACATTCAGCGTGGGCGATTTTGGATCTATTTGGGCGATCGCGGGCGGACCGCGTATTGTGAATTTTCGCCGGACTGGAAAGGGATTTATCCTTGCAAACTTCTCGCCGAATTTCAGGGCAACACGCAACATGATGGATATGCGGGAATCAAAAAACTCTATCGAGGATTGGCCCCACCACGGCAGGCTGGCTGTATGGACCATTCGCGTAGAAAATTTGTTCATGCGCTCGACAGTGGTGACAAACGAGCTGCACCAGTCATCGATTTGATGGCAAGACTGTATCAGGTGGTATGCACCTTTATCCGCACGATCCACCACGAGGGGGGCTCTATCTTGGGCTCGTCTCGCGGCGCCGAAGATCCCAAAGTGATTCTCGATCAACTGCTACAAATGGGTATCAATATCCTGTTTTGCATTGGAGGCGATGGAACGCTTCGCGGAGCGCATACAATTGCACTCGAGGCGAAAAAGCGTAACCAGCCCATATCCGTTGTTTGTATTCCGAAGACCATCGACAATGACATCCCCTTTATCTACAAAACCTTCGGATTTGACACCGCCGTCGGAGTGATTCGGCAAGCGATCGATGGTGCTCACGTCGAGGCTGTATGCGCCCCCAATGGCATTGGACTCGTCAAGGTGATGGGGCGGCACTCCGGTTTTTTGGCCGCCTACGGAACCCTCGCCAGCATGGAAGTCAATTTTTGCCTCGTCCCTGAGGTTCCATTCAAACTGGACGGGCCAGGCGGATTTCTAAAACGTGTGGAGGATCGCCTTGTGCAGCGGGGACATGTCGTCATCGTGGTCGCGGAGGGGGCAGGGCAAGATCTCTTTACGGACAGCCATCGGGAGACTGACAAATCAGGAAACGAACTCAACAAAGACATAGGTCCTTTGCTCAAGAGCAAGCTGTCCTCCTACCTCAAGGAGCGAAACCTCCCCCATAACATTAAGTACATCGATCCCAGCTATATGATTCGCAGTTGCAAAGCCAACGCAAGCGATGCTATTTTTTGCGATAACCTTGCACGCAATGCTGTGCATGCAGCAATGGCGGGGAAAACGGATGTGGTCATCGGTCTATGGCATGGAACCCACGTTCATTTACCGATTGGCCTTGTCACGACAAAACGAAAATTGATTCACTCCGAAAGCTTCTTGTGGCGCAACGTGGTTGGCGCTACCGGACAGCCGAGAACTATGAGCGGCCCCTAAAAAAATGGCCACAGGCCATCGTTCCCCGTTCCCCACGCTTCGTTTCCACATTCTGGGGAACGATACCGACGGTCAGCGTGCTTAATATCGCACTGTCTCGATCAACACGGTAGTTTATTGGACTACACAGAACACACGAGCTTTGGTAAGCACGTGGGTTCTTATCACAAACGGTGCCGTTGTCGTATTGAATTCCGCGCTACAAATCAAGGAGCCGGGCTGGCCACTGGTCTGGATCTGCGCTGTTCCAGGCGCGACATTGGTGAAGAACAGATCTTGGTCATCGCCGCCAAAAATTGCTGTGGATTCCACAATTTCTTCCGCGGGATTTAAGGTGAACGGTGTATCGCTGGGCGCTGTAATTGTTGCTGTGGCACCGGTTAGATCCAATGTTTGATCCGAGGCAAAGAACTCGACAGTAACGGCACCATTGGACGTATTAACGACTCTACCTAGATCGGTCATGGCCTGCGCGAACTCTGTATCAGCGATGAGCTCTGGCTCGGCATCGTCAATGATCTGTCCGGGGTTGATGCGAACGCGGAAAGATAGTCCCCAGTGGTCGTCAGCCTCAATGAGCAGGTCCGACTCTCCTTCGGCAAGTTTCAGAGAAAACTGGCCGGAAGTATTGGTGGTTGTTTGCACCAACGGACTAGTATCGAGCACGGTGATGGTCGCTCCAATCACTGGTCCATTGTCGGACTCAACTGTGCCGCCGTAGTTCTCGCCTATGCCAAGATCGACCTCCTCGTCGTCACTCCCACCGCCGCAGGAACCCGTGAATGTCGAAAAAAATAGTAAGACTAAAGGGAGTGATTTCCTCAGAATCATGTCGAGAATCTCTCGCAACTGTCGGGAAAAGTCACTGCCTCATAGGCACGAAGTTCCTTGATGTCGCTGTCCGTAGAGGTTGTGGTGAGAGCTATTTATTTTCTGCCAACTGACAAGACGTCTAGGCGGCTTGACTTGCTGGCAAGATCAGGGCGGGGGTGTTGTTCATTCGCAATCCGAGCATAGAACGATCCATCTGGATTGTCACTGTGGCATTAAAACAATAGGATCGACCCTCAGATTCAATCATGACCTCAACGTTCTCGCCGACATCAACCCCTTCAATATCTGTGCAGACGATGCAACCGAGGCCAAGCATAATGATCTCTATCGGACCGCCCGTGCCATCTGCGCTGACAAAAGCGGGAATGCGTTTGTGAAACCCAAGGAGAGATGCAATCTCCTCTACCGCTAATGGAACACCACCACCCTGGGCGTAGAGATGGTGTCGATAAAAAAGTTCGATCGCATGGGTCATGGCGACTCTAACAAGCAACACTCGTGCCATCGATTGAACTCCTTTAACATGCTGAAATAACGGCAGCACCAAGGAACAATATGCCCCGGTGTCGCCAATGGTATTGTTGGACAATCGACCCCAGTGGTAACGGTCCCTTGGACTAGGAATAAACAGAGGAGAGGTGCCCGCTGCGGAGTGCAGCGAGATGAGATGTCCTACTCAAGGCGGTTGTGCTCGACGCTCGCTGCAAGAATCCAACGCCCTCTGTGCCATTTGAGCTCGAAACCGTCTGCAGCCCCGACGTAGCACTTCCGCTGCCTGGACCAAAATCGTTGCTGGTTCACCTATTTGGTTGGTCACGATTGGGTCTCCGACGTACGAGGGCGAACGCTGCGCGCATCCTGTCAGCAATTGGTCTATTTAAATGACGATGCAAAGATTTGGCGCGCAGACTTGCCTTGCACCGAGCTTTTTCACCCCATACAAGCGTTACATTACCCATTTCGATTTCACGGTTCGTTGTATCCTCTTTGACCACACAACAAGGATCGAGAATTTTGTCCTACCGCTGTGAATAGAGAGATATTGACAATCTCAATACGTATTCTACCGCGAAAAACTGCTTGGAATCTTCATCTGCCATGACGTCAAACCCGGTTGGATTGCTTCCAACGGGTCACCAAGTAGTCGGTAAAAAGGCGTTGCTTGGCGCTTAGCGATGTCCCCGCGGGATACACTGCGTGAACGCTTGCGCTTGGCAATGTGTAGTCCTTGAGCAGCGCGATCAACTGTCCGCGCTCTAGATCCTCGGTCACATAAAACTCGGGGAGAATGCCGATGCCAAGGCCAGCCAACACGGCTGCGCGAATCGCACTGCCGTTGTTGCACACTAGCCGGCCATTTATCTGCACACGATGGCGTTTGCCCGCTCGCACTAAGGTGAGGGAGCGCGGTTTGGTCGCAAGTGAATAGATGACAAACTCGTGCCCCTGTAGTTCGCGCGGTGACGTGGGTACACCCCAGCGCTTGAGGTAATCGCGTGAGGCGTACAAGGCAGTTGATATGGGCGCGATGCGCCGGGCAATCAGTGATGAATCAGCTAATGCGCCGATGCGAATAGCCAAATCAAAGCCACCTTGAATGAGATCGACATAGTCATCCTGCAACACGAGTTCTGCGCGTAAGTCGGGATGCTGTTGCAGGAATTCAGCCAGTACGGGAACCACATGACGCGAGCCGTACGCAACTGGAGCGTTGATTCGCAACGTGCCCAAGGGTTTTTGCTGCAGCTCGCCAAGCGTGCGCTCTATTGATTCAGCCTCGGCGACAACCCGGGCGCAACTCTGATAGTAAACCGCTCCGGCTTCGGTCATCTTGAGGCGACGGGTTGTGCGATGCAGCAGCTGTACGCCAAGACTTCGTTCGATCTCAGCGACGCGTTTGCTAACCGCAGACTTGGAAACGCCAATCGCTTCGGCCGTGGCCGAGAAGCTCTGAAGCTCAACCACATGGGCGAAAACCGCCATATGAGCCAACCTACGGTGGAAAGCCACTGTTTCCATAAGGAAACAGTATTGTTACCGATCGTGGTATTGTCAACTCTTTGGTGAAGCGCTAGTTTCCGGTTATGACCAATCAAATCAAACACTCACATTCGTGGACTCCCGGGTTGGCATACGGGCTGACCGCGGCCATCCTTGCGATTACCGGCTGCAACAAAACCGACAATAGCGCCCAAACCAACAAAGCCGACCCCGGCAAAACGCTCAAACAGGCTCAGCAGCCCAAGCCCGCGGCCAAACCCGCGGACCAGACCGCGTCTGGAAAGACCTCGTTGGCGGCCGCTACAGGGAAATACGCAATTGATGGCGCCCACTCCATGGTGGTTTTTCGCGTCAAGCACATGAATGTCTCGTATTCGCTCGGTCGGTTCAACAAGATCAGCGGTAGCTTCACCCTTGATTCCGATCCAGCCAAGAGCTCGGTCAAAATCGAGATCGACGCTGACAGTATCTTTACAGCCAGCAAAGATCGCGATATCCACCTCAAGAGCCCCGACTTTCTCAACACCAAACAGTTCCCCAAAATCACATTTGCCAGCAAATCTGTGAAAGCTGTCGGCGACAAAAAGTACGAAGTCACCGGCGACCTGACCCTTCATGGAGTAACCAAGGGCATCACGACAACCTTCGAGCATGTCGGCGCCGGCGACAACATGATGGACAAGACCAAATTCCTCACGGGCTTCTACGGCGAAATCACGGTGAAGCGCTCCGACTACGGAATGACGAACATGGTCGGTCCCGTGGGCGACGAGATCGACTTGATGATCGCTATCGAGGGCATGCGCTCCAAGTAACCTTTTGTCACTGGTAACCCAGATTGCGGTGTTCGGGGTGCTTATCCCCGGCACCGCTGCCACCGTCCTGGTCGCCGCAACTCGGTTTTGGCGAGATGACGAACTGTCGAGTGGCACAGTTTTGCTGGCGCCACTCGCGGTATTCGCAGCGTACATCGCCGGGCACATTGGATTGGTCGGTATGCCCGAGATCAATCCGATCGACATCAGTCACTGGCTACCCCATGTTAGCGCGGCCGCCTTGCTAGCGGCGATTGCAACGGAATTCGCGCGCAATCGCGCCGCGCTGCGTTGGGGCATGCGAGCTGTGGTGACCGTTTTGGTAGCCTACATGCTCATCCGCCCACTGCTCGCTTCGCGCTGGTCCGAGAACACCGGCTGGATGGTTACTATTGTCGCTGCCGCCACGTTGGTCGCGTACTGGTCTGCTCTGGAATTTGTAATGGCCAGAGAACACCCTCGAGTCGGTGCAACAATGATGCTGATGATCGCGTCCGCATTCTCGGCAGCTGCGGGTGCGTCGGGCACGATATTTATGGCTCAGCTTGGCGGCTCAACCACAGCCGGAGTTGGCGCGCTGTGGCTGATAACTCTCAAGTTTCCCCGCGCCCGTCTGGTCCGAGCGGTTGTGCCAATGGTAGCAATCGGGACCTGGTCCCTAGCCGCATTGGCCTATCTGTACGCGGCGATGCGGGTGAGTGTCCTGGCCGAGCTCCTCCTGATCCCGGTTGCGGTGGCTGGAGTATCATTAGCCCTCGGCGCCCGGGCTCCGAAAGCGTGGATCGCTCGTCTGGCAATCACCGTTGTTGTCTCTGGGGCGGCGCTGGGAACCGCAGTGCTACAACAGAACAATCCCGCCGCTATCGACGAGAACCCTGATTACGGATACGAGTAGCAATAAGTTAGTGCATCGGGGACAGATGACTTTGCGCCAACTAACCCGACATTCTTTGGCGTAAAATGGTTATTCCAACTTGGATCGGAAGCTTATGAACATTCTTAAGAAGGCACGCAAGAGCGCAGAATCACGCAAGACTTTCAGTTCTCCCTTTGTAGAGAATTTGCACGATTGCGACAACCCATCACTTCGACCGCAAGCCGGTCTACCATTAGGCCAAATATGCGATTTTTAATCACGGTGTTCGCGGGTCTTGCCATCACAGTTATGGGCTGCGTAGGAACGCCAAAGCCGGCAAAGCAACCTGCGAGGAAGGGATCTTGCTTCGAGTTGGCGGGAATCTGGGAATTTCACTATCGGAACCTGGGACGGATACGGCAAATCACGCTGAAGATTCGCCGCGGTCAAGAGGGCAGGTACGTAGCCAAAACCGGTGACTACTTTTTTGCTCTTCATGATAACATCAACACTGTCAACGTGCACCACAAAAAGTGCAGTGCGACCGCAACAGTGGAATTAGTCGGAGACTATGTTCGTACGAAGCTTGTATTTTCATTCGTAACGCCACACAAGCTTCTGGGAAAACGCGCAGATGGTCAACAACCAGGTGAGGCCATCGGGTACCGCGAAGGTCATATTCCCGATATCAAAAACCCCAACATTCCCGAACAGTCGGTTTTCTTTGGCATTGGCATTGACGCGGGTGTATTTGTTCGTTTCGCACGAGCACAGTATCGCAAAAATGACTGGTCTGATCGTGCCGACGGATACTTAGTGCAACGCACCCCCCCGGTTTCGGCGGTCGTTGAGCCCCAACCTCGAGAAGCGCCACCGAATGCGCATGAAACCATATGGCAGGTATTTGATGGGCAGCGTTTGGTATGTGAAGGTCCAATAGAAAGTTATCATACAATGGGATTTGCACGGTACGGAAAGCGCGACGATACATGTGATCATATTCATTTTCGCGCCGACTACTTCACTGATCCGCTACCATGGCGTGGCAAGCCCTATGACATGGTTGACGAACTTGATAGACTTACCGCAAACGTAGTTGGGCGGATCAAAGGATGCGATAAGCAACGCGGTTTTTTGTGGGCGAGGAGAAAGCAATCAGAGCCACCGAGTGTGGCTTCGTGGAGCCCACTCGGAAAAGACGCCGAGCCTGTAAAGCGAACCCAAAACTCCCAAGTTTGGAACAAATTGAAGCAAGAGGTGTGGCGCACGGAAAATGAAGAAATCACCACAACTTCCTCTTCCTTCCAGGCTACTTGGCCAGGAGGCCAGCTTTGGGCGAGCGTATATTTACAGACGGGAGAAACATTTGCATACTCAGGCACAAAGGAAGTGGGTCACTGGGTGCTCTGGAAGCGTGCAAAACCGTTTGTAGCAATAAATTGGGATTGGCCAAAGTTTTTGTTCCCACGAGTAATCGGCGATTTAGATGGCGATGGTGTTATCGATGTCATCGTAATTAAAGCCGGTGTCGAAAATGATGAGATCGTTTGGTTTCGTCTTAGCGATGGTGTGTTGCGCTCGCAAGACCATATGTTCATCCTAGGGAATTGCCCCTCTTGACGACAATCGAAATTTCCCCTTCTCTCCAGTAAGAAGCTCAAATCAGGCTTCGGCTGCTGACTGTGAGGGGCGTGTCGTGCCGACCAAATGGATATCGCGACGGCGCTGCCTGGTCGCGTAGCGCAAGAGTACAAGAATAAGGGATGGTTTTTGTTTTTGAACCTTCAACGTGAACTTCGAACTTAGGGCGAACCTTTGCTCCGTATGTCCAAAATGGAATAGTACCAGTTCACTATCAAGCCAGGCCAGTTCGTGGAAGATTTGTTGTTTGTGAGGACCAACATGGCAACAAGCGAAAAGTCGCTACCGTACAAGCATAATATGCTAGTCTTACGGGTTCTCTTCTTCGTTTCTGGTTGAAGGTGTCGAAATGTTTGTCCCTCAAGATAAACCTAGGAGAAAAGGGTTTCTAGACATGCAAAACTTGTCCTTGGTCACATGCATCACGGTAGTCATAGCCACAACGGTGTTCTTGGGCTGTGGAGATAACACAGAAGGTACAGTCCCGCTACAGTGTGAAATCACTGCGCCGATAACAAACGCATCGTCAACATTGGAGACTCCTGTGACGTTTAGTGGAGCAGTTGCCAATAATCGCCCCGGGTTCTCTGGAGACCAAGTTCGTTGAGTCCAGCCTCGCTGACTGGTGTGCTGTGACTATGATAGAAAGCGGTCTCGAATTCAACGGGTGGGACATGTCCAATGGATCCGAGTAGCAGTTTATCCCCTGAGGTGACACGAAATAGTTGTGCATTAGGCAAACAAAACCTGTGTTTCCAAAATGGAGCAATGTCTCAGCGGTTTGTTACCTGCGATGGCGCCGGAGTAGATCGAGAATTTCGTCGCCAAACCGGTCAAGTTTCGCCGGTCCTAAGCCAGGGATGCGGCCGAGTTCGGCGAGGGTGCGCGGTTGTTTGTTCTCAATCGCCACGATCACGCGGCGCTGAAATACCATGTATGTCTTCCACTTGAGTGATCGCGCGGTGCGTTTGCGGTAGTTGTCCAGCTCTCGGGCGAGCTCGCTATACTTCGGCTTTGTAGGGCGTTTCTTTTTGGTGGTGGAGCGGTCTGCGGCGGCGCCGCGAATGGGTTTTCCGGGAAGCCACACGGTAGGGTACTTGATTCCGCGTCGGGCGAGTGTCCCCTGCTGAAGTAGGCTATCGATCGCATCGGCAATAGACTGCTCGGCGAACTGTTTCAGCTTTCCGTGTTCGGGAAGCTGAAGCAGTCCATCGCGCTTCATAATCTTGGCACGACTCCCGCGCAGCGCTTTGGTCAGCTTGCCTTTGCCGACTGGTCGCCGCAGATTGCCGACGGCCTCGACAATGGTCTGCTTGGCGGTGTCGGGTAGTGGGGGGGCCGTTTCGCGTGTGATGGCTTCAATTGTGTCCTGCGCGTGTGCCGCTGCATCGGGGTCGATGCATACATCACATCGCCCACATTCGGTATTTTCAGGCTCGCCGGTGAAATGTTCGCACAGTATCTGTTGGCGGCATCGGCGACCGGTTGCGTAGTGTTCCACCGCGGCCAGCGCGGATTGATGGTGCGCGTTTTGTGCGCGCGACACGGTGCCCATTTGCTGTAGACGTCGCTGCGTGACGAGATCAGAGGGGGCATAGAGAAGGGCGCAGCTCGCCAGCTGGCCATCGCGCCCAGCGCGCCCTGCTTCTTGGTAGTAGGCTTCCAAGCTGCCAGGGGCCTGAAAATGGACGATAGCTCGCACATCCGGGATATCGATGCCCATACCAAAGGCATTTGTGGCGACAAAAATGCGAGTCCGGCCGGTCTCGAAGGCCCTTTGGGCGCGCTCGCGAGCAAGTTTGGTACGCCCCGCGTGGTAGTAGCCGATAGAACATCCAGTTGCTCTCAACTCTTTGGCGACAGCTTCGGTCTTCTTGCGTGTACTGCAATAGACAATGGCCCGTCCCACTGCCTTGCCGCCCTGCGCGAGAAGCCGCTCGCGGTCGAGCACGTTGATTAACGCACGCATTTTTGCCTCGTCGGTGCGTGCGTGCAGCACCGTGAAGCTGAGGTTCGGCCGTCGGAAGTCACCGCAAACGCGAACAGCATTTCGCAACTCGAGCGCACTGATGATCTCCTCGGCGACGTGCGGCGTTGCGGTCGCTGTGAGTGCGATCACGGGGGCGTCGAGAATGGCGCGGAGTTCACCGAGTCGCATGTACTCAGGTCTGAAGTCGTGACCCCACTGGCTGACGCAGTGCGCTTCGTCAATTGCCAGGAGTGAGATCGTGACACGCTTCAGCATTCGTTTGAAACTAGCGAGCGTTGCTCGCTCGGGGGACACATAGAGGAGCTCTAGTTCACCGCGCAAAAACGTGGTGACTACCTCTTTTTGTTCATCGTCGTCTTGATGACTGTTGAGGGCTGATGCGCTCACTCCGCGGGCGCGCAAAGCAGCGACTTGATCGTGCATCAGAGCAATCAAGGGGGAAACCACCAGGGCTGTGCCTCGTCCTGCGCGTGCCGCGGCCAGTGCTGGAACCTGGTAACATATTGATTTTCCGGCACCTGTGGGCAGTATGACGGCGCAGTCTTGCCCATTTAGTGGTGCCAGGGCCGCGTGCTCTTGGCCTGGCCGAAAGGCCTTGTAACCAAAAACGTCGCGTAAAACAGTACACGCATCGAACGCTCGTCTTGCATCAACCACGGATTTTGGTGTCATACCACGCTACAACAACACAATACATCTTGAGTTGACCCGTTGTCATATTGCCTGCTCTTTTCGAGTTCATTGCAAAGGGGTTTGTTTCGTATTGATGGGATGGGCAAACAAGGACTTTGTCTTTGGTCTTGGGAGCATTTCTAGAATTTGACGCCTAGGAAAGTTGCCAGGGACTGAGGCCAGGGTGGTTTATGTTTTTCGTTTGCTAGATCCAAAACGTCAAAACGAAAACCGTTCTAAGAATGATCGTCCGGAGGATCCCACAATCAGTCATCCCAGCATGATGAATCGCCGACCATCGCAGCGCCAGTGACGTACCCATTTCGCCTTCATTGGATCGATATATTCGACCAGTAGCGTCCGTGTGGGATGGTCATCTTTTGGACAATGCGAAGGCACGTTGGGTCCGTCTCGCCAGCCGCCATGTACTGCCGCTTCGTCATCTTGATGTCCTCGAAGAAGTACTGCGGAAAACCGCGTCTTAACCGGTCGTGGTTCCTTAACATGCTGTGTCCTTGTGAACCGTTGCCCGGCACCGCAACGGTTTCATGGTGTGCCTCCATGGAAACCTCTATGGAAGCGTTTCGCTAGGGAGTAAATTTCTTCCGCCAGTGTAATTGCGCTGTTAGGGGCGTGCAGCTGAAGCAATCGTAGTGGGGATTTTGAGGAGTGATGCAGAAATATTGTTTGGCTAGATGTCAACGAGGTGATCAACAAAAGGATCGGCAGTTTGTGATCGCGTCTGTGGGGCTTGTGTTAGCGTTGTGGTTGGGCACCCTTCAGGTTGCTCGCGGCGAAGCAAACCAAGTCTCATCCCAGTGCGAATGGCGCGACAATATTGTTGGCTGGGAGCTTGTCGATGAGGATCCACAGGGTGGTACCGCCTGGATTCGTGCTAAGCTAGGCACCGGTGAGATTTCCGACAAGATTGAGGTGACTTTAGCCGCTGAGCCCAGGGGGCCGTTTGCGCTCAGCGAGTTGCCCGATGGTTGCTTGAGCGAATACCAGAGCGAATACGGGGCGTTGGCTGAGTTTGCCAATGACCCCAATACCTTCCAGCCGCTATCGTACTCCGACAAAGAGATACCTTTGTGGGCTCTCCATCGCTTGGCAAAGCTACACGGCTCGGAGATTATTGTATTTCAACTGAGCGAGGCCCCCCATGTGTGTGATGGGGGCTACGTGGTTATCGCGAACAAAAATACTGACAACATTACATACACACAACTGGTTCGAGCACTCCTCGATAACGATCGCAACGCCCAACTTGCAATGCTAGTTCTCTTTGACAAGGGGGCAATTCCAGTTCCCAGTCCATTGCACCACGCCCTTCTCGAGCAGCGACAAGCCGAAACCGGGCAGGACGAATCGTGGATTGTTGCGCCCGACGGGAAATACAGAGTCTCCTTTGGCCTTAAAGACTCGGCTCCAGACCACCATCACCCAGACGTGTGGGAACACGCGTGCGCGGACTCACAACCTGGAGCATCGGACGATTGGCCGTGGGAGTGGAACTGGCTTCTGCAGCCCGCATCGGCCGAAATGTCTCCGACAGCAAGTAGCAGCAGTGTGTCCAGCACGAACCCGCTACAGTCTGGGAACAAGGCGGGCAAAGGCAGTGGGGGGGCAGTTGGCCTGGCAATGCAAGCAATCGAAGCGGCGTTCATTGCGGAGAACCTAGCTGAAAAGCATCCGGATATGCCGTGGGACGAAATAGCGTCTCTTACAATTCAGATTTCTCTTCAGAGAGCCGCAGATAACGCAGAGGAATTCTTCGAATCGATGGGGCCTTCGACAGCTCGGTTGGAGGTACTTTATTGTTCGACCAGTACCTTTGCTCGAGGAGATGGCTCGACCGTAGAAAAGGGTATGCCGTGTATCGATGCAATTGCCGCTGCGCAGCATCGCGAAAACGTTGCTGTGATCCATGTTGATACGAACTTAGGGGATGACTACCTGGATGCGGTCATTCGACTGATCAACGATGTGAATGTAGTCACCTGGAAGGATTCGGAACTAGATCAGAGGCAGGTGGACCTGAGTGCAGTCATAAATGAAGAGCGTATTGAGAATGACGATGGATCGGTCACTGTATTTTTGACCCGTGAGGAACAGGCGGCTGAAGTCCAAGAGCGTATTGAGCGGGCTGGATTGATTGACTGGGATGCGTACTATGCCGCACTGAGCCAACCAGTGACCCGCAAGCAACTTGTTTTGCTTAGGTTGATGCTTCGTCGGCTAATAGAGGCAGGATTGATTAGCGAGCAACAGTTACGCGACGCGCTTGTTGCATTTGTCAAACTAAATGAGTTTACGGGAGTATATACGGTTGGCGATGTTAATCCGGAGGTGCTTTCCGGAGAGCCGCTGATACGAGCCTTGCGACATCAAATGAACTTGCACATTCGTTTTGTGCAGCGTGTTCGGGCAAAGCTAGCGATTGATCCGACATTGAAAATCGACGTATCGGACGCTTCGCATCATGAATTCCTCCGTCTGCTGGGAAATGTCAGCCTTGCGTTTACTGGCGTTCTTCCACCTCCCGAGCCTCGCGAGGTTGAGAGTGGAAAATCGCTAGGGACTGCTTCCGAAGTTCGTGTAGATACAAAAAATGGTGATGGTTCTGTCAGTTCAGCCTACGGAATCGATCTGTACCCCACAAATGACCGAGGACCGATCGTGATTCACGCGGCAGCAGACAGCCCAACAAGCTATGTGGACGATGCATTTTTTACTATTCCAGAGCAAGGATGGCAAAAGATTTCAGAAACCAGCACGAAGTCGATATATGTGAAGCAGTCGTTATACCTTGGCGAGACGATCGCCCCGAATATTGCTAGCGAATCTCAAACACGTGACGGGCCAAATTCGCCCGAGGCTTACATAGAGCTTTTGCGTGCCGTTGATGAAGAGGCAATCAAGAGAGCTGATGAATACGGAAATGTAACGTATTTTATGCATGAAGAACCAGTGCTATATGGGTTGGGCGCGCGTGCACTAAAAAATGCGATACGTGATGTTCCGGAATTCACAAAAATGGGGACCCCTCGTTCTTTGGAGGAGCTTGTTGTATATGGAAAGTTCGCGACGAGTGATGTTGATATTGACAATTTACGATGGCATACCCAGGCAGATTATCAACCTTCAGGCACGTTCTTCCCGGCGACCTCACAGGTTTATGGTGTCGCACGGTCAATTGGTCGACAGAATACTGTAGAGGAGGGCGAAGGGGAGACGTTCTCAGTTGTGCTAGTAAAGGTCCGAAACGGCCTAAACGTAAACGCCGGGCTCGGATCAAAAAACCTGTTTGACTGGGAATATGAAGTTGTGATCCCTGGTGGTATTCGGGCGGAAGATATTATCGGTGGTCACGAAGTGGATGTAGTAACTGGCAAGATTATCCGTGAACTGTTTAGGGACGGTCACGGTGCGTTTGTTGAGCGCAAGGCGGGACAGACGGAATGGGAATACCGCAGCGTTGAGGATGTTGCGAGTACGGCGAATCGGTTGAGGGGAAACACAAAGGGAGTCAATGCCTGGCATCGCTTGGTAGATTTGTGGAACATGCCTACGGACATACAGCCACTTGTTCGTTGGGTAGAAGTGATGGGGGCACAATTGTTATTTTTGCGCGCAGCTCGTGGAAGAACAATGAGTTTTGAGCAGCGTGTTCAGCTGCGTCAGATCGTAGTCGAGCTTGGTTCTGCTATGGATATTATCTCGCATCTGCTGTCGTACACTGATTCGAAAAGGGATCCGACTTTAAGCGTAGAGGAAATTCAGGCCAAGCGGAAGAAACGTGCAACGAGGACCGCCTCCTATGATGACAGGACATTGTACATAGACGTTGAATCTGCGTTTTGGTTGTTCCCCGGTGAAATTAAATCTATCGAAAAGAGAGAGAGTGAGCGAACGACTCCACATTCTAGAGTAGAGAGTATGCTGGTCAAGATGTTTGTTGATTCGACTGTGACCGTGACGGAAATCATGAAGGAATGGGTCGATCCGATCGCGAACCTGCCGATTTTAGATACGTCTCCTTTTGGCTCTGCAAGCAGAGGAGAAACCTCCCAGCCGGAGTGAGTGAGCATAGCCCAGCGCAGTCGCCATACCTATATATCGAGCGGGTTGATGTTGTGGTTGGCAAAGTACAACCACGCCGTCCCGACCAGGGACGGTTCGGCTAGAAAGTCATCACGAATGGCGTTTTCTGTGCAGTATGGGACAGCTCCAGTTTCATCGGTAAATCCATTCATAGACGCCAGTAGCGAATCTGCGGTGTACGTTTGCCCGTACCGAACAAACGAGACCGGCTCGTCCGAATGCTCCTCTGCCAAGCGCATGGCAAGAATGACTGCAAGCGTCCCTTCACACCAAACAAATTGGCGACTGAGATTGGGTAACATGCTGTTCATGGGGCGCCAGTCGAAAAAACCTGGAATCGCGCGGTGTTCCTCTGCCAAGTATCCCGCAGGTTCAAAGAATAAATTAAAGATCCGCTGAAGACCGCGTTGATATGTTGCCATTTTTGAGGGGCTTTCGTGCAACGCGAGGAGCACCAGACTCTGCGGATCCATATGGGCGTCGGATAGATTGGGCGCCGAGCTGCCAGCGTAGTATCCTGTATAAAATCCGCCTAGGTTTGAGTCCCACATGCATTCTACAAACTCGCGGACACTGTCTCCATGTTGTCGATAATTATCGTTGCCTAGAAGCTGCGCGGCATTGCGAAATGCGGCGTAAGAAACTATGTTCTGTTGTAACGAAACGGCGCGCGGGTCATTATTGCCGACGGGTGGGAGAAGCGGAATGCAAACCGAGTTCGCTCCCAGAAATGAGGTTGGTGTTGACTGACCCATAAGATAGTGTAACGCACGCTCCAACATCGGTTGAAAAGACGCATCGTTGAATCGTCTTTGGAATTGGACTAATGCGAGAATAACCCAAGCAACGTTGCCTGCTCTGATCCGATGGGTGACGTCTTGCGGTTGAGCTTCTTCTTTGGTATCACATAAAACAACCTGGTAGTTCAGCTTCTTCCCACTCGCCACGTATGATGTACGCCAGGCACCAAGAAAATCGCCGGGTTGCTTGATTTGAAGGAGATCTAACGCAGTCAGGATGCGGGCCGCCGCCTGTTTTTCGCCGGCGTGACAAAAGGCGAGAACTGACAGAGCTTGGTCATAAACAAAGGCAAGATCCAGCGTCTTGAAGCTCTGCAATAGACACGCCTCACTGCTTTCACACAACGAAGCACGAAAGAACCGGCTCAACAGACTACTGATCTGTTTGTCCGGGTGGTGCTGGATACTCCGAAAATCGTGAAGCGCGAATGCAAACGAATCTGTATCGTTGATGCGAAACGGCAGGTGCGCTTTGGTATAGTAGTGATAGTCTGTAAACAGATGTTCAGAAGACTCAATAGAACTGTCTCTCCGAGCGAGCTGCAAGATTATCTTATCAGTACTCGGGCGATGCACCATGGTATCATCAAAATTGCCTGTTTGGTTTAGCGCGAGTGTCGATGGAAGTCCTGAGCCTTCGCCAATCGTATGGGGATACACTCGGATACAGAGTTCGTCCCAAGGGATTGCCCGGCTGCCATCGACCTGTCCTTGAACCCGGATTCTGCCATCACCCGCGGGTTTTACCTGGACATTTTTTATCCTTGGCCGCGGTTCAATCACAGGTATACTAAATTGATGACTTAGCATCACCGTGCCGTGTGCAACGACTGCAAAATCTACTGTCGCATTACCGATGAACTCCCGGAAGGGTTGAAAGTTAACCCGCATCCCTTTGCCGAAAATCGTGCCGTGCTTTGTGGTCCATTTATATTCAAACCGTGCACCAACGACACCGTATATGGTTAAGATGGTGCACTCACCCGCCCGAACTGGGGCGTGAGATACACTTCCCGTGACACCCACGTGCTGATGATGAGTGTCGGCACATTCGAGTGTGTCCAACAAACAGGAAACCGTTTTGTCGGACGACTCGGTAATCATTCTCAGAAAGTCTGCATCAATTTGGGCGTCTGCGCCCGAGGGATCACAGTGGCGTGCATGGCTCAAAAGTCCGCTCTTTATGGTGCTGCGGACGGCTCCCAAAAAGGCCTTTCGCGTGCGTCTATCTAGTTTTAGTCGATCCGCAATTTTTTCTGCTGTGGAGACCGCCATTCGGCGTTTTTGCGCCATAACGCGGGAAAGGCTGCCAGGGTTAACGTCGAGAAATCTTGCGAACGATCGCAGCGAGTAGCGCGGATTGGCCCGCCGCCTGCGAATCAGTTCTTCGCGTAATAGATCTAAGTGATATTCAGCCACTGCCGTTGTTTATCCTTTTGAACCACAAAGCAAAGACAACCTTATCGGTATGCTAGCAAACGGATCATACCGACCGAGTTCGCTGCCTAGGTGTTCCTGAGACGTTTGTTTACACTAATAATGTAAGCATCAAACAACAGACCAATGGATCTAGTCAACCACTTTTCTTGATGTCTCGTTGACTTCCGCTTTTGGTCCAACTTCTCTAAGAAGTTACGACATATCTTTTGAGTTTACCCGGCGTCCGAAGGCGTTAATCGTCAACAGGTTGTGGATGATGGCATCCAACGAAGGAGCCCTCAATCAATCATCCCAGCGTGGGTAACCGCCGACGATTGCGGCGCCAGTGACGTCCCCATTTCGCCTTCATCTGATCGACATACTCGACCGGCAGCGTCCGTGCGGGATGGTTATCTTTTGGACAATACGGAGGCAACGTTGGGTCCGCCTTACAAGCCGCTATGTACTGTCGCTTCGTCATCTTGATGCCCTCGACGAAGTACTGCGGGAAACCGCGTCTTAACCGGCCGTGGTCGTTCCATTCGCGATAAATCCCGTGATACTGATCAGCCTTCCAATAGCACTCCCGCCAGACCGTCTGCTCATCGAGGGCCCACCACCGCTCGACACCGGTGAGCATCCCCGACTCAAAATAGCGTTCTTCAGCTAGTGGAACACCCCAAAGGTCGGCACCAGTGCCCCGTTGCATTTTGTAGGTGAGGCTGAGTTCTCCGTCTGGTGTCCACTGCCGTGCCGTGCCGTGTTCTAGGCCGTTTTGGTACGGCATGGCCGAAAGCAAAGTTCCATTCTCCCACCAACGCAGCAAGTAGCCGTGCTGCCGACCCTCCTTGAGGCCTACTTCCATATCAAGGCTGCCATCGGCATTCCGCCATCGGCGACCCACAACCTTTCCTTCGTGCAAACAATCATAAACCCTATCCTGGCCTTTTCGAGACACCTCTTTTGCAGTCTTGGGGATCTTGTTTCGTGGCAACGAAGGCATACGTTTAGTAATCATTTGCCTCCGCTGGGGTGTCGAAGCTCTTTCGCTTACTCTGCCCTTTTCTTCCTATGCGCCCCCAACATAGAACGATGTCGGTTCCGCTGCGCTCAATCGCCCAGAATTTCTGAGATTTGCCGTCTAGGTACTGGTAGCGTGGCACTACCTTAGAGAGTATACGGATGTGCAACAATGATCTACGCCGCGAATAGTCTTTGAGGTGGGATACCATCGATCCCGCGATGCTGAGTACATGCCAACTACAAAGAACGCCGTCGACGGAATCCTTGCGCACCTTGGACGAAATGGGATCCCATTTGTTCACAGATTCTTGGCACGAATCTCACACCCAAACTTGTAGCGTTTCAGTTGAGCACAAGGAGATTTCGCAATTCATCGATTGAGGTGGCAGTCTTCCAATGCTCAAGAAAATGTTCACCTTCGATGACCACAGACGCCAGTTTTGCTAAAAGTCGCAGGTGCTGTCCTGGGTCTTTTTCGGGGCTTACGAGGAAAAACAATGCCGAGGCGGATCGAAAGCGGCTTTCACTCGGATGATCGGTACCGAGATCAATCTCGACTTCGCCCTGCGCTCTTACGACGACCAACGTGGGTGCCTCGATATTGGCGATCCGAAAGTGTGGCAGCGCCACGTTTTGATCGATGAGGGTCGCACCGCCCTTGGTGCCGCGCTCGAACTCGGCCGCAATCTTTTGGGCAGTCATCGGCAACGATTCAGCTAACTTGTTTGACGCGGCGGCTACGACGTCTGAGAATGGTGTCCCGCTAGCAATGTCGAGGATCGCAGCATTCGTGATGATCTCCTCGTAGGGATCACCTGCCCGCAGCCCCTTCTCGCGCATCACTTCTCGGAGCTCTTGGTTGAGAGGCGCGAAACGTTCGCGACCTAGGCGTTCGAACAAATGAAAAATAGCACCGCGCCGAATGACCCGTGCTTTCGCGTACGCGAAGAACCAGATCACGCAGATCGCGACCAAACCAAGTGTAAAGAGCATCGGCAGCTCACCCATTTCGATGATGAGTGCAAGAGACGAGAATATTCCGAAAATTTGGATCCATGGGTACAATGGCGAGCGATATGCTGGATCGTAAGCGTGGATCTTTGATTCGCGCATTACGATGACCGAAAGGTTGACAAGCGCAAACATGAGCAGCTGAAATGCGCTGGCAAGCTTTGCGACCGTAATGACATCAAATGTCAGGACTGCGATGATGATAAAGGTGCTTGAGGCAACAACGCCAAGTGTGGGGGTGCTAAAGCGGCCCACCTGAGCGAGCGGTGCTGGCACGAGGTTGTCTCGCCCCATAGCCAGCAAGTAACGCGACGCAGCCAGGATTCCGGCATTGGCGGTTGACGCGAATGCTGCGAAGGCCGCTACCAAGACGAGAATTAATCCTACTTTTGCGGGAAGCCAGTCAAACACGGTCCCGGCCGCAGTCGCAATCGGAGTAAGATCAGTCCTAAGCACTTCATGATCGACGACCATGACGAGCACATAGCTGCCAAAGACATAGATTACCGCAGCGGTTGCGAGGGACATGGCCATGCCACGAATCAAGTTACGGTCGAGATTGCGGATCTCCTCGGCGACACTCGCGGTCTTCGTCAAGCCGGCGTACGATACAAAGACGAGGCCTACGGTCGCGAATACACCCGTAACGTCGGTGTGAGGCGAGTCAAAAAAGCTGGCCTTTGTAGCCGAAATCAAGTCCTCACTGACAAAGCTGGCAAGCCCTGCAACCACAAACGTCCCAAGGACCGCTACCAGCGAAAACACAAGTACCCGCTGGAGTCCTGCAGTCTCCTTGGCGCCGATGACGTTAAAAAGGGTGAAGATGAACGTGAGGGCGATTGCGATGAGCTTGATATCAACCTCAAGGAGGAGACTCAAATATGCTCCCATGCCGATCAGCGCGAACGTGTTTTTCAGACCCATTGCGACCCACGTGCCGAGGCCACCAACAGTTCCAACGAGTGGTCCCATGCTACGGTCAAGAAAATAGTACGTCCCCCCAGCGCGCGGCATCGCACTATGCACCGGTCTGTCAAAGCAAAAACATGCTTCATTGACATAGATCCAACGTCTCTACCACCTTGTCACATAATCGCAAGTATCTTGCATTAATAATGTTTTGTAATTGCAAGTGATTTGCAATTGCAATTTGGTTGTGGTTGCCCCTAGGATGCGCCCGATTTGGTTACGTGCATGAACTGACAGAATAGAGAAAGGGGATATATGTTACGAGTAAGTACGAAATATGTTCAATTGGGGCTGGTCGCAGCGTGCATTGCGTCGATGGTATCGGCGTGTAGCAGCAGTGAGCCGACTGACCTTGGAAACACGCAACTCAGTGTGACGCTTCCAGACGGAACGGAGCTTCTGAGTGTAGACTGGGAAATCACCGGTGATGCGTTGCCATCGCCCCGGACTGGGACGATCGACGTTGGGGATGCGGATGACACCGTTTCTGCGTTTATCGGCGGTATCCCGGTTGGTTCGGGCTACACGTTGAAACTCAGCGCGGTGACCAGCGACGGTCTGGCCTGCACCTCCGAAGACGTAGGTTTTGACATTCCAAGTGCGGGTGCCACCACGTCGGTCAGCGTCACTCTCAACTGCGGAGGCGATGACTCACGAAACGACGGGAACCTCGTGATCGATGGAACGATCCACGTCAATACCTGTCCTACCGTGAACTTGGTCGTGTCGCCAATTAACGTCTCTGTTGGCAATACGATGGATCTCGAGGCCGAAGCCGAAGACGCTGATGGCGATGATATCACCTTCGAGTGGACCGCATCGGCTGGAGAGATCGATGATCCCGATCACGACGACGCCGTTTACACGTGCACCCTGGCTGGTCCGGTGACCCTCGAGTTGAAGGTCGGTGACAGCTCGGGTTGTAATGTTGTGCGGAAAGTTGATGTCACCTGCCGTGCTGACGGCTCTGGCCCCGACCAGGATGGTGATGAGATCGAGGACGCGATTGACAACTGCCCCAACGTACCTAACAGCAAACAGGGGGACACCGACCGAGATGGTATTGGTGATGCGTGTGATGGTCCCAACGGTTCCGACGGTTTGACACGGGGACGTCTCGTGGTCATCTCCTCAACGCTCGCCGAGGCCTATGTTGTCGACCTCGATACGTTTGAGATGTGGACGTTGGATACCGCGCTTGTTGGTGACTCTGACGGCGAGTTTGACGTCCTCTGGGGGACAGGGGGAATCAGCCCCTACAGTTGGTTAGTGCACGCCCCCGCCGGTCCCGTAGAGGTTGTCGACGTAGGGGCCCGACTTGTCGACCACGGAGACCATTTTGATCTCTTCAAAACAGATCCCAGCATGCATCCGTTTCAGATGACAAGTACAGAACCCGACCCGGCACCCATCCACGTTGTCGCCCACGACGGGAAGGTGGCTGTGTTTTTCGACGGTCTTGGAGAAACGCGCATCGTTTCCGAGGCTCAGCTGGACGCCGGTGAAGCAGAGGTAGTCGACGTTGATATCGTGACGACAAACATGCCCCACCACGGGGTTGCCCTGGTCTGGCAAGACCATGTGATCATCAGCGTGGCGGAGCAAGTAGGCGAAAGAGCCTCTCCTAACGGCGTTGCCGTCTACCACCCCGATGACACGAGCACGCCGGTGCACCTAAATGAGGACTGTACTGGTCTGCACGGTGAGACCTCTCAGGACGGTTACGTTGCTTTCGGCTGCGAAAATGGGGTTCTTATCGTTCGCCACGATGGGACCGAATTCTCATCGGAAGTACTCCCATACCCTGATGGCTCGGAAGGTCGGACAGGGAATGTCCAGTCCCACCCGGCCTCGCCAGTTGTAGTCGGGACCTTTGGGACAGGGTTCGTGTCCGTGAACCCGGTGACACGTGATGTGAACATCCACGCCTCGCCTGCCGACCGAACCGCGTATGCGTTTGAGGACGGCCAGCACCTCCTCGTTCTTGGGGCTGATGGGAACTTGTATCGGCTGTCCCTCGACGACTTTTCTGTCGAGGATGGACCATTGTCACTCGTTCCCGCATTTGGTGAAGAAGACAGCGCAGACATTTTCGTCGCCGCGAATCGGCTGTATGTAGTCGACAGCCGCGAGACGTCCGTTGTCGCCGTTGACCTTGCGGCTTGGGAGATTCTCGACATCAGCATTGAACTTCCGTCGCTTCCGAGCCCCTTCCTGATCAACGCGATTTCCGCTGTTTCGCCTGATTGGGGAGACACTGGTGGCGCACTCGATTCTGACGGGGACGGATTTCCGGATTCCGGTGATAACTGTCCCGATGTCCCCAACGATCAAGCAGACTTTGATAGAGACGGTGTCGGCGATGCTTGTGACCCAATCTTCTACACGGCGGGTCACGGCGATATGGCCTTTGAGTTCCATGTTGACGATGGCGAGCTTGAGGTCCTTGTTGAAGTGGAAGGTGCCACCGTGGACGGTGTCAGCGATGTGGAAGGCGAGCTTCCTTTAGACTTGCTGCACATCGTGACCGATGCGACGTTTACTCGCCCAGACCCGGACCGCGGAGCGTTTGAGCCACTGTGTGTCGCTCCTGGCGACGAGCTGGCGTGGTTGCCGCAGGGCAACGCAGACGCGAGCGCAAGCGGGGTTCCATTCTTGGGTATCGCAAATGAGGCTCCGGCTGGCGTCTTCGTAGATGATTCGCTGACCCTGGAGTTGGTCAGTGTTCGCTCGCCAGCTGGTGACGGAAGTGGGCACTACTCCTTGTGGAAAGACGGCTTCCCGCCGGCCTTCTCCATGTCGACTTGCGATGGCATCGATGCGACAGACGCGACGGTGCTTTCACCAGGACATGACCACTTCAACATGGGATTCGGTGGTGACGGCGTCGGCATTTGGGACGTCACCTACCGTGTCAGTGGTGAACTACAATCCGATGGTTCGACTGTCGCGGAGGAATTCACTGTGCATTATGACATTCGCTAAGGGGAATCGCCCAACGCGGAAGTTATAGAAACGAGATTCGGCTGGTGGTCGCAAGTGAGCTTGCGGCCGCTAGCCTCTCGTGCATTGCGGAGACACGTATGGATTACTACTCACAGATAAAGCGAGTCCGAGCACGCCATATTGCGCAAGTCGCTTTGGCTTGTTTTGCGTTTGGCTGCTCTGGTTCCGACTCGGGCTCTGGTTCGGATGTAGACACCAATTTAGATCCTGACTCCAACACTGATGTTGAGCGGACGCTGTACACGGCTGGTCATGCGGATATCTCAGTTGCACTTGGTGTGGTTGATGGAGAAGTGATATGGGATACGTTTTTGGCCTCCCACGGCGCTACCGTTGGTGAGGAGGCAGTCACCGACACATTCTCACTGGAGGATGTCGCAGTCTGGTCGTCGGCGCAATTCTCTCGACCTTCCTCTGATGGTGGGGTGTTCGACGATTTGTGTGTGTCTGAGGGGGAAGAGATTGGATGGTTGCCCCAGGGACTTCGCGAGGCCAATTCGTCCAAGGTCCCCTTTCTTGGAATTGCTGCTTCGGCGCAAGCGGTCGAGCTCGTCGACGACATCGTCGCGATCCATCTAGTGGATGTCGAATCGCCTTCGGGAACCGGCGCATATTCTCTCTGGCGTGACGGATTTCCTCCGAAGTTTTTTATGTCGTCGTGCGATGGCATTGACGAAAGTGACCTGGTGCCGGTGGCTCTGGGGCACGATCACTACAACATGGGTTTTTCCGAACCTGGCAAGTGGTCTCTTACGTACGAAGCCTCCACACAGTTGATCGATGGCGAGACGAGCAGCGTTCAGTTTGAAGTACACTATGTCCTGGGCGAAGAACGCTAGGTACCGAGCACCGCTGTGGGTGGTTGTTGCGCTCAGCGGCGTGGCGGCTCTGTGCCACGAACTGTTGTGGACGCGCCGGCTGCTTGATTTTCTAGGAAGCAGTGCTACCGCGAATGCTCGGGTATTGGGCGTATTCTTTCTTGGATTGTCTCTAGGTGCTGCGCTCGCGTCGCGCGCGGTGAAGCGCATCAAGCGTCCATGGCGCGCCCTTGCAGTCGCGGAGGTTGTCATTGCGTTGGCGAGTTTGCCAGCACTGTTTTTACCTGACTGGAGTTCTTGGATCTGGCAGAGCGTGGGGGTAGAAGGCTTGATGAGTCCTGCCGGCGCCTGGATCAAGTTGCTCGTGTCGATTATGGTTGTCGCGCCACCCGCGATGGCAATGGGATTTACGTTGCCGCTGGCACTCGCGAGTTTGAGTTCGAGCACCACCCAGGTGGGCCGCGATGCGACGTGGCTCTATTCGGTCAATACAATCGGAGCGGTGGTCGGCATCCTGGTTGTGAGCGCATGGTTGTTGGCGGCCTTCGGTCTTGTCGCATCGATGTGGGTCGCCATTGGACTCAATCTGAGTGCGGCTTTGATCGCGATCGTGTTTGAGCCGGTGCCGCGTTCCTCGGAATCCGTATCCGCAACTGACCCCGAGACTGCGACGAAGACGCCGATTCGTATCATTGGGTTGGCATTTATGTCAGGCGTTGGAGTGCTTGCCGTCGAGGTGATTGCGCTGCACCTGCTCATGTTAGTCGCCACGATGTCGTTTTATGCGCCGGCGGCGATTCTTGCGACGATGATCGCGATGCTTGCGATCGCGGCAGCCGTGGCACCGACTGTGTTTCGAAACTCCAACATCGATCGTGCTGTTTCTATCGCGCTCGCCACCGGTGGCGTATTGGTCGCAGCTGCGCCGCTCGCCTATTGGGCGCTCGTGCACGATGGAGGCTTTGCGGGGACGAGCGATAGCTTGTCTCACTTTCTTGTTCGACTGTTTGCATTGACAGCTGCTTTCATCGGACTAGGTGCGCTGTTGATCGGTTGTGTGTTTCCCTTGTTGATGAACCATACAAATCGTGGATCGGTGTCGGGATCTGCGGCAGCGGTTGCCACTCTTCTCGCCGCGAACGGTGTCGGGGGGCTCGTCGGCGCCGAACTCTCGAACCAAGTGTTGCTTCCGGCGTTTGGTCCGTATGTCGCACTTGGGGGGGTCGGAGGGATCTATTGTCTTGTCGCGTTGGTGCTGCTTTTGACTCGCCCGGTCGGCATCGCGAGACGACTACGGTCTGCTGTCTATCCAGGTCTTTGTGCCGTGGGTGTGCTTACGATCGTTGTGTTGTGGCTACCCGGACTGCCAATGATCAACCCGCATCTTGGATTTGAAGTCGTAGCACAGACCACTGACCGACAAGGAACGCTTAGCGTTGTCGACCATGCCCGCATGGGACGTGCCATGGTCGTCAACAACCAGTATGTACTTGGCAGCTCCACTGCTGCGTCTGACCAGGAGCGTCAAACCCACTTGCCGCTACTACTTCACCGCAAGCCGAGACAGATTGCACTGATCGGTCTTGCTACGGGTTCTTCTGCGGGCGCCTCTTTGTTGCATGGACCTGTGGAGCGTGCTGAAGTTCTGGAGTTGTCTCGTTCCGTGATCGCCGCGGCCAAGAAATACTTCGCCGAAGTGAATCGCCGCGTTGCGGATGATTCTCGCGTGCAAATTCTCGAAGAAGATGGGCGTACGTATATCGGCGCAGCTCGCGATCGCTTTGACGCGATCATCGGTGATTTGTTTCTTCCATGGTCAACCGGCGTGGGTCGTCTTTACAGCACGGAACACTTTCAAGCTGTGCGGCGATCACTCACAAAAGGAGGTGTGTTTTGCCAGTGGCTTCCGATGCACCAGTTTTCAGAATCGCAACTAGAGCTTATTTTGGCATCGATTTTGACAGCGTTTCCGGAGGTTCATCTGTTCCGTAACACCTTTCGCCCTGAGAAGCCGTCGCTCGGCCTTGTCGCTTTGAAAGACGCGGAGTTGTCATGGGCAACGGTGTCTGACCGGGCAGCTTCCACGCGTTCTTGGGGGCAGGTCGAAGATCCATCCATGCGCCATGGCGTAGCAGTGGCGATGCTTTATCTTGGCCGCGTTGGCCGCGGTGATCTCAGTACTGAGCGGGTCAATACCCTTGGCAACTCGGCGCTAGAACTCGACGCAAGCAAAGTGCGGGTGAGCCGTGATGCGAATCGTAAATATCTGCACGGGCAGAACTGGAACCAATTTATCCACAAGCGGTTGCGTATTTTGCGAACTGACGATGCGCTTCCAAAGGATGTGCGGCGACTCGTCCGACTCGGTGTCGATCTCACCACGTGGGAAATCGCATTCCGCACTCGTCACGCGAAGGTCGATGAAATTGCGGAGCGTATTCGGCGCTCTTTCCCAGCGGTCGTAGATGCAGATTCTGGTGCTGACTGGTCGAAGTGGCCGGGGTTAACCTTGTGGCGTGATTCTTCCAAGCGTTCGTTTCATCGCGCGTCCACACCGAAGCTGCGCAGTGCGCGGGTGGCTGACTCGGAGAATTTGCGGTAATGCGAGGGTATGTCCAGGTTGTTTGTTTGGTTGTTGCCATCACTGTAGTCTTGACGGTCCTCGTTGCGAGTCGCATCCACGCGGACCCGGCGGAGCGCCAATCAACATTGTCTGTTTTGATTTTGGACGTGGTTTCAGGGGTACCAGTGAAGGGGGCGGATGTCAGCGCTAAGGTGGGAGAATTGACACTCGCCTCAGGGGTAACAGATGCGGGCGGCCGAGTTGCGCTTGTTGTGAAGCACCCCCAGGGTGCGTTGGCCGATGGTAATAAGAACTTTGGATTGGAAATCGAGGTCTTTCATCTCGGTTATGAATTCGAGAGCATACAAGTCAGAGACATCGGTGCGAAGTTCGCTACCGAAATCCGGATGACACCTACTGAGGTGATCGATGTCACCGTCTATGCCTCTGCCAACGTGCTTCGTCCCGCGACGACGCTGCGCGGTCTTAAGCTTCAGGAGAGCCTGCGGAGCAGCGTTCCCGAAACCATCGCGAAGGTTCCCGGCGTCGCGGTCGCCTACAATGGTCCTGGCGCAGCCAGGCCAACGATTCGCGGGTTGGGAGGAGATCGAGTGCTCATGCTCGAGAATGGGTTTCGCAATGGCGACCTATATTGGAGCGGAGCCGACCATGGCGTCATGCTTGAGCCGCTGACGGCGCACGAAGTGGAAGTTGTGCGAGGCCCCGCCACGCTTGTCTATGGCGGCAACGCGTTGGGGGGCGTCGTCAACGTGATTCGACATGATATCCCGGGCGGCGTGGAGTCTTTGTCGTCAACCGTAGGAATACAGGTCGAATCTGCCAGCAGAAGCTTTGCCCAAGGGGCCGCTGTTGTCAGTCCAGTGGGACCTATCGCCGCGCGGCTTGAGGCATCGGTACGGCGGAGTTCCGACGTGCACACGCCGCAAGGCGAGATTCCGAACACCGATGTGACCGCGTTTGGGGGCAGTGCGGGGGTGGGTTGGCATCCCGAGTGGGGCGAATTGGGCGCGTCGGTGCGCTACTTTCAGAACGACTATGGGGTGCCAGGCGAGTTTGGCGGTGTCATCATTCCTGGCGGGCATCCGGGTGGTGCAGCCATTGAGGCCCGCCGGGTCAATGGTGTTTTAAAAGGCATATACCGACCGACCTCTGTTCACATCGACAGCGTTGAGTTTGGGGCCAGCTTCACACGGTACACACATGACGAGATCGAAGGGCTGATCAACGGACAGAAAGCGCTGGGTGCCGCTTTCGAGCTCGATTCCATCCAGTCCAACGTACTCGTCCGCCACGCGCACAATCCAGACGGTGCGGATTCTCTTCGTGGGGCGGCTGGCATTGCGATGACCAGTCAGGATGTGTTTGCCGGGGGCAACGCTCCCGGTTTCCGTTCGGGCACCGACTGGGGGGTCGCTGGGTTCCTATTCGAGAAGCTCAATGTCGAGCCGGTTTCGCTACATCTAGGTCTACGCTACGAGCACCGACAACTTTCTCCGCAATCGGTGGACCCCATTAGCGTGCGTACGGCAGATCGACTGATCGAGAAAACGGTGACCGGGCGTGATTTTAATCTATTTTCTGGCTCGCTCGCGGCGCTTTGGAATGTGAGCAAGACTTGGGCTATCGGAACGACCGTGGCCCGCTCCTCTCGTTCGCCAAATATGCAAGAGCTTTACTCGGATGGTCCGCACCTCGCTGATTTCTCCTTCGACATTGGCACACCAGATTTGCCCTCGGAGGTCGGGACTGGTGTTGATATATTCGTGCTTGCTAAGCAGAAACAATTCAGTCTTGAGGCGACCGGGTTCGTCAATTTTGTCAACAACTACGTGCAATATACGCCAACACTCGAGACCGTGCGGGTCATCCGCGAGGGTGCGCGTCCGCGGGATACTCCGGTGTTTGAAGCCCGCTCCGAGGATGCTCTTTTCCTTGGGGCTGAAGGCAAAGCGCGCGTGGGTCTCGGTTGGGGACTGAGCGTCGAAGGCACCCTCTCGTACGTTTGGGCAGAGCGACGCAGTGACTCCAATCCCCTACCATTTGTCCCTCCTCTGCATGGTGAGGCAACTGTTCGTTACGAGCGGAGCGGTTTTTTTGGATCGGCGAGTCTATCGGGCGCCTTGCGGCAGTCCCGAGTCCCCCGGCCGATTGAAATTGGCGACACCATGGAAAGCCCCCAAGATCCGACGTCCGGCTACGCTTTAGCACATGCGAGTGCGGGTTGGTCTGGGGATATATTTGGGATGAAACATGTCGTGACTGCGAGGGCGTTCAATATCACAGACCGTGTGTGGCGCGACCACTTGTCGCGAATCAAAGACGTGGCGCCCCAGACAGGATTTAACCTCACGCTAACGTATCAACTCCAATACTGATCCAACACTGAGGAATGTGATGAATACTCGACCGAGCATAAGACAATGTGTGCACGCACTACTCGTAGGTGGGCTCCTGGCCGGTTGTTCCGACGGTGGATCAGACCCTGATCTAAGGACGGGCGGCGGACATTCAAACTTCACCACCGTCGAGCTAGCGTTAGCCGGAACCGACACTGTTTTGGCAGTATGGGATATCGATAACGGATGGCTTACGCCAACAGATGAACCGCTCGATGTCTTGCCACCGTCAGTGCCTTCGGGCGACACGCTCGAACCCCTGCGGGCCGGTGGCGCACCGACCTCCCTGGATGTGCGCATGCGAAACGAGCAGGCTCTCGAGATTGCGCCCCTGCCGGGTGGCCCGGTTGACGGCAACCCGTGCGGAGAATTCTCTTCTCGTTACTTTCCTCTCGACGACGAAACCCCGGTGATTGCTTGGCCCAATATTTCCGATTCCGCGCAGCCCGGCGGCCCAGGGCTGTTTGCGGAACGCTTGGATGGGGAGACGGTGCAAATCTTTTTTTGCGACCGTCTCGACATCTATCCCGAACAGGCCGGCATTGCAAACATAGAGCTTCACCTATGGCACGTCAGCCACGCTGACCAGGCATCTGATGCGCTCCCGGTAGAGGTCTTGGAAGCGGAGCGGGACCTGACGGCAACACCGGGATGGCTTCGATGACGATCGGGGCCTTGCCACTCCGAGCTGTTATTCATCGACGAAGGCCTCGGTTCGGGACCAATAGAACGCAATCTGCGTTCGATGCAGGTCTCTGCCGAGTCAGTTGCAAGAGGATCTTCGACCAGCGATACGCGGCTTTCTGGAGAGAGGTTACCCAGTGACTGCGCCAGGGCGATTCGACCTTGTCATTGTCGGTGGGACTTGTGTGACCCCGTGGGGTATTCTCGATTTGGATCTTGCCATAAGCAACGGTCGAATCGCGGCGCTCGGGTCGCTTGGTGCCGGCTGTGCAGTGGAAAGCCTCGATGCGCGCGGCTTGCACATCTTGCCAGGGGTTATCGACTCACAAGTGCACTTCCGTGAACCGGGTCTCGAACATAAGGAAACCCTCGAGACCGGAACTGCAGCTGGTGCCCTTGGTGGTGTGACAACGGTCCTTGAAAAGCCGAATACGGCCCCACCAACCACCAGCGAAGCGGCACTGGCGAACAAGATCGCGCGCGTCGCCGGGCGTGCATGGACAGATATCGCTTTCTTCGTGGGGGCTTCTGGTGCCAATGCTTTCCAGCTGGCACACCTCGAGCGCCTGCCGGGCTGCGCTGGTGTGAAGGTGTTTATGGGCAGTTCCACCGGTCGTTGCTTGTCGATCAAGACAGCGCGCTGGATGAAGTCATGCGTCATGGAAGTCGTCGCGTCGCGATTCACGCTGAAGACGAGGCTCGTCTCCGAGAACGCAGACACTTGGCGGAAGCCGATGACGCAGACTGTCGAGTTCACCCGATTTGGCGTGATGAACAGTCCGCGTTTCGCGCCACGGAGCGTTGCCTGAAAAGCGCGCGTCGCTACGGGCGCCGGGTGCATGTTCTCCACATCACGACTGCCGAGGAAATCGCCTTGCTTGCGCGTCATCGTGACTTTGCGACCATCGAAGTGACACCGCAGCATCTGACATTTGCTGCGCCCGGCTGCTACGAACAGCTCGGTACGCGGGCGCAAATGAACCCGCCAATTCGGGGCAGCGAGCACCGTGACGCGCTTT
Source organism: Kofleriaceae bacterium (assembly GCA_965223575.1). Classification (GTDB taxonomy): domain Bacteria; phylum Myxococcota_A; class Polyangia; order Haliangiales; family Haliangiaceae; genus CBDCWZ01. The sequence goes on from CBDCWZ010000106.1 coordinate 75,965, forward strand.
GGAAGGCCGTGAGGACTGGTGTCATTGACGTGATCGGATCCGATCACGCGCCCCACACGCTTGAAGAAAAGGCGCAGCCGTACCCGGCATCGCCTTCTGGCATGCCCGGTGTGCAGACACTCTTGAGCGTCATGCTCACACACGTCAATGAAGGTCGGCTCTCGCTAGCACGACTCGTGGACTTGCTGAGTGCTTCCCCAGCGCGGGTTTACGGGATCGCGCGCAAGGGGCGGATCGCCGTAGGGATGGATGCCGATCTTGTATTCGTCGATCTGCAACAACGGACTCGATTGCAAGATTCGATAATGGTATCCCGCAGTGGTTGGACTCCATTCGATGGGATGGAGGTCGTTGGCGTTCCTGTTACGACCATGCTACGTGGCCGGCCTACCATGCGCGAGGGTGAGCTTGTTGGAACGCCGTACGGACGTCTGGTCGTGTTTGAGGAGACTGTCGCGGGAACACGGTAGCCGCCGACGGGGTTGGGATTCGGAAACCACTGCGAATCCCGAAAGGCGCCGATATTAGCTGCGGAAGGCGGTGTTTCGATAGTACTCGAGCTCTGCCATGGAGGATCGAATGTCGGCCATCGCTGTGTGATCATTTTCTTTGCTAAACACCTTGGACTCGCCATACCATCGTCGGACTAGCTCTTTGATCGTCGATACATCAATCATTCGATAGTGGAGAGTGTTCTCGAATCTGGGAAAATATTCGCGCAAAAATCTGCGATCTTGCCAAATGGAGTTGCCGCAAAGGACTCCGGTCTTCTCAACACACCGCCTGGAAACTATCTCGAGCATCTCCGCGTCCACTTGTGTGTTTGTCTTGGTTGCCTGTTGCACGCGATCGAGCAAGCCGTTTTGTGTGTGCATGTTGCGGACCAAGTCGCTCATGGTTGACAGAGCTTCGTCGCCGGCTTTGACCACAGACTCGTAGTTGGCGAGTTCGTTCCCAATACTGTCGGTGATAACGATGGCCACTTCGAGCGGCACGCAGGTCGCTGGGTCGAGACCGGTCATTTCCATGTCCAGCCATACAAGTCGGTCCATTTTAGGTGTCGATGCGCTATTCATCATAGTGTGGGTTGAATGAGGATGAGTGGCCAATCCCTCGGATCTTGGCGCCTTGATCGATGCCCCTAGCCGACATGGAACAATGTCTGAAACATGCGAGGATCGATACTGGTCTGCTCGAAAGTGGATCCCTCGGTAAAGATCGATACAGCGTCGTGGCTGTGCAGGCTTTCCTGATGGCTCACAATCACCCGAAAGTCTCCGACCCGGGAATCGGCCAGCAACTGCTCACAGAACAGGCGAGTCGCATCTTCGACAAAGACTGGGTTCGCCGCGTTGAGCTCGGCAAATGCTTGTTCATCTTCGCGTTTGACCATCACTTGCGTCTCGGTCGGCACCGCACGCCGACAAGCTTCGACCAGATCTTCGAACCATAAGCAATCCGTCGCTTCCGTCAGCACGACCGACACTCGTGCAACCGACCTCTGAGAATGCGGCGTCGCTAGCTGAGCGCGGGTGGCTCGCGCATGCTCGCTCAGCTCCAGCGAGCACGGACAGGTCGATGAATAGACGTAGTCGAGGTGAATGATCCGCTTGCGAGCACCGGCTTGGTCCACCAACTCTAGCGCGACGTCATAGTACTGATATCCGGACAAGCCCGAGCGCAAGCTTTCGACCTTGGCCGGGTAGCTGAACCGCATCTGAATGCGTGCGTCAAAGCTCTCGAGCGCAGTCTTATAGTCGTTTAATGCAGCGTGGATGACCTCAAAGCTAAACGTCTTGTCCGCATAGGCATAGAACGACCGCATAATGCGTGACATGTTGATGCCTTTTTTGCCTGCCTCAAGCGAGACGGTGCCGGTGACCGACGTTTCTAG
>CBDCWZ010000107.1:0-152046 GCA_965223575.1 Kofleriaceae bacterium
TTCGCGGCGCGCGGTGTCGGGCGAAACTGCGGATGATTTTGCGACGATGACGTGGCATCGGTAGTCCATGACTGCTCGTTCCTAGAGAGCTGAACACGTAAATTCACTTTCCGACGCTACCCCTCGAAATCGCTGGCTACGTTGTCCTCCTTGACGGGACCCAACCCCGCCCGCCCACGCCCAAATACGGGCGAATCTATGTTGGTTGCGCCTGATTTTCGCCTGGAAACAGACGGTTGCATTGGCAGTGTCCGCCTCGCCAACGATTCCGATCCTTTACCGTCGATAAGCAACTTTACGTGTTCAGCTCTCTAGTCCGGCTCAGCAGCTGGGGTCGTGTTTGGTTTTCAATCACATAAGTGGTTCAAAAACTCGATCCATCGCCGGAGACGACGGCTTCCAGTCGCGATTTCACGGCGCGAGCGCGCCGTCTACTGACAGGTACATTTTCGCCATCGGAGAGGCGAAGTACCGTTTCGCCGCCGTTTTGAAATAGAGCCCGAACACGGGTCATATTGACGAGAAAGGCACGGTGAACGCGCACAAAATGAAACGTTTTGAGACGTGTCTCAAGGGTTGTAAGAGGTTCGTTTGTAAGCTGCTCAACTCCGTCGACGACGAAGCTTGTGTATTTATTGCTCGCGCGGAAATGACTAATTTGTCGTGCGTCGAAGACTTGGAAGTTTCCTTGGTCGTAACAAATGATACGGGCTTGGGGTGGTGTGCTCGTTTGCGAAACGTAGGTGGAGACAAACTGGATGCTGCTGGGTTTGGGGTATGCAGCGACTTGCGAACACGCTCGATCGTTGCGGCCAGTCGTTTCAGTGAGACCGGTTTTAATAGGTAGTCCAGTGCGCCGAGTTCAAAGGCACGAACAGCAAATTCGTCATATGCAGTGACAAAAACGAGGGCGGGTAGCGGCGATGCATTCGCGGCCACCGCGAGGCCGTCGAGGTGTGGCATGTGGATGTCCAAAAAAACGACATCCGGATTGAGCGCTTCGATGCCTGATATCGCCTTGTATCCGTCAGATGCTTCACCGACGATGTCAAGCTCCCCAGTTTTTCCAACTGGCTACGCAGTCGACGGCGGGCTGGGGCTTCGTCATCAACGATCAAGATCAACATGGGGAGCCTTGCGCTGCATGGGTAGGCGAATCAGAGCGCGGGTCTTTTCACTTTGCCCTGTGAGCGACAGTGTTGCGGAATTTCCGTAGATGAGGGCTAGCTTTTGCCTCATGTCGGCAAGTCCTGTTCCTCGGCCGTTGTGTTGCGAACGTCCCGGACCGACTCCATTGTCCCAGATTTCGAGAATGACAGATTGGTCGTCCGGTTTCGCGACAACATGAATCGCACCGTGCCCGCGGGCCGCGATTCCATGAAGAATTGCGTTTTCGATTAAGGGTTGCATGATGAGACTGGGAACCGGAGCCTTGGCCACTGTTGCGTCAATGTCGATCGTAAACTTTAGGTTGTCCTCGAAGCGTGCGCCATAGATGGCGAGAATATCCTTGGCGAATGCTACTTCATCACACAGCGGAACGAGAAGGCGGTGATCTGTATCCAGAACGTGGCGAAACACGTTGGCAAGTCGCTCGACAGTTTCTTCAGCAAGCGTGGGCTTGTCGGCGATGAGACTCGCAATTGTATTCAGACTGTTGAACAGAAAATGAGGGTTGATCCGGGCGTGCAGCGCTGCAAGTTTTGCCTCGATAAGATGGCGCTGTTTGGTCTCTGAATCGCGAATCAGATGCCGAAGCCACAGTGTAGGCAAGGCGATGGCCCAGGAGTTCACGATGCACACGACCATCCACTGGGGAAGGTCAATGGGGCGGGATCGATCTGATGGTAAACAGGAAAAATGAGCGCCCCGATGACGATAGCGATACTCGCGACAGCTACGACATGAAACACAATGCGAAACCGTCTGCGGTGGATTCGTTGCAGAAAGGTGGTTGCAACGCGTCCATAAAACGCAATCAACGCGCCCGTGATCGACACAAACGGAATGGAAATCGCAAGAGTACCTCGCAATGCAGACGTCCAGCTAGTTGTGCCCATGATTGCTGAGGGTATCGGGCCGATCAGTAGCGGTACAACGAGTGCGATCCATAGCAATTGTCGTGGAAGCATGCCTTGCTCAAACTTGATTGTTACATGCGATAGCGTGGGTATCCTAGGACTATAGGGCCGAATTGTGTTTGGTTATGGATGTTTCTAAAAAAGGTAGCTTGCCGAGATGTTAACCTGGAAGGGAATGGTCTTAGATGCAAAATTTGGATGTCTGGGTTGACTGATTTGGGTTGCCAAGTCGAGTTTGCCAAATGAGTAGCCACCATACAGCCCCATATAGACGGTCCCTCCGGTCCCGCGATACCAGCCATCTCTCGCTTGAGAAAATACTGTTTCTCGGTAGGCATCTGTGTGTTTGATGTGCGTTGTGAGGGCCCAATCGAATCCGACTAGGGAGCCTGCAAACCAAGATGGCGAAACATATCCACCCGTGAGTCGAATGTCCGCGCCGATAGAGACCATGCGATTGATGTCGTTGTGGGTCGTTCGGACAACGGTATCGATGCGGCCGCTAAGCCTCCAGTGACCCTTGCCAAGAATCGGGATGGTAGCGCCGAGTTTCCATTGAGAGTCTTGTAGATCAAACTTTGCCCATGGCATCGAAACCTGTGCGTGGATCACTGTGGGGTGCCGAAGGATACGAAACAAACGCCCATAGCCGACACCAAAAACAAACCCGTGGTCGAGTCCGGTTGTCGTTTTTACGATATTGGGGTGATCCTCTGTGATGGCGCCCAAGTTTGCTTCTTGCGCCCAGGATGATCCGGGAAGGGACAAGAACACCAAGGAGATGAGCGTGCGGAATATTTCTGTTTTCATTACTTGCTCCCTACCTTGCGCTCTGCGAGGTATCTTCGCGTATGCGAGAGGAACTCGGGTTGCTTGTCCCAAATCGCGTAGTGACCGGTGTCTGGGATCGTAATGATTTCGGCGTTGGGATAACTATCGGCAAGCTGTTGTTGATGGGAGAGCGGCATGTTTTCGTTGCGTTCGCCGCGGAGAAAAAGGACCTTGTGGGGGAACGCAGATAAGTTTGTGGTCCAATCAAATCCATCCTTGGTCCCAATGCGCAGGAGTTCTCGATTTGCGATCGCGCCTGATCGCCAACTGGGTTCTGGATTGTCCTGATCGCCGTGCTCGCTGGGAAGACCGCCAATGCTAATGATTTGTTGCTTGTAGTCCGCCCGCTGATGATCGCCTGGGGAAAGAAATTGATCTGCCCATACGAAATCGTTGAGGAGTTCGCTGGTAAAGCCGATGCTACCTTCTAGGACCTCCAAGTAGTCTTCGAGCTGCCGGCTGGTAAATGCGCCGGGCTCACTGAGAATGGCGCCTGCAATGCGACCGTTATAGTCTCCATTTTCGTTAATGAACCAGGTTGCGTACATCGCTCCCCAGGAATGACCGAAAAACACAATCGATTGATCTGGCGAGCGACTATAGTGTTCGATGACTGCAGTGAGGTCCGAGAGGTATGTCTCAAAGGTGTACGTGGAGCTCGGGTGGCGCTGCGACAATCCCGCACCCCGTTGATCCCAAAACACGAGGTAGTAACCGTCATCGGCAAGGACTTTGTAGGGAAGCAATGCGCGATGATCTCCTCCTGGGCCGCCGTGTAACACCATGATCATTGGATCATCTGAGTTGCCAAACGCTTGCGCGTGCAGCAGCGTTCCGTTGATGGAAATGCGTGGAAGCGTCGCGTCAAATTCAACAGTCTGCGGGACTAAGTTGCCGGGTTCTCCGGGATCCATACAGCTGCAGACGAGACAAACCAGTATAGCGAAGACGAAACGGGATTGCGATGGGAGTGGTAATGGGAGTAGTTTCATTGTGATGATTTTTGCGATTGCTAGGTCTATAGAAATATATGCGGCACGTTTGATCACAGCCAGCAGACACAGACGAGCGGTCTCGCAGGGCCGACGAACGGTGTACACGAGAAAGTGGCCAACGAGATCTGCCTCGCGAAGTAGGTCAGGAAAGTTGGAACGTTGTTTCGATGGGAAGGTGGTCTAAGTTTCGTCGTGAGCTACGTTTGACGAAACCGCGGATGCTTTGGCCACGATGACGTGGCATCGGTAGTCCATGGACGCTCGCTCGTGAACGTAGACGCGCCAAGGGAGCTCGCGTTCGCGGACGAGGACGAGGCCGGTGTCGTAGCTGGGATCGGTTTTCGCGAGCAGGTTTTTGATTGTTTGGACGCTACTGCCGTTGTGTGGGGCGCGTTGGGAGTGGCCGCCGATCCACGCCCCGAGTTGGGTCGCGTTGGTTGACCAGTCATACGGGGTTGTGAGGACGAGTTCGCGGTCTTGCTTGAGCACGCGGGCGGCTTCACTGAGGTGCTCGAGGGGGGAATGGACGCAGTCTAGGACGTTGAGGCTGCAAGCGCCGTCAAAGTGTTTGGCAGAAAAGGGGAGAGCTGTTGCGTCGCATGCCCAGAAGTCGATCAGGTTGGGATTTTTTACTGGAACCGCAACGTTTTGGTCGTCATAGACGATGCCGACTCTTCGCAACGGGTAGCGGACTTGGCCGGTGGTGACTGCAGCCCGGGCGAGCCTGAGCATGGCAAAGTTTAGGTCGATGCCGAGGACGATATCGTTCGTTTGATCCGCAAGCGCGATGCTGGATCGTCCCAGGGAACAACCGAGATCGAGCCAGATACCTTGGGGGGGATTGCTCAGGGCATCGAGGCTGCTTTGTAGCAGGTTCGCGATGCCAAATCCGGGCTTGGCGTCAGTCGTTGAAGTCTTTGGTGCTAAGTCTCCGTAGTGACTGTAGCCGTAAGAGCTGAGTTGATTGCGCCTTTGATCGAGCGCGGAGTTGGGGCCGGCGCAATCCCCGAGCAAGCTTTCGATCGTATCCGAGAGGTCAGAGCGATCGCGGATGGCATCGAGTTGGTGACTCATGTACGAACGAATGTCGGCGACAATGATCGGGATGCCGTCAATAATGGGGTGCTCGCGCCGACACTCGGGACTGGGGCAGGTGAGTATGCCCTCTAGGATATCGCCACTATCCTGTTTGACGACGCTGCCAACCGTCAACGGAAGTGGCGGACGACCCGCCGCCCTGCAGGTCGGGCACAAGGGCCGAAGTTTTTCAAAGTGCTGGACGCGCAAGCGCTATCCTCCAATAATGACTGTTGTGGCACCGGGCGGCAGGATTTGTCCGGTCGGGGCAGGGATCGGGGCAACACAGGTTGCATGATTGCTTGTGTCACCGACGCGCGCCGCGGGCTTACCACCATGAAGCACAGTTGCAGAACCCATGTTTATGACTCCAGGGCCAGCGGGGACGCAGGTGGTCAGCTCGCAAGGGTCTGAAATACTATCGACCACAGCGGCTTCTTGCCCCTCAATGATCACCTTTGGAATGGTCCCGGAGACGATCTCAAGGGGGGTAGCCGGATGTGGGATCGGGGCCGTTGAACTACCAACGGGGTGGGTGGGCGTATGGCAGTGGGGGCCGGGTTGCAGCACTTTATCTGTTTTTCGCGCAGCGGCTGGCATGAGATCTCACTTGGCTAGGGTATGGTTTCTTTGAGGTGTTTCTAGTTCAGGTAGATTTTTTTGCCCTTGATCCTGACATCGGATTTGGAGTCGACGTGCAAGTCTTCATCGGCTTCTACCAAGGCTTGTCCTTTGGAAGATATCGCGACCGACTCGGTTGCATTGACGACAAATTGCTTACAAGTAATCCCAACGTGTTCGCTACCAGTGATGTCCAGGCGCACGCCGTCGAGTGTCAACACCGGGCCGTCCTCGGTCATTCGAAGTCGCAGCTCCAACTGACCACTTGGGGCGCGAATATCGATGAGGCTTTCACTCGCGTGCAGGGTTCGTCCGTGGTCAAGGTAGTGGGTGGAGGTCGACTCCACCTCGTCTGCTTGATCTTCGACAAGAGGGTGCCCTAGAAGTTGCTGTTTTTTCGTGTCACGCATTGGCCGAATGTGTGCTCCCGATTCGTTCCTGATCGATTGTTAGTACGGACTCTACCACGACAATTCGCCCTGCAGCTTTGCTGGCAGGCCAAGAATTATCCGATGGGATGTGCCAAGAGCCTGGAAAATAAGGCCAAATCGTCATTGAGGTGTTCCCAGGAGACCAATTCGCCAAAGCATTGTAGCGGGGTTGGTGGCTGGACGGGCAGATCGGGCTGTTGCTCCGCCTCAACAAGAAGCGCTGTTAAGCGCGTTTGGGCGTCAGCCGGGGTCTTGAAACGCGCTTGGGTCAAAGCTTCGAGATCTTCGCCTTGTTCCATTGCGTGGAGAATATAAGCAGACTCAGCGCCCGCGAGTTGCCGGCGAAGCGAGGTTCCCGCTTCGCCGGGGATGAAGGCGGGGGTGACGTGGTCATCGCCGCGATAGTTGAGCCAGGCAAATAGCTCGTGGCGAAAGAAGTTTTGGATATAGGAACACGACCATAACTGTGTCCAGTTGACTCCGAGTCCTGCTCGTAGTGCCGAATAGCTATTGGCAACAGCAGTCCTGCGCGCTTGTGTTGGCTCGGCTTCAAAGTAGAGCAGGGTGACCACGGGGCGAAATGCAAACTGCAATACAGTTTCACACCACATCGTGAGTATCTTGAGCCGCTCGTCATAGGCTCTGGCATGAGCGAGGACTTCGGTGGGGGTTTTGCATTCGTTGAGGGTGGTACTGAGTCCCTCATCGTGGGCGATCAGATGAGGTTGGTAGCGGCCGGCAAGCAGTTCAAGCCGTTGCGAGGCCGTTTGCAAAAATGGCGCGGCAGTAATTTGCGTGTGCAGGTTTTGTTCAGCAACGCTGTGAAGAAACGCGATAGCACTATCCGCCTCTTTTTCGAGTTGAAACACCTGCTCGTAAATCGCTTTGCTGAATGTTTGCGACTCGTCCAAGATCTCGTAGCCGAGATGATACACCCGGGCGGCATCTGCAATCGAGCCGACTAGCATGAGTCCTCGCTGATGGCCTGGGCAAATAGTTCTCCGAGACGCCCATATCCGGTCGCTGCAAACGGGAAGTGTTGGACAACATCCGGGCGTTGGAACAGTGTTTGCCAGGTGCACCCTGGAGATAGTTGCTGCATACGCCGCCAGTCCCCCTGGATCGCTTGCCGCAGACCGCTGGGTTCTGTCTCGGTGGTCCATTGCAGCAACGCGATGATGATGCGTGATGCCACACTGGGTCGCTCTAGAGAGGCGAGCGTTTTGGGCATTGTTTTTTTAGACACAGCGTTCAACGCGGCGATTCGATCGGATGGGTCTGTGCTCGCCGTAATCGCTTCAATCGACTGCTCGCAGGCACGCGCTTGGTCTATTTGGTGTAAGTCCGCATGGAGCGCACGGGTGTTTTCGTAACGATCCAACTCTTCGGCCCAGTCGAGTCCACCACTCGGATCCTCTGCAGTTGCTGCCTGTTTGTATTCGGCTATGGTCGTGCATTGAGCTGCTAGCTGCAATAAGCGCTCGTATTGATCGATTTGATGGCGGTGAAGATCCGGGCGATTGCGTGCGCTTTTTAGGCGCATTTGCAGATAGCGCGTGTGCAATGACAACAGTGAGTCCACCGTGCAGATGCATACCGCTGTCCTGGATCGGAAGCAAAGAAACACGCAGCGCTCAAGCTTCACGCATACTTGCGTCCCGGGCATGGACGAGTAAGAGATGCAGACTAGGAACTATTTGGCTGATTGGGCAGCCGAAGGTCAGAAAATTTGACGAATTACCGGAACCCTCTCTTAGGAGAAATGTAAGACAAAATTGTAGGAAAATTACATCCAAAATGTATACTACGGCTCCAATTATGAAAAATTCATCTCGGATGATCGCGTCAAGTGTTTTCGTCTTTCGGTTGTTGACGGCAACGACCTTGGTTTTGGGATTTGCCCACTGCGGTAACGATGGGTCGTCCGATGTTTGCGATCCGGTTTGTAGCGATACCGAAGATTGCGTCGACGGGAAATGTGTTGCCTCTGGAACAGGTGGCAGGTCGGGCAACGGCAGCGGGAACGGGCCCGTGACGACCTCTTCCCCGCAACGTGTTTGCACCAATGCATCGGTTGAGAAAGATTGTCGGCCTGGTGAGGTGTGTCGCAAGGGATTTTGCGCGCCTGATCCGTGCCGCAAGATTTGCTTGTCTGCCGCCAGTAAATGTGAGGGCAAGAAGTGCAAAGACGACGAGACTTGCCTTGATGGCGTGTGCATTGCTGGCTGTTTCCCGCCCGAAGAGTGTTTGTTGGGTTGCAGCGGTGACGAAGTTTGCTTCCGCGGCCGTTGTCAGGACTTGCCAAAATGCGACGGTGGTTGCGACGAGGGATTGGAGTGCCGGCTGGATTGCTTGCCCTGCAACGGAGAATGTGAGGACAACCAGCGTTGCGTGAACGATAAATGCGTGGCAGATCCGTGTTTTGACAAGGAATGCCCGAGCGGCCAGCGATGTCTAGAGGGATCTTGTGTTGACTTTCCTTGTGCGGATTTGAAGTGTTCGGGTGGAGAAATTTGCCGGGTTATCGATGGCAAGGACCAATGCGTCGACAGCTGTGACTGTACCGGAAAGAACTGCGCCGACAACGCTCGGTGTGAGCTTGGCGACTGCGGGTCGTGCAAACGTTTGTGTGATCCTGCTCAAGGTAAAAAATGTGGTGACGACGATAAATGCAATGGAACCTGCGATATCGAAAGCTGCCCGGGTCAAGGGACCTGCGAGAAGAAAAACGGTAAGTTCACCTGCGAGTGTCAGCCAGATTGTGAAGGGAAGAACTGTGGCGAGTCAGATGGTTGCCCGGGTGGGAATACATGCTCAAACAATACCTGTGGGCCTGGTGAGACCTGTCGCGAGGTTGACCCTGGCAGCAAACCGAAGGAGTTTGCTTGCTTGTGCAGCGACTCGTGCTCCGGGATCGACGAATGCGGGGCAAAAACGCCGTGCGGCGTCAAGGAGTGCCCGGGGAAATGTTCGGACCCCGATGATCGATGCGCCAAGAAGGAAAAAGACAAATTTACGTGTGAATGCCGTCCCCAGTGCAAGGGCAAGCCCTGCAATGCCCCCGATGGATGTGGCACTGGTGGCCGTTGTGGCTCGGGCTCCTGCGGTCCGGATCAGCGTTGTTTTGCCAAAAAGGATGGTACGGGTCAGTTCGAATGTCGTTGCAGTAAATCATGCAAAGGCAAAGCCTGTGGGGAGCCCGATACCTGTGGCAAGGGTTCCTGTAAGGGAACTTGCGACGGCGAGCAGGAGCAATGCCAAGAGCAATCAGATGGCAAGTTTGCATGCGTGTGCAAACCCAAGTGCAGCGGCAAGCCATGTGGTGCCAAAGATGGGTGTGGTGGCTTCTGTGGCAACGGAAGTTGCGACGGCGAAAAGCGCTGCTTTGAAAATACGTGTCAATCGCCCAAATGTAATCCCAAGGGTTTGTGTGGGGCTCCCGATGGCGTTGGCGGCGAGTGTCTCGGTAAGTGCGAACAGCCGAATCACGAATGCAAGGGGAGTTTTAATAAGGGGTACAATTGTGTTTGCGTTCCGCAATGTCAAAACAAGCAATGTGGCGATCCAAATGGGTGCCCAGGAGGCAAATGCTCGAATCAAACTTGCAATGTTGGGAAACAGTGTTTCAAAGGCGAGTGCGTAGAGAAAAAGTGCGATGAAGAATGCAACGCGTGCGGTGAGGTGTGCGTTGGAGAATGTCAGTCGATTTGCGAACAGGGGCAAGAGCTTTGTGGTTGCAACGATTGTTGCAACGCAGACGAGCAGTGTTTTGGGGTTACCTGTATTCCTAAAAAAGTGGATTTATAATGAGCGATCAAAACAATCGGCGATTCGTGCGCCTCGTATGCCGCAAGCAGCTGCAAAGCCTTGCGTTGATAATGGTCGCGGGTGGACTATTGCTTTCGTGTGCCAACCGCGAGCTTGCAAAGGTTGACCCCGACGACAACGCGGTCAACCGTCTCGAGCTCAACGTCGAGCCAAACCGCAACATCGATATCCTCTTTGTGATCGATAACTCCAAATCGATGAGCGAGGAGCAAATCTCGCTGGCCGATAACTTTCCAAAGTTTATTGAAAAATTGGAGAGCATAGATGGCGGTCTGCCCAATATCCATATTGGTGTCATCTCGACCGACCTCGGTGCGGGAGATGCCCCGGAACATATCTTAAGCTTGGATTGTGCCCCTGGGGGCGATGGTGGCAAGTTGCAGTTTGAGGCGCGGCCTGATCCGCAAAGTGAGTGTGATGGCCAGATTCCCGCGATCGAGCCGGAGTGCATCGGGATGGGGCTCGATGATTTAACGGACGACGGTGAGGGGAACTTCGATACCTTTATTAAAGATGTGTTGTCTCCCGATCGGACCAGCCGCGAGCGCAATTATTCCACCAATACCGATATCGATGCTGAGTCTGATCCAGACCAGCCCACACTAGCAGATGTGTTTTCATGCATTGCTCCCCTTGGCAAGTGTGGATGCCGGTTTGAACAACCGCTCGAAGCGATAAAGAGGGCACTCGATCCCACCGTAAATCCGGGGTTTCTCCGGGAAAACGCGTATTTAGCGGTAATTATCATTACCGACGAAGATGATTGCTCGCTGGCCGAGCCGATGCCGGAGCCGTCGATGTTTTTGAGCGAACCATTTGAGCAGGAAACCGGGCAGCCCACGGGATCGTTTTTATGCTTTAAGCACGGCGTAGTATGTGACTCCCATGAGGATCCCATGGTCACAGGGACGCGAGAAGATTGCCGTCCACGTCCTGGGACGACCAGCGATGCTGAAAATCGCTCGCAATTTATGACAGACGTCGATGAGTACGCGGAGTTTTTAAAGGGGCTCAAACCGCAAGATCCGGGCCTTGTCATTGTTGCTCAAATTGTCGGTGGGACGTCTCCTGTAACCGTAATCTCAGAGCTGGAGGCGGATACCACAGTTGAGAATCCGAGGGAATTCATCACGCTTGGCAAACAATGCCAATTGTTCGTTGATGATGTTGACCCGCCGTTTGTTGCCGCGGAGGCAAGTCCTGCAATCCGGCTCAATGCGTTTGCGCAGCGGTTCCCGCAGCGAAACGTGTCGACGACGATCTGCCAAGAGGATCTTTCGGATGCGCTGGTGCAGATCGGGACGCTGCTTCGCAACATCGTCGGTAGCCGGTGTGTCGAGGGGAATATCGATCTCGATCCGGAGAAAGACAATGTCCAACACGAGTGTGTTGTCGCAGAGACCCAGAATCTTGGGACTGCAGACGAGGCATCAATAAGCTTAAGAGAGTGCTCCTCGGAAACTCCCAGCCCGGATGAGCTGCCGTGCTGGCGATTTGAGCTCGACACAGAAGAGTGCAAGGGGACGGCAACCGAGCTTCGTCTTATCGACGAGCGCGGCGGCGCGAATGCGCCACCGGATACAAAGCTACGCCTTGAATGTGTCCTAAAACGCTAGCGCTGCGCCATCCAACCTGGGGGCGTGTGGCGGATCCAAGGTAATTCTAGCTACTTAGTCGTATGACTGCGCGGCTGAGCAGGTCAAATTTATCGTGCTCATTGGCTGTTTGCCTCGCATAGCGTTGGACAAATACAGCGGGGTGATTACAGTCGCGACGCTTCAACTGCAGACAGAGTTGTAGAAACCAGGAGACTACCGTGAACCGTCAGATTTGGACCGCTGTATTTATCGTTACACTGCTTGTTGTCGGATTTTTCACCCAGCGAGACGCGTGGGCGGGGGCGGGGAGCTGGCCATTTGCCCTCGGTGATCGTCCGCTTACCTTGTCTGGAGGAATGATCGAGATTCGCGGCGGAATCTCTGCGCATTTCTTTAGACTCTGGTTCTGCCGGTGAGCCCATCTCGCTCGCGCCGGATCTCTTCTATGGGGTTAGCAAAGACCTCACCGTCGGAGTCACGCACGAAACTGGAATCTGTTTTAACGCTGGGTGTGGATACAACGATTTTGGTTTTGAGGGGATTTATAGCCTGGCCCGTTTGGGTGGTGTTGCGCTCGCCGCTCGCGGCGGTCTGATATTCCCAGGGACAGATCCCTTTGGCACCGGGATTCGACTTGGGCTGGTGGCTCGTCTCGGGGTTTCGAAGCTATCGGTTGTATTTGAGCCGCAATTTTATTTGGGCATTGTCGGTCGCGATGATGTCAGAAAAGACGTTTTGGATATTCCCATAGAGGTGCAATACCAGCTGACGCCCAGGGCGGCTATCCAGGTCTATACCGGCATGACCAACGGTACCTTTGAAGGTTTTGGCGACAATGCACAGGTACCGCTTGGAGTAGGCGCGACCCTGGTTGTCATCCGCCGTATCGACATTGGTGCCGATTTTATATTTTCAAACGTGCTCGGTCCGCAAGACGGAAAGCTTGATGGCCGTCGGCTTGTGTTGCGTGCCGCACTGCGTATGCTGTAACCGCGAACTATTTTTTGCCAAAGAACCGCAGGATGCCAAGCATCGTGTGAATCACAACCCAACTGGCAAAGAACCATCCAATCGGAACTTGACGCAGCGCATGGACGTCATAATGTCGGCATACGCCGTAGCCAACGCAGCCGACCACCATGCTGATTGCAAAGCTTCGAAGAGCCGCTGTGCGGTTGTCAGTCACTCGTTCAGTTTAGACTCTTCTTGGGTTGTTTGGTCCCTCTGACCAATCCCAAGAAGCAAAAAACAACGTGAAAATCCTACGACGTGCCCTGGGTTGGTACTGGAGGTCAGCACATGGAAGGGGCAGTGGTGTGGGTCTTCGCGCATGGTGATTTGGTGCAGAGTACGCAACAGGTTGGTGTTTGCGATGGTGGGGGGCGCTGCGGATTCGCCCGGACCACTGCCAATTCCGTGAGACAGCGGACGGTTGGTTTGTTCGGGGAATATTATCGTTTGGGTCGTTGTGAGGTGACGTAGGTGGGTAGGGCTCGCTTCGTACCTTAGTTTTACGATAACCTGATGAATGGTGGGGATTCGAGCAGCTTGGATCACCGTAATGGTGATGGTCATGTCTGGCTGCGGGCGGATTGGGTTTGGCGGTGCAGCAAACGACTGTTCCTGTGAAACGTGGGGGTGTGGCCCTAGTGGGGGCTGTCTATCCGGTGAGGTAGAGGCGGTGTACTTGCAAAATGGCACCCAATGGAATGATTATGTCCGGAACTCGGACCCAAACCGGGGTGCCTACCATCAGGATGATGAGGCGTGCACAGATGTGGATCCGCCGGGGCGACGAAGCTGTATTCCCGCTGCTCTCATGCGCAAAGTGCCTTTGAGTGGAACGTCCTGCGATGGTCGAACGGGGACTGATGCACTTGGCGTGTTTGAGTGGTTTTGCGATGATCAGGGCGACCAGCCGACTCTCTATAGTCGTGGATTTAGGGAGGGCAAGGGGCTCAAGGATTTGATTGGCGCTGAGCTTCGCTGGAGACAGAATCACATTGTTGTCCTTGATGGTAGCGATAGCGTTGACGGCCCAGATAGTGCTTGGTGGGATAATCCTATTGTTTCGCTTGCAGACCCAGCGTTTCGCAATGGCACTGGGGCGGATTCGGTCATCGATCTATCGGAAGCTGGTGCAGTTTACGTGCTACCGAGCGACCAGGATTCGGTCGGATATCGCATCTCTGCAGATCGTGTTTCGGTCACCACCTTGCAGGGCGCGATGCTGCGCTTTGTCAGCAATGGCCAAAACAATTGTTCAAACAATGGGACCACAGACAATCGGGTATGCTTGATAGGTTCGCCCGAAGGGCCAAAATTTATCTGGATCGAAGGCGACTTTGACGTGTTGGGAAGTGCGTCGGAGGACCGGGGAATCTATCTATTTCGCACCCGTTTTTCGCGAGTTCATGGCGTGCGAGTCAGCAATGCCGATGGCTACGGTGTTCGGGTTGATGAGAGCGACAGCAATGTCATTGATGAGGTTATCGCGATCAACAATGACTCGGGCGTGACGGTGTCGGGTGGGTCTCATCAAGTGTTTTCGCGGCTCACCGTAGCCAATAGTGCCGATACGGGGGTCTATTTTGTGAGCGGCGGGGGCATTGCCTCGTTGAATGTATTTAGCGATATTGTCAGCGCGAATAATGGATTTGGGCTTCGTCTACTCACGGGGGGCGAGAGCAACACCTTTGCTCATGTTACATTGACCAACAATGCAATCGGTCTTCGTGAGAATTTGTCTCGAACCAGCTTGCACAACTGCGTTGCCGTCAATAACAACACGGGGCTGGAAGCCAGCGGGGCCGCGTCTACCTTCAGTCATCTCGTTGCTGGATACGGAAATGTCGGCGTCAGAGTCGTTCCACCTGCAAGCGATATTCGATTCCTCGGTGTGCTTGTTGCCGACAAGAGTGGCGACGACTGCCAATTGGCGGGTGGTACAAATCCTGGAATCGACACCGACTGCAATCCGACGGATAGCTCCGCATTTATCAAAGTCGGAACGATGGCTACGCCACCACAATTTGGCGGCGCGATAGCGGCGCCAGGGGATGCAGTCAATACGTCCGACGCCGATGGAACCGCGCTAGGATCCTCGATATCCGATTGGTCCCGCTTTGAAAATCGTTATCGCGGCTGGGGACTTGATGGGGGGGCTGCGTTTCCTTCCGATTTGCATCGTCAAGAATGTTTGGCCGCTGACACGTGCCGCATTTGGGATTGGCAGCTGCGCTCCTCCGATCCAATATTGCGCAATCGTACCGGTAACGGGCAGGCAGAGAATTCACCCTTTGTCGCCGGCATGTCATGTCCCCCGGAGGTTCATGGTGATGTGGTAGCGACAGATCAGCAGGCTCCCAGCAATATCTACCTCCTCAATGCGAAAGAGATTCTTTTGGATCACATTGGCGATGAAGACGGACTCTGCGAAACCGACGAATCGTGTTTGTATACGCCCAATTTTGGCGCCTACCAGGGGCATGGTGTCGTCAGTACAGTACCCTGCATCTTTGCCTCTGGAACCGTGGCAAACGTTGTGATGTACGCCTATGCAACAAATGGGATTTAGACCGGTGTTCTAGGTGACTGGTGTTTTTTGTCGTACCGAAAGATCGACAAAGTGAATGGAATTTGATCTTCTTTAGTAATGACGCAGGGTTTACCTCCAAAGCAGGGAAGTTTGTTGACCTCTGGCGCATCGTATTGCCGTTCTCGTTTGTCTGAGGCATCGATCTATTCTCTCTTGTATCGAGAAGGTCATCGATTGTTTCCCGACGAAATGTTCTCGGATCTATTTACGAAACGTGGTCGTCGGTCGATTCCTTCTCGGATCGTGGCGATTGTGATGGTTCTGCAACGAGTAGAAGGGCTCAGTGATCGGGAGGCTGTGGATCGATTCAGCTATGATTTGCGTTGGAAGTATGCGGCTGGGGGCCTGGATTCCGATTATCCTGGTTTTGTCCATACGGTTCTTGTTGACATGCGTGAGCGGCTTCGCCAGTCTGCATCTCCAAATCGGATTTTCGAAGCGGTGTTAGAGGTATGCCGGCAGGCCGGACTGGTCGGTCGCAAACGTGTGATGGATTCGACGTGTCTGTATGATGCCGTTGCGACCCAAGATACGGTGACGCTGATACGGTCTGCAATACGCGGCTTGTTGCGGGTTCTGGACGCAGAGCAATCTGCTTGTGTTCGTGCTGTTCTTCGTCGCGACGATCCCTACGAAACTCCTGGCAAACCGAGTTGTGCGTGGGACGACAAGGCTGCTCAGGAATCCCTTATCGATGCACTGGCCCAAGACGCCCACGCAGCTCTCGTATCTATGGAGGGTCGCCCATATGGTTCGGAGGTCGCTCAAGCGATGGCACTACTGGCAACGGTGGTCGGGCAGGATTTAGAACAGAGGGAAGATGGGACCTATCGCATTGTGAAGCGAGTCGCTCCGGACCGAGTGATTTCGACTGTGGATCCGGAAGCGCGCCATGGACGCAAGACGGGGGCTCGTGGATTTGACGGATATAAAGGCCATATCTCGATCGATCCAGACTCTGAAGTGATCGTGGCAAGCGATGTCACAGCGGGAAACGTGGGCGATGGACAAGCCGCAACGCAATTGCTCGAAGAAGCGATCGAACAAACGCAGGCAGCGCCCCAGGACAACGCTCGTGTCGCGGTGTTTGGTGATGCCTCCTATGGGGCAGCGGATATCGTTGAAACGCTAGAAAAGGCAGGGATTGAAGCCAACGTAAAGGTCCAAGAGCCATCGCCCCCCAGCAAAGGATTGTTTGCTAAGAGCGCATTCAAGATTGATTTAAACGAGCAAACCGTTCGCTGTCCACAGGGGATTGTCGTACCGATCAAACCCCGAAAGGGACCCGAGCGCATGGGTATGGCATCGTTTGAGTCGCACTGTCACGACTGTCCACTGAAACCAAAATGCACAACTTCGAAAACCGGACGCTTGGTCCGAATCCACACCAAAGAGGCAACGTTGCAGCGCTCACGACTTCACCAACGGAACGAAAAATGGAAACGGGATTATCGTTCTACTCGCCCCAAGGTAGAGCGAAAAATCGCTCACCTCATGCAACGCAGACACGGAGGACGCCGGGCACGAGTGCGCGGGTGCGACAGGGTCAGAGAGGATTTTTCCTTACTTTGTGCTGCGACCAATCTTAAGAGACTGGCAAAGCTCGCCGTAGGCTCCAAAAATGGCGCCTGGGCCATTCTCGACCGGATGTTGCCCCTGATCGCCCTTCTTATTTCCGGTCTGGGCTACGCCTGGCGCGAAATGACCAGGCGAGTCATCCAAACACCAGAGTGCGAAAACAACCGGCGAAACCTATTTTTCTACCCGCTACCTTCAGAAACACCGTATTTAACACCAGTCACCTAGAGCGGCGACCAGTTTGAATTTCCTATCAAACACGTTGTATCGAGTGAATTTTGGGTGCGTGAGGCGCGAGCACCGCAACAATACTGAAGTATTGGGAGGAGCACAGCAACGAGCCCATCCAAAAGGCGCCGAAACAGCGTGTTTGGGGGGAATTCAAACTGATCGCCGCTCTAGTGGTTCAAAGCTGCGTGTTACCGTTTGGTAGCGGTGGTGTTACCGTGGGGTAGCGATTGGTCCCAATGTTGTGCTTTTTTAGTTTTTCCCAAAGATTTTTCCGGGAAATCCCCAGTTTTTCGGCGGCCTTGCACCGGCTCCACTTGGTTTCTTCGAGGATTTGAAGCAGGTATTGTTTTTCGAAGTCAGCAATTGCCGTCGATAGATCGGCGGTTGGCTGAACGACCACTTTCGTATTTTGTTCGCGGAACTCATTTGGCAGATGTACGACATCAATTTTTTTGCCCTGGCTCAAAACGCTCGCGTGCCTCAGCGCGTGCTCGAGTTCTCGGACATTGCCAGGATATTCGTAGTTGCGAAGTGCTGCCCAAGCCCTAGCGGATATCTTGGGAGCATTTCCTGTTTTGGTGGCTTTGCGAATCAAGTGGCCGACCAAAAACGGTAGATCCTCTTTTCGGTCGCGCAGTGGTGGAACGCGAAGCTCGAGTACCTTGAGTCGATAGAATAGATCACTGCGAAACTTGCCACTGACGACCGATCCTCGTAGGTCGGCATTGGTTGCAGAGATGATTCGTACATCGACGCTCACTTCGGTATCGCTACCCAAAGGCTGAAAAGTCCCCTCTTGAAGCACGCGTAAAAGCTTCGCCTGAGAGCTGGGAGACAGCTCAAAGACCTCATCAAGGAATAACGTGCCGCCATCTGCAGCGCGAAACCGCCCCTCGCGGCGATTGCTCGCGCCCGAGAACGCGCCACGTTCGTGGCCAAACAGTTCCGCCTCAAATAGCGTTTCTGGGAATGCGGCACAGTTAATGGCGACAAATGGACCGCCATTCCGGCTGCTTGCATCATGAATAGCGCGTGCCACCAGCTCTTTACCGGTGCCGCTCTCGCCGTGGATCAGTACCGCGGCGTTCACGTTTGCGATCACTTGGAGCTGTTGTTTCAGCGCCGTCATTTGGACGCAGTTGCCAACAATCTTTGCGATTCCGTCAGGCGGGGACGCATGAAACATTCGATTCGTTGCCCGCTGATCTGCAATCTCACCGACGAGCGCGAGTAGTTTTTCAAGATCAAAGGGCTTTGCAAGGTAGTGGAAAGCCTGGTCTTGCACCGCAGATACCGCCTCTGGGATCGATCCATACGCCGTCATTAGAATCACCGGAGTTGTTGGTGACTTGGTCTGGATCCAGTGCAGAATGGATAGTCCATCGACATGGGGGAGGCGAATGTCGGAAATGACCAAATCGAATCGGCGAGATTGCAGGGCACGCATCGCTTGTGCTCCGTCAAACGCCAGGGAAACTTGATGCCCTTCCTCGCTTAGGACGTCTCGGATGGGTTCAGCAATGTCCGACTCATCTTCGGCAACAAGAATTGCCAGCGGCTCCGATTGTTCGTTGTGCACCTCTTGGACTGATTCCATGGCGTACGACTCCCACCTCATTCTAATCGAAAGCTTGACTGCTTTTCAAGAAACAGCTTGCTTTTGCCATCCCTACAAATCGGGTATAGCGCAATAAACGGACAGATTTTTGTCGTGGGAGCATTGAGGGGGTAACCAAAAGGTAACAAATTGCTGACTCGGTGGAAAATAAGTTAGCTGTATTAACAGTCCCCTAGCGGTGGCACGTTTCTTGAGTGTCTTTCCGGACATGCGCCAAACCAACCGTGTAGGAGGAAAGCAATGAAATCACTCGTGTCACAATCTCCTGGCAATCTATCTCCAGCGAGGACAACGGCCTGGGATACAGATATTACGCAGATCTGCCATACGCGTGTTTCAGAGATTCTCCGACGTTCGCCTGTCTGGGTCGAGCCCGAGATGCCCCTGGACCACGCTCGTGATATTCTACTCGAGTATGGCCTGCGAGCAGTTCCCGTCGTGGACCGCGATAAAAAGCCAATTGGTATGGTTTCGCTTCGCGACCTTGTCCGCGCGCTGTTGCAACCCCGCGATGTGATGGATTCGGCTTATTCCCCTCAAGTTGAGGACTGCTGGGAAATTGCCGGTTCTCTGCCTGGTTTTGGTTTTCATGTCGAGCAACCTACTGCTGGCAACGTTGCGGATGTCATGATGCACATGGTGTTCCAGCTGCCGATAACGACTTCTATTGGTCGCGTTGCTGGGCTCATGTCATGCGAGGGCGTTTCCCAGATTGCGATCGTAGGTTCTGATGGCAAGCTGTTGGGTATGGTAACGGGAGATGACATTGCTCGGTGGTTCGCCGACAAAACGGGATATTGGCCGCGGAAACATTGGTGGTATTCCTCGCCAGTCGATACTTTGGAGGTATCGGACCCAGACCTTGCTTCGGCCTGCAATGAGATGACGGAAAAGAAGACGGTACTCATCGTCGAAGACGATACTGCCATTAACACATGCATGGTTGAAATTCTTGAGGATGAGGGGTATGCGGGACTGAAGGCCCTCAATGGGCGTCAAGCTCTCCAAGTCCTTAAGGGGGCGTCAGCGCCGCCGGGGCTGATCATCTTGGACTTAATGATGCCAGAAATGAATGGTTGGGAGTTTCGTCGCGCTCAGCTTGAAGATCCTAAACTTCGATCGATCCCCGTCATTGTACTAACTGCCTATGGAACACAAGACACTCCTGCGGAATTGAAGTCTCCTGCGTGCTTTTTGCGAAAGCCGGTTGGTGTCGAAATGCTACTCGACACGGTTGCGAAACATTATCCCACGGGGGATCCTAGTAGGACTGTGGCGATCCCGGGGGCCGAATGCGCCTGAATATCTCTGATCGACTTCAGCAATCCAGCGGAGGTGTTGAGGTCAGCGCAACGACGCAGCTGCTTGATATCTCTCTTGCCATGATGCGCGAGCAAGACCCTGAGCGTTTGGTAGTCAAAAGTAGCCGCTTGGCACAACAATGCATTGACTTTGACCTGTTTCGGCTGGCCTGGAAAGACTCAGAGCATGAGTGTTGCACGGTGCGAAGTTTGTTTGATCGAAGAGAGCCGGGAGCGAAGAGTTCAAAGTCGCAGTATACGCCGTGCAATGCGATGATTAAAGATGTTCAGCGTACCCAAAAATCGCGATTGCTTGAGCGCTCTGAGTGCCAGCAACTCGATTCGCATTCGCCCTTTCAAAGTGGGTTACTGGTCCCTGCCGTGGTAGATGGAAACGCGCATGGTGCACTGCTTTTCGCGAGAACACAGGGGCGGCCATTTACGAAAAGGGATATCTCGGTGATGGACAGATTTGCAGCCCACTTCGCTACTGCACTTCGCGCCGCTCATACCCATCGCTCTCTCAGTCAGTGGGAGGCCATTGCGCGTTCTACCGATGCGGCGATTCTTTCCAAAGGTCTCGACGGCCGGATCACGCAGTGGAATCCCGCTGCATCACAAATGTTTGGATATAGCGCGCACGAGATGATCGACGGCTATGTCGATCATACGGTGCCCCAAGACAAACATGACGAACTTAACGGTTTGCTGACAATCGTGAGACAAGGGCGTCACGTACAGCAAATCGAAACGCGCCGCAGGACCAAATGTGGCAAAGAAATTGATGTGAGTCTGACGATATCTCCAGTCCTGGACTCAAATGGTACGGTTGTCGGGAGTTCGACGATCGCTCGCGATATCACGGCAGCCAAGCGGGCGGACGAACGGTTTCGTCTTGCGGTCGAGTCTGCGCCCAATGCGATGGTGCTATTAGAAGACGGGGTTACTATCTTGATGGTGAACGCCGCTGCGGAGCGGCTGTTTGGCTATTCTCGTGGGGAATTGTTGGGACAATCCGTCGATTTGTTTGTGCCTGCGCGGGCGCTGGATAACCATCGCCGTAAGCGGGCAGAATATCTTCGCGCACCCGATCGGCGAGACATGATCAGAGGGGGAGATCTGACAGCGCGACGTAAGGATGGCAGTGAGGTTCCAGTGGAAATTGGCCTCACCCCCATTGCGCATGGCTCGAAGATGTGGATTCTCGCCTCTGTCGTCGATATTTCAGCACGAATCCAAGCAGAAGAAGAGCGCAAGAAATTTATCGCTGATCTACGCGAAGCTGTAGAGGCACGGGATGCCTTTTTGTCGATTGCATCCCATGAGCTCAAGACACCATTGACGGCTCTGCAACTCACAGTCCAAGCGTTTATGCGTACGCTGAAAAAAACGCATCAGCCGGAAATCGCGACCGAGATGGTTTCGGGGCGTCTAACGACAACGGCTCGGCAGGTGGCTCGATTGACGACTTTGGTTGATCAGCTATTGGACGTTTCGCGGATTACCAGTGATCGTTTGTCGCTTGAATGTGAGACTGTCGAAATAGGAACAATCATCTGCGGTGTTGTTGAGCGTTTCGCAGAGGCCGGCGCCGTCAAGCCAGGGCAGGTGACATTTGAGTTGTCTGAGAACATCTACGGATATTGGGATCGAGAGCGAATCGATCAAATATTGACCAACCTATTGTCCAACGCCGTCAAATATGGAAAAGACAAGCCAGTAGAAATACACGCGCTGCAATCCGACAATGCCGCAATCGTCCGGGTTCGTGATCACGGCATGGGGATTGCTCCAGAACATCAAGCGAAGATTTTTGGACGTTTCGAGCGAGTGGTGTCCGACCGCGAGTATGGCGGTTTTGGATTGGGGCTATGGATTGTTCGTCAGTTTGTCGAGGCCCACGGCGGGACGATTCGCGTGGATAGCAAGCCCGCCAAGGGATCTCTGTTCGAAGTCTTTCTTCCAATCCAACCGGAAGGCACTGTTGCCAGCTCCAAAGGCGCCTCTAATCTAACGTGATGGTGGTTAGAGGCAGAGCGATCTTCGTTTCGAAACCACCCTGCTCGGGATTGGTCCATTCACCCACCGAGGAGAATCGAGACTTTGTCTACTGGGCCCCCGTAACATTTTGAGCCCAAAGGTGATTGGCTACGGCAGATCTGGTCCGAAAATCTCGTACTATGCAGCGGGAGGAACCAATGAAACAAACAACTGTCTTAAAGTGCATAGTCTGGCTTGCGATGGCGTGTGGCGGTGTCGAAACACAGCCGCCAACGGTTACTGTGACCTATATTGGCGATGGTGCGGGCCAGGTGACTTCGAGTGCGGGCGAAATCGATTGCAAGGGTAGTTGTGAAGTAGAGCTCGAGCGAGCACTGACTATTGTCCTGACCGCAACCGCAGAAAAGGGATCTCGGTTTGTCGGGTGGGATGGGGAATGTACAAGCTCGGGGAATACGTGTGAGGTGGAAGCGGGCGGCGAGCGGTCTGTAATGGCAATGTTTGAACGAATTCGTAGCGTTGTTGTTGTTGATATCGAAGGGGTTGGGGATGGCACGGTCGTCTCAAACCCGATTGGAATGGACTGCCAGGAGGATTGCGAGGATTCGCTTCCGATCGGAACGGTTACACTCACAGCGGTTCCTAAAGGCGAATCAGAGTTTCTTGGCTGGTCGGCCCCCTGTGGGCAGGAGCCCGTGTGCACGTTCGCACTGGACGAGCGGACGCCCGGCGAGCCAATGTTGCTGATCGCGCAGTTTGAGAAGTGCATTGCCCAACCGACCATTCTTCCGGACAAGAAAGGAGAATTTGAGACAATCATTGAGGTGCCGACATATTGCCACAGTGCAACGATCAAGGCCTGGGGAGCCGGTGGTGGCGTTGGCGTGGCACCTGGTGGCGGTGGCGGGTTCGCCAGCGCCAGATTATCCGTTACGCCGGGTGAAGAATTGACTGTCTACATCGGACAAGCGCCCCAGTTTCTGAAGTCCTCTTCGAGGCGCTCCGGCGCTGGCGGTGGTGGCAGTGCAGTGGTCCGTGGCCAGACGCCATTGGTTGTGGCTGGCGGTGGTGGTGGTGGTGGGGCGGGTTTTGTTGGCAGCGGTGGTAGCGGTGGTGGCGGTGGTGGTGGCGCTGGTGGTAGGGGGCAGGATGGCGTTGGTCGAAATGCTTTTAATGGGGGCCAAGGGGGAACGACAAAGAGTAGAGGGTTAGGCGGAAATGGGGTTCACGCGAACGGGGAGTCTGGGAAAAAGACACACGGAGGAGCAGGGGCGCCAGGGCCTGGCGGCGGTGACATTGGCGGCCTCGGGTTTGGCAACGGTGGCGATGGCGGCAAATCAGACAACTCTGGTGGTGGTGGTGGTGGTGGCTATTTTGGTGGTGGTGGTGGTGGTAGTGGCGGGTTAGATACAGCGAAGCACAGTACATTTGGCGGCGGCGGTGGCGGCGGCGGTTCGTCGTATGCTGCTGCCAGCGGTACCAACATTGTCGTTTCCCAAGGAAGTTCCCCAGAACCAGCAAACATCGACGATGACGATTACGCAGACCAAGCAGGCCTGGGCGGTCGCGGAACTGATCTGGATCGCAAGCCGGCAAAACCAGGTCGAGTCGTGATCCTGTGGGAAACGAGGTAGCCATCCTAAACACATTCGATCCCGGTCTTGCGTATCGCGACGGAGGTAGATCGCGCTTTGTAAAACGAAGATTCTGAACTCAGTTTGTTAAGTCATTTCAGCAGGTTACCATAAGCGGCGGTCGAGGATGGAATGCCAACATCGCAATCTCGTGGAGCGAGGTTCCAAAGTGACCGGTTTTCTTCCCGGATTCGCAACGTTTTGCGACATAGTGCTTGGCCGTGAACTGCTTTTCCGTCACTCTACGTCCGTGAAAACGTATGATGTACTGGTCGTTGGCGGTGGGCCCGCTGGGAGCACCTGCGCGAGGTTTTTGGTGGCCGCTGGCCAGCGTGTCGCGGTGCTCGATCGAGCTTCATTCCCGCGCGTGAAACTGTGCGCGGGTTGGCTCTCCAATCCGATCTGGGATGCGCTCGAAATGTCTCCTTCCGAATATCCGCGTGGATTGTGGAGGTGGAAGACCTGTCATGTTTTCTATGCAGGGACTCGTCACGCAGTGGATGTCAGCGGTTACTTTATTCGGCGGGTTGAGTTTGATGACTATTTGTTGGCGCGGTCTGGGGCTGAGGTCATTGAACATCAAGTCAAAGGGATCGAGCGCGATGGTGACTATTGGGTCGTCGATGGCCAATTTCGAGCGCGCACACTCGTTGGCGCTGCCGGGACCCATTGCCCGGTTGCACGATTGTTGTTTGCAGCCAAGCCAAATCGACCTGTGGGCGCACAGGAGCTCGAGTTTGAAGCAGATGCCAACGCCGTTGCACGGACTCGGATTGGCCTCGATGGCGAGCCGGAGTTGCTGCTTCATAACGATTTGCGCGGCTATTCGTGGAACATTCCAAAGACGGATTGGCTCAATGTCGGGACCGGAACCATGAATCCCAAACAGGTGCGTGAGGCTTGGCAAAAAGCGCGGGAGTTTTTCGACACCAATGGTCATTTGCCCGAGGAAGCTGGGGCACCGCTAGAGAAGGTAAAAGGTCACTCTTATTACCTGTTTGAGCCCGCCCACCTCGAGTCCTGCCACGATCGTGGTGCGTTTTTGATCGGAGATTCGTTGGGCGTCGCCCAGCCACTAACGGCGGAAGGGATTTATCCGGCGGTCGTTTCAGCGAAGTTGTGTGCTCAGGCCGTGTTGAATCAGACGGGGGAACACTATGCAAGCAATCTTGCGCAGCACCCGCTATTTCGCGAATACAAGACATTGTGGCAACTTCGCGATAGCGGTGGCGCGCTCCGCCCGCGCAAAAAAGCCAGCAACCCCCAAGAATACAATACCGGTCCGGGGATCGACATCCCGTCGGCGCGCGCTTTGTCCAATTGGGCCGTCGCGCGCGGCTTTGCCTGGATGTTTGCCGGTCGCCCGATTCCTGGACATCGCGCGTTAGGAACGTTATTGACCGCGGCCAGACGTTGGGACCGCCTTGTGTCACCAGGCACGCTGTCTCGTCAGCGGGAAAAACAAGCTCGCGAACCAGAAAAACAAGCATGGAGGAAGCAATGATCAGTACAAGCGCAGGAATGAAACCGTTACGCTATTCGCTCAATGACCGCAAGTCCGAGAGCTTTGTCCGCGAGCTGTTCGAAAACGCCGGTGTGATCATTGGCGGCAGTGCGCCCCAGGACATCACCGTCCATGATCCGGCATTTTACACGCGGGTTCTCCGCGACGGGTCATTGGGGATTGGCGAAGCGTATATGGATGGTCAATGGGATTCGAATGCGCTGGACGAGACGATGTATCGTCTGTTACTCGCCAAGCTCGATGTCGCTGCGCGCAACAATCGGAAATTGGTTGTCCACACAAATCAAAGCCAAACTGTTCAACTTCCAGACCGTGTCTCGTGCGTTTGAAGTCGGCGAAAAGCACTACGATATCGGCAACGATCTCTATGAAGCGATGCTCGACCGCGACCACCTTGCCTATACTTGTGCGTATTGGAAAAATGCCGATACCCTAGAGGCGGCCCAAGAGGCAAAATTGGACCTTGTCTGTCGTAAGATAGGATTGAAGCAGGGGCAAACGGTTCTTGAGCTCGGCTGTGGGTGGGGCGGGTTTGCGCGTTATGCCGCACGTAAGTACGGGGCGACAGTGACTGGGCTCACGGTCTCTAAGGAGCAAGTCGCTCTTGGTCAAAAACTCTCGGAAGGCCTGCCGGTAACCCTGTCGGCCCAAGATTATCGGGAAGCGACAGGACAATACGATGCCGTCGTGTCTATCGGCCTCATGGAGCATGTCGGACCGAAAAACTATCGCAAGTACATGGAGGTCGTCGATCGTTGCCTAAAACCTGGTGGCATTGCCTTCGTCCATACGATTGCCGGAAACCGAACCATTAAGCATATGGAGCCATGGTTTGAGAAATACATTTTTCCCAACGCCGTACTTCCGACAATCGCATCGTTGGGGAAGTCGATCGATGATCTTTTTGTTTTAGAGGATGTGCAAAACTTTGGGCCAGACTACGACAAAACATGCATGGCCTGGCACGATCGCTTTGTCGCTGCATGGCCCGAGCTGAAAAAGCAATACGACGAGCGCTTCTATCGCATGTGGGTCTACTACCTGCTCACCTCTGCTGCCGGATTCCGCTGTCGATACATGCAGTTGTTTCAGCTTGTGCTGACCCGCCCGGGAACGACCCAGCCTCCGTGCCGCATCGCCTGATTGGCGGGGCCTTTGGGTGCTGTTATCACTGAGATGTGCTGTTGGTTTGTGCTTGTTGGCAACATGTTCGTCGCCGGCAACCAAGCCGAATGCGAAGCCGGCGACAACTCCGAAAAACTCCCAACCGGAGGTAGAGCCGTGCGGCGGGAACCTGTCCACATGTGTGGAGCGCGCAGAAGCCCTGCGATTACGCGCAGAAGAGGGCACGGCAGGTCAGGTTGGGAAGATGTTTGCGTTTGCCTGCGAGCAAGGCCAGTCCGAAGCGTGCGTCTTACGTGCTGCCATGAGCCAAAACGGCGTTTTACCGGGCGCTGTGTCTGAGGCACTCTCCTGGTATCGCCGGGCTTGTCGACTGGATTACGGGGATGGCTGCGGCGCTGTGCATCAGCGTCGAAGAAAGATCAACGAGGAGAGAATCGCTACAAAAGCCGGATATTGGGGCTTATGAGTGGAGGCCGATCGTTGTCGATTTCCGTGGAGGAAGATCTAGTTGTCGATTCGATTGATAACTTCTGTCGTCGATGGGGAGTTGATATTACGTGGGGAGTTGACGGTAACTACACGAATTTTCGCGACATCTCGGTCGCGGTCCCAAACCAATAAAAATGTTATCGTCGGGGCATGAAAACCGGACATGATGACAGTGTTAGCAGCCCGCCTGCCGCGACCGCAACGTACGATCATGGTCTCCGCGGCGACACCATTCGTCAGATTCGTCTGTCTGTTATCCAGGGCCCGATGGATAAGGTTGAGTGGCGATCTTCTGGGTCCACATGCACAATCGGATCACATCCCCGCTGTGACTTTATCGTAGAAGACCCTACGGTTTCACGATTCCATTGTGAGATTCATATCGATGATCGCACAGCGCGGGTCCAGGACAGTGGTAGCCGCAACGGGACAATTTTGGACGGTGTTTCAGTACTAGAGGCCCACGTCCGCGATGGCAGTTTGCTGCGTTTGGGGGAAACGGTCATCCGTATCGGATATAGCCAAGACAACAGTAAATTGGCTATCTCCAATCAGACGCAATTTGGTCGTTTGGTTGGCACGTCCTATACAATGAGGAGTATTTTTGCTTTACTCGAGCGAGCAGCGGCGAGCTCGAGTACGGTGCTCATCGAGGGAGAAACCGGGACGGGAAAAACGATTGCCGCCCAGTCTATTCACGAAAACAGCGACCGAGCAGATTCTCCCTTTGTGGTTGTCGACTGCGGTGCCATTCCTGAGAATTTGATCGATAGTGAGTTGTTTGGCCACGAAAAAGGTGCTTTTACCGGGGCTGATAGTCGTCGCCTTGGCGCCTTTGAGGAGGCAAATGGAGGAACACTCTTTCTCGATGAGATCGGTGAACTCCCGCTGTCCCTTCAGCCAAAGTTTTTGGGCGTTCTCGAGTCTGGAGAGGTCAGACGCCTGGGTAGTAACAAAATGCGGAAGGTGGATGTACGTCTTGTTGCCGCCACCCACCGCAATCTCCGTACTGACGTCAATACAGGACGATTCCGTTCTGATTTGTACTATCGCTTGGCGGTGATTAAGATTGGTTTGCCTCCGATACGCAAGCGCCTCGAGGATATGACTGTTTTGGCAAGAGCGACCCTGCGTGGGCTAGGTGCCCGGCCCGAAAAAATCGATGCGCTTGTCTCAGCCAGCCTATTGGAACGTCTGCGTCAGGCCAGCTGGCCTGGCAACGTGCGCCAGTTGCGTAACTATCTCGAGCGCTGTCTCGTGTTTGAGGATGTCTTGCCGCTTGAGGAAGGCGAGCAAGGAGAAGAACCTGGCGTTCGCACCGATCTTTCCTATGCTGAGGCGCGTCAACACGCCCTTCATCAATTTGAACGCCACTACCTAAAGGGTCTTCTCGCTTGCCATGAATCTAAAGTCGCCGCCGCTGCCGCCGCCGCCGAAATTGACCGCACCTACTTTTATAGGTTACTGCGCCGCCACAAACTAACCACTTGATTGACCAGTACCCGTGAGCGGGAGGTGCGCAGATGGGTGCCGCCGCACTTTATTAGTTGGCTCTACTCGCTCGGCAAGATAAAATTGGCCTTCGGGCGCTCTGATTTGGTATGCGGCGGCTGAATTGGCGGGGGTGTCCGTGGTTTTTCGACGGGATCCGCATTTGAACGAGTAGGACGACGACGCTTTGGCTTCAAGGATACCGAGATGTTCTCATCTCTTTGCGGCACAAAGTACTGCCGTTTTGTGCGATATCCTGGACGGGAGAATTCCAACTCCACCGGAATGTCACTTTGCGGGACCTCATATTTGATCGGTGTTTTGCCAATCTTTTTTCCACCGATGAAAACAGTAGCCCTCGGCTTGGACATCAAGACAACGCTGATTTGCGCTACTGGCGAACCTAAATCCCCCCCGATGGGCAGGACCATTGAAGCGTCTGGCAACGGGCTTCGCATTGGCGAACCATTTGCTCCGGGTTCGTTTGGCGTGGTGGATGCTTGAGATTGTACGGGCAATGGTATCTCACGAAGCGTGGGGGCGATCTTGTCAGAATCCGGCTCGCCAGTTTGCCCGATGACCCCAATAACAAGTGCGGCAATGACAATTGCGACAAAGCCAATAACACCAAAGCGCAATCGCCGTAAATGATGCGTATTGGGGATTTTTTTAGCGATTGTCGCCGCGAGGCTGGTCTCGGCTTTGTCACTTCGAGACACATGAAGATGGCCGTTACCGGCTTTTGCAGCATCGCGCTGACTTACGAGGAATCGACGAACTTCGCTTGCATTTTTGGGTCGATTTTCGGGATCCTTCGCAAGCAAGGCTTCGATAAACGCCATCATTTTGGGACCAGCGATCTCGGAGGGCAACGGAGGCACGGGGTCATGCAGATGTTTGGCGTAGACCAAGCTAACGGTCTCGGCGACAAATGGCGATTTACCGCTCAGCATTTCGTACAAAATGACACCGACAGCGTACAAATCGCAGCGTTGGTCGGGCGTATTGCCGGCGATCACCTCTGGTGCCATATAGGTTGGCGTCCCGACGATGCCATTTTCGCCTGTGACCATCGTCATTGACTTCTCAGGAAGCAGAGACTTAGCGAGACCAAAGTCAAGCACCTTGAGCAAATCACGCCCCGGTGGCTGCGCTAGAATAAACAAATTGGAAGGTTTTAGATCCCGGTGGATAATGCCCATGCCGTGTGCGGCTTCTAGCGCATCACACAACTGAACACCGATATTGATCGTGCGATTAATAGAGAACCGTTTGGTTTTTCGCATGGTCTGTCGCAGGGTTTGGCCGCGTAGTCTCTCCATGACGAGATAAAATAGTCCATCCTTGGTTTGGCCAAAATCGTAAACGGCGACGGTATTGGGTTGCGACAACCGGCTTGCCATGCGCGCCTCGCGGAAAAAGCGTTTTGCTGTCGTGCGATCGTGACCGAGGCGGGGATCGATCACCTTAATCGCAACCTCACGCCCAATCGATGCTTGCCAAGCACAGTACACCACCCCCATCGCACCAGCGCCGAGTCGCTCGCGCACCTCGAACCGATCGTCAAGAACCCTGCCCACGAGCGAATCCATAGGGGATTGCCAACACACCAAGCGTGTCCCATCTTCGGGACAAACAGCTTGTTTGTCCGGCTCGAGACTTGGAAACTCCTGTTCGCAAGCGGGGCAATATACGAGCGACTGAGCGTCTTTGTCGGTCAGATTTGGACTGTCGCCAACCCGCTGCGTTTGTCCCATCAGTCGCCCTTTGACGCCGCCCGTGGTGCTAGCTTTCATGCGAAATCGATATTGTTGAAAATGAGGAGTAACACGAGTGTTTGGCTTATGTTTGGCCCATATTGTGGCTTAGGGGGCGGTCATCGTCAGTTGATCTCCGGCAAACAGCGGGCGAGCGATATACAACCACCATGTTCCCGATTGTTGTGCGGAGGGTTGCAGCAAATAGTCTTGGCCATTGACAAGGGTTGATTGTTCGTTATTGCGGCGCAGGTGAATCGTCGGCATATGGGTCAAATCAAGGCCACTCAACTGATATACACTCGTCAGAAGGGTTTGGTCAGTCGTCTGCGAGATTGTCCATTGCAGACTCTGGTTTGCACCAGCAAGCTCATAGTAGCCGCCGTCTTCGTGAAAAACCGCAGGTGGCGTCGAGCTAATGCGTGCGGGAAAATTGAAAGCACTCGCCTGTTGCGCGACAGTCTGGCACGGGTTGACCTGCTGCCCTTCATCGATCGTCCCAACCTGCAGCAAAAAAATACCAGTATATTGCGTATCGTCGACTGTTCCCGCACGTACCCAATCATACTGAAGCGCCACTTGACGCTCCTCGTCAGATAGAGCGGAGGCGCTGCCGCGCGGCCCCGCTCTTTGTTGGCCATTGTCGGTTACCTTGTAAGACCAGCCCACTCGGTCTTTGGTCTCGGTGTGATAGGCACATAAGTACCCAAGGTCATCGACATTCGAAGTTGTACCGAATTCGGGATAGAACGGATCTCCGACACGGTTCGGAAAAGAGTCGTTCAGGGACACAGACACAGACGTTTGCCCTTGGTCAGATAACAGTCGATTGATCGCCGTGACGCCATCCAGAGCGACATACGCCACGACGTAGGTATCATCTGTTTGCGCAGCAGTAGTGGGAGAAAACTCTTCGCTGCGAAAAACACGTCCATCGGGATATAGGGTGTAAACGCTCGAGCCGGAGAGAAGACCCACGATCCCGTTATTGTCGCCGTTGTCGTTGGCTCCCTCCCACGGAATCCTCAGGCGAACAACCACAGGGCCATTTTCCTCTACCCAGCTATCGTCCCAAGGAACTGGCG
Organism: Kofleriaceae bacterium; assembly: GCA_965223575.1. Lineage (GTDB taxonomy): Bacteria > Myxococcota_A > Polyangia > Haliangiales > Haliangiaceae > CBDCWZ01. The sequence goes on from CBDCWZ010000107.1 coordinate 30,896, forward strand.
ACCCCGATGCGTTCCAACTGGCAAAATTATCCGTATCTGTGCTGATGAAGTGAAGAACCCCGATCAATTTTTCATCCATGGGGCCTTGATAAAGCAGATTTTCTCCGCTTCCACCCACCGTAGATAGGTGGATTGGAGCGGGATTGCTGTTTGCGCCGGACGTACCAAACTCCATGCGCATTGCGCCGTTTTCGACCACCAATCCGGTATCTGTTCTTCGAGAGGTATTGCCCGAGATCGACAACGAACATGCCAGGTCGCGACCAACGCAAGCTTCGTCAATATCGTTGCCGCAAGTATCGACTGCGCCAGGGTGAACGGATTCTTCTTGGTCATCGCAATCAATCGCCAAGGTTGTAGCACACTGCTCGGGCAAATAACCATCACCATCTTCATCGCCGCGGCACGGTGCATCTGGCTTCGAAACGCACGAACAAATCAATAGGAACAAGACCGTTGCGAAGCTCGTATTATGCATGGCACACACGATTATATGCATAGCACACACGATGGTAGGGAGTGATCTCTGCTTGGTGAGAGAATTTACAAAAGTACCGTATAACGGCTCGAATTTTCTTAATCAGAACACTACTATCGGTCCCGTGCTGTATTCTCCACGCCTCGGGGCGATGTTCGCATCTATCATGACCATTGCCACTGGATTGTCGCCGCCCCCTAGCCATGGACAACCGGCCAAAGCAAAAAACGATACCCAAAAAGCGCTTGACGCGGCTCGACGCGCCCAAAACCTTGGCGATGATAGTGACCACAGCCAAAAAGCGCTTGACCTGGCTCGACGCGCCCAAAACCTTGGCGATGCCAGTGACTATCGCGGTGCCATTGCTCTGTTTAAGCAGGCGAGCAGTTTTGATGATCGTGCGGAATACCAATGCAACGTCGGCGTCGCCTACTATGAATTGGAGGACTGGCCGCGCGCCAATGCGTTTCTCGGTCAGTGCTTGGCACGCAGTTCGGCCATCGCCGTGGCCCACATTGCTTCGGTTCGAAAAATACACCACTACGTCGAGGGCCGCTTGCGCGAGGGGAAATTTGCTCCGGCAAACATCGTAACAACCCCATCGGGCGCGTTGATTCACGCGTCGGGATTCGCCCAAGACGAGACTTTTCCCAGTCCCCGCGTGGTGTGGCTGCGATTTGGCGCCCATACCCTGGTGATTTCTGCGCCCGGTCATCAAGCCAAAACTGTACCGCTTCAGGTCGTAGACAACAAGCAACTTTTGGTTCGCGTCACGTTGCCCAAACGGGTGGGGCCAAAAATCGCCACTTTGCAGACTGCAAGTACGCCAGCAACGCGCCAACTCACCCCCGGAGTCGCCTCCAAAAAGAATAAACCGAAACGGACCGCAGCGTGGATCGTCTCCGGGATCGCCGCAGCTAGCTTGGTCGGCGGCGTGACGTTTCATGCGATGGCAATCGGGACCCGAGATGAGCTCGCCGACATCACCGACAGCGACCTCCGCGCCAAGAAGTCCGACCAACTCGACCGTGAGCGCATACTCATGTATTCCTTCTACGGGGTGGCTGTCGCCGCCGCCGGAACCGCCACGTACCTGTTTTTGCGTCGCCCAAAGCGTCATCCCAAAATGTCAGTGGTTCCTACCGCGAATGCTCATGGTGGTTTTGTGCAGATACGTTGGAGCTACTAGCAAATCCGAGCTTCGCGAGCCCCAACTGAAAAACGCTCCACTCGAGCATCGTTTGCTCTGCAATCGGTTTGAGTCGTGACCCCAACCACACTGACCCGTTTCCCGTGACGCGGGCGCGGGAGTGTGCTGTGTGTCATTTTGTCTCGCACGGGAGCAGCCGCAGTAGTCTATCTTGAAGATCGGATTTCTCGAACACCATCCCCGGAACATTTGCAAGTGCATACAACAGGCGTTCATCCAGTGATGGCAGCTCCTCCAGGCGGTCCATTAGCCAGTGCCCCATCAAGAGTTCGAGCGGTCCATAGGCGAGGCGAATCAGTCCTTCGGCGTCGTCGTCGATGTGTGCATGATCAACCACCATCATCACCAAAGCGAGTTTTTCTTCACGGTCCGCGTCAAAAAACATTTCCACTGCCCAAAAAACATCATCCGATTTTTCGCGGCCATACCGCAAGTACGCAGCGGCAAAATGAGCCGCTGTTGCTGGTCTGCTCGCATCGATACAAGGCGACCACCGCCTCGGTGCCCGTGCCCCCCAGCAGTGCTTGCAATTCTGGGTCTCGTGTCTCTGTCGCGACCCCCTGCCAAACACCATTCGTCTCTGCAAGAAGGTGAAAACAAAATTCGGAGTCCCCGTCTTTGACGGCCGGGCAGGTCGAGAATACGACAACTGCGCGGTTGCGATGTCTTTCGTGCCAAACCACATCGCTGCTTTCTCGACCCCAAAGCTCCAGTTCAGCCAATGCCGCCTCGTTGTAAGGTGAATCAAGCAAAGACGTCGTTTGTTTTTCTGACGCAGCCTCGTGCGTCGGTAGCTCATTTTCGAGCTTACTCATTTTCGAATAAGATTATAGCGCTAAATCCAAGGTAAACAATCCAACTAATGCTCGCCCATATTGTTTGTCGTGATAGTGTTCGCTTGATGGCGATATTTGTTGATAGTCTCGAGTGCGGTCTTTGCGGAAAGCCGATGAAATCAAACCAAGCTCTATATCATACTACCTCTATGGTACTTGCCGGCCCGGAGGAGATTCATGGGCTCAACGATGCGTGCGTCCACTGGGACTGCTTCGCCTTGTGGAAACATAGGCATCTTTTCGCCAAGCATTGTTTCGCCGTCTTGAGTCTCGACATGCGATCGAATCCCTCGTGGACTCGTCTTTTTGAGAACCACATCTGTTTTGTCGACGCTGGATGGTGTGCACGGGAAGTGTCAGTCGTGCTGGCAGAGACTGCCTCCGAGCATCGGATACCATTCGTTGAGTGGGAACGTTGGCTCCAGGAACCTGCGAATAGGAGCAGTCGACATGAGATTGAAACGAGGCCTCTAGAGGAGGCAAAAGCGAGTCTGTTGGCTGTCGTGCCGACCCGTCAGTCAATTCTTGGAAAACGTCCGACCAACCTGTTTCGGGAGGATGACTAGAGGATTGCGTCTTCCATTGTTGTCGAGGCGAGCGGTATCTATCGCAGTAAACTTTCCGGCCTTTTGACACCCCTTGGGCATTTGGATCCCCTGAGAAATTCCTCGAGCTAAGTGGGTCACTTTGTGGGTGCGTTTTTGGGGCAGGGAGTAAATCGCCGCTTTTTCCAAACAAGGTCGACAATGGCGATTCGTTCGCTGAGCTGCCCGTTCCATTGTGTCTTGAGACCGGAGCTTGTGAGAGATTGAACGACCTCACGACCGATAGCAATCGATGCGTTCTCCTCTGGAGCCATCGCGCCATAGGCGAGATGCAGTCGCCCAACGTCTAGAACACCAATCGGTTTGAATTCCCCCCAAACCCGCTATTTCGGGCCTTTTGGCTGGGCTCGTCGATACGATCGCAGTCGGTGATTTGTGTCCACTTGAGTTCACGTTCGCGGTGGCCGGCGAGTGCTTGGTCGGTGAGTCGCGGCACGTTTCGTTTCAAGATATCGCTGCTTATCTCGTCGGAGAAAAGGTCGACGGCATATTCAATGATCTCCTCGCGGCTTGCAAACCCCTCGGCGACCCGATTGCGGACATACTCGGCTACTTCGTCCGGCGGTTTTTGCGTGGTTGGTTGTTGGGCGTCTACTGCGACAGCGATGGGCGAGTTGTCTGATTTTCGTGATTTTCGCTCACAGCTTGTAACACTGACGATCATTATCAATGAGATGATAGAACACACCGGAGCATGTTCCGGAACATCTGCAACGTCAACCCAGTTGAAGATGCATGTGTCATCTCTTGGGGCGGCTTGGAGTGATCGTTTGTCTGCGAGTGCTCGTTAGATTGTAACGAGCCGCACCCCTTCACCCCTTCACCCCTTCACACGGACCCCGTTGTACCCGTTGCACCCCCCAAGGGTTGTCCACAGGGGACTTCATAACCTCACACTACCCCCCCTAATGCGTTGGCCCGTGATTCATGCCATTTGAGGAAAAGTCTAGCCTAATGATGCAAATATTCGCACAATGAAGTGTTGAGGGGATAAATGGAAAGCTTGGAAAACATCAACGAACCCAGACTCACCGACCTTGTCGATGAGCAAACTATCGCGCTCATCATTACGCGGTTTTACGGCAAAGTGTACGTACATCCACAGTTGGCACCTCTATTTGCTGGCGTTGATCGAACCCGTCAGGAGCAACGGCTTGCCGCATTTATCAAGATGACGAAAGGAGTCAGCAATTGCTTTGATGGTGCCTTTCTCAAGATCGCCCATGAACGATTGCCGATTACAAATGCACTGTTTGAATTGCGGGAATCTCTGTTGGAAGCGGCAATTCGCGAGACTGGTTGTGGTCAGGATGTCATCGATTGCTGGCGACACTACGATGAACTGTGGCGACAGTACGTTGTTAGCGATTGTGATTCGTCAAAATGACGAGCTAGGAAACGTCATAACTTCACACGCCCCCGTTTCGTTGTTTCCTATCGGCATTTGGGGAATTCAGCCTCGGCTCAACACGTTGGCGGAACGCCGAGCAAAATGGAATTGTGACTAAGGAATCTCCATGAAAAAACCAAACAGAGAACAGCTGGTCAATCTAGTCAAGAAGATCAGACAGGCAGAGGGAAGCGAAGAGGAGATCAGTCAATGGATTGACACACTACATGCGTGTGTCCCTCATCCCGAAGTTTCTGACTTGATTTTTTACTCAAAAGATGAATTGACCGACGAGCAGATTGTTGACAAAGCTTTATCGTATAAACCGATCTGTCTTTAGGGTGCGCGCAGGACGACCATAAGAGTAACACGCACTCCAGCAGAATGGCGAAACTATGGGATCGACATAAATTGGATTGTCTTTTCCTGAGTCGCTGAAGCTTCGCCGCCTTCTCCGTAGCCTGGATCTATCGAACCAAGGCGTGTCCTGCGCACGGTAAGAGTGACTAGGCACATGTTATCGCGAGACGTTTCACTTCGACTCGTGATTGACCCCGCAACAATTGTGGCCGTTCCTGGATCGCCGTCCGGTGTGCCGACTAAGTTGTTGATGCATCCACCGCTCAGGGTCCAATTCATGTCGTCGTTTGCCATTGAGGGAACCCAGTTGACAATAATATCGTCGGCGTTACGCGAATACGGCGTTTCGGAGTCACCAATAGTGAGCCCCTGTAACGGTTCCGGTAGAGTCAGTCGGGTGTCGGGAGCTCCCCTATCGAGACTTCGATCGAATTCGACAATAAACTCGGTGTCTGTATCTTCCATGGGGAAGCTTGCGGTGTAGCTGGGCGTCCCGGCGAAAACCCTCTCGGACATCCGGACGGAATCCCCTGTAGGCGCAGTTACCCAAAGCTCATCGTCTCCTTCGAGCTCTATGCGATCAAGGTTTCCGACCGGACCAAGAAAGAGGTTTACGCGAACTTCTGTTTCGCCATTGCCGTCGGCGGTAGCCTGTATTCGGGCCGACATCGCCGAGGTCAGAATCTGATTCGAATCATGGGTCTCGCAGCCAGCAGCGAAGAGACAACATAAGACAAGTCGTAGCGTCATGACCACAAGTAAAGCAAATATCGTTCCACGACCGTCGCCAGAAGTTACACCATCTTGCAGCCAGTTCGATGCTGCAAATCCCCGATTCGGGGCACAAATGTCGCGTCCTCTGCCTCGCTGACGAGTGTAATCTGTGGATCCTTTCGCCTTCCAGTCGGTGCCGTGCGCCGTTAGATGCCATACGTGGCTGAAACGGGAATAGAAAAATAATATCTCCAAAAAGTATTCTTGATTGCAGGTTTTGAGCGCCGAAACTGGTCCATAAACGCATATGATTTGCGAACCACCCTAGTGATTGGTAATAACCACGCAGGGAAGCAACCCATCGATCTGTTCGTAATAGTGGTAGATGGGCCAAAGAGTCAGAATAGTAGGAGGAAGAGGTGGGGTGTATCGGGCGCAATCAACCTAGATTGAAGCAAATTGGCTGGTTCGTTGTAATCCTTGGATTTGCCAACGTGTCTTGTGGTTCGGTTGTCCCTTTGTGCAACGAGGACAATTGCGTTGCCGCGATCGAAACCCAATGGGCGCAGACTACTGGCTGGCTCGACTCTGAAGGCAATCTTATCCAAATGACCTTTCGCGAAGTGGAACCGTCCAGTGCGCGCTATGAGTGCCGAACAGGACATGAATCAGTGGTCGCCGATATCGCATTTTCTGCTTGTGATGGTGTAGACGGGAAGCGCCCAGTCCACGTCCCCACTGCGACGCCCAATATGGAAGAAGGGCACTATTTGACGCACATGCGTGTCGTCGATGATGAGTTCCGCAGTGATGTTGTAGAATACCCATTTTACGTGCACGGAAGCCTGGATAGGGCCAAGCTTTGCTCGAGCGTATTTACCGATGAGGAGATATTCGCTGCCGCAGCTGCGGGAGCAGTTTTGCCCAAGGCCAAGCCATTTTTGAATACGGTGGATGACCAGCCAGGGAGCGTAACAAACCCATTTATTCGCATTGCATTTGACGAAGTCTCTGTTACCGACGGCATGCGCAATGACGGACAGGGGACCTGGACAGAAGTTGACCAAACAAACCAGGCGGATCTGATTGTCTCTTCGCTGCGGAGGCGGTTTACCTACAACCCTGATCGCACACTGCTGTTGGTACAGCGGCAGTACGAGTCTCGTCGTGCAATCGGTCAGGGAGACAACGATGCCGTGTGCCAAAACGGATTTCGCTTTTCGGGGCGGATCTTTGACTGCGAAAATTTTGTGCTGAATTCCCGTGGCCAGTCGATTTGTCTGGTTAACGAAAATGGCATCCTGACACCTCGTGAGTCCAGTGATGTAGGCTGGGTTAAACTCTTCAATAAAAAGGCATTTTCTGTCAAAGGCAATACTGCCGAGTGTCCGAAAGCGATTTTCGGAGAGGGTGCTTGCAACCTCGTCGGTCTATATTTGTTTGTCCCGAATTAGAAAGGATTTTGAGAGGCCCCGAAATGCCCGCGGCAACTACCCTGACACAGGGGGCCGCTTAATGTACACAATAAAGATGCAGAGACTGCGGTCTTGCTCTTATACTGGCTCACGCCGGAGCATTTACCAAATGCCTTCCGGGGCCTCTCGTCGTACAACGTTCCATTACAACGTTCCATGCCTGCTCTCAGTGAACTCGGTTGTCCAGATCGTTATAAACAGCTGCTCAAGTCTCTACAGAGTAAGCGCAGCAGGACATCTAGATTGTGGCGGATATGCAGCCGTGGCGTGCCTCTAGCCCGCATGCTGCTCGAAAAACGTACCGTGGCAGCGAAACTGGCACGGTGCGTCGCTACGGGAGATTACACCCCAGCACCAGCACAAACGAAACGAATTCGTTTTGATAAGGAGCGCAGCATCATTTCACTTGCCGCGACCGATTTTCTTCTACACGGTGTCGTTGCCGAACTTATGGCAGAAGCACTCGAGCCAATCCTGTCGCAGCGACTATATTCATACAGAAAAGGGCGGTCTACCTGGCAGGTGGCGGGTGATTTAGCCCGCTACGTTCGAGCGCATCGCAGAACATATTCTGACCCGCGGCAACGCGGAATCTATGTCATGCGCGCTGACATTACTTCCTATGGTGACTCCATTCCTGTGGACAATCGCTCATTACTTTGGGAACAGCTGCGCAAAGTTCTGCACGTAGACGAAACGAATTTCTATTGGGACCTGTTGCAAGCTGTTGTACGGCCAGTCATTCACAATCCGGGGTATGCTCCTTTGGTTCGTACTAAAGGAATTCCTGTCGGGTCGCCCATCGCAAATATGCTAACCAATTTGTACCTCGATCCTCTAGATCACAAACTCGCCGAAGATTCCGAGGGTTTCTATGCTCGCTACGGCGATGACATCTTGTTTGCCCATCCAGATCCGCGCGTGGTCCGCGAAGTAATTGGCAATGCGGAGCAAATTGTTCGAGAACGCGGCCTTAGATTCAATCCTGAGAAACGACAGATCCTATTCTTCAATGGTGCTGGTCGAACAACTCTTGACTGGCCCAGTGCAAAGCCGACTACTTGCGTGGAGTATGTCGGTTGCAGTATTGATTTTCACGGCGCAGTTGGACTCAGTCGTAGGAAATTCCGCGCGGTGCTGACAGATCTACGGGCCAGGTTGAGACGAAGTGCTCGGCTTATCCACCACGACGTGGTCGAAAAACGTGGCCAGCTCCTGTGCCAAATTGCCAATAACGCCTTCGATCTCCGATCGACAATGCATACGCCTTATGCAGATCTATTGTTGGGTGTTGTCACCGATCGCAAGCAACTAAAACAGCTCGACTACTGGCTCGCGCGCACAATCGTCCAACTTGTGTCGGGGGTTGACGAAGTTCGGGGATTTCGCACGATTTCGTATCAGCGGCTGCGTCGCAATTGGGGGCTAGTCTCATTGGTGCATCAACGCAATCTTCAATCGCGGGCTAGGGGGGGGCCCGATTATGAATGTACCACCAGATAGACACCAGAAACCGCAGGGTGGGTTGTTCGTCGGTCACGTAGAACAACTATGCTCCCTCCTTACGCCTTCCCTGGCTGGTTTCGTATCAATATCTGGCCATGTGTTTGTCTGGAGGCGCTGGCACAATCGGGACACCCCCTAACGTGAACACCTTAGATCGTTGGCTACACAAAACCGCGGTTGCAGATTCTAAGAGGCCGATTCTAGAGGAATCTTTGCTTGCTGGGCAATTTTGTCGTTATCTGTGGTATCGGTTGCGGTTCTTTTTTTACGCACGAGCGCTTGGTTTTGTCATTCATTTGATCGAGTTTGGTTTTCTCGTTCATGTGTTTAGCGACAAAGCATTTGGTACATCTCTGGTCGCACATAACAGCATCGCATTGGCTGGTGCGTTTTGGTGGGGAGTTCTTGATGTTCTACGTAACCAGCTCCGCGCAGTGGAGAATGAGCGCGAGTCCGCAATATTGATTGGCCGATGGCTTGCCCGCTCGGTCATCGTTGCTATCGCAATTCTGTCTGTGACGATCGTTTTTGTCGCTGTTCAAGTCACCTCGCAGAGAGCGGAAGCATTCGGTGTCGTAGATGTGTTTGTCCTCATCCTGTGCATGCGGCTCGCTATTGATGTGGTGATCCGGACATACTATTCGGCGGTGTATTCTCGGCGTCGGGTCTATCGCCCCGTGACGGCGATCTTTGCCACGGAACTCGTCGGGTTTGCTGCGGTTTTGGCAACCTGGAGCCACTTGGGCTCTTGGAGTTTCCCCTTGGGAGTGGCGATTTCTACCGTGATATCTCGGGCCATTGTGTACCGATACACAGCGCGCTCCTATGAGGCAATGCAATTGCCCGAACCGAGGCTCCGGTTTCGAGAAGCGGTATCCGGGCTACGCCGCGAGCTTGGCACAATGGGAGCGGCTGGGCTCGCAAGCACGTCGACCCGGATCGGTTCGATAGTCGTGCTGGTGCTTCTCCTGCGGAATGCTTCTCGTGTCGATGGATTGATTCAAGTCACACATTTGCTCGCTCCGCTACTTGTCGGTGCAGCGTCCTGGCCATTTCTGTTTTATCTCGACTTCAAGCGATTGGAGAATCCCGCTGCGCGAATGCTGCGTACCCACTTACAATCAAAAATGCTTGTCACATCGGTGCTTTTGGGTTTGGGGTTTTGGGCTGTCGCTGCGGTGTTGATAGGAATTTACAATCCTATTTCGTATCTAGCGATCTTTGCGATTGCTTCTGCTTTTGTTGCCCAATCGGTTCTTGCAAACATACAATTACAGCAGTTCTCGTTGCAAAACTACGGACACGTTGCGATCTCCTACGTTGGCCTGGGCTGCGCGATTCTTCTCGCTGTTGTCGGTGCACTTCCTCTCACTATCTGTATCGTTGTTGGCTGCTTCGCGATATTCACATCCGTGTGGAGGGCTTCTGCAAAACAAAGCGCCCGATCTCGTGGGCCAATATCACTCAATGCCTGGGTTGCTGCAATGCGCTTGGTGTCGACTCCGGTTTCTGTTGGGGCGATAACTATTGCAAATTCGCGTCGCGATCGAATCCTCCAAGTGGCCAACTGGCTGGCAGATCGACTGCGTGATGGCGAGGCGGTATGTGTAGCAGCAAACCATCGACTGCTTTGGTATGAGCTTGGCAACACATCGCAGATAGCACGCAACGACATGATTGGTATTTGCGCGGGCCTGGTGCGCGAGATAACAGTTTCATCGAACCACGCAAATGGGGGGCAGGCACTCTCGGCGCTGTTTCGTGATAGCAAACTCAGGGCAGACCCGATTGGTATACCGGCCAATTGTGCAGACCTAGTGAAGGAATGTGAGCAACGATTCGCACAGGCGATTGTTGTTGACCTATCTAAGAACCAATCGTGCCCACCACTACGTGACCTTTCGCCCCAGCTTCGCCAAGACTTGTGGCGCAACGCATGCCGCGCTGCTCGCGGAACGAAAGGTCGTATCGACGGATATGACATAACGACATACGCGCCAGGCGGAGAAATTCACCTCGTCTTCGCGATTCCCCGAACCATCCCCGCGACAGAACGTACCCAATGGCGCGAAAAACTGCGAAGCGCAAACTGGTCGGCGCCGATGTCCGCGGCGTCTTCGGCGGTTTGAAAGCAACATCGGCTACGGAACGAGGACAGTATTGTGTTAGGCCAAGTATCCAAACGAAAGACAGGCTGCCGACCCCAAAGGTTGGGGATGGAGAGTGCATAAGGGCTACTGCATCTCTCATCAACACACATGTTTTGAAGTAAGTGAATTCTGTACTCTTTAAGAGTACACAGAAGTATGGCATAGACGGATTTGCTGGCGTAGATCGGTTGTAAGCAATCCTACTGGCCAACAGGGTCTTTATGCGCTTCTTCCGGGAATGTGTCGGACGTCCTGGGAAAAATTAGCTACGTTGCGCTGGTGGGCATGCTACGGTCACATTTCAGGAGATACGATGTATGTTGTCGGATGATTCAGTCGCCTACCGGAGACTGTTGCAGTATCTGAGTTTTTGTCGGCTAGGCATCGTCATTTCTCAATCGACGGGAATCTCGAAGCAAGTTGCGGTAGCGTAGTGGTGTCAGCCGAGAAACGAGGCACCCGGGTTCTGGTATTTACGCTAGACGGTCCGTTTCAGGTTGAATTCGAAGATATCGATGATGCACTCATAGGATTTGGTCCTGGCCCCACAGTGGTTGACAGACCTCAATGCACCACCAGACAATCCCCTAAAATTCCATGCGTCGTTGCGCCTCGGTTGCGTAGGTCAACTCCTAACCAAAACATCTCTAAGTCGCTGTTTTGGCTCAAAGTTGTCGACGGCACAAGCTGGCTTAGGGCTATGCGTCCTCACCGCGCCTCGCCTGACTGGTTTCTTATGTCTGGCCATGGACTTCTCTGGAGGCGCTGGGTCAATCGGGACACCCCCTAGTACGCAAAGTCCTTACGCTTGATCTTGGCGCGACGACCATCCGGGTGATGAAAGACGATCCCTTCCGCAATATGGCCAGGTGCGTATTTACTGTCCAATTGCCGCAGAAATGCTTTGAAACCCGCAAAGGAACGGGGGACGTCCTCGAAAGTGGGGATGTCCATGTTAAAGGGGACGCAAAGATGTCGATCAAGGCCGAGGCTGTTCCCCTGGATCTTCGGACCGAGAGCCTCACAGGAGTGTTCACCATCGGGCCAGTTCGTCACGTTGGTACCACGAGCAGCTTCGACGATCCACTTGTCCTCCTTACCGTACTCGTCGACATCTACGTACCAGCCATCAATGATGCCCTTCTTCTTTTGAATCTTAGTGGGGTTTCGGCGTTTCTCAATACGCACCAACTCACCAGCGCGGATCGTGAGGCGAATATTGGTCCCATCGATTTTTTCTGTTGCTTCGCCTTCGCCATCGAATACCCACTCACAGCCAACGCGTATTTGGTCAGTTACCTTGAAGTCGGGGCCACGATCAAAAATGGTTGGGATTTTTTCCATAACATCTACGCCTTTCTTAATTTGAGAAAGCAATTCATCTACGGTGATCACCCCATGTGACAAACCGCTACCCAAGGCACGGATCAGTTGAGCGACGGAAGTCTCGGCATCTACAGCTACACGCTTAAGTGCTTTGCGCTCCTCGGGGCTCACCCACGCAACGACTCGAACCCAATCTTTGGGTGGCGTCCACCGCGCCAACCGTTCAGTGTTCTTACGTGGTCTTCCTCTTTTCGCCATTGTGAGTTTCTCAAAATAACACAGTTTGCACAATTGGCAAAGTAGAAAATATTGTCTCATAATTTTAGATAGTTAAGATCGATCTTTAACAAGATTTCTCCTTGGCAAGGCCATTAGGAGGTTGCATTTCTTTAGGTATCAGTTATACTGATACCATGCGACCCAAGGAAACCATTGCGCGCTTCGACATATTCCTAGCGGAACGGGGATTATCGTTCGAGGCCACTGTTATTGGTGGGACTGCGCTTGGACTTTTGGGTATCGTAACGCGACAAACTCGTGATTGCGATGTCCTCCATCCAGCTCTGCCCCCGGAGATTCGTGAGGCCGCCAAAGCTTTTGCTGTAACGCAGCGCGAACAGGGGGAAGTGCTCGATGATGACTGGTTGAACGACGGTCCTTCTTCCCTCACAGACGTGCTGCCCGAAGGGTGGCCGCAACGACTCCAGCCCACCTATCGCGGTAAGGCCATTACGCTGCATTGTCTGGGAAGAATTGACTTACTTATGAGTAAACTCTTCGCGCTCTGCGATCGAGGCATCGACCTCCAGGATTGCGTCGCATTGTCACCAACATCGGCTGAGTTAGATGAGGTTCTACCGTGGTTGGAGCAACAGGACGCGAATCCCAATTGGCCCCAACATGCACGGGATACGCTGGACGACTTGCGCAGAAGGCTGGGCCATGGCCTATAAACGTATCGTTACTCCCCCGAAATTACTTTCGGGCGAAGAGCTGACAGCGGCGATGATTGGTATTGGCCTGGGCTTCGCCGGCAAGCCTTCGAAAGAGCCCAATATCGAAGACACTCTGCTGGCAGCGTCCTTCGAAGGCATGGAACATGATGACCCTCACCTGCTTGCGGTGCTCATAACGTGGTTGGAGGTTCATCATTCCTGGATTAACGCCGATCGGTTGTTACGAATCGTTCGGAGCCAAGAAGTCCCTCGTGTTCGCGCATTCTGGGCTGCTGTTGGCCAATGGCTCCACAAGGATCGCCGTCTGGCTCGCTTAGCCCACGTTTACAGCGGGCCGCGCGTCGCTCTCCTTGCGACGGGTACAGACTTCCAAATCCGTCGTCGCGGCGAAGACCCACGTTTTGATGGCACCCACCTTCGCGTGCCCGCAGGAGTACTCCGGAACCGTGTTTCGGATGTATTTCAACCAACAGAACTGGCAAAGCGCCACACAACGTACCAGTATCGTATCCTGATGGGACCGACATATAGAGCTGACATGTGGGCGGCGTTCGAACTGGATCCGTCGCTGTCTCCTTCCGAGCTCGCGCGCTGTACATATGGTTCTTTTGCGACTGCATGGCAGGTCAGGAACGACTGGCAGCTTCTAAAAGCCGTATAGTCAGTGCGACAAGCCGTATAGTCAGTGCGACCTGCTTGGACGTGTTACAGATTTTTGCTACACACGTTCGATACACCTTACCTTTCAGTAAAATGTAAAAAAAGGAGTGACCCCAGCGGGACTTGACCTTTCGTGAAAATTTCCAATGAGTGGAAATTTTCGGGAAAGGCGACGGAGCGCGCTGCGCGGAGTCGTACCCGGAAGGGTTCAGCGGTGCTTCGCGCCGCGCCGGTCGCTGTGCGACCGGCAGTCCCGCTGGGGCCCGAGCTGTAAAGTACTATCAGCTGTAGAACATCCCAGAAGAATGAAAAATGGTGACCCCAGCGGGACTTGAACCCGCGATTTCGGCGTGAGAGGCCAACGTCCTAACCGCTAGACTATGGGGCCGTTTGAGAAAAAGGGACTGTACACCAGTGGGCACAGTATCGAAATCACTATTCTAAAGGTGTTTGCCATTTTCTTGTGGTTCGGGGACTAGGATTCGAACCTAGATAGACAGATCCAGAGACTGCCGTCCTGCCATTAGACGATCCCCGAAGAATCTCAACTTCCTTACCTTTCTCTGCCTGCGGGGTCAAGCCCTATGGTTCTGGGCGTGACCTAGATGATCGTTCTTGTTTGGGAAAACGGAATAGATGAATTGCAATCCTGCGGATGCCCCAAATCTGCGAGGGATGTCAGATAAATGCTTAATAAGGTACTTATAAATGTTGTCAGATGCCCGAAGGCTCTGATTTCTAAGGATAAATTGGGGAGTTCCTGCTGTAACTGACGCTGGTCTAGGTCACGGCGTCTGTAGCGTCTTCTCTACTGGCGTCATCGGCACTCGCGCTTGCGCGACCGGCGCTCGCAAATTTGCTCACGGCCTGTAGGATTTGCTCCAGGGGTTCGGCGAATTCGGCGGCCGACTGAAACCGATCTGCGGGGTCGAGCTCGATCGAACGCATAATGGCTTCGTCCAAGATCGAAGGGATTGCGGGGACATGTTCACTGACGCATATGGGGGGGTTATCGCGTTGCAGGCCATCAAAAGGAAGTTGCATGGTCAGCATTTCGTATAGGGTTACGCCCAGTGCGAATAAATCAGTCCGGTGATCGACGTCAGTACCGGCCAACTGCTCGGGTGGCATGTAGGCGGGGGTCCCGGCAACGAAGGATTGGGCGTTGCTTTCGGCTACCGATTTAGCGAGGCCAAAGTCCATGAGTTTTACAAGTCCGCTAGTTGTGCGCATCATATTTGCGGGCTTGACGTCGCGGTGAATGATTTTGCGGTCGTGGGCATAGGCGAGAGCGTCGAGCGCTTGTTTGATGATGCGGCAGCTCTCTACAATGGTGAGCCCAATCTCCGTTTCGAGGAGCTGCTCGACAGGCTTTCCTTCGACGTACTCCATGCAGATGAATGCACGTCCCTCTAAGATTCCGAAGTCGTGAATCGTAACAATATTCGGGTGATTGAGCTGTGCGACGGAGCGAGCCTCGCGCTGAAACAACTCCTGCATTTCGTCTTGCTCGCTAAATTGGGAGGCCAAGAATTTGAGCGCGACATCTCGGTCCAAAAGGGTGTCTCTGCCGCGGTACACAACGGCCATTCCGCCTCTGCCCAACTCGCCGTGGAGTTCATAGCGGGTTTCTTTGTTCTGGGTCGGGCCGTCGAATGTCCCAACGCCGGTTACGTTGGGGCCGAGCGCTTCGCGCCAGTTACGGATCTCATCGGCACGCTTGTAGGCATCTCGATACCCCGGTGATGCTTCATCGACTTGGTCAAAGTAATTGAGCGCGGTATTCCAGTCGCCTGTGGCCAGGTAGGCAAGCCCCAAGCGGTAGTAGACCTCGATGTTTTGCAGGTCACATTCGCGGTCATCAATAAACTTCAATAGGCTCGAGATCGAGGGACCAGCACGAGCGATATCCACGGCGTCGTCGGCGACAAGTTTCAGTTCGACTGGGTTTTGTTCGAGGCCAAGGATGTGAATTGGGGCTTGGTCCGTGCGATGTGAACTGCGAAGTTTTGGAACGCTTGCATTGGCCATGAGGTCAAGCAAGTTTGTCCCGCGATTGAGCTGCTCCGCGGCGGCTTTGGCGACTTGCATCGCAATCGATTGCAGCTCATCGTCGGAGAGTCTTTGTTTCCATTGGTCTGTGGATGGAGCAGCAGCTGCGTCTTCCTCATTTGAGGGAGTCTCTTGCGCATCGCCGGGGGGCTCTGTCAGTCCGGGGCCTTTGAGAACCGTTAGCCGCTCTGCGATATCTCGGTATGGGCCCATGGTGTCCTGGATGGTCGTAAATACTTCTAGTGCCCGCTGTGAGTCGCCTGAATGTTGCAGCGCGCTTCCGAAGCGATAGTGGAGCTCCAAGGTTTCTTTCGCGAGAGGGCGGGCAGCAGTTTGTTTTTCGAGAAATCGTGTTGCGACTTTTGGCGAGAGTTGCTCGATGCGATCAATATAGGAGTCTGCCTGAGGTGCCGCCTCAGCCACGGTCACCCATGAGGCAGCCGCTCGCTCTTTTTGGCCTGCTAGTTCATAGAGTTCTGCTGCACGTTGGTGGTTGCCACGTGCCGAGAGGATTGGAGCTGCCTCGCCTGGCGACCCCAAAATATTGACGTAGAGGTGAATCGCCTCGTCGTCTAGCTCGGCATCGCGGTAGACGTCGGCAGCGCGCTTGAGATCCCCCTCCGCCAGCAGCGCATCGGCGACTTGGCGGGCAAACCTCTGAAGTTCGGCCTTTTCTGTATCGGAGTTTCCCGATACGTCGAGTTTGGCGCGGAATTCTTTTTCCAGTTTGCGCGCGTTGCTCGTTGGAGTCTCATCGAGGGAAGGGCTGGCCCCCAAGGCGCCGTCCAATAGCGGGTCCAATTTTGTTTGCCGCAGTTCTTCGGCTTTTTCCGTAATGCCTGCTCGCTCATACAGGCGGCAGGCATCGCGGTAGTTGTGGGCTCGCTCGTAGAGTTCTGCGGCTTGCCTGGCATTGCCCATTCGCTCGGCAATGTGGGCGGCGTTTTGCGGCTGTTGGGCGCGAAGATAGTACTCAATTGCCTCTTCGTTTTTTCCTTCGCGGCGGGCGACTGCGGCGGCTTCGGCGTAATTGCCCTTTTTTACGAGTTTATCGATGTTGCCGAGAGAGTGGGCGGGCGCCCTGGAAGGTCCCCCTCTTCTCATTATTAGCATCACGAGTAGTCCCAAAACGCAGGCAGCTGCAATGGCAAGGCCAAGTGGTTCGGCGAGAAACTCCATCGATTATCCGGCAACCATGAGCAATGCGTCGGCAGGGGACAGCATGCCGCGGGTCATGAGATACGAGGCATACCGAGAAAACGGGATCAGCGCATCGGTATGCAGCGCAATGGACTCGACTTCGTCAAGTGGCTCCCCGAGCATGAGCGAATGACGGATATCCTCGTTTATCGCGAGTGACTCGAGTACCGCAATTCGTCCGAGAAATCCTGTATGGTTACATTTGTCACAACCAACCGCTCGTGGCAGCGGGACGGGCGCCGACTTTTCAGCGAGACCTCTTTCGGTCAGACTTGCAAGGAGCATCGGCGGAGGAATTTCCTGCGTTGTACAATGGCTGCACAATTTTCGCGCCAGTCGTTGGATGAGAACGAGAGCGAGCGATTGCGCGACAACCGGGCGACCGCATCCGAGATTTTCCAGGCGTTGAATTGCAGACACGGCGTTGTTGGCGTGGAGCGAAGTAAACAGAAGGTGGCCTGTCATTGCCGCTTCTAATGCGAGCATTGCGGTCTCTTGGTCACGAACCTCACCGACCATAATGACATCTGGATCTTGGCGAAGCATGGCTCTGAGGACTTGGGCAAACCCCAGTTTGATTCCGTGATTGACTTGCACCTGGGTGACGCCCTGTAAGCGATATTCGATCGGATCCTCGACCATAATGATATTGGTGTCAGGACGGGTTTTTCGTCTCTCATTGAGGGATGCGTACAGTGTGGAGCTTTTTCCTGATCCGGTTGGCCCAGCGACCACAATTGCCCCATAGGGGCGATTGAGAGCATGGCGTACAGCAGTCAGCGTGTTGGGCTCAAAAAAGATTTGTTCGAGAGGGCGCATCATGCTGGCCGCTTCAAAGATGCGCAGAACAAGCTTTTCGCCACGACTCGTTGGTAGTGTAGACAGCCGTAAGTCGAGTTCGCGCCGGCCAACCTTAAGGCCGATGCGGCCGTCCTGTGGGAGTCTGCGTTCGGTGATGTTGAGTCCCGCTAAGACTTTCAGCCGGGCAACTAATGCTTTTGCAAACGAGGGGGCGATATATTGGTCCCAGTCAATCAAGGTTCCAGAGACGCGGTAGCGTACGAGGATGCCGGTATCTTTGGCCTCAATGTGTATGTCGGAGGCACCATATTCTAGGCCGGCGGCGATAATTCGCGTTGTCGAACTGATAACTTCGTCGCCAATGACGCGGACTGCTTTTTCGGATTCTCTCTCTTCAACCGACTCGTAGGTGATGCTATTGATAGGAACTGGCTCTTTACGCGCTGTCGCTGTGACGTTTCCGCCACTAATGCGTAGACGGACCAACGCTTCGTTGAAATCGTCAATCGAAATCGCGACGATTTTTGTATCGACTGAGCTGAGCGATTTTTTGATCTCGGTGGTTGCCCGGACATTGTAGGGGTTGACCATTCCTACGGTCAGGGTTCGTCCTACGACGGCAAGAGGAAGCACTCGGTGTTCTTGGATAATATTTGCCGGTAGTAGTCTCAGTACGTTGTCAGTCAGGTCGTAGCTGCCGACTTGGACAAAGTGAATCGTGTCGCCGTCGCCACCGGGTGTTGTGTTGTTGGTTGGGCTTGGTGTCGGTAGTGGGCCTCCAGTAGGTGCGCGCAGTGAGAATACGCTCGCTTTGACGACTCGAGCAGACAGTTTTTTTGCAAGGGCATTGCTAAACGAGGCAACCTTTGAGCTGAGCTCGGTAACGACCTCGTTGCCGAGCAACACAATGGTGCTATCAGCCATCGCTGCAACCTCGAAAGGTTGCGCTGTTCCGAGTAGTGCGCCGACTTCGCCAAAGTGATCGCCAGGGCGGATCGAATCGACTATCTGAGACTGTCCTGTTGCGGCATTGACCTGTCGCGCGGCGACCTCGCCAGAGAAAACGACGCCGATGATCGCATCTGGCGCGCCTGCTCGTAGAATGACATGTTTTGCCGCTACGTCAAATGCGCGAACATGCGTGGAGATCTGATTGATGACTGATGGCGGGCAGCCGTTAAAGAGAGAAGTCGTGCGGAGAAAATCGGTAATCTTTTCCGCACGTAGATCGGAGGGTCTTAGTTCTGCCCGGGTTGCGGCTGTCTGCACCCAAAAATTCTACCAATCGGTGCTGTTTGGAGCAATTCGTTGAAACGCGAACAGCCCATTTGTGCCTGGAGAGGGTGACAGTAAACTGCTTTATCCTTCATCGTAGTAGATAATGGTACCTGCGTCTTCTCCGTTTAATGCTTTGGTTACCTCGCCGGGTTTTAGGCCGTTGACGAACTGTAGTTCTTTTACCCACCGTGATCGCGATAGGTATTCGACGCAAACACGCTCGACGATAGAGTCTGGCAAATCCTTTTCCAATAACTCTTGTGCGGAGATCCGAGGGATGTGTGCGGCATGCTTGTCCCGTTTAGGATCATTGGTGTACAGACCGTCTTCGTCTTTAATGAAAATGGCCCGACGGCAACCGAGGAATTCGGCCGAGAGAAATACGCCGGAGTCGGTTCGGTGTGGTGGAATCCGTCCCTCTTTGGCTGGTTTTTCCCAGTAGCCAAACGGGGGCATGCCGGTCATGATCGGGATGCATCCCAACTGAATGTATAGCGGCAGCTTCTCAAAGTCGTCTGAAAGAATGTATATCCCGCCGTGTTTGGCCAGGAGCATTTGAAGCATGCGGGCGTTTTGCATGGGGACATATCCGCCCAGTGCGGCGAGAATCCCCGTAGGAAGCTCCAGTTCGCTGGCGATCGCGTAGATGTGTCTCGCTCTGGTACCACCGCCTGCGAGGATGAGTACGGGAATTCCCTTTTTGCGTGCGTCAACGATCTCATCGAGAATCGGGAATACGGCCGCTCTGCCTCGATCCATCACACTTTGCCCGCCGATTTTTACAACGCGGGTCTCGGGCATGACGGCAACGGGCTGGTAATCGATGCCCGCGGTGTCTGTGTCGGTGAGGGTCGAGTTTTTTAGTGCGCTATCAATGGTTCTTCGTTGCGACATTCGATTATTCCTTTGTAATCACGGTGCCAACATCTTCGCCGTTGAGCGCTTTTGTCAGTGTTCCAGGTTTGAGGCCATTGATGATCTGGATCTTTTTGACATTGCGCGCGGTCCTCCACGCGGCGAATAGCTCTTTGTCGAGGATGCTCTCTTCTAAGGGATTTGCCTCCAGTTCGGAGAGCGTCGTTTTGGCGATAAATTCAGCATCGTCGTGACCTTTGGGATCTTTTGTGTAGAGTCCGTCCTCGTCTTTTACGTAGATAATGCGGCCGAAGGTCAGAACCTCGGCGAGCTGGAACAGGCCAAAATCGGACCCATGGGCTGGTAGGTTTCCGTGTGCAGGTGGGGGCTCCCAAAGATGGTAGGGGGGGACAGAGATCGCGATCGGTAACATGCCCGCTGACAGGTAGAGAGGGACTTCCCAAAAGTGTTCGCGTTGCATGGTCATGGAGCCGTGCTTGGCGAGAAGGGCGTTTAGGACGACCGCATTGAGCTCCTCCATGGCGCCGACGAGTTGGGCGATCCCTCCCACCGGAAGTCCCAGATCCAGCGCAATCGAGGCGGTGTGTCTGACCCTTGTTCCGCCGCCGACAGCCAATACCAGGTCGTGCTTTGTTTTTTCCGCAGCGATCTCGGCCGCGATTGGCAACAGTGCTTTTGCGCCGCGATCGAAGATGCTTTGGCCGCCAAGGCTTACGAGAGTGACATGGGGTAGAATCGGGAAATCGGTCTCGGAATGGGTAGAACGCAAAGTATCTGCTTTTTGCAGTGATTCGCGCATGAGAGACGAGTTGATGTGTGTTCTTCCATCTCCGGATACAAGCTTGGTCATTCTATCTCCCTGGGGCTGGGGGTGGATTTTCGGGGGATGATTCGGTTTGTCGTTTCATCAGGGCTCGAACCAGCGGTCTGGTTACAATTCCTGATAATAAGCCAAATAGGATATGAACGGTTAGGCCTGGGATGAGTAAAGCGTACACCAATGCTGGAGCCTGCACGGTGAACGCAATTGCAGTAATCGTGGCAAAACGCCCGAGAGCAATAACAATACCAAAAATAGACCAGAGAACAATCCCACCAGAGTCGCGTCGGGACCGAAGCAGGGGCACAATGAGGTCGATAATGACGCCTGGGGCGATATGTTTGGCGATCTCGAAGATCCCGTAGCGGCCGTCCCCGAGCAGAAATGCGACACACCCCATGGTGAGCCCTGTGAGCGAGGCTCCGGCGCGGGATTTGGTCATGAATCCAGCCGCGATATAAAGGGGAATCAAAAGGACCCCCTTATGGCCCGGGGCAAAGGGCAACCCAGGTAGGAGTTTGAGCGCTTTGATCCCCAGCATGGTCAGCGCGACGCCAGCGATAATCGCGACGTCTGCTGCGAGTTGTCTGCGGTGATGTGCGTTCGTCTGTCCATCGTCACGTTCCTCCATCTGGGAAGCGACATGTTGCTCTGCGTGATTAATTTGGCGCAACAAGGGGGCGAGCAGCAGGGTTGAGTCTCCCTTTGCAAGCCGTTTCATCCCCTGGGCAAAAGAACGGATTCGCTGGGCAATGGTCGGGCGCACTTCGTTTGCGCTTTGGCCACCGCCACCGCCAGGGCGGCTCGCTTTGTCTGTCTCTTCCGAGCTGACCAACGCAAGAACCACATCGATAGATAGTGCGGCCAGTTGTGGTACCCCAATGCGACGCAGGCCAGCTGAGATCGCCTGAGGCGAGCCGGCGCGGACAATTTGCGAGGCAAGTACAATGGCGATGATGCGCAGCACCATGAGAAGGCCCACAGCAGCACCGGTATGGTTGATGTCCAGGGCAACGCCAAACAGTGTGTAGGTATGCCAATCATCAAGTCCGTCTTGTTGCCCGACAAGACAGTATGCGATGAAGATGACAGACAAGAAAAACATCAACTTGCGTAGCTGTCGGAACAGCTGGGCAACGGTAAGTCTGACTCCCAGCCACAGAATCACTTGAATGCCGCACACGGCTGCGACCATCCAGGTTTGATCCAGCAAGAACACCCCGATCGCGACGCCGATAAGGTAAACGAGCCGGAGCCGTGGAGCGTTAGTGTTCAGGATGGATACCTCAGTGGGGGGTGGAATCGAGGGGGTTGTTTGACGGTAGTGGCATGGTTGTCGGATCGCGGTGGAGGCAGGGCATGATTACCAGACTTATCAACTCGTGCAAACCGTCAAGCGTATGCTTGTAACTGCCTTAAGTTATTGGTGATGTCGGTACGAAGGTGTTTTGTGAAATGCTACTGAATTGGGCTTTGTAACGATTCTCGTGAACTGCTTCGTTGGCATTACCGCGACAGTACCGAGGCATTTTCACTTTGTTCTTTCATTTTTGACACCATACATGGAGGTAGCCATGATTCGCTGCGCGGTTGGAATGACTTTCATCGTAAGTTTCTTTGCTCTCAACTGCGGATATGAACCCGAAATAGACTCCATTCAGGAGAGTTTGGATTTGCGCTTTGGGGGAGGATTGGAAACTAGGCATGTTGATGCGCTTGATCAACAATCGACCAAGCTATATTGACTTGGTCTCCGGCAACATAGGATTGCGTACCGAGCCGGGGACCGGGCTGTGCGTTGGTAACCGAAAGCGACGTAACCTTGGGGGGAGAACCTGCCGTATAGGCAATGCTGTCAGTATCCACACCAGCGCTACCCAATGGTGATGCCATGACTGTTGTTGCGCCTGTTGCATCGCGTGCCCATACGCATATCTTTTTGGGAAGATTCACAGGCGCGGGGCGAAACAGGTATGTCTGTGGAGGACCAACAGATTCACGCCACTCGTCTCCACTGGGGTCACATGCCCCCGTGTACAAGTTTGCTTCTGCCAAACGTACTTCCACCGGGGACGCTCCGCCCCGCACAACCACGCGAACCGCAAGAGGAAGTACAGATGTCGAAGTGTCCCCATTGTTGATCTCGGTTTCAACAATGGACAATATCTGTGAGTCGAAACCGATGCGGCCACACGCGAGTACGAGAACCAAAACACAAAGGTCCACACGTTAATCTGGCTGCCTTCATTGAACCGTTCATTGTATCAAACCACATCCTGCAATTCGCCTCTCAATTCGCCAACAAAGGTATTGCCGCTGCCCCCATTGTGTGCAGCATCGCACTAGTCCTAGCATTGCTGTGCCGGATCTTTCCGTCGTCGGGCTTCCGGATAGCCTTCGCATGGGAACTCGTCCGTTAATCGCTCAGAAAACCCGTTTTGGATCCAGATCGGACACAGTAGTGCCGGAGTGTTTACCGGTGACGTCTTGCGGTAATGTTTTGCTTACATTTTGGCTGTCGGTCGTTTCTGCGAGCCGGACCATTGCGAGCAAAATCGTTGTAACGCGGTCACAAATGTTTTTTTAAAAAACGGCTAAAAGAAATGCAGCATTTTCGATTTTTTTATTCGCGCACCCGGCAATCATTTCGGCTTGTTGGCAGATTTTTGCATGCTACGGTTTTAATGCCAAAACAAAACTTAACCGTGAGAAGAATCATGAAAAAACATCTGCTTTGCATCTTTAGTCTTTGCATCCTTAGTACCATGGCTGTTGAGCCGGCATTCGCAAAAGTTCATTTTAATACTGTGTTTGGCGAACTCACCAGCCAATCGAGCGGACTTAGAATCGACTTCCAGGAACTAGATGCGGTAATGACAATATGCGGTCCAAATAGTTGTTTCGACCGAGACCTTCATCACGACAACCAAGCCGGGATGCAACAGGGAACCTTCTTAGATGTTTGGATCGATGACTACGACTCTGCGTCTGAATGGGATGCCACGAGCATTACATTTAAAATAGAGGGCTATACCGATCAGACATTTAGTCTGTCTCAATTTGAACCATTTTCGTTTGTTCGCTTCGATTTGCAACTCGAACCCCAGCCCAGATCGTTTCCCTATCGTGAAGATTTTAGCAACGGATTGCCTGCGAGTTGGCAGTTCTCCTCGACTGAAACTGGCCGAATTGTAGCTCTCAACGGTCGATTGGAGATGGACGATACTGTGCGTGACGGAGAATACGCGCTGAACGAAGCAATCCTTACTGTTGATTTGGCGGGTCAAAGCAACGTAGTCCTGCAAGTGGATCTGGTAGATTTCCGGGATGAGGAACATACACTACCTGCCTCATTTGTTGATTCCTTTCCCGGTGACGGAATTGCAGTAAGTTCTGATGGCGTAAACTGGTTCACTGTGCTCACTTGGAAAACGAGTCAAGATGTTACGCAATCCAAGGTTTCTATCCTGTTAGATACAGTCGTCGCGGCTAACCCCGACGGACTCGAATTTACCTCAAACTTTCACATCAAATTTCAACAGTACGACAACAATGCGAAAATAGGCAAACGGAGGTTCTTGGGGCGGAGCAAAATCACAGATGGTCGTGGGTTCGATAATATTGTCGTTAAGCAGGAAACTGGCCCAACCCTTAACGATGCTTGGAAGTTGACGGATGATACTGGCGCCCTGTTTTTCACGCAATCTGTTGGAGATGTGAATGGGGATGCCATTGACGATCTCGCGGTTGGCTTGCCGGCGCACATCATCGCGGGACCGATTACAAAGCATAGTAGCGTTCAGGAAGCCACGTACGCGTATGTCGACACATTTAGGGTCAGGGAATCCATTCCAGTCGGCGATCTCAATAGTGATGGAATTGTGGATTTTTTGTTCAGGGACTTTTTTGCGGGCGATTGGCTTCTTTTGCACGGTCCCATCAGTCCAGGACCAATTCCTGTGAACGAGCCTGATGCACGGTTTGTGTTCAGTACGAGAGATGCAGTAGCGTCCGGATCCGGAGGTGCGTTTCCAGTCGGCGACTTTAACGGTGATGGGGTTGATGACGTGTGGATTCGCACGATTCCCGAGGGATCAGAAAAACATACTTTAGATCTGCATCTGGGAAAACAATTTGCGGGGCCGACCAATGTTGCGAATAGCGCTGCAACCATCCGCCTCGGTGACATATCCAGGGAAGTGCATCCCGTTGATACTGGTAATTTTAATGGCGATGAACACATGGATATTGTCGTTGGTTCGCCTCGTGATAACGCGGGCGCTGGAGCTGTTCGGATCTACTATGGCCCGATTTCTGGCGAGCTTCTTCCCGAGGACGCAGATGTTTTCATATCCGGCAATCCCGGTAGTGCAATCGGTCTTGGTGTATACAATATTGGCGACCGCAATGGCGATGGGAGCGAAGATTTGGCAATCACAACCGACCCACAGGGGCCGGCATCGGGGCATGTGTATGTGATGCACTCTTCACCACTCCATTCGGGTTCTGTAAACGGCGCATTTGCCACATTGATAGGCGAGCCATCCGAAAGTCTTGGAACGAATATCGCTTTGCTTGGAGATATCGACGGGGATGGCTTGGGCGATTTCGCAATCACATCCTCTGGGCAGTTTGCAGGAGCAGATGCGACTGGAGCCGTTTATGTTGTTTCTGGTCCGATTGCCGGCCCTCTACCTATTTCGGTAGCAGCGACCGCCAAGTACTTGGGCACCGTAGGCGAGAAAATTGGCATCAATATCGCAACGGGCGATTTTGATGGCGATCATCTGATTGATTTGGCGGTTAGCAGCGTTGGCAATGCGTACGTGTTACCAAATCGGTTGTTAAGGGCAAACACTTCTCGAGAGTAGACGGCGTTTGCGGGACGTAAACCTGGGACGGCTCGCGGGTTCCTTCTTCGTGGGCTGGTAGGACCCGCGAAACCCGCGATCCGTCCCCAGAAAACCATTGTGGTTAAACAGCGGTTAAAATGTGCTCGTTTGTCATGCTGGGTGCCTTTAAGGGAAGCTGTTTTTGGCAGGGTTTTGCAGCTTCAAATTTGTGCTTGCAACGAGACGGATTTGTAGTAGTTTCCTTTTTATGAATACAAAAAGAAAGATTGCTGCATTCCAGCTGTCACTGTCCGTTGTCCTTATTTCTGTCCACCAGACATCGCCATCAGTTGCACAACAGAATAGTAACCAACGAGTTATCACGACAGACAGTCGATCTGAGCCGCAAGAGGGATTTAGTGATCAAGCATCCCCATTTTCTACGGTGCTTTCCACTGTGTCTTCCTCCCTGCCCCCTGCCGGCCCAACAATCCTGAATGTAGACGTGAGGGGAGACTATGGACAAAGTCATGAAACTGTCGAGGTGCAGGTGAATGGAACCTCATTGGGAAGTTTCTTCGCGGAGAAGGGTCTAGAGTGTAAATCATCCTACTCTCGTGTTTCTGTTCCTGTGCCTTCCCATTTGATCAAGGAACAAATAAATGTAACGGTTATACCTAGCGGTACCGTACAGCTCTTTTGTGAGAAAAACGATATCCGAATTTCACTCTCGCAAGAAACGTTTCCAGCGAACGCCTATTACATTCCCTTTGCCGCCAACGTTGGGTTCGACAACGAGACAGAGCTTAACGCCGCGTGTGGAGACTCACTAACAAACTTCGCAGGTGCCATGCGAGGGGATCTGGTTGTTAGAGTGCCAGACGTAGATGGTACCTTTGATATGGATAGCAATTTATTCGTTTCTGCAACAATGGAGTCGGAAGAGGGTACTTGGAGACTGTCCTCCTTAACGGATATTGTGGACCATTTCCAGTTTCGAGTTCAATATGGAGTCGTCACTGCGTACGACATTGGATTGCGTACACCCCTAGGGGGCACGCTCAGGATCCAGGAAATAAACGCTTTATCAATCCTCTGCGAAGATTGCCCAAGGCAAGCCAGCTACGTTACCTCGGACTGCTCTGCAAATTTTTCAGAAAAACCGGCAACAGGAGCCGGCTTCAAGGTGCCAGCAATTCGCAAACCGGTCTTTCGCCGTGACACGAAACCAGATTCTACTCTAGATGGCTCGGACGCGAAACCTACGACTTCCATTTTTCACAAACTACCCAAGTCAAATGGCGATGTAAGGGTTCGCGTCTTCTTCCATGGGGACTACGGATCCGCGTTTGAAACCGCGAACATAAAAATTGCGAATCATAGCGAAACGATTATTGAAACTACTGCGGTGCCTAGCCGGGAGTGCGCAGAAAGTAACGAACAGGAATATATAGACTATATACTGCCAGCATCCGCCATCGAGGATGCACAGGGAGATGGAACGCTGATTGTTACTGTCACTCCCTCACCTGATGTAGACCTTCGCTGTCAAACAGGACATAAAACCACCGTAGAGCTGTATTACTTTGCAGAAGACTCTTGCGACGCGGCAACCACCTGTGGAAGCCGATGGATTAGTGGAACAGACAGCAGCTACAGAGCTGCTGGTTGCTCTAGCATGCACACGTTAACGATAGAGGATTCAAGTCTCACCCATCTCAGCGGACTCGAGTGTCTCCAAAGTGTCTACTCGCTAGTAGTAAAAGACAATAAGTCACTTATTGATCTTCGTGGCCTAGAAAATACCAGCATTGCTGGGAGTTTTAGCCAGCTTACTGTCATCAATAATGCCGCGCTCACGTCCCTTAAGGGGCTGAGCAATGTGCGGGAAGTCGCACGTGTAAAGGTTAGGGATAATCCTCTGCTGACAAATTTGCGTGGATTAGAAAATCTGGAGGTTGTCTCCTATTCGCTAGAACTTGATAGCGAGGCTTTCACCAGCGTTGACGGTCTCAATGGCCTCCATACCGCCCAAAACATTGATATGTACAGCGCACCGAATGTTCGAACATTGGCCGCTCTCGGGAACCTACGCAGCGTTGGAAGGCTTCGCGTTGGTAGTAGGGAGTTGACCAACCTAAACGGACTTGAAGGACTTACACATGATGTGGGAGATATTTCAATCGAACATGCCCACGGGCTGATGTCGCTTAGCGGCCTAAGAAACGTAGTCCAGATGGGTGATTTGCGCGTAACGGAAACCCGAGAAGTTAAGAACTTTACCGCGCTAACTTCACTAGAAGAAATTCAAGGAATCAATTTACGCAAGAATGAGGGGTTGGAAAATCTACATGGGTTTTCCAAGATTACCGCACTTGAGCACGTTAACATAGTTGACAATCCTAACCTTCTCTCTCTTGAAGGTTTCCACAATGTCACGCGTGCAAAGGCTGTAAGCATTTATGACAATGATTCCCTAGCGAATTTAAGCGGTTTTAGGAAATTGGAGTCGATTGAAACAGATTTGAATATAGGCTTTCAGTATTTTCCAACGTGGGACTATCATGGTAATGACGCGCTTATATCCCTAACAGGGTTAGAGTCGGTTGACTATATTGGTGGCAATCTTAATATTCTTGGCAATCCAATCTTCGAGAGACTCAATGGACTAGTCCCAAACCAATTGGAGATTGGTGGCAATATTAGAATTGAGGCCAATACAACGTTGGCAACTTGTGAAGCAAACAAGTTCATAGACTCCCTTGCCGTCCACGATGGTGAAGTAAGCATCTTAGGCACTGACGATACGAAAGAGTGTGAGTAGGCCAAAATGGTTCACCATCATTGACACCCCCTAGCCACGAGGCTGTTTCGATTTTTTGATTCGCTCTACGAACAAGACGTCCCTTTGACTGTTAACGCCGCTATAAAAGTGATCCAGCCAAAGCGACCAAACACCCTACTGCGGGGGCCTTGTTCGTAGGTCTGGAAACCCGTGATCCGTCCCGGTTGTTATGACGCAACCAGATCGGTTGGGAATGTACGGGCTGCTTTGAGGCAGGCGGGAATTTCACTCTCGCGCAGACCGCGCCAGAATACAATCCATGGGGCGGTGCGAACAAAACCGTCGCAATTTTGCATATACCATTGGTTAATAGGATTCTCGGGACGGCTTCGCCAAAATAGTGGAGCCGTGGGGCTTGCCAATGCGCGCCATAGATCGCGTCCGACGCCTTCGCCACGCGCTTGCTTTTCAACCGCAAATTTGGTGAGGTACCCACCAAAGGGACTTGGCGCGATAATTGCGGCGCCTCTGTAATCATCTGCGATGTAGACATCGCTGATGGCGCGATCAAAGAAGGATTCCGATAGCGGACGGCGAAACGCAGACTCTATCAGGTGTTGCAATCGGTGTTTGTCTATCAGGTCATAGCTTTTGTGGTGGGCAATTGTCGAGCCGCGTCGAATTAGCGTACCTGAGCCCCGAACTGTAAACAGCTCACGCAACAAATCCATCGCGTTGGTCACCGAGATCGTCATGCGGTGGGGTATGAGGTCCACTAAGGTGCGGACTTGGCAGAGTAGCGCTTGCTGTGTTTGCGGCAGGGCGCCATCGATGGCGAGCTCTGCATAGTCTGTTTTTAGGTCAACGAAGGGACGGAGTTGGCCGTTGGCGTCCATGAGGCCCTGCTTTCGCCCGACGAACGCAATCTTTCGGGTGCCAAGTCTTGCGGCGGACGCTGCCAAGGTTTGGAATCGGGCATCAATGGAGTCGCCGGAAATCCCAGGAACCAAAGCGATCTTGCCATCTCGTGCTGCTTTTTGCGCTTGGTCTAAGGAGCACACCTCACACGCGATTCGACCGGACAATCTGCGGTGGATCGCGGTCGCGTGTTGTTTGGCATGTTGCGGGGTTACGAGGCCAAAGACGATGATTGGTGTGAGTCCTAGCTGGGACAAGACACGGAGGTCGAGCTCGAGCGCCTCGGATGTATCGCGCATCACGCCTTCAGAAACACACAACAGCGCAAAGCTCTCGGGGTTTGCTTGTTGAAATAGCGATACGTAGAATTGGGCTTCTTTGGGGCGCCCGATGCTGCGGAGGAATCGCAAGACGAGGGATTGAGTATCCATGTTCGTTGGGTGCCTTTTAGGTGTTGGTCAGGACGTGGGTAAAGAGCGCTGTGGCCCAATTGAGGTCAGACAAAGTGACGAACTCATTGGCGGCGTGGGCTTGCTCGATGTCGCCGGGGCCAATCACGATTGCATCAATACCCGCTTGGCCAAACACCGCCGCTTCTGTCCAAAACTGAAGATCGGTTGCGGGGCCCGCAGTGGGGCCCACCATGGCAGACAATGCGGCTGGATCGCGGCATTGAAACGATGCATGGTCGATGAGGCTTGTGACCACAGGCGGGATTTCTAACCCCGTTACGATCGAGTGCATTTGTTTTTCGATCTCAGTCATGTTCGCCCGAGGGGTTGGTCGGATGGACCAGGTGAGGCTTGCGGTTTCGGGGACTACGTTGAAGGCGATGCCACCGTCGAGTTTGGCGATGTTCATACACAATCCCCCAGAATCGCGATGCTGCGCGGCCATTGCATCCAGGGCGGTTGCGAGTTTGGCGAGCACGACGATTGGCTTGGGGAGTATGTCAGCCGCAGACGAGTGACCGCCCCGGCCGTCGACCCGCGCTGTGTATGCTGAGATTCCGCGGTGCGCAATGCCCATTTTGCGACCCGTCGGTTCGCAGACGATCGCGCGCTCGAGCCCCTGCCGGAGTGATGATTTCATGAACGCATGTATGCACAGCGTCGAGCGCTCTTCGTCACCAGAAAACAAAATGCCCAAGTTTTTGGGGCGGTTTTTTCGCAACGCGAGGAGCAACGCGGCGATGGCTCCTTTTGTATCTGCCGCACCGAGGCCATATACTCGGTCGTCTTCGACGACTGCGGCAAATGGATCTCGAGTCCAGCCGTCGTTGACGGGAACCGTATCAAGATGAATATTGATGACAGTTTTTGGTGTCCCGTACCGCGCATATACGTAGCCGCCCGGTGTCCCTGGGCGCTGAACCTCAGCAGTTGTCACCGCGTCTGCGCCATAATCTCGCAGCGCACCGGCGAGGTATTCACAGAGCGCGAGCTCGTCTCCACCGGGGTTTGGGGTCGGATAGGCGATGAGTTCGGAAAGAATGTCAGCAACAGAGGACATGGATACCTATACCCTGCAGCGCCTTGCCCTTAGAAACAAGCCCCTCTTGCGCTTAGGCCATCGATGCCGGTTTTTGCAGTGGAATCGCGTGGGTCTTAAGGTCCTCCAGTTGGACGTATTCCAGGGTGGCTTCGTCGGTCGCTTCGAGAATGACAGGAGGGGCCTGGCCGGCTTGGAGAGCCTCTAGCCATCGCGACGCGCATAAGCACCACCGATCACCGGGCAACAGACCTGGAAATTCGAACGCCGGTTTTGGCGTCGACAAATCATTGCCATTGGCTTTGCTAAATGCCAGAAAATCCTCGGTGACTCGGACGCAGACGCTGTGGACACCGAGATCTTGCGGCCCGGTCCGGCAGCAGCCATCTCGATGGAAGCCGGTCAGTGGTGAGTACGAACAGGGTTCTAAGGGGCCGCCAAGAACATTTTTTCCCCGAGACATAGATATTGGCTCGTTTAGCACATTCTCATGGGCAAGGATAGGCTTCCGTGAGCGCTGAAATTCTCGTATAAGACCCTTATGTCTATCCACTTGACCACATTTGAGGGCTCGGTAACGGACGCGATCCGAGAAGCTATTTGCGCGAAGATCGAAGCGGCGAAGGTTGAGGTTTCTGGTGGCGGCGGTCATTACAGCATTGTTGTCGAGGCGCCGGTGTTTGCCGGGGCAAGCATGCTGGAAAGTCAGCGGCTCGTGTACGGGGCGATTGCGCATCTCATGGCTGGCAATGACGCCCCCGTCCACGCCGTGGATAGTCTGGTGACGCGCGCCCCCTAGTTTGGTTGTGGAACCCGCAAAGTCGATAGTGATTTGCGAAAGCATCGCCGATAGTGGGGATGTCGTAAAGACGTGGATCGAGGCGACTTCCGAGGGGCTGTTTGTTCATGATCAGGGGACAGTTACGCGCATCGGGGGGGAGATCATTACGGCGATTCTGCGGAGATATGGAAAACCGCTAGAGCCCACCATCGCACTTCGGGATGCTGGCATGATATTGGAGCCGCGAATCAAGCTGCATGGCTTGAACTTTCGCGCCGAGGTGGACGCCGACTCTCGCTACTACTTAGTCCTCGTATGTCCGGGGAAAGAGCCTCTAGCCGCCTTAGGGACAGTCGTTTGGGCCGCGTTGCAATTTTTGATTGGGTCGGCGTCCAAATCCAGCCTCGATTAAGCTACGAAACGTGCGAGCAGTCTGGAACATCAGACGGCATCGAGCTAGATTCTGCACATGGAGCGGCGAGCACTTACAGGGATGGAGCGTGAAGTCAGTTGCATTGGTCTAGGCGGGATGCCGATGTCGATTGCGGGGCGGCCTGAGGAAGCGCAAAGCATTGCCGTCGTCCACGCTGCGCTCAATGCGGGGATCGATTTTATCGATACCGCCGACGTGTACTGCCTGGATGATTCGGATATTGGACACAACGAGAGGTTGATCGCGAAGGCGGTCGGAGGCGCTTCTCGCAATGGCGTGTTGATCGCGACTAAGGGGGGACTCGAGCGGCCGAACGGAGATTGGACAACAAACGGGACTCCCCAGCATCTGCGCCAAGCCTGCGAGCGCAGCTTGCAGGCGCTGGGGGTTGAAACCATCGACCTCTATCAGCTTCACGCTCCGGATTCCAAGGTTCCCTTTAGCGATAGTGTTGGGGCCTTGGCAGATCTGCAGAAGGAAGGAAAGATTCGTCATATTGGATTATCAAACGTCGAAGTGTCCGAAATTGAGGTGGCGCGGGCAATCGTCGAGGTTGTAAGCGTTCAAAACCGTTGTAATCTCTTTGATACCCATTCATTTGAAAGCGGTGTAGTCGCGTATTGCGACCGACATTCAATTGGATTTTTGCCACATAGCCCGGTCGGCGGGCACCGGGGCCATGTTCGCCTGGGGGAGCATAACGAACTGATGAATATGGCGAAGCGTTTGGCGGCAAGTCCCTACGAAATCAGCTTGGCGTATTTGCTTACGTTGACGCCTGTGATGATACCGATCCCGGGAGCGAGCCGTACCGCGAGTATCCTTTCTAGTGCCCGAGCCGGGACATTGACGCTTCCAGAGGCAGAGAGCGAGCGCCTAAGGGCGCTATTTCCCAAGGTGAAGCTTTAGGCTAGTAGCTCTTGCGAGATTTTTCGCGCACTTGACGCTCTCGCGAAAAATTTTCGCGAAAATTACTGATTGGACGGTTACGAGACACGTTACGTGGTCGTGGATACATTCGCGGAGATGTCGGAGACTGCTTACATGACGAGATCGCCTGGATGAGACCGATGCCGGTGATCCCTTCGGTTGGCGGCTGAAACCAGTCATGGCATGTTTGCGCCTAGCTAGGTATAATTGGGGTAGTGACGAAACGACCGCACATCAACGATGAGCTGATCCAACGAGTGTTGGGGGCCAGCTATTTGCAGTTGAAGATCGTCAAGCTGGCGCTCGAGGAAGACTGCGCCGAGAGTCTTAGCAAAGTGACGGTTCAAGTTGCCGATACTGTCGGCAACCAGTTTGATGTCCAGGGGCAGGGCGCGGGCATTATGGATGCCGTCCTCTCGGGATTGCGTGCTCGCTACGGTGTCGAGTACCAGTCGCTAAACTCCATCGAACTGACAAGTTTTAGTGTGCATGCGCGATTGGACACGAAGAAAGATACCATCGGGGTGGATGCTATCGGAGAGGTCTCCATTGATATCCGCAATTCGCGCGGAACCGTGTTTACGTTTTCAGACGAATCTCGGTCGATTGCATCATCGATGGCCAGGGCGGTGTTAGCTGCCGTCGAGTACTTCGTGAACGCGGAGCGTGCATTTATCACGTTGCACAAATCGCTCAAAGACGCCAAGGCGCGCAATCGGACTGACCTCGTGACGCGTTATACGCGTGAGTTGTCCGATGTTGTAAAGAGTACGAGTTATGCCGAAGTGATTGAGACGGCGCAAAAAGAGCTCGAAGAGTAAGCGCGTAGACGTTTCGCGTCGCGGTGTTAATCCACGATCGAATAGAGTACCGTGAGCCCGACAGTAGAACCCAACGCTGCTAGGGCGAAACGACTGTTATGCGGTTCGTCACATGTCGCACCGCAATAGACGCCTACGAGAAAAGTGGTGCCAAGCGGGACGCCGAATATGGTTTTCCAGTTTGGCTTTTTGCGAACGCCAACCTCAATGTGTTTTAGGTGCTTCGAATGGAGAAGGCAAAGTGGATCCATCTTGTGATTCGTAATCGCAGAGGTTGGGCATCCCTCAATGAGCCGCCTTGTCGTCATTTGCTTGCGCTGTGTACTTCCTTTTACGTACTTACCAATGTTGATCAACCGAGCTGCCCGCATCACTTTGGCACTTGGAGGACGTTCAAACTCGGCGGCGACTCGATCATTAACGCGTAGAATGTGACGGCGTCCTTCTGTGGTTACCACGTTGGTGCGCCCTTTCATCCGAAGTTCTGTGACGCGTTGTGTGATCTCGCCTGGCTTGACCAATATTGGTTGCCGGTGACAACTTACCAGGAAACGGATAATCAAATTGCGCCAGAACACATTCATAGGGAGCTAGGACGGTTGGTCTGTTTTGGGGCCGTCAACGTGATGTTCGGCGCTTGCAACTGTTCGTCAGGGACATAGCGCACATCCGAGAGCATAATACTGATTGCTTGGTTGGCGGACGGAAGTGGCAGGGTTTGTGACGGTTGGAGGGAGGTTTGTTGGTGTTTTTGTAGTAATAGGAGAAGAGCTGGCTTTTTGACGTGATTTCCGGGCCGGCATGATTACAATTTGGCTTGTTGTGGATAACGGTTCAACACATTTGGTTTTTTCGCTGCAGCTCGAGCGTACCTACGTGCGGGCGCGGCTTGCGGCTGGGGTGCTTGGCGGGGACAACGAGGAGGCGAATCAGCAACGGAGGAAGGAGCTGGTTGAGGTTGACTCTCGTCTGGCGGAGATTTTGCGGGATACGGATGATGTCCCGATGGCGCGACTGGCGAGTCGGCTCGGGCTCGGAGAAGACGAATGTGACTTTTTGTGGATGGCTGTAGCGGTGGCGGTCGATCCACGCTTAGTACCGCACCTGCATCGGCTATTGGGGACAGAAGCGCGGGGGCTGTCGCTTGGGCTTTATTGTGCGCTTGCAGGTATCGATGGCGCGCGGGCGCGGGCGTTGACGCTCGCGTTGGATCGATCGCATCCTTTGTTCCGCTATCGATTCTTGATTCCACAAGAGACTGAGATCGCGCGTACCGCGATAGCGATGTCGGTCTCGGATGGGCTAGTGTCATTTCTCTCTGGGGGGGAGCTGGGTGCGGGGGAGCCTGTGACTCCGCTAGCTGTTCCAGAGCCTATCTATCTCGATCCCCAACAACAAGAGGTGCTTGCGCGGATCCGCTACAGCTTGGCTGAGGGCTCTTGCGATCTCGCTGTCGTGATTCGGGGACCGCAAGGGTCCGGTCGGCGCACCGCAGCTGCTCAGGTTGCCAAGGCCCAGGGCATGCTGGTTTTGTGTTTGGACTTGGCGGCGGTTTCCTCGGGGCAGTTTGCGCATGGGCTTCTGTCTCTGTGCCGGAGCTGTCTTCTCCATGATGCCCTTCCCTTGATCGCTGGGGCCGACCAGCTGGTTGACGGGCACAAGGATTCTCAGTCCCGGTTTATGATGTTTTCCGAGACCATGGCGATGCTCAACCGGCCAGTCGTGGTTACAGCATCCCATCCAGATTTTACGCTCGATGCGACGCGTACTTGCTTGCATATCGATTGGCCTGTATCCGATCATGCAACGCGGCAAAAGTTATGGC
The DNA here is from genome assembly GCA_965223575.1 of Kofleriaceae bacterium. GTDB lineage: Bacteria > Myxococcota_A > Polyangia > Haliangiales > Haliangiaceae > CBDCWZ01. Next base: position 66,405 of record CBDCWZ010000107.1, read on the forward strand.
GGCAGGCACTTGGACCGATGGCAGAGCAGGTAGACGCAGAAGAGCTCGCATCAGTCGCCCATCGCTATGCGCTGGGTCCCGGGGAGACGCAGACGGCCGCGCATGCGGCTCGTTTGATTGCATGCACGCGCGGTGATACCCACGAGATTACGACAAATGATCTTGTTGCTGGCGTACGTAACAATATCGCACAGCGACTTGGCAAGCTCGCCGAACGGATTGAGGTCAAACAGGATTGGAATGACCTCGTATTGTCCAAGGATATTCTCGATCAAGTGCGTGGATTAATTGCGCGTGTGCGCCACTCCCATCGGGTCTATGAGGACTGGGGCTTCCATAGCAAGGTTGCACGGGGCGTCGGTGTGCCCGCGTTGTTTTCAGGTCCACCCGGGACCGGAAAGACCCTGGTTGCCGGGATTATCGCTAAAGAGCTTGGTCTCGAGCTATTGCAAGTAGATCTCTCGCAAGTTGTGTCCAAGTGGATCGGAGAGACAGAAAAGCAGCTGTCCAAAGTGTTTGACGCAGCAGAAGCCGGCCATGCGCTGCTGCTGTTTGATGAGGCTGATGCGTTGTTTTCAAAGCGAACCGCCGACGTGAAGAGTGCCACCGACAAATACGCGAACCTAGAGGTGAACTATCTGCTCCAACGCATCGAGGCATTTGGTGGCATTGTCGTGCTAACAACAAATTTGGACGCGAGCATGGACAACGCCCTCAAGCGACGCTTGGCGGCACATGTCGTGTTCTGGCCCCCCGACGAGGAAGAGCGCGAACAATTGTGGCAACGAATGCTCGCGACGGGAAATGCTCCCGTTGATCTCGCCGGAATCGATTTTTTGGCCTTGAGTCGCTCGTATCCTGATATGACGGGGGCCAATATCCGCAATGCTGTGTTGGCTGCAGCGTTTCTTGCTGCGGCAGAAGGCACTGACATTACGCACGATCATCTGAAGCGCGCAGCCAACGGGGAATATCATACGATGGGGCGGATCCTTCGGTAGCTTTGCACGCATTTGACGTTTTCGCGCCAAAACCTGTGAGAAGGAGGCGAATCTACGATCTCGGGGGCCTGTTAGGGGTGGCAGAGACAAAAGGCGTGAGAAAACTTGCCAAAACGAGCGGCAAATAGCGCCACAAGAATGTGTTGACGGATGCTCGATCCGGCAACCACGAGATGATTGCCCACACAGCTGTAGCGGTGACTAGCAACGCGGCTGCTCTACGATGCCGGGCGCGAATCCGGTGATTGGTGTGGGCCGTCGCCATTTCCAAGGGTAGCTCGCGCCACGCACCGCGGGTAAACAACCGCAGCATGTGGAAATAGTATTTCATGTCAATGGAAACGGTAGGACCGCCACGATTATTCCAGATTTTGAAAATTGGCTGAATCCGTGCCAACAATACGGTATGCAATTTAATCCCCAGACTCTAGAGCGGGTGGAGCGTTATAAGCTGGAGATTGGCGCCATTGTGCCGCGGCCGATCGCCTTTGTTTCGACAGCAAGTCCTGCCGGTGACGCCAATTTGGCTCCGTTCTCCTTTTTTTGCGGGGTGAGTAGTAACCCCATGACACTCTTGTTTTGTCCCGCAAACAAAGCGGACGGAACCGACAAAGATACGCTACGCAATGTCGAGGAGACGGGTGAGTTTGTCGTCAACATTGTTTCGGTAGATTTCGCACGCCAAATGGCTGTGTGTGCCGAGGGATTGGACTACGGTGAAAGTGAGTTTTCGCTATCTGGGCTGACCCAAGCGCCGTCTGCCAAAGTGGCAGCGCCGCGGGTGCTCGAAGCCAAGGTGAGCTTCGAATGCAAAAAACAGCAGGTTGTGCGCCTGAATCCCGGAGTGGTCGCGGGGGGGAATGTCGTCATTGGTGAAGTAATTTGGATCCATGTCGACGATGCGATCATTGACGAACGCAAGAGGATTGACCCTGCTAAGCTGCAAGCCGTTGGGCGTATGGGCGGCCTTGGCTACTGCACGACCGGAGAATACTTTGAAATCCCGTCCGGAAGGGCGGCATTAGAATCCGACTGATCCGTTCCTGCGAAGCCCACACGGGGGGCATTAACCTTTAAGGGTAACATCGTCATTGGGCTTGGCATTCACGTATGGGCTTCTGAAACAATTTGTGCTCTCTCGTTCATTTTTGTCTTGCACCCAAGAAGCGGTTCCGTATACTGATGTCGAGGACAACGTCATGTTGAACACACGCACAATAGCTGGATTTTTGCTTCGGCAAGGTCATTGCGTGTCCATGACCTGTGGCTAGAAGCCGTATCAACAATGCAGCGGGCTCCCATCTGCTGTGTTGTCACTGTGTTCCGGTGTTCATGTATGGCACTCCGCTTTGCATCTGGGGCGCCTCGCTATTGCATCTGGGGCGCCTCGCTATTTCGTTCTCGCATTTGCGTCCACCACATTTGGGTTGCATAAGACAATGACAAACAAACGACGACAAAATAGCCGTCCCCGGTGGCGACGGTACCTTGAACTCGCCGTGGAGGCGAGCTCGATCCTCATGAGTGTCCGCGATCGGCCGACAAAGCTCGACTGGCTTGCCGTTGGTGTGCGCGCAACGGGCATGGTTGCCCGGATCCGCGCAGAGCGGCGAGAGCTGCGTTCGCAAGATCCATGGGATTACTTTGACGATGAGGGCATTGCGCAGCGATGGATCGAGATCCCAATTGAGTTTCGCCACCTCGTCATGCAGTACGTGCAAGATGAGTGTTTTGTCGAGGACTTTTGGGACGGCAACGAGAACTCGACGCGGGTCGTGCAGGGAAAACTGGGCCAAGAGATCGTTGCATGGCTGGAGAACGGCAAAGCGGAGGTGATTGACGGGCCCTATGTGCGCGCGAACCGCGAGTCCGAGACCTATATTGCGCTTGGGAAAAAACTGTGGGCGAAACTTGGGTCCAGGCACGCCGCGTACTCGCGAAAGGGTTTGGTCCCAGACCCGTTTGAGGATGATGAGATGACACCAACAGGTCAGTTTGCCGACGTGCGTGCGCGATTGTTGCGCTTTGGTAAGTGCAATATCCCGCGCAGCTATCTGTTCTTGGGACCACCAGGGACGGGCAAGAGCGTTGGGATTCGCTTCCTCGCTCGCAGTCTCAACATGACGAGCCTGCGTGTTGATCTGGACGTCCTGAGTAAACGGCATCACAACGACAATACCGTTGTCGCGAGCATCGACACGTTGATCAAGGTCTTGCGCCCGCAAGCGCTGATCATTGACGATCTAGACCGGGTGGATGCCAGCGGGGCGCTACTCCACTTTCTCGAGTTGGCTTCGCGGATGTGCAAAGTTGTTCTTGCGTCTGCAAACTGCACGACCTCAATGCTGGGGGCGGCACTCAGGCCAGGTCGTTTTGATGAAGTCGTGATCGTCGATCGGCTCGATGCACGAGTGCGGAAGCAAATCCTCGGTCCTGATGCGGACCTCGCGGATAAGTTGTCGGCTTTGCCAGTGGCTTATCTCGCCGAGTTTGCAAAACGACGTAAGGTATTGGGGCGAGAAATCGCCCTCGCAGAACTAGGTGAGTTGCAAAAACGCCGCGAGATGATCGAAAAGCAGGATTGTGATTCGGAGTGATCGTCTCGCGAGGGTGGCCGTCATCGCAAAATGATGACGGTCACCCTTATATTTATTATGAGGGAAGAGTAAATTTGATCGTGATCACAATACTAATCGATGGTCTTGTCATGCCGCTGGGGAGTGGGGCAAAGGGGGCCGCGACCCGAACGATTCGCAGCGCTTCGCGGTCGAGTATTGGATGGCCAGAGGAGCGGTACACTGTGGGGGAGCCGAGGAGTTGGCCCTGAAGGTTCAGTGAGATTTTGACCCGGGTTTTTCCCTCAAGGCCGAGCCGCTCAGCGACTTGCGGATAGCGGAGATGGCGCCTCACGGCAGCCGTAATCCGGCGACCGTAGCCGCGTAGGTCGACTTTTTTTACGGGCTGCGGTGGGGCTTGGACCGGGGTAGCGATCGTTACAGCTGCGGGAGCTGGCGTCGCAACCGGTGCTTCGATGGCTTTGGTGGCTGGCTTTGGCGGGGGTTGGGGGGCAACGGTTTTGACGAGTTGTTTCTTTTTGGGTCGGGGTGGAATCCGTTTGAGGGGGACCGGTTTGATATTCTTCGGAGGAGGAACGGGAGCGGACCGGGGGGGAGGAGCAGGGGGTTGTATCGCGGGAGTTGTGGTTGCCGTCTTCGGCGCGGCGACCAAGCGGAAGGATATCTTTGGTGGAGGCTCGGAGTCCTCAACCGGTGGGGAGTGGTGAGAGCCAAAGTGGTAGGGCAGGGCCGCCACCAAGCTATGAATGGCCGCGGTAACACCCAGAGGAAGAAGCCATCGCGAAATGGTCACGGTCTGGTTTCCTTGTGTTTGTCTTCCTTGTTTTCGAGCGCGATGCCAACAGAGGAAAATCCCGCCGCTTGGGCATCGCTGAGGAGCTTGACTGCCCGTTGCACCGAGGCAGTCCGATCGGCAACAATCAACACCGAGTCAAATTCGCTGGTCATCGCCGCGAGGGTGCGTTTTACATCATCGGGGGCAACCAGTTTTCCTTGAATATCAATGGGTCCCTCGGCGCGCACGGTGAGTACAAGCGCTTTTGGATCTGCTTTGTGGGTTGCCTCTGCGCTTGGTAGGGCGACGTCAAGAGTGCGGATGCGATGAAAGCTCGCGGCGAGTACCACAAAAATGACGAGGATAAATGCAATATCAATCAACGCAGATAGGTTGATTAAGGGGGCAGCACGTTGGCGAGTGACAAACTCCATGATTATTTCTCGGTCGGTGTCCTCGCCGGCGAAGCAAACATGATCCGCTGTGCAAAATCGCTCAGTTGGAGCCTGACTGCGTCCGTTCGACTCGCCAAGTAGCTGTGGGCGGCAAGCGCAGGAACCGCAACCGAGAGTCCCGCCGCAGTGGTCAAAAGGGCTTTCCAAATCCCACCGGATAGCTCAGAGACGGCAAAGTTAGCCTGGTCGGCACTGCTCTGCAGGTCGACGAAGAGGTCGACCATGCCAAGGACCGTCCCCAACAGGCCGAGCAGCGGGGCGACTTGCGCGATAAAGGACAGCAAAGCGAGATTTTTCTCGAGCTTTTGCAGCATGAGGCTTCCGACGCGCTGGGCTTCGTGCTCCGCGCGCTCTGGCCGTTTGGCCAGGGCTTGAACCATGGCCGCGACGACTTGAATGACAGGGTTTGCAGCGCCGCGACAAACATCCGCCGCCGCTTGATAGTCACCGCCCCGAACGTGTTCAAGGACTGGCTCGAGCCATGCGGTAGACAGCAATCGCGCCCCACGGAACTCGAGCAGCTTGCGGACAAATACCGCGAGCGCGACGATTGAGCACAAGTAGATAGGCACCATCGTAATGCCGCCTTCAGATAAAAGAGCGGCAATAGAACTCGGATCGGCTCCGCTATCGGGCATTGGGTAGGTTTCCTTCTTGTGCGGGAGACGCAATCATAAGCGTTAGCTTCCTGTATTGAATTTGAAACCGATTGTCAATTGGAATGGGCGGCCCGGACGGGCACCGAAGGGGCGTTTCGAAATCACGTAGTCTTGGTCGAGTAGATTGTCGACCTTTAGGTAGACCTGGCTTCGTTTGGAGGCCTGGTACTGACCTGCAAGGTCGACGACAAAATGACTGTCGATCCGTTCAGATTCGTCGATGGATCCCTGTCCAGCGACGTCTCGCATCTCGCCGACGTAGGTCGCGGAGCCCTGCAAGGAGAATTGCTGCCAGGTGATATCGGCAGAAATGTTGAGCTGGTGGTTGGGGACGTACGCAAGCTCGTCCCCTTTTTCGACTTCGCCAAATTGCGGATTCGCCGATGAGAAGTCGGTCAGAAACTCCGACAGGGTCAGGGTATAGGACACCTGTCCCGATAGTGAGAGATCAAAGGGAAGCTTTTGTTTGTGGGCAAGCAAGGCTTCTAGGCCATAGACGTGAACCCCACCGGCGTCAAACTGACGATCGATCTGGCTATCGGTGCATCCCCCAGATTGGGGGCAATGTGAGGTGAGGTTAGAGTAGTCATTGAAAAAACCGACCAACTCGGCCTGACTGTGGGGCCAATTGGCGCGGATGCCGGCTTCGTAGTTGATGCTGGCCTCATGACGAGGATCTTCGGTTCTATCTGGATCGTCGGCTTGTGGCACGACAGGACTAAAGCCGCGGTGCACGCCGGCGAGCAAGCCGAGCCAGGGCAAGACTTGATAGTGAGCGCCAATTCCCGGGATCAAGACGACATCGGTATTGGAAGAGGTTTCGTTGCTGAGCCGATCGATGAAGTCACTTGAAATGATTTCGAGACGCAGGCCGGGGGAGAATAAGAAGTTATTAACCTCGATTTGGTCTTGGGCGTAGAGCGCCCAGGCTGTTGTTTTGCCCCGGTTGCGAGTGGTTGTTTGTTGTGCACTTCCATCTGGGACAAGAGTCTGCCGCAGCATCAAGAAGCCATCTTCGGTGTGATTGCGACTGACGCGGTCATAGTGAAGCCGGGCGCCAACCTCTATCTCCTGACTCACCGGGCCAAGTTTGGGGGGGCGGAAATGACTCACGAGAGACAGCCCCTGCGAGACAAACTTGCGCGAGTTAGTGCCGATCAACAAAGCCTGATTGGCATTCGTAGAATCTTGTGCCCCTGTCAGGATTTCGAACAGAATAGCGGCTTGGCCCTCATCGGGGTTCGCCAGGATGCTGCGGAGCTCGGGGCCGTCGCGGAATTGGTTGAGTTTGGTCCAATCACGAGAAAAGTCGTGGCGGTAGGCGGTTGCTTGCAGATCAAAGCGTTCGCCTTTGGCGAGATAATACCCCAGTTGCAGCTGGGTTCGATCCCAATCCATGAGCCCGGCCGAACTTGCAACATAGCGACGTTGGGGGGTTGCGCGAAAGTCGGCGTCTGAGAGGCCAAGGTAGGTTTCGTTCGAGGTTTCCTCGGCGTATCCCAGCTTGATGTCAAACTGGTGATAGAGTTTCCCGGCAGGATTGGTGTGGTACCGGGATCGCAGCATAAACTCGCTCTTGTCAAATCCGGTATCGCCGCCACCATCGAGGTCTTTAAAGCCATCGGTTTGTAAGTGCATGCCTTCAAACAGCACGCCCCAACGCTTGCCGCTCGTCCCGAGATAGCCATGGAGTTTTCCGAAGCGGTCTTGGCCGAGGGATAGGTCGAGTCCACTGGAGGCAACCCGCGGGATCGCGCGGGTTTGCAGATTGAGAGCACCGCCGATGGTATTGGGGCCGTAGCGGATCGATGCGGGGCCCTTAAACACCTCGAGACCAATCATTCGCGACATCAGCGGGAAATAGTAGGCTGCTGGTGCCGAGTAGGGGGCGGGCCCAAGCAGGATACCGTCCTCCATTAAGGTTACTTTGGCGCTGCGATCAGAGTTTGCGCCACGGAGCCCGATATTGGGGCGCAGACCATAGCCGTCCTCGCCGCGGACATAGACGCCCGGGACCGGGGTGAGCACGCGATGAATATCGTCGTATTCGTATTGTTCGAGCTGTTTGGATCCGATTTTGTGGGCGGACCCGGAGGCACGCTCGCGCGCTTTGCGATTGCCGAAAATCGAGATGGTATCTAGGATGAGGTCGATATCTTTCGCGGCAGGCTTCGTATCGGGTTTCACTGATTGATTGTCGCTGGGTGTCTCGGCCGGCTTTGCGGTCACAGGTGCGTCTTGGGAAGTGTCGCGTGTTGATTCGGTATCGCCATTCTCATCGAGAATGACGATATCGTCGTCTCCTTCTTCGGCAGTACCCTTTGAATTTGTTTGATCTTTGGTTGCGGCATCGGGCTGCGATGGTGCTGGCGGTTGCTCAGGAGCGGACTCAGACTGGTCAGATTGGCCGGCATCACGCCCGTCGGTTGGTGGGACTCCAGCGTCGTTTTGAGCATGGGCAATTGATATGGATGCGATAACAACGAAGATAACAGTGGCGACCAGTGCAGAACGCCGCGTGCGGGCGGAACGGATGCTGCTGTAAATCGGCCCCCAAATCGCAGAGATGGCGCTATCACTGCGGTGATTGCGAATGTGATCGTCGAGACCAAAGGCGAGCGACGGTTGCTTTATTGGTACGTAGAGGGTCCCTGCAAGTCGATCCCATAACGCAAGCCAGGAGCCAAAGTTTTTGCCCCAATGATCAGGATCGCGACTATGGTGGATTTGGTGTTGCGCAGGGCTGATGAGGTAATGACTGAGCCTGCTTCCGTAGGATAGCCAGATATGCGAGTGGCGTAAGTTGCCACCGACCAAATTGAACAAAAAGCCAGCGGCATTGACACCGAGGAACTGGTAGGCGACCGCTTGTTGGCGAAATAGATAGAAAAACAAACCTGTGACGGTAGCGGTCACTAGGATGCCGCGGACGTTATACAAAACGCTCTCTACCGGATGGGTACGATAGAGCGTAAACGGCGTTAGGACTTCGGCGGAGTGGTGAACTTTATGAAACTCCCATAGCAGGGGGACAGCGTGCAGTAAGCGATGAAACACGTACCGACTCAGGTCCCAAGTCACAAACAATACGGCAGTGTACAAAATTGTCACCGTTGTAGAGGACATGCTTGTGATCGTGGGCGTGCCGAAATGGCGATCGAGAGTTGTGACAATCCAGACCGCAATTCCAAAGGCTGATAGGGTCCACGGGACGAGCCATAGGGCGCGCAAGATCGCTTTGGCAAATAGCAGCTTGTAGTCTAGTCGTGCCGAACGGTGCAACCAAATCTTTCGAGGAAACAGGAACCGAAATATGTTGCGTAATGTAGTTTGCTTGGTCGCCAGTCCGACCAGTCCACCCATGAGCAAAGCGCCGAGAATAAACGGCCAAAACACCCGCTTAGACGGGTCAAATAACATTGCAAATGGTTCGAGCAGAAACATGGAATAGGGGGGCCTTAGTCGCTGTCGCCAGCTCCCTCGCTTGGGATTTGTAGCTTTAGGGTGGTCAGAAACTCTCCCTTTAACGTGTCGGTCACTTTTTTCAGCGCAGCGTACGCGGTAGTTGCCGTGGGCACGTCGTTGGTTACACGATTTTCCAGCAAGTCGAATAGCGAGCCTTCTACGGCCTCAAATGCTGCGATAGCGGCTGTGATATCTGCCTGGATGGTGTCTGCGAGCGCTTTCGCGCCCAGGGTCGCAAGGACGTCATCAAACCCATGGAGATTGTCCGGGCCGCCGCGAAGCAAATTTTGCAGGCCAGTCAGGTTGGCAACAACGTTTTCTTTGGAGTGTTTGGCCCAACGAGACTCGAGTTTTTCGGGGCATGAGATCTTCGTGCACTCGGCGTTGATTGCCAGTGGAGTCGCAAGTTTTTCGTCCTTGACTTCAATTTCCATATAGAACATCGCGGCGATGATATCGTCCACGGCAACCTGAGTACTTTTGTAGACGGACCCCGAATTGCCGGCGTTTTTGAGTTGGCCGAGAAAATTACCCTCCGCGGGCTCCCATTCGCCAGCGGCCAAGGCTGTTGCCAGCGCGATGTCCGTAGCAAGCACTGTTGCGTAGGCGCTGCGTTGGCGAAGTAGCAGCTTCTCGGTCAGCGTTGCCCAATCGCTATTTAGAGCCGCTTTTTCTGCATCTAAACAAGAGTGGTCAAGGTTGGCATTGAACAACAAGTACTCGAGGGCGTCCAAACCATAGACGAGAACAAGGTTGTTTGCGATAAACGAATCTGCCTCGTACTCTTTGGAGGCAACGACTTTGTCGACGTCGCAGGTCCGTACCGAGGGCCACGAATAGATTCGGTCGCGAAGATTCTTGGCACCGACAATTTCATCAACAGATGCGGCGATGGGGCCGATTTGATATACTTCGACTTGTTGCCATTGGACGGCGAAGGACTTCCATGCCGTTTGAGCGGCGAGTCTTGCACTGTCTATGTTCGCACTAGGAGCGTCGGCTTCGATCGCAGTCTGGTACGTCAAGGTTGCGACGCGCAGGGCCTCAGCATTGTCCCGGGCCTGTCGCAACGCGGGGAGGATGACGTTTTGTCCAACGCTGGCGACAAGGGCCTCCTGATTGAAGAGGTTGTTTGTTGTCTTTTCACTGCCGCCACCGCATCCAGTCACGATCATCAGACTGGGCAGGAGGTACGGCATCAACAAGCTCGGGCGCAATCGTTGTCTACCAGCCGCCTTTGCCATTTTCGTCTCCCATGTTTGCGTTATCGAATTCGTAAGCGGTCTGCAGGATATTCCGGGCTTCGAGCAGCGCGGTTTTGTAGGCGGAAATTTCCTCTTGGGAAGCCGTATACAAAACCGGTTGATTGCCGATTTTGGCGTGCAACGATGCAAACTGCTCACTCGTTAATGGGGAGCGTCGATTAAACTGAAACGATAGAGCGAAGCCCTTAAGCTCGGACCAATGTTTGGTGTAGTCGAGAAATAGTTTTGGTTTGTCCAGGGTGATACCGAAGTCGGCGATATCCCGGAGACACTCGTTAATGTAGTGAACTGCTGTTGCTGCGATGGCCTTCTCCCACGCTGAAAGGGCGATGTCGCGCTGCTGCTTGAGTTCGGTCATTTGGCCTGTGCTCAACGCCCCATCCGCATTGGAGATAATTGCTCGTCCGCGCTTGAACGCCTCAAATGCCTGATGGGAGAAGTCAGTGTTTGCGGTACTTGCACTACCGAGATCGCGTTTTGCTGCGTTTTGGGCGTGGCCGAAGTTGTACTCGCCAAGCAGATCAATCTTGCCATCGCCATTGGCATCCTTGTAGTGGGTCCCTGCCGAGGTGTTGGCGATTTGCTCGACGGTAAACGAAGTGGCAAAGAAGGGACTCATGCCAAAGTATCCCCATCCTTCATCCCAGGCGTGCTCTAGCTCTGTGTAGGGTTTGCCATCAACGGGGGCGATGTTGTCTGAGAGCAAGCCCTTTCCGGTGGTGTCGTCATCGAGGTAGTCATCGGCGGCTTGGGAGAATGCAACTGCGCCGAGGAGAAATTTTTGGATCAGTTGTTGAAAGTCAAGGCCGTCGACGCTGACGAACGCTTTGGCGATCGGTGTATTGTCCAAACCCGGAACATCGTCCGAACCACTGACGGCTCTTTGTATGGCCAATGTTTCGATCGTTTCGAGCCATGTTTGCACGAGGGCGTCTGGAGAAGTCTGGCCCCAGCCGACAAATTGCGTCGCCCACAGTTTGTGTTGGCCTACTTCGTCCTTTCCGGCGATTTTTTCTTGCAGGGATTTTCCGCTGGAGATGTCATCGTACGTTTCTTGCAGCGGAGGCGTTGCTGCGCCGGTCGAACGAGATGATTCTCTTTTCCGAACGCAGGTACGTCGAATAAATAGAACCGGTTGAGCTCGGAAGTGACCTCCCCAGTAGTGGGATTCCACGGGACTTGTGGATCGTCGATTCGAGCAGTGATTTCTCCGATGTGGATTTTTAGATCGGAGATCAGAACATGTCGCAAGATTTGTCCCGAGTAACTGACGCTACTGTTCTCAGCGGAGAAGCGACTTTCAAATGCGTAGTCGTCGGGAGCCGCGGCGTCGTCATCGCCACACGCGGAGGAAAACGCCGGCTAGCGACACAAACGCGGCGATGTGGGAGCAAAAAATGGTCGATTTCCGAGGCAATGAAGCAATTACAGACATCAATGTAGACTCCTATCACGGCCAATTTGAAATTGAAAGTGGCTTTCTATTCCAAACAGCACAGCTGCCATTTGTTGTTTTAAAACAGATACATATATTCGTTTTAGGAAGGTCAATGTAGGTACCTTGAGGTTGCTTGACCTGTTGTTCATGTCAGATATTGTAAACAATATGAAAAGGACTTTCAATTTCAAAATGTGTTTTATTCTCACAAAATGACATGCGGCGCTACCACCAAGGGGCCGACCATTAAATGGCCATGCGTCGTTTGTGACGACTCGCGTTTTCAGCGCTTGTTATAAGGGGGAGCGACGCTGAAGAGGTGGCGTCGAATGAAAAAACAAAATTTTGTTAGACGTGCGCCCGCGGACGATATGCACTCGAAATGCACATTTTGGCAAAGGAGGTTTTCACGAAGTGTAACGCGCTGCGCTTGAAGTGAATCTTGTCGAAAACCCGCCATAGAAGTTCGATCTGACCACTTAAGAGCGATACGGATGGATTGAATATGGACGCGGATATGCTAACTTAGAAGTATGTTCACTTCTGCTCGTCGCCATCTTCATCTGATCCTTGCAACGGTTGTTACACTCGGTTTTTCCGCCGGAGCATTCTCTGCCCATGCTGCACCCAAAAAGACACCCAAAAAGGCGGTGAACGTCGCTGTGTTGTACTTTGATTACGACGGAAAGACTGCTGACATGGGGCATTTGCGAAAAGGTCTTGCGCAGATGTTAATCAGTGATTTGTCTGGCGTCGGTGGCGTTAATATCGTGGAGCGTTCCCGCCTGGAAGAAGTGCTCAAAGAGCTCAAGCTCAGCCGCACGGCGAAGTTTGACAGGCGGACTGCCAACCGGGTCGGCAAGTTGCTTGGGGCGCGGTATCTCGTCATGGGAGGATTTTTCGACTTTGGGAAGACCTTGCGCATTGATGCACGGATCGTCGATGTCGAGACTGGCAAGATCGTCGGGACCTTTGGTGATAACTCTTATGTAGAGGAGTTTTTGAAGCTTGAGCAAGCGCTCGCCGACTCCCTGGGGAAGTCACTTGCGAGTCTTCCTAGTACTCGAGCCGCAAACAAAAATCGAAAGTGGAGAAAGACCCGAAAGCGCTCTAAGAAATCACTCGCTGCGAGCGGCAAGAGGAAGGCAGAAGCCCCCATCAAAGTCTCTTTTGATACGATTAAGAAGTACAGCGCGGGGCTACATGCGAAGGATCAAGGTGACAATAAGAAGGCGAAGCACCTATTTCAAATGGTCGTGAAGCGTTCGCCCGGGTTCGAACTAGCCGTCGCAGATCTCGCTAGTTTGGCACAATAAGTAAGCGCTTATCTCAAAAAACCGGACCGCGCTTGGTTCGCGAGGTGCTCGATGCAGGTCTACTGATATTTGGGACAGTCGCCTTTGGAGGCTGCATGGCCTAGGTCTGCGGCCTGGCAAAACGCTTTGGTGGAATTTTTATCTTGGCCCATTGCGCGATACGCGAGCCCTAACAATGCCCAAGCCGTTGCTTGCTTGGGTTGCAAGGTGGTCGCGCGCAATAGGGCCGCGAGTGCTTTGTCTGGTTTGTTGGCAAACAGCAGTGCTTGGCCGTAGGTAAGGTAGAGATTTTTGTAGTCGGGTTGCATGAGCCGAACGGCTTCGAAACTCTTGATAGCGGCCTCGTGGTGTTTCATTCCGAGTTGAACGAGACCGACATTGTAGCGAATTTTTGCGGAGTTCGGTGCTAGTCTTGTTGCTGTTTCGTAGTGAAACGCTGCGTTTTCTAGTTGATTGCCGAGAAAAAAGGTCTTCCCAGCAAGGTTGTGGGCGGCTGCGTTATCTTCACAGATAGTGATTGCGCGTAGCGCAGCGACCTGGGCTTGTTGGCTGAGTCCAGCGCGGACATATCGCCAGGCTTGCCAAGTCCAAAACTCGGTGGAGGCTTGCCAGGTCTCGGATGCATTCACCGGGGTCTCTGGTTGTTTTTGCGAATACCCTCGCAACAGAAAGGCCAGTAGTTTAGCATCTTGTGTTTGACAAGATTTGGGGGTTGGGATCTCGTCGAGACGGAGAAAGGTAGCCGTCAGTTGTTCACGGAGTTTGTTTGCATTTAGACTGGGCGGGGCCGCATCGATTGCGGTCATTGCGCCGCCATCACGCTTTGATTGCGGTGGTTCAGGCCTTGCATCAGAGGGTGCGTTGGCGGTTGCAATGGTTTGCTTGCCACCGTCTGGGAGCGTTTGGCCGCCCATGGGAGTCTGTGTTTCTGAACCGCCGGCCACGAGGAAGATGACGGCACCGCCGGTGATGACCAGGGCCGCTAGAAGGCCAATGATCCATATTGCGATAGAGTGACCGCCATCGGCGCCCGTGCTTGCTACGGTTTGCACGGGACCAGTGGGAAGTGTCTGGGCAAGGGAGATTTGTGTGGCGTTTTCTGGCGGTTGCGTGCCTGGCGGTTGCGTGTCTGGCGGTTGCGCGTCTGGCGATGACTCGACACAGGCGATGAGTTGCTTTTGCAGTTCGCGCATATCAGTGGGGCGGTCTTCGGGACGTTTTGCCATACACTGAAATACGAGCTCCGATAGTTTTTCTGGGACCTCGGGAACGATGGAGATCACGGTTGGTGGCGCCTCGTTGAGGTGGCTGTTCATTAACGGGTATAGGGAGTCGTCGTTGAACGGCAGTTGTCCCGTGAGCATCTCGAAGAGAATGACGCCAAAGGCGTAGATGTCAGCGGCAGGTGTGACAGGTTTGCCAACGACTTGTTCTGGCGACATGTATAGTGGCGTGCCCCAAAATTGGCCGGTCTTGGTCGTGTGCAGGTGTGGCTCGGCAACGAGGCGCGCAATGCCAAAGTCTAAAACCTTGACATAATCCGATGAGCTTGCGCGCTTGATCAAAAAAATGTTTGCGGGCTTTAGATCGCGGTGAATGATTTCTTTTTTATGCGCGGCCGCAAGGGCATCCGCGACTTGCGCCATGATGGCCACTGTCCGTTTTGGTGTTAGGCGCTTTTCGTGCTCGAGCACGTCCTCCAGTGGAACACCGTCCAAAAGCTCCATGACCATGTAGCTGGTCCCGTCAGGCTCTGAAATCAAATCCGTGACTTCGACGATATTTTCGTGGCGGATCAGGTTGGTTGCTCTTGCCTCGGAAAAGAATCGCTGGAGAAGTTCGGCGTCCTCTACAAGCTCGGGCTTGAGAGTTTTGATCGCGACGGGGCGATTTAATTTTTGATGCTCACCGACGTAGACATCACCCATGCCACCTTCGCCGAGCAGGGATTGAATTAGGTACGGCCCTATGTGTTTGCCAACGAGTGACATCAGAGATGGGTTGCGAAGCAGACCCAGAGCGTGCGTGCCAAGGGCGTTAGGACGCCGAGCGGGGGCGGGAAGTTAGGGGGGATAGGGATGCCAAGGGACACTGGGTAAGCCTTACTAAAATATAGACTACTTAAGGGCTATCTCAAGGTCAAATGCGGGGTCACAAAGTCTGCTGACCGCCCACTCTAGGCGCTACAATGGACCAATGACCTTCACAAAGACCAATCCCGTGAACGACGTCCCTCCGATCGATGCGGCAACGCTAGAGCGCTTTCGCCAGACCGGACTTCGACTTGACGCTTCCGGGCAGTTTTGGCACGAGGGAGCGATGGTTACCCACCAGGGGATCCGGATGGCGCTATTGCGTTGGATGGATACGCTGGCAGATGGTCGCAGTATTTTGCGCATCGATGATGGGCGCTATGCCTATATCGAGGTCGACGATGCGCATTTGCTGGCGACGTCCGCGAATTGGCGTGATGATCGCGTGTGGTTGGTACTCAACGATGGCACGCAAGAAGAGCTAGCCTACGAGACCCTCGTCGCGAAGCCCACAGGGGCTATGTACTGTCGCGTGCGGGGTGGTCGGCTGCGCGCCCGGCTCAAGCCCGATGCAAGTGCGACGGTTGCAGAACAAATTTGGGAGCAAGGTGGCAATGTCTTCCTACATGCTGCCGGGCAAACATTCGCTGTTTCAGCTTAACTCGCCGTTGCACGGGTACCGGGAAGAAGCTTTTTTTGATATTTCGACTGGAGCACGTCAACCAATACGAGCACCGCAATCGAGAAGTAAAATGTTGTTTTCGACAGTGGCTCAACGTGATAGCCAAAAAGGGTCAAATGGGCCGTGTGCCCACCTTCTCCGAGCAAGACGATTCCGACAATCAACAGAATGAACAGGCCAAGGATCTCATATTTTCGGTTCTTTTTGAGAAAGTCAGAAACCCGATTGGCGAGAATCAGCATCGCAAGTCCCGAGGCGATGATTGCGACCGCAAGCACGGCAAAAACATCAGTAATCGCCAAAGCTGAAAGGATGGAGTCGAAGCTGAATACGAGGTTCATCAATACGATCATAAATATGACCTGCTTGGCACTTCGCTGCTCGCCCGCCTCAGCATCGCCAAGATCATCGACCGCGATCATATGACCGATCTCTTTGACGGCGGTGTACATAATGAATCCGCCCCCCAAGAGAAACACGATAGTGGAAAAATTAAACGAGCCTTCGATAATGTTTGGAATATTGATACTAAAAAATGGTTCTTGCAGTCTAGCAATGAGCTGCACCATGGCAAACAGCAGAATGATCCGCAGCGCGATAGCGATCAGGATTCCAAACTTACGTACCTTTTCCTGTTGATGCTCGGGAGCGCGTTTTGACTCAATAGAAACGTACAGGAGGTTGTCAAATCCAAGTACGGCTTGAAGGAAGAACAGTACACCGAGATTGAGAGCGTTTGTTAGAGTAAACAGTTCGTTCATAGTTTTTCCTCGCGAAGATACTGCACTGGTGGCCGGATGGTAGGCAACGTTTTTGGGGTGAGGACGCGGGGAAATCAATGCCTTGGGGGGCAGGAAAGTTAGGAAATCACGAGCGTTTTAGGTCGGCTGCCTGCTAAACTAGCTATGTGCGGCTCGTGGGCATGAAAGTCATAAAAACGGTCCTTTTTGCCGTGATGATTGCATCGGTAGCGATTGTACCGCTCGAGGCGCAAGCCCGTTCAGAAACACAAAAGACAGACAAAGCTCGATCAAAGAGTTCATCTTCGGATCGGTCGCGAAAGCAGAGCAGCAGAAAGCAGAGCAGAAAGCGGAATACTTCTGACAAAAAGACGAAGCGACCTAAAAGGGACACGCGGACGAAGCGGAAGGCACGGGCGAAGCGGAGGCGGGCACGGGCGAAGCGGCGGGCACGGGCCAAGCGCAGGGCGCGAGCCAAGCGGCGGGCAAAAGCTCGGCGGAAAGCGCGGGCACGGCGACGCGCGCGCAACAGACGACGGAGATCGCAACCCAATACGGTTCCTTGTCTTGAGATCCTGTCTAGCCTTGGGGTTCGATACAAACCTGTTACTCGGGATGGGATTACAACAGCCGTTCGTGTTCGCGGTGCGATCGGAGGGGTGACCTACCGTGGATATCGCAAGCGAGCCCTTATCCTGGACTGTTCTTTAGTGACGTCGTTAGCTCTTGCCGCACCGTTTTTGCTTCGTCATGGAATTACCAAGGTGACCTATTCGTCAGCGTTTCAAAAACGAAATATCTCTGGAACCGATATTCCCTCACAACACTCGTTTGGGCTGGCGATCGATCTCCACACCTTTTTCGACGAAAAGGGTGACAAGATCACGGTTCGAGACCATTATCAAAAGGGACTTGGAGATGATACGGATTGCCTCGGCAAACCATTGTCAGAACCAGCTCAAAAGCTGCGCAGCATGGTATGCGATATGCTCGACTCTGGGTTGTTTCGCTTTATCCTGACGCCAGATTACAATGCCGCCCACCACAACCACTATCATGTTGAAGTGCATCCATGGATTCGACGGCGCGATGCGTTTCTCAATGATTACGTAAGCACAGCAGCAACCGAATCCAAACCCTAGAGAGCTGAACACGTAAATTCACTTTCCGACGCTACCCCTCGAAATCGCTGGCTACGTTGTCCTCCTTGACGGGACCCAACCCCGCCCGCCCACGCCCAAATACGGGCGAATCTATATTGGTTGTGCTTGATTTTCGCCTGGAAACAGACGGTTGCGTTGGCAGTGTCCGCCTCGCCAACGATTCCGATCCTTTACCGTCGATAAGCAACTTTACGTGTTCAGCTCTCTAGTCCGGTCTAGTCGGAAAATTGTGGTTGTATCCAGGCTGCTTGATGCAGTGAATTTATGACGACTGCACGGACGTAACGCTTTGTCTTGATGACAGCAGGAAAGCTTGCGCTTGTTCCCTCGGATTGTTGCAAGACGATGCCGTTGTTGCCGACAAAGGAGATTGTGTATTGGAGGTTGGGATCCGGTTTGTCAACGCGAACCACCCATTGCCCATTGTGTTTTTCCATCGCTTGCGCGAGCATCACACCGGTGGAGCTGTAGAAATCTCCACGAACCATCGCGTCGCGAATTGCCTCTGGCGTTTTTGGAGCACGAACCATCACAAACCCACCACCCGCGGGATAGGTGTTTTCCCCGAGGTTTCTGACGGCGCCAGAATCATAGTAATGGTGCGCATCATCGGTTGCGATGCCGTAGATGCGTATCCCCTGCGAAAGGATCTGATCCCACAACTGTTCTGTAGAGGGGGTCTGCTCGCTGCCGCGGTTCCATTTCCCAAATGCGACGTTAGCAATTTCGATGAATTTGAGGCCGGCTTTGCCCAAGCGGATACCAAGTCTGGCGTTCACTCCCCAATGCCAAGTGGGGTGATTGAGCTGGGCGACGCCATCGAGCTCAGCTGTCTTTTTTAGCGCGGCCCGATACAGGGCATAGCGCCTGATACTCTTTTTTTCACGCCAGTCGATCGGATCAGGGCGCACCTCAGGGGGATAAATCGGATATTTTCGTGTGAACAGCGCGTTGACATGAATCCGGCAGCGTCCTTTTGGCTCGATAGGAGGTGGTGTGCACCGCCGAGGATTGTTCGTGAGTTCGATGCCCGGGATGACAAGCAGGCGCCCCTTATAACGCATGTCAGTAACTCGATTGTGGTCGGTCAAGACGATAAAGTCGTAGTTTCGCTCTTCGTACCAACGAATAACATCTCGCGGGTGTGTGTTACTATCCCCAGAGTATAGCGTGTGAACATGCGTTGAACCCTTGAGGTAGCGGATGGCATTCGAGGGAGCGGGGACAACAGGTGGTTGCGCTTGCGGCGCCGCCTCGGCGGTTTCGTATGGCGCAGGCGCAGAAGAAGGCACAGGAGCAGGGGAGGGCGGAGTCGGTTTTGCGATCGGTGTTTGTCGCGTTGGAGAACCGCAGTGCAACATAGACACGGTGAGTACCGCGGCAATCAAAACGCTACTTTTTGGCAAGGGAGTGTTTGTTTGCAACTTGTTCAATGAGATGGATCGCTTTGCTGCTAAGGTTACTTGCATTTCCCCATGTCCGTTTTTTCCAGTGTGTACGATAGCGTAAGAATAGACGCATGACGTCCAACATGTGTTGTCGCTCGATCGGACGCACATCCGTGAGAGATTCCAGTTCGTTGGGATCGGAGCGAAGATTGTACAATGTGATATGTCTTCCGACGCGAAGCTTCCAATTTCGGATTCTCATCGCATGGGCGTATTCGTACTGCGAAGCGTAGGATGCGTCGGGATAGGATTGCGATACGCGGTGGGCGAGGGGCCTCAGTGATTGTCCCTGCGATTGATCGAGGGGGGCGACATCCAAGACATCTAGAATCGTTGGCAAAATATCTACGCCGTCAACCCCTTGGTTCACCGTCACCCCAGCGGGCAATCGTGGTGGATACGAAATAACCAAAGGGACATGAACCAGTGTTTCGCGTAGCGACGCTCCGTGTCCGCACCGGCCGTCTTCCCACAGCTCTTCTCCGTGATCCGCCGTGACGATGATCATCGTTTGATCAAGAACATTGTGCGTTTTGAGCCACGTTAGAAATTTGTCCAAGTGGGCGTCTTGAAAGCTCAGCGCCGAGTCGTAGATCGCGTGAATACGCTTGAGATCGCGAGGTTTGGGGATATCGGTGCATTTCATAGATCCGCGCTTGATTCCCAAAGCGCCTGGCCAGGCGGCTTCTTTGAATTTCCCTTCATAGGGGGAAGGATCGTAGCGGCTCAACCATGGTTCATGGCCAATCCATGGTTTATGAGTATCGATTGTGCCAAAGAAAAAGAAAAACCGGTTTGTCACTGTGGGGGTTAGGATCTCTAGGGCTCGCTTGTAGAGACGGTCTGCGGGGATCCATCCATTGAGACGCTTTCCCGTTCCATCACGCATTGGGTTTTCAAAAATGTCAAAACCACGGGTATAGCCAGCATGCCTGGTGACTCGCCCATTGGCGGTGAGTGCGATGGTCTTCATGCCGGCATTCTTCATCAACTCGCCCAACATGGAGAATCTCGAGGCGATTTTCCAGGTGCCGCCGTTGCCAGCGGTTCGAACATTGTGCACCGCCGGGAATACCGAGGTCCAAAACGAAGCATGAGAAGTCTGTGATTCATTGCCCTCGACATAGGCTTGGCGAAATACAACCCCACGTTTCGCCAATCGCGTGAGTCCTGGGATTTCTACTTGTGCCCTTGGATTAATAATGTTGAGTTTGTCTGCCCGGAGCGTGTCCATGATCCACAACACGACATTGCGTGGAGGTGGGCCATTGCCAGGCGATCGGGCGGTTTGACTGGGGACTTGGATTCCCGCAGACATCAGCGTTGCGCTGGCGCAATCCTTCGTTTGGAAACCGATTTGCGCCACTTTGTTGGCAAACTTTGTCAGATCCAGCGAGTGATGCGCGGTGTCGAGCTGCAACTCTTCTTTCTCATCATGCGTGACGATCGAAACCGAGACGGCACAATCAGAAGCGTTCACTTTGCCGACGAGAGATGCATTGGGGGGGACGCGAACATAGTAACGGAGCTGATGTTTTGCCGGGAGAGCAAGGGCGCGCTGTAGTGGTTTTCGCCTCGCCGAAGGGGGCGTTTCAACGAGCGAGGGCTGCGGTTGTTTTGCAACCGCGATTGCAGAGAGGTGTAGTCTTGTTCTGCTTGTTTGAAATCGGACGCGATTCTCTCCAGGCTTCCACGCGGCGCGAGGGATGGTTTTGATGACCGTTTGCCATCCCTCGTGAATCTCCACTCGGGGCAGACGTTTGGTGTTCCACCGGATCTCCAGACGTCCTTTTTGGCTCGCATAAATCCGCAACAACAAGTGTCGCGGTTCATCTCCTTGGGGCCCAGTAGGAACGGCGATGGCTGCCTTGCCGTGTAAACGCATGACCGGCTTGCCGTCCGGTGTGATCGTTTGTTGCCATCTCCTTCCCGAACCGAATGGAATATGTTTCGCAAAGGTTCCTGCTTGCGCTGCGGCGACCCAATCGTCGTTGTGGAACAGATGGGCGTGGAGGTAATTATCGTAGAAGCTGTAGATGATTTCGTCTTGCTTTATGGTGTTGTCCACGCTGTCGACTGCGGTTATAGAGGGAGTCGAAGCTGTAGCGGGAGCGTGCGCTCGGGCCGGTTCATGGGCGGTCTTTTTGTGTTCTTGTGCAGGCCGCGTGGACGCGTGCGGGGGAGGATGATTGGGGTGCGGTTCCCTATCAGGGGCGCACATGAGTAACGTGCAGCCCATCGGCAGTATCGCAAGCCGTAGCAAACCAATTCTTTTGATGACCTTCGTATGCATCTGACGTTTCTGGACTAGGGGGTGTCCTGATTATGCCAGTGTCTCCAGATAGGTACATGGACACCCTCCTAGGTGGCTGGTGTCAAACAGACTTCGAAGCGAAAATTCGCCAGGTGCGTTGATAACGCGCACAATATGTAGACGCGTATTGAAATACGGGGCTACATATTGTGGCGTGTTAGCGAAGTACATGGTGAATTTGCAGCCGGAGGATGTTTAACACCAGTCACCTAGAGCTTCACACGCGGACTTTATGATTGCCAATTGAAGCGGAGGTGTGGGTGCATGTAGTCTGCTTGCGATCATCTTCTAGAACTTGATTCGGTTACGTTTTTCTCTTTTGTTTGTGACCGATGCGGAAATAAGCCCTAGCAATGAGGCCAGAAATTTGCCCACGATGTTCGGATATTACGACTTTTTCGGGAAATCTGCAGCAGCAAGGGAACCTTGTTCAAAACATCCTTGACACCCTCGGCAACAAGGAGCATGGTCGGTAGGTCGACGTAGGTCTGAACGGTTCGGGGCTGCGTAAGCACACCATAGGGCAGCTTCCACCTTCGACAGTGGGTTGCTGTACAAGATAAGAAGGTCAGTTTTGCAAACAGGTAAAGTGAAATGGTTTAATGATTCTAAGGGGTTTGGTTTCATCGAGCAGACGAGTGGGCCAGATGTGTTTGTCCACCAGTCGCAGATTCAAGCGGAAGGATTTCGTACGCTTGCTGAGGGTGCAACCGTAGAATTCGAGGTAGAGCAGGGACCAAAGGGCCTTCAGGCCGCCAACGTTCGCGTAATCTAGTAGTTCAGTTCGATTCACAACTAAGAGAGGCGGGTCACCTACAAGGGCCCGCCCTCTCTTGATTTGTATATAGTTAATCTTTCATATTGCATCCGATAGCTTGGCTCAGTTGCCCGCTGTAGATTTACTGGCCTTCGTCTTCATATACCAAACGAGAAGATTTTGGCCTTTGGAAGTATTTGCGGATTCTCCTGCAATCGAAGTTTCTTGTCGCGCCCATTCATTGTGGGTTTCCCCACTCGCCTTTGGCGGAATTCGTTGAATTTAAAGGCACAGAAGAGTTTTCTCTGGTAAGGTGGCGCGCTTGAACTCGAGAAAGCTGACAGAAATATGACCAAATTGTACGTGGGTAACCTGCCCTTTAATACAACAGAAGATGCCCTTCGCGATGTGTTTGCACAGGAAGGGCGCAGTGTTGCAAGCGTGGCGATCATTACAGATCGAGAAACCGGGCGTCCTAGGGGGTTTGCCTTTGTTGAGATGGGCTCACCGGCTGACGCCGAATCGGCGATCCAAGCGCTAGATGACCAAGATTTTGGTGGTCGTACCATACGTGTCAACGAGGCCAGAGAGAAAGGGAGCGGTCGCGGTGGCTTCAGCGGTCGCGGCGGTGGTGGCTTCGGTGGTCCTCCCGGTGGCGGTCGTGGCGGTTTTGGTGGCCCGCCGGGTGGTGGTGGTCCTCCGGGTGGTCGCGGCGGTCGTGGTGGTCGCGGCGGCCGAGGTGGTCGCGGCGGCCGTGGCGGTCGTGGCGGTCGTGGCCGGGGTAGTCGTGGTGATGATGATGGTTCTTGGTAATTTTAACGAAGGAAGATAGGAGACTGAATGGCGCGGAATCCGTCCACTTTTGCAAAAAGACAGCGTGAGCAAGAACGCCAGCGTAAACGCGCGAGCAGGCTCAAACGGCGCGAGGCGCGGCGAATCGAAAAGCCCGTGGGTGTACAAAGCAATGATCCTGATTTCGATCCGGATCTCGCAGGGATCGTACCAGGCCCCCAACCCAAGCCCTGGGATGATGACGATGATGAGAACGAGGACGGAGTTGGCACTGGTGCAGAAAGTGCCGCGAGCGATGACACCGGCTCGGCTTAGTTGCTCATGAACCTCTGCAACCCGCCCTTTATTCGCGTCGCTATGGCGCTCCCACTCTGATGCAAGTACAAGTGATTCCATTGTCCTCGTTGGTCGGATGTACTCGGTTGCCGTTTTTGTGGGGAAGATGAAATACTGAAACGACGTAAGACGTAGGTAGTGAACCGCAAGAGAAGTGGTTTATTGCCGTTCAGTGCGTAGCCGACTCGCCTTTACGGAGGATGTGCTCAATGAGATCTCACCGCCCGACAGAAAACGACGAAGCGCAGGACATACTGACTAACAATACGTCCGGCAAATCCGATGTAGCCGTGTCTCGCGCGACTGGTGCTCCGGCTGGTCGTCAGCAGTCGCGCCCGGACTGGAGTAAGTTATCTGCCAATCAGGGGGCACAACAGGCGGTTGCATCCCCAGAGCTTCCGGCTGAAGCTGTGCGTCGGATCGACACGCCGCAAGTCACGCAAACAGAAACGCCAAAAGGGGAGGCGGTTCGCACAATTGACAAGTCACGGCCAACATCGACGACCGACGAAAAGGCCGTGGAAGAACAAAATGGCGTTGGACCGCGTCGTGCCAACGGTGACAGCCAATCGGAGCAACTAGACAGCCAATCAAGGCTGCGACAGGCCAACAATGGGGAAGAGGCGGGACTGCTCGGCAGCCAGCGTGGGGGCACGTGTAATATCACCGCGCTCGCAAAGGCGTTGGAGGGTCTTGGAAAGGGTATCGGCGATTTTCTCGGCAGTCACGAGCTTGTACTTGCTGCGGGATCAGTGTTTCCACCGCGAGTTTCGACCAGACGTTTGCAAGGAAAACGAAAATCGAGCGATTGGGCAGACATGGGAGAGCTTGACTTGCCTGCTTTTCTCGAGCTTGTGGCAATTGCAGAACTCGCAACGGGGATCTCCACGGGCGAGCTCAAAGCTGCTGCCACCACCGCGCGGAATAAGATTCTAGATATGTATTTTCTTACCGATCTCGCAGCGCGTTTTGGTGTTACTGGGGACGTGAGGATCGTGGACGCACCTGAGGGGAAGGACCAACAGGTCCCACCATCATCAAAAGCCGATCGCGGAAAGCCGTCCAAGATTGCTGGCGAAAGCGACGTGCCGACTGGGGCGCTCTCTGGTACAAAGAACAGACGCAAGGCTAAGGACCTCCACAAATCAAAAGCGGTGCGTGAGGTCGCAAAGCGTGGGGCCGCAACGGTACCGGCTTTGGACGACTATAAGCGGGCCATTGGCGAGCAGGTCGGAACCGAGCTAGACGAAGGGAAGGCCATCCTCGTTCCTATCACCGGGCATATTTCCGAGCATCACGTTGTTCGCGTGAAAGAGGTTTGCGCGGACTATATCGTCATTGATGACCCTACCAGTGCACAACAGGCAAGTCGTAGAGTCTCTTGGTTAGAAGCGCGAGCGATGGGGTACTTCAACAAGTATCTGGTTTTGGGATAGACCCTCTCGTTTGGTGAAGATTTTCCGGAACAGACTTCATTTGCTAATCGTCAAGAGGGGCTCACCTCATCACAGGGGGCGGTGTCGCTGTCCTGCTTGAGGATAATTTCCATTGCCCGCTCTGCCAGTGCCAAAATCGTAAAAGCCGGGTTTGGCCCCGGTGAGACCGGGATGATTGATCCATCCAGGACGAACAAATCTTGATATCCAAAAACGCGTCCAGCATGGTCAACAACACCTTCTCGTGCATTGTTGGCCATTGGTGCGCCGCCTTGGTTGTGCGGGATTTCGAGTTTCTTGGTAACGGCAAATAACACGTTGGGGACCCACCAGGAGCCGCTCGCGCGTGCGACCTTTTTTCCCAGCATGTTTAGGTAACGGTAAAAGTTTGTGTTTGCCTGAACATCGTAGTCGATGATCGCCCGCCGCCGCTTGTCTAATCGAAACGTTCCGAAAGCATCGTCTCTGCCCATTTTCAGTAGTGGGACCGGCCAGGTGCGTGCGAACAATGCAAACGGTGGTACAAACCGGCGCAATACATTGGTGAATCGGATGATCCTACCGTAGTAGTGAGGGCGCCATAATCCCAGGCTGCTGAGGAGGACCGCGATGGTGAGTCGTACCGGGGTCGGATAGCGTCCACTCTCGATGTACGCGCCTTGGCTTGAGCCGTCCTGACCGCGGAACTTGATATAGCAACCAGCAAACAAACCAACAACAACCGCTGCCAGACTGAGCCATGCCAGCAGAAGTCCTCGAAAAGGAAAGATCAGGCTAATAAAGTCGCCGTTGGTGGTGTATTTTTGACCCAAGGTAGGGCTCAGCCTTGTGAGTGTTTTGTGCACGTCACGATTGCGCAATAGAAGTTCGGTCGTCCCGATACAGCCAGCTGCGATGACAACCCGCCGCCCGGTGCATTGACCTTCGCCGTTGCGGGGACGAGCGAATAGCCATCTACGCCGAAATCGCTGCCATGCAGACTTTTCTTGTCGATACTTCTTGTAGACGACGCGGTATCCGCCTCCCGTCAGGGGCTCGATTTTGTCCGCCTCGCACAGGGGGCGAATCTCAACGCCCAGCTTCTGCGCCAAGTACAGGTAGTTACGGTCAAGGGTGTTTTTCGCACCAATGTCGCCCCCCAGTAAGGATTGCTCTTTGGGATCTGAGTAGCGTTGCTCCGCGCCGTGTTTGTTTACAAACTCACTGCCTGCGACCTTGTCTGGCGGCGCGAAGCTAATCGCGAGACGAATCGCGCCATAGTCATCGACCAGCTCCGGGTCGGATTGCTTAAGCTTTGCGCCGCCATCATAGAGAAGTTGTGTCGCGCGTACCTCGCTGTAAGGCGGATAATCGGGGTAGAGGCTGGGGGTAATGATTTCGGCAGCACGTTCATAGTACCGTTTCATGTTGTCATCTGCGATCGCATCTGGAAAGCGGTCAAAGGTCTCGCACATTTTCATTGTGCCAGCGTACACATGAGAGCCTCCACCAACACCGCTTCCGAGCCAAGGGACGAGATTTTTGCCCCTCGGGCGGAGATCATTGGGGCCGAATAGATGGCGACGTGGATTCCAAAAGGCATCGAGATCGGCCTCGAAGTGCTCTCGATCGATCCATGGTCCTCGCTCCAGCACGACGACTTTGTAGCCAGCTTCGGCAAACCGAAGCGCGGCAACAGAGCCACCGAAACCCGATCCGAGGACAATGACGTCTGCGTCGAAGGTGTCGTTGGTCTTAGCGGTCATTAAGGAATCTTTCCGCGAGATGCTTTCGACGCCGATCAACTCCATGGTCCACTTTTCGACTGAGCTTTTGCCATGGAGGACTCGTCGCTGCCCCCTCCGGTGTGACGCCAAGCCGTGTGGATACTTCGTCTGCAAACGCCGCCGCGGATGCATCTGCATCGGCCACCTGCGTTACCCGAACGCCACGCTTGAGCTCTGCCCCGTGGTTGAAGACCCGAATCGACGCCACCCGAAGTGACGTGCTGACCAACGCGATTGCAGCACCGTAGTTGGCGCTCGGTTGTGCAGAGTCAACGGTCCAGCCCCCCGTATTGTACACCGTCAATCGCGATCCCTGAGGCAAATCGTCGAACCCCTCCTCAAAAGGTTTGTGTGTATGACCGAAGATAAATGTGAGGTCGTCCGGGACGCGTCCGATTTCTGAGTTGAGTTGGCGGTACGCCGGTCCAAATAAGTATTTGCGCAGGCCAGCATCGATTTCATCGCTCACGCGGCGGTTGTTGTGGAGGCGTTCAGAACCTATTACCTGTGCAAGTCGTCTGAAAATGGATTTGAGTACCTTGGTCTCGAGCCATGCACTCGGAACGAAGGGGATGTCGGCTGCTTTGGCGATGCGCTCGCTAATCTCATCGATAAAGGCGTCGGCATGGCGTTCGTACTGCAGTTTCTTATACAAGGTTTCGACGGCGGCACCAGCCTCGCCGGAGCGTCCGAGCAGTGACCACACAAAGTCAATCCAGGCGAAGTTTTCGCCTTCCAGTTGGTGCACGGTCTTTGCGCGATCCCGATCCGGGAACAGCCACCGGCGCACTTTGCTGATCACCCAGTATTTTGCTTCGCAATAGTGTCCGTGGTGGATCAGTACGCCGCGATCTTCGTGGTCATGAATGAGAGCAAGATTGGGATAAACGACGCTCAAGTCAAAATCTGCTGGCTGGCTGGGATCGAGTCCGCGAACGTGTCGGATCAGCTGATTTAACAAATAGGAAGGGACCTTTTCACCCCCATTCAATGGGGTCGTGTGGTCTGGATCCGGGAGTTCGTCGTGCCAATGTGCACCAAGCTCCTTGTTAACGTACTGGGTCTCCCTCGCAATTTCCCAAATGTGATGGTCGTGATTTCCTGGCAAATAGACGATCCGATCGAATAACTCCTCACCTGGTTTGATCGTGCGAGCAAGAAACCCCTCAAACTGCTTGAGCGCATGTCCAATAGAGGAAAACGCAAGGTCTAAGATGTCCCCATTGAGGATGAGCGTGGGTTTGACAGAGCCACGGTTGCGAGCAATCAGATCCTGGAGCGCCTCAACAAGTTGTGCTGTAACCGCACTCACTCCATGGGGGTTGCAATCGTAGGGCTGCTCGCGAAGACAGGTCAGTAAACTATCGGTCTCACCAAAGTGCGTGTCAGACAAGCAGATGTAACGAATGTCGTTTTCTTCCGGCTGGCTCATAGTCGTTTCATGCTACTATGAGCGCAATCGCTACGGCCAGATTTAGGTCGTTTCCCCTGTGCGACAACGAAATGAAGCTTCTAAACATCCTCACAACCTATGTGAGTATGCTTAGCGGCACAATATTCCCGGGAACAAGACCGAAAAATAGGGTGTGACACCACGATTCCCAAATTCGATCCCGCCGCCGAGGGTGAATACAACGAAGCTGGCCAAAAATGCAGCCAAACACAAAGCCACAAGTTTTTTCTCTGCAGATAGCGCTTCAACAAAAGTTGCGTCGTAGCGATTTCTGAGTCGGATCAGCACCACAAACAAGCCTATCGGAACTACCGGAATCCCGTTGATGCCAAATGAGACAAACGATAGTAGGATCGAGGACACAGTCTCTGTTGGATTAAAAGCGCCGGCCACCTTGAAGTCGAGTTTAGCACAATGACGCCTACAAAAGGATCTATTTCAGTTTCGAGCGGCATTGCCATATGATCGGCAGGATCATACAGTTGTTTCATGGGTTCTCCCCGGGTTGTTGTGTGCACAGTAGCTCTATTCTGCAGCGTCCCATGCGGGACATTGGTTACGGTCTCCTGCGCTGATTCAGCTCGACCATCAAAGGAGCGCCGGCTGCTCGATCCGACCGATTCATACCAGCCAAAGCGGTAAAAACTCCTGCCGTCGTCCATTCCGATTTCGACACCGTTGTTCGCGCGATCCCCAAAAAGCCGATCTTCTACTATCAAATTGGCTATCCGTCTAGCAAAGCGCTTGGAAGTTCTGAGAAACAACAGGCAGCGTTTATTGCCGAGACGTTTTCAGCATGGGACAAGCATGCCGACCGGATCCGCCTGTTAAATTTTCAGTGGATCCATGAGACACCCAAAGTTGGGCTAGATTATTATACAAGTTACTACCAGCATGACACGCCCGATTTTCGTGCGTTTCTCGGAAGCCTTGGGCTGCAAAGTTGGACGGGTCAACCCAAGCTAGCTTGGAGTACCTTGAAAAGGCAAGCAAAAGCGAGAGGGTTTGCTCATCGTCGCTAGACGCATTTTCGTCGTGACAACCCGACAACGAGCAGGCAAGTGAGCAGCAACAACATCGAGTTGCCGCGATGGCTTGCATTGCAGCCCTCGTTCTTGTCCATGTCCGAGTCTTCTTCTTCTTCGGGCACCGAGAACGTGATCGCTAAGCTCGGATGAGGTGATGGAGCATCGCCAGATTTTAGGGTGAAACCAGGTGTTCGGGGCAAGATAGATTGTCTCTCCACCCTCTGTTCGTCGGACTTGATGCCGATTGCATACCAGTTATCCTTAAGAGCAGCCTGGACATCAAGATTGGCCGCAGTTCCGAGAGTGAGGGCATGTTCCCCGATAACTTTGCAGTTTTCCTGATTGCTAAGATAAGGATTTATATCATCGATAGCTTCGCCAACCTCCTCCTCCTCAGACACCGATGGCCGTATGGACAGAGGGTAAAAGTCGCATTGGAGGCTGACGACGTTTTGGGTTATAGAAAACACCTCGAACTCGAGTTTTGTATCGATGACGGTAGCGTTGTTAGGAATCTCGGAAAGGTCCCATTCGATAAATGCTCTTTTACAAGGCTCGTATGAGTCGCTAGCGTTCTGGAGACCTGCGCTTAGGCGTAGCAGAGGGTCATCCACCTCAAAAAATTCATCAAATACGCACTGTGGGTCCGAGGTGGGCGGGCCGGTCATGGAGCCATCAAACACGACTTTGTCGGTTCGGTATGTCCACGTACCATCTAGATTGTCGACAGTTTCCGCAGACGCTGACGAGCTGGCGCTAACGATTGCAGCTAGTAAAATAAGCCTTTTTAAGATCATTTAAAAACATAGCACCCAAACCCAGTCGAACAACACGAAGTTTACACAATAAATTCAATGTTTAGCGTAGTTTGCAGGGTTGTTGTAGGCGTGACAACACTATTAACAACCACGTTTGAGTAACCACTAACCAGAGCTCATATCAAAAACCGGACCAAGAGATGGGAGGTTTTCGAGATGCTCTCTAGAACCCAAGGGTAATGACCAGCTCTTTGTTTTCAACAACGACGTTCTTCAATACCGTTTTTGCTGCCAACCCCTTTACAGATCGGAGCCTATAGATCGGGTTAACTTTGTAAAATGCGCCTAGTGCGTTTGTAAGCGCTTTGTTGACTTTGGCAGTGTGCTCAGGCGCAATCCCAGAAACCGACAGGTTTTCGACGACTGGGTCGGTGAGGAAGAAATTTCTTTCGTCGGCAGCGTAGAGGATACCACCAGAGACATCGATGGAGCCACCAAGAGGTTTGCTGCTTTTGTTGTCAATTCGGAAGTCGAATAAGACATCCAAACCGGCGTGTACGCGATTGGATCCATTTTTGAGTTGAACTCTTGGATTTTTTAATGTTACTCGGATGAACAACAGGTAGGATTTGGTCATCGGTAACTTTTCTTCGAGCCTGGCTTGTATCTCTGACTCAGGAATACGGACGACGTATTCTTTGTCAGCGAAGAAAAGGTAAACGCCGATAACCAGGGCAATCAATATTCCAACGGAGATTACGATGACTTTCTTCATTTGGTACTTGGCATGGTAACGGAATATCAGTTTTCGGGCTACCGCTTGTTCGAGATTGGCATACACAGACGATGAATGCTGTATACTCTCAGCATGTGCGCCAAGAAGCTGCTGCCCGCCAGCGGGTGCGTCCGGGAAGCCGGATTAGTCCCGTCTGCGGAAACACGTCAAAGGGCGTCGCAGTATCGAGTCCCGCACGTGAAACGTCCCGCGAGGGGCGGCGTGAAGCCGGGGCAAGAAACGATGCAGGCCGTAATGCGAAAGCGTGAAGGGATAGAGCCCCGACAAACAGTCCCGTTGTGTGGTGGCCGAGCCAGTATGCGGAAGCGAAGGCAACATCCATGTGTGCTACGGCACAGATGGACACCACCGGGGTCCGAGACCATGGCATGTATCGAAGGTGAGCAGCGGAACTTGGGAGATCTGTTTGAGACGATGGTCCATCGCAAGGGGCCGGACCATCAATCCTTAAGGCAAGGCCTGAAAGCCAAGTCTGGGGACATGTTTCGGACAGAAGTCAGATGCTCTCATAGTAGTGAGGAAGCAGGGTAATGCCTGTAGAGCGAAGGGGAGCACGGAAAGTGGCCCAATGGGCCGAGTCCTCGCAGGTCTGTGCAACCGGACCATTCCGCGGGTACAGACGACTCCATTGGATACAAACAGCCGCGCAAAAGAATCCGTCGATGAAATTCAGCAGTTTGCTGCACCATCTCCATACGGATAACTTGGCGCGCGCATTCCACGAGCCTCCAGGCTCGAAAGCAAGTGGAGTGGACCAAGTCACGAAGCAAGTCTATCAGCGTAACCTCGAAGAAAACCTGCAAGCGCTCGCACAAAAGCTTGCCGGGGGAGGATGGCGTCCCAAGCCCAGCCGCGAAGTTTCGATCCCAAAGCCGCAAGGCGGGACACGGACCCTTGCGATCGGATGCCTGGAAGACAAAATCGTCCAACGACTGGTGGCGCGCATTCTGGAGGCAGTCTACGAACCGTCATTCGACCGACACAGCTATGGATTCCGCAGCGGCAAATCTGCACACCAGGCGATTCGTCGCCTGCACAAGGTGATCCGTGAACGTAGAAATAACTGCGTCGTACTCGAAGTCGATATCGAGAAATTCTTTGACTCGATGTCACATGATTGGTTGATTGACCGTATCCAGGAAAAGATAGATGACCCGCATTTCATACGCCTCCTCAGGCGGCTACTGCGAAACAGTATCCTAGGCCACAATGGGGAAGTACGGCGGAACGAATGTGGGGCACCACAGGGCTCTCCTGTGAGCCCTATCCTAGCAAATATCTACTTGCATCACCTGCTGGATACCTGGTTTCGCGAGAACTGGGCATCACAAGGGCAAATGGTCCGCTACGCTGACGATGTCACCTTTGTCTTTCGAGACACCGACACAGCAAAGCGATTCCAAACGGCGCTCATCCAGCGCATGGCCGTTGGGAACCTCAACGTCCATCCCGATAAGAGCAAACTCACTCCCTTTGATGACCAAGACCCAAAAGGAAACGTCAACCTGCTCGGGTTTACGTTTTACTGGGGACGAAATCGACGCAAGGAGAGAGTGCTAAAAGTGAAGACGGCTTCCAAAAGTCTTCGCCGAAGCATGCAGGCGTTTACCGATTGGATCAAACGCTATCGCAGTCGATGGCCGACCAAACGGCTCTGGGAGATGGCAGCCAGAAAGATACAAGGACACTACAATTACTTTGCAGTATCCTTCAATGCTCGAAGGCTCTGCCATTTCTACCGCGTCTGTACAAACGCTCTATACAAGTGGTTAAATCGGCGCAGTCAAAAGCGCTCGTTTACTTGGGAGAAGTTTGCTAGAAAACTCTTCTTCAATCCCCTCCCAAAACCACCAGCAGAAGCGATTCTCTTAGATATTACTCGTGAACATGGCCCTGAATATAAACACTTACCGAGGAGCCGGATGCGTGAATTGCGCACGTCCGGTTCTGAGAGGAGCGCCGGGCTAAACCCGGCGTTTACTTAATGGCAAACTTCGGAGTTGGAGACGCGTCTTATCATGCAGCGGGACGGAGGGAAGGTTTGGAGTCCCTTGTCGAGGCTTTTTATGGCTACATGGACTCGCTTCCGGTGGCTTCCACAATCCGGGCAATGCATCCAAAGGACTTAAGCCTTTCAAAAGAAAAACTGATCGTTTTTCTTACCGGTTGGCTCGGTGGTCCTAAAGAGTACGCAACGAAATTCGGACGCATTCGTATCCCCACCGCACACGCGCACCTAGCGGTTGACGAACCTGAACGCGATGCTTGGATGCATTGCATGGAGCGAGCCGCCAATGAACAAGAGGCGTGGTCAGACGAGTTCAGAAAGTATTTTCTGAAAGCGATTGCTGTTCCCGCAGAGCGAGTTCGTCAGGCCTCCGTGTCGCGACGGAACGGATGAGGGTGTCGGACACTCAATAGACTCAATGTGGTGATGGAGCCAAACAGCGAGCGCCAGGATTTAATGAGGCCAGTTGCTCTATGGGGCTATATTGCATTCATTGTGGCCACGATATTGTCGTGGCCACATTTGACGTCGGCACTATAGAGTGAACTTAGATCTGCGTCCGAATAGCGATTCGTCAGCAAGTGGACTTGTTGGTTGGATGCTCTGTCGCCTGGAGTCTCAATGAGTACATCGAGCGAGGAGAGAATCTCTGGTCCCTTTGATTGCGTTTTGATGTCGTCCAGTGTGTAGCGTGAGAGCATGATGGATGAAAGGGCTGTGTGGTTGCGAATCATAATGAGAAGTGCCAGGAGTGGCTCGGGTTGCTGAAATGGTTCTCCGCCTGTGATCGTAATCCCTTCTAGTTCGTAAGGGAGAGCGATTACCACACCGATCAGACTTTGTAATGAGTCCTAAGGAGAATACTGTTCTTCTCAAAGATTTGGCGAAATGAGTACGAATTGCATGGAGCGTTCAGTCGTATGACAAGCCCTTGTTACAAACAAAAAGTTGATGCCCTCGGGCGAGGCGACTTCAGGTGGTCAATGATATCTTTAGTGCGCCCACAGTTATCGTACTCTCGGATCAGATAGCATCGTCTGCCCGGTTGTCGGCCGCGACAGCAGAGCCCCCCTTGCCAAAGGGCGAATTTTCAACATCTATGAAACCCAGTTAGAAACATTAGCATTAGGAGCGGGCAACCGAATAGTCCCTTATTGAACTTGTTCGCAAAGAGTAGTACTAGTTAGATCGCCGGGTGCCACAGCCACCACACAAATTGTGTCATTCGGTTGCGCGCTGATCCGAAGCCGGACTACGACAAGCGGGGATACAAGTGCAGAAGCGCCATTGTCTTCGTTGAACACTAGGTAAGAAACCGATGGATCAATGTCTAACGACGCCAGGTTCACATGGGCAAAGCCAGGATCGAGACTAGGTGCCAAAAACGTGTTTCCATTGCCTGCTCCGATCCGTACTGTGGGGGTGGCCACATCCCCCAAGGTGTTTTCTAGTACGATCGAAAGCTCAGAGAGTTCTTCCTCGGATTCGTATTGTAGAGTGATGGTGTCGTTGTGCTGGGCTTGCACAGCGAGCACAAATGACCCCTCGTCCGTTACGGATAATGCGTGAAACACGTCTCCGGTCGTTTCGTTTTTTGCGGATAGTTCGTTGGTCAGCCTGTCCAGTGACCCTTTTAACCCGATAATTGTGACTTCCTGGCTTGTATCCGATAGCGGTACGTCCGCGGTGAGAAGTATGGATTCGGAAACGAAGCCATTTCCCGTAATGACACCACCTTGGGGATCGTCACAACCGCTAGCGATGGTAATGGCACTTAACAAAACAAGCGTTCTCGCGATGGCCACGCGAATGATATTTGGTCCACCGAACTTAGAAATCGCATTCCACGAATTGTATATATTGTACTGTGCCATACTCTCAAAACCTGGGACTCAGGTTGCTTTCTTGATACAAATTCGATTGTTGATGATCTTTTTATGGCACGGAGAGTTGAAATAGCAACTACTAAAAATTGGTCAGCGCGTACGGGCAGAGTACACCCATGACTTTAACCAAGCGAATTTAATCGCATGCTGCACATTCGTTGGAGCGTCAAGTAAAATGGTGGTGATCGGAATAAAGACTGGCCCAGATTTTGCGTTATCTGCGACTTGGTTCGTAAATACGGCAATGACATTCTGTCCCTAGACGATAACTACCAACCAGTACTTCACTGTATGTATTCTCTCTCAGATTGTTTGCCGGCAACCAATAGCGAGGATCAGATTATGGCATTTGTGCAAGAACAACGAGAGGCGATGCGTCTACTTCAATCGATTGAAACAGGGACTTTGCCAACATCGGAGATTGGCAGCCTTGTGGACGCAGCAGACCCTGCGTTGGTCTATCTTATCTTCACCTGGCTGCGCGCTCGCTATGGGGGTGGTCACCCGGCGGCTGAAGGGGTTATTGGCCGCCTCGTCGAGCTTAGCAACCGATATGATTCGATCAATGCAAAAGTGCGGGAAGGGAAACACGATCCGATTGTTAATTGGTTTGAGGGCGAGCACGAATACCGAAGCTTTGATGCGACTGACTTTATTGCACTTGTAGTCGAAAAATTGGAGGGCTAGTAATATCGGTAGCTGACCACGGTATAATAGATCTCCCCTTTGGGGCGCTGGACGCGGACTTCATCGCCTTCCTTCTTCCCAATCAATGCCCGCGCTACTGGGGAGTCGAGGCTAATCCAGCGTTTGGAGACGTCGAACTCATCGGGGCCAACAATGCGGTATTCGAAAAGTTCGCCTTCTTCGTCCTCAAGCGTAACCCATGCACCAAAGCGGATTTTGCCATCGTCGATTTCTGGTGGCGAAACAATCTCGAGCTTCTCAATGCGCTTGCGCAAGTATTGCACACGGCCATCGATTTCCCGCAGACGCTTTTTTCCGTAAATGTACTCTGCATTTTCAGAGCGATCACCGAGCGCCGCTGCATCGGCCACCTGCTGTGTGACCCGTGGCCGTTCCTTATTCCACAGCTCCATCAATTCATCGGTGAGTGTTTTGTATCCATCGGGCGTGATGTATTTGGACTTCGGACCACTGTTGGGTCGTCGATAGGGCATCACCGCAGTTTTGCAGATTTTTTCGCAAAATACAGCCCGTACGTAAACGATTAGATCCTATAGGAATAAGGCCGGATCTGTGCGCGAGATGACATCGTTATCGTGAGGTCTGACTCCTTCATGATGGGATCATTCGGGGACGACATGCACCGCCTATGGTAACCTGCATGAACGCATGGTGGATATTCGTATCGATGGATCTATTGTTGGTAAAACACGAGTTGGTACGAATACCTGTCTCAACTGGGGACGCTTTGATAGTGCCGAGATAGTTGTTTTTCGTATTCTCTGATTATTCCGTTTCGTGCGGTTGTAGATGAGTTAGAGGACGGTGTTCGGCCCAAGCCGCATGACTCAAGTTGCGATATTCGATTCAAACCCCGGAGCATGCATCATAACAAAACTATCGGGGTTTGCGATCGACTGAGCCGCAAAGAAGGCGTTCGCTGCTGCTACCTTTTGTTGACCTTGATCACCACCGATCAATTCACCAAGACGCCGTCGGGCAACCGCAGCATGAATTGCCATGTCTACCGCTTCAAATTCCCGGAGGCTATCGACAAGATAAGCCCGAGCGGCGTCGACATTATCTTGGAGCCAGGCCGCTTGTGCCCTGATCAAAGATGCCATGGGTCTACCTACCCGCGTACGTTCGATCTTTCGTGCGAGCTGCATTGCATGTTTGAGGCGAGTCTTGCGGCTAGAGCCTCGTCGAGCGGTAGCCAATGCGCAGCGAGCAGTGGCCAATGCACACCGAGCGCGCAAATCGTACATTTCTACGCCTGCAAGCTCCACCCAGAAGAACATCGCTCGGCGGATCGAGCCCCAGCTCGAGACGACATGCTGCCATGCGTCACCGCCCTTGTCTTCGTACAAGTTGATATTCGCCCGGGCAAGGACTTCATAGAATGATACAGAATCAAAATGATTTGGCCGCCACGTCGCATTTAATTCGTCGCTCGAGGCCAAGGCCGCTTGCGGGTCGTTGGTACGCGCTACGTCCAAAATGCTATGGTAGCCAGTCCCCAGTAACGTTTTCAGGTAGAGATCGTTGCGTTCGGTGGCCCAAGATATCGATTGATCGAAGTGTCGAATCGCGCGAGAAAAATCGCCAAGGTAGTACAATCCACTATATTCAAAATTCAAAGCTTGGTTAGCACCCCATTGTGTATGGCTACAGCGACGGAACATGACTCGCGCCTGTTGGCAGGCTTCCAAAGAAGCCCGCCAATAACCCAGCAGGTGTGCGGATATGCCTTCACAGATCTTTAGCATCGCTAATGTCCAGGCATCGTCACTGCCGTCGGCAAGTTCGCGGGCGTACGCGCTAATTGCCCTGACACGTTTTTCCGCACGGTAGCCACCGCAAGCCTGAAACCCGGCCTCTAGAGCGAGATTAACCGCAGCATTGTCACGATCGCCAAGCCTAAGTGATCGCCTCAGCGCTCGCACCTGAATCGTCGCCGCACCGATCTCGAACATGCTCAATCCCATTGCTACGGAGGTAAACGTTTTGGCAATGAGAACCTCTTCTGGAGCGATATTGGTACGTTTCCGGAGTTTCATGCCACCGATCCGCAACAACAGTCGCTGCCATAGCAGGTACACGAACGTACTCGCGTGGGTCTTGGGAAGCTTTGCGCCAACTGCAGCAAGAACCTCTTCACAGATGCGCAAACCTTGCTCAAATTGGCCGACATGGAGCAACGCCTCACTTGCCCTTTGTTTGTATTGAAGAGCCTGATGCGGTGGGGAAAACTTAGCAGCTTCGAGATAAGCATTGCTCGCTTGTCCGCCGTGACCGGCGCCAGAAAGTGCCTCGGCAAATCGAAGTCGGAGGTCTTGCCGGTCCGGGTGGGTTTCGTCGATGAGAGCAAGAGCGAGCCGATATAGGGTTGCGGCCTGCTCAAAGGCCAGCGTAGACAGGGCATGGTGCGCCGCTTGGATCGCGTATTTTGCCGCCTTCTCGTGCTCGCGGGCGCCTTGGTAATGAGCGACCAGCATCTCTGGTGCAACGCCATCGAGATTCTCTAAATGAACGGCCAAGCCTCGATGGATGGTTTGCAACAAATCGGGGGAGAGGCGATCCACGACTGTCTCCCGGATGCGATCGTGGAAAATTTCAATGGAATCGAGCTTGCCAATTCCACTGGTTTGAACCAAGCGCTGGCTACGCAACATCGGCAGCAAAACACTGGTTTGCTGGGGCGAAAGCGCAGCCACTGCAAATGCAGCAACCTGAAAGATGGGGCCTCCAGCCACGGAGACCACTTGCAAAAGCCGCTGGGCAGATTCGGGCAATGCGCTGATGCGGTGATAGAGCGCTTCGTCCAAAGACCAATTACCGGATTGGTTAGCCTCGATATCCTGCCGACTTGCATGCACTAACTCGGCGATAAAATAGGGGCTTCCCTGTGCCTCCGCGATAATAGCGTCCGCAATAGCGCCACGGTTCGCCATGGTAGACGGCAAAAGTGTTTGCGCAAGAACTCGTGCTTCCTCGTCTAACAGTGGTGAAACGGCGATATCTAAGCGGGTCACCACCGTAGATTCTGCGGCCAAAAGAGGTGCCAGGATCGCGTTGTCTGCTTCTTTAGTCCGATAGGTGCCAACAAACAAGAATGGAAACGGCTCAATCGCTTTCAATAGCTTTAGAAAGAACTGGACACTATC
This sequence comes from Kofleriaceae bacterium, assembly GCA_965223575.1. Lineage (GTDB taxonomy): Bacteria > Myxococcota_A > Polyangia > Haliangiales > Haliangiaceae > CBDCWZ01. The sequence continues at coordinate 104,605 of CBDCWZ010000107.1, forward strand.
CAAGTCCCCCCACTGCAAATCGTCGACAACAATGACAAGTGGACCACGTTGTCCGAGTCGTCGGAGCAATTCGGCTAGCGCTGCAAATGCGTTACGGCGCGACCCCTCTAGATTGTAGCTGGCACCCGAATCGGACAAAGAGTCAACGATGCCAAGTAGCTGGGAGAATACTGGAAACACGCGGGCCAGGTCTACACTCCCTTGTGGCAAGAGGGATATTCGTTCGCTTTCTGGTAGTGTTGTCAAATAGGCGACGATATCGTCGACGAAACCGTCAAGCGCCTTAAACGGTACGGATTCACACTGGTGGCATCGACCTGCGAAGATGAGAGCTTGACCGGTATCCTTTAGTTCATCAAGAAACGTTTTGACAAGAACAGTTTTTCCCATCCCGGAGCGCCCGTGCACGTACGCCCAGTATGCGCGCTTATCCTGGATGACCGAATCAAACGCCTTTTTTAAAGCATTGAGATGACGATGACGACCAACAAAGGGCATGTTCGTGGTCAGTGCGGGGGAATTTCCGCCACCGGATTTCATTTTTAGTTTGAGGATTCGCAGAATGTCGCTGCCACAAGGACGATCGCTCGGTCGGCGTGCCAATAGATCAGTGCAAAGTCGGCTCAGATCTGCTGGGACGTTGGGGTTGAGCACCGTCGGGACCACCGCATCCCACTCGACCTTGGCGCGTAATACCTGCGTGGCTTTTCCTCTAAACGGCACCTCGCCAATCAGTGCTTGGAACAATAAAACCCCAACACTGTACCAATCTGTTGCGGGCGTTAGTGCCAACCCCATTGCTTGCTCGGGAGACATATATTCAACTGTGCCGACAACAATGTCACTGTCCGAACTGGACTCTCCAGAACGTCGATACTCCGTTACCAGACCGAAATCCAATAGTACTGCCCGTTGATCTCCACCAATCAGGACATTCGACGGTTTGATATCACAATGGAGTTTTCCCGCGGCATGCACAGCCTGTAGACCAAGGCAAATTTCTCCTAGGGTGCGACGAATCAAGTCGTAATCTACTGCAACGCCATATGTCGATTTGATCGGCTGGGTGGCACGTCCATTTTCGGTGCAGATGCCTTTCGGGTTGCAAGTTCTGGTTGCCTGGGTCGCTGGATCTAAGGGGATTTTGAAAACCTCCGAAATCGTGATCGTTTTATCGCTGTGGTGCGAAAGAAAAGTCGCTGAGTCATTGGTCGATGGGATATTTGCTCGCGATACATGAGACATAAACGATATGCCGTCTATGTATTCCATTGTGATAAACCAATGGTTACTCTGTGCCTCAAGTTCGTAGAACCGAACTAGGTTGGGATGAACGATATCAGCTAGCGCGCGAAACTCATTTTTCAATCGCTGCAGGTGTTGGGGGGTTGTGTCCAAAAGGGTCTTGAGCGCAATATGGAACTCTCGCTCGCGGTCGTAGACAAGGTGCACCGCACCCATGCCTCCTTCACCAAGCTTACGAACAAGCTCGTATCGCTCCGTTCCGACAAAATTCTCCTGCACCGAATTTACATCTTATCTTAAAGAGGTCAGGATCTATAAGGGTGTCAGTGTTTCGAACACTCCTGCATTATGGTTTATCCACCCCTTTTTTTTATACCTATCACCGGAAATCGCACGTTTGGCCTCAAACCGGGGCATACAAGGTGTGGTTAGGGCGCATAGCCCTAAGCCAGCTTTTGCTGTCGACAACTTTGAGCCAAAACAGCGACTTAGAGATGTTTTGGTTAGGAGCCCCTCAAACAGGCCGGCGGCGCCTTGGCCGCCGCCGATGCACATGGTGACAATGGCGTAGCGGCCTTTGTACGGGTGGGACGGATGGAGCGCACAAAGTTCGCTCGGCCATTTACAACACTATGTCCCGGATCTTCAATTAGCTCCATGCCTCGATACATAGACAGCAGTCACGTTGCCACCAAAAATCAGACCACTCGCTGGTAGAAATTTTCGGCGATTGAGCCGTCCTAAACAGCGCCCGTTTCTGATTCAATACCGTCCACTATTTTGGTTCAAGTTACATAGGTCAAGACACAATGGGCACTGTTGGAAACAGCGCGTCTTCTTGACGATCCTTTAGGAGTCAATCTCCTTCGGGGAGGCTTGTGCTCCGCGTGACCGTCGTGTAGGTTTCATGTGCTTCTGAGAGATCTTTTTGCGTCACTTCTGAGGAAGTCATGGTTGACCTCGCGAGATTACACGAGCGCTACGTAGAGCTTGGTATCAGACCCCGACAGTTCTCGATGTGTATCAGTGAGGAGGGATTCACGCCGCCGTGGCGAATCGCCGGGATCGACCGCGGATGGTGCTCTCTACTCGGCCTCGACGAGAGCGGCGAAGAATCTTTGCAGCGCGTGCGGACGGGTGATTGGTTGGTGGCTGTGGGGGATTGGGTGGTGCTGTCGGATCGCAGCCAGGAACCGGTTGTGCAACAGGTGTTGGATCGAGATACCTATTTGCGCCGAGCGACGAGGGGGACTGCGGCACAACAGTGGATCGCCACCAACCTCGACACTGTTTTCATTGTGGCCGCATTCGGGCCGACCGAGAAACTTGAACGTCGTGGAATCAACGCTCGGCGAATCGAGCGGTATCTTAGTGCTGTTGAGGAGGGCGGCGCGACACCCGTGGTGGTCCTAAATAAGCAAGATGTGACTGGGCGAGACGCGGAGCAGGTTCAGGCATTGTGTACAGAGCTTGCAAATCGCTTTAGCGTCACCGTTGTGGCGGTCAGCGCACTGGAGAACGGATGTCAGAGTCCTCTGCATTGTTACATAAAAGTGGGCGCTACCGTCGCCTTCGTTGGGCCATCGGGCGTCGGTAAGTCCACTCTGATAAACGTGTTGATGGGCGGAAACGAGGCTGCTACTTCGCATGTGCGTGCCTCGGACATGAAGGGGCGGCACACCACGACTCGCCGCGAACTATTGCGAATGCCAGGGGGAGGGTTCCTCGTAGACACTCCTGGCATGCGCGAGTTCGCTGTGTTGATCGAGGGGGAGGTGGTACCTGGATTCGATGATATCGAGGAGATGGCGACGCGGTGTCGCTTCAGCGATTGCCAGCACAGTTCCGAACCTGGCTGCGCGATCATGGCGGCAATCAACGACGACAAGCTACAACTCGATCGGCTGAATAGCTACCGCGCAATCGTTCACGATAGGCATCGAGCAGGAATGAAGCACAACCCAAAGGTTCGTTACGAGCAGCGCAAGGCAGGCAAGCGGCTCGGGCGTATGATCAAAGAAGCCAAGGCACTCAAGAAGCGCTGAGCACACCAATAGAGATACCAGAACAGCTCAGCGAGCCAGCGTGGTATTTTCTCCTGGCCAGCCCTCAGCAGCACCTCCGCTCTTTCAGAAACAGAGCTGCTATACAACCAAGTTTCCTGTGGATAACCTTCAGGGATATTCACAAAAAACTTCAAAACTTCACACTGACCCCTGACTACTGACTATCGCTGTCAGAATGCGACCGACCCAAGGCTGACCGTCATGATGGGTTGTCCAATTAGGGACAGTTGCGGTGTTAATAAGCTTGCTTTGACCGAAAAATACAATTGGTGACACATGAAAACATGTGCCACTGACGATAGATAGCTCGGGTTCTCGCTACTTACACGACCGCGTTGGCTCCGGTCCTGCCTCGGCCCAAATCGGAGCAACATCGGCAAAGAAATAGCTATAGGTCGCTTTCGACTCACTTCTGCTGGTGACAGCTCGAATTGTGCAATTGTCCGGGTATTCTCGCTGCATAATCCAATAGAGCGGGGTGTGGTTTCGGTTTCCACCCCTATTTTCGTTGTCAGCACTGCGGTACGCTGTATGCGCCCACGGTGCGCCAGTAATCATGGCTTGAAGAATACGATCATTTAGATACGCCAATGTATCGGCTCCATTGAGCGTCGTCGATACGACCATTGGGAGAAATCCGAGCAACGAAAAGAAATGGTAGTGTTGGCCTTCACCCTTGTCGTGATCACCTTTATCACTGCCGGGTATCTTGTGCCTAAAAAACTCTCCGGGAGCAAAAGAAATATGCGGATCGAAGCCATAAACGCGCTTATATCCGTCGTACAAATACCCCGTCTTGTACGTTGATCCCCCGATGTTATTCCAAAACGATCGCACCCCACCGACTAGATCTCTGGAGTTCACTTTCAGGCCACAGTTTTCTTTGAGAAAATCATTATCGGCAATTCTCTTGCTTTTGCACGGCTCTGGCTTTCGCTTTTCGTCGGCAGGGCGATCATCATAGACCTTGCCATTCTCGAGTCGATTTACCAATGCTTGACTGTCAGACATTAACGCCGTAATAACGCCGGCATTCATATCCAGCGTTTGGAAATTCGCATATCCCTCCTTGTGAATCAGCCTATCCTCGTCATGCAACCGACATGAGGTCTCGGAAACCTGGTATTTTCCGTTAATCTTCTTGGTCGTAAATTCTGTGTATCTTCCTTTTTTTGGATTCCAAACGCACCCAATCTTTCGGCCAGGACCCGCACCGGAGCTCGTCAGTCTGGTAGCGACATCGCCCATAAATGTGTGCAATGTGGCTTTTTCATCATCATTCAATACGAACTGGCCTTTTGTTTCGGGGCAAACCGATTGCGCGTTGTAAAGAAGATCAAACATCCACGGGAGTACGAACTGAATATGACCACCTTTTTGGGCACCACTCAGTTCTCCAGCGATGTCCAGATAGCTCAATAATGCATCCTTCATTGCCTTTTGCTTGCTGCAGGTTGGCTCAATTGCGTAACTCATGGCGGCATTCATGTTCTGTTTTCCACGGGGCTGAAATAGATCATACACGGGTTTGAACCCGCCTTTGTTTTTTGCTGCCTTGATCTGAGCTTTCGTTGGGCGTTTTGCAGCCAAAAGGTCTACAAGTTTTCCGTTTTTGTCCTTTGTCCATCTCACTTTTTGCCACGCGGCTTTTGCGGCCGACGAGAACTTCCCACTTTTTTTGCGTTCGCGAATCCGGTCAAGATGAGCCTGCGTGAAATAGAGATGTGGATGTTGATGGGACCGAATCACGGAAAGGTCTCCGGTTTGTTTTGTGTCGGGGGTTGGTTTGGGTGCGGGCTTCTTGGGCGTAGGCGCCGGTGCGGGTTTTTTAGGCGTAGGCGCCGGTGCGGGTTTTTTGGGCGCAGGTGCAGGTGCAGGTGCAGGCGCAGGTGCAGGTGCAGGTGCAGGTGCGGGCTTCTTGGGCGTAGGCGCCGGTGCGGGCTGGCGAACACCATCACAATAGTCAACATCGTCATCAGTGAGTGCAAGCCTTCTTACTTCGCACTCATCCAGCGCACGATCGAAAAAACGAACTCGCGTAATCCTACCTTGCCACGGACGTGCTTGTTCATCTGGAGGATTGCCCCCGATCCAAATAGGACGACGACGGGTCAGAACAATGTCGCCTTCCATTCTCTTAGAACCGACCTCCTCGCCACCTAGATAGAGCCGCATCCACCTGCTCGTGCTATCGTAGACAGCAGCCGCGTGGTACCAAACACCATTGCTATTGTGGCTCCACTCATTGCTCAGAACGTCTCCCCGATTTGCGATTAGGGTTCTTGTTCCTTCCAGATCGGTATTGACACGAAATCGTAACCGTATTTGTTGTTGTTGTTGAATCGTACTCAACATGAAGTCATGTTGCTGCTCAGCAATGCCATTGGCCTTGGAGATCAGCCGGCAATCGTCGGCATCGCAACCGTCAAATCCATCAGCAGTAAACCAAACAGCCATGGTCATCGCCGAAGAACCGTTCAATTCATCTACAACTTCCAATGGAATATTCACGTAGTCATTGATGCCATCAAATTCCAGGTAATTTCCCTCCCACATCTTTTCGCCATGAATCGTTGCGGAAGATTTTCCATGCCACTCTTTCAGTTCCTTCGCGCCAGCGCCATCACGCATGCGGTAGTATGCAATTTCGCCATCGGGAACTGGATCGAGCGAGTTCGATGAAGCCTCGGTCTCCTCAAACATGAGAGGTGACTCCTCGCACGCTGTCGTAGCCATGCCGAACCAAGCAACAACGTTGAGTACCAACAAATATCGTGTTGTCATAAGTAGTCTCCGATCAGGAAATCGGACCCCAAGTACGCCCCCCGGACTGTGCCACAAATGCACTGGGCTATTTCGGTTAGTAATTTTCCAGAGCCGTTACCTGCGGCCGGTGGCTACACATCGATTGCAACTCAATGCACCGAATTATGCAGTAGCCTTACCGAGTGCACCGATTGCACCCGCTGGGATATGCTTAAACGTATAGATTGAATGTACCTGACTTTCCAGAAATCCTCGATTCGTGATCGACCTCTTCTAAGGCTCACAATAACAGGTTAGTTTGGAGGATCGTAGAAGACAATTGCGTTGATGACGATGGTCGACATTCTCGTACTCTGACAGAAAACATCTATAGACAGCGAACAAAATCGCTTATCGCCAATGTACTAAACGATTGTCGTTATTCATTGCTGCTTGTCGTAGTGAGCCGCGAATTATTTCCCAAAAAACGAGTTTGCAAAAACTTGTGTTAGGCAACACATACCAAATCGGTATTGATCATGATTTCTACTCGTTGTCCGATCAACAGCGGGTCTGTCATCACTTCGACCATACGGGGCCGGTCTGCCCACGCGTTTCGATGAGAGCCGGCGACAGTCGTTCCGCTTCGGTTACACGAATTCCATGGACCCCGCACGACTGAGTATATTGAGCAAAGTTGAAATTATGGAGGCTGGTATTCCAATCACAGGACGATCGTTGAAGCTTGGATCATCTCCCTGTCTAGCCGCCTATGCCCCCATCGCTGCGGGGAATCCAAAGCCGATCGATCCGAGATAGTCCGACATAAGAACCGCGTTGCCCTTGCGCACGTGCCAAACATCGCGTCTATAGCGGATCGCTGCCTGAGTTTGCCACAAACGCAATGGATCGATGTTTAACGCTGGTTTGCTAGTCGACATAGGGATAGAGCCTTTAGCGAAATGTTTAAGTTGCCCGAAGCCCGCAGCGAGAAAACATAAGAATGGGCAACAAGATGTCCACTACAATAACTTATAAACCCGGCGATAGCTGCCAACCGACATGAAGAGTAACAAAGCCAGCGATCGGCGCAACATTGTATTCTTCACCTGCCAAGGTGAGATTGTTGTTGTCCACCTGGATATTTGCGCCGATGCCCGCCCAGGGAAGTATATAAAAACCAGAGTCGAATGGCTTCCAAAGCGTGCCAACACGAGCCATCGCTAGCAAAACACCAAACTCTCGCTTATCGTCGCTCGGATCCCTGGTGATGCCAAATCTTTGATAAGCGAGTTGGCTACCAACAAACAGACCCTCGGGGCGACCCGAAAAGTGATAGTCGGCAAAAAACGCGTAGGCGTTGCGGATCTCGACATTCCAACCCTCATCATTATTTTTGGAGTTGATATCTGTAAGAAAGCCCGGGATCTCCAAGCCGTAGGTTCCAAGAGTGAGTACCCAGCCGGGAAAACGCTGGTTCGCAAGCCGCCAGTGGGCGGCATGGCCACTCAAAACGAATGGAATCGGATCCATTTCGACCATGACGATCGTGCCAGAATCACGCCTATTTTCAGCCTCCGGAGTCGGTGAAGGACCGTTTTCATCTCCCACAATTGGCGCCGGATGCAAACTATGTTCTTCCGCTGTAGGGCTCAGTTCTTCAGCCCAGGTTATACTCGCGATCGGGATCAGAACGATCAAAGCAGCAAATACGGATACTTGTATGTTCGTCATGCTAGAAAACTAACAAACTCATATTTATAAGTCGAATCAATGTTTTGTATATGCAAATAAGCTAATCTTATTCTGTATGATTCTACGTTTAGCTGACCTTAACCTCAATCTTCTGCACTCTCTTGACGCACTACTTACCGAGGGCAACGTTACTTCTGCAGCGCGCCGTGTGGGTATCAGTCAGCCAGCGATGAGCCAAAATCTAGCGACTCTGCGCGCCGTCTTTGGCGATGAACTATTGGTACGCACCAGGATGGGAATGGAACCTACCGCACGCGCGCTCACGATTGCCCCCGGGTTGCGAAGATGTCTAGATGAACTAGAGCGAGTCATCAATGCCGGGGATGACTTTGATCCCCAGTCGGCAACAGGAACAATGCGTATCGCTACCGGAGATCACATAGCCGCCGCAATATCAGTACCGCTCATCAGGTTGCTCGCCGACCGTGCCCCCAACCTCACATTACGCTTTGAGCGGCTTGACATCGCAAACGCACACGCAGACCTATGTAGCGGTCGGTTTGACCTTGTCATTAGACCGGACGGCCCATGCCCTGCGGGGATTCGTAGCAAGTCGCTATTTGAAGATCACTTTGCATGTTTTGTCCGAGCGAAACATCCTGCTGTGACTGGCGACAAAATCAGCCTACAACAATACCTTTCACTTGGACATTTACTAATTAGCCCAACGGGACGTGGAACATCCTTCGTCGACGCAGCCCTAGAAAAGCTGGGCAAAAGCCGCAAGATTGTTGCGCGAGTCGGATCATTTTTGATTGCGCCACACATTATCGCATCGAGCGACTTAATACTCACCGCGCCAAAAACTGGGCTCACCGCTATTGGGAAACGACTGCGCATTCGCGTCCTAACGCCCCCCGTGCCGCTACCGACTTTGCCAATGGCACTGCAATGGGATGCGCGGCGCCACGACGATCCCAGACTCGCCTGGATGCGGCAAACGCTACACCAGTCACGGCAATACTGTTAGATAGGTTTAGCCGATTGCACAAAGCCGTGCACAGGCCCTCCACGCGAGAAACATCACCGATGACCAAGCCACAGCAAAAGTCAAAGTCCTCAGATACGGGATCCTCGCAGTGTAAACAATATAGTGAACGATCCGTGCAACAAAGTAGATCATCGCTGACGTCGCCACCGCGCCGGAGTGCTCTCCCAGCACGCCAAGCCCGAGAATCAGCGGCGCAAACAACACCAAATTCTCAACCGCGTTGTAATGCGCCTTCTTAGCCCGAATCGCCCATGGCGACATCTCTGGTGCGTCTTCCTCGTAGCCCATCGCTGTCACCAACCCCTGGGTGAAGATCATGTTGATGATATAGGGCACCCACATCAACGCAGTAGCCGTGATCGTAAGGATAAGCCAAAAGAAAGTATGTTCCATAGAAACGTCGTTATCAGCGACTCATGGGACCGGCAAGTATCTATGGGGGCAAATCTTTTTCTTTTTCTAAAACTACAATGCCGTCTGGTCATCTGCTATTCCAAAATGGAAGTTTGCAATCCACGAATTAAAAACATCATCGTTGTGGAGAAGCCAGCCGGCATAGACCAACCAATGTTCCCAAGCGTCATTACTATCCGGAATTCACGTTTTTTGTATTTTCCTCTTCTGTTTCTGTCAAATCACAATTGCTTATGACCTGTCCAGTCCTAGAGGGGCCAAGGATACTCACGTGGATGGACCAGGAAATTCTTGTGGACGTGAAGATCGACGGGCGACCACATTTATATGTGCGTGCGGCTCTACGTCCACGTTACGACTGTGGAGGGACAATCGATTTGTCTGGTCATCCAGGCTCTAAGGGGAGTGATGGGGCCGATGGACCCGATTTGAATGTTGCATTGGCCTACGTCAAGCGGCGAAATGGGGTACGTCTCGTTGCTGTACGAATCGCAAGAAACGACCAAGCAAGCACAAATCCATATACATATTTGATCGATCCAAATTCAAGACGGCGGTTTGTGATTCGTGCAAGTGGCGGCGATGGTGGTCGCGGCTACCACGGAAATCGTGGTCTGAGTGGATCCCAAGGAACGTGCGGAACCACCATACATGGGCAGGACGGTCAGGACGGAGGGCCGGGATACAACGGCGGAAGAGGTGGTGACGGTGGCCGGATTACCATCCGATACGACGCTGCGTATCCACAACTGTCGTCGCTATTGCGGTACCGAGTAGAGGGCGGCCGTGGCGGTCGCGGTGGGGCAGGTGGTCGCGGTGGAGCGGGTGGAAAAGATGCATCCTATTGTGTAGACGGCAAAGACGGACGACCCGGTCGTCGCGGTGCCGACGGCCCAAACGGGCGACGTGGCAACGCCGGAAACCGCGGGACGATTCAAAGATTCCGCAGCCCGCAAACATATTGTTTGCCGATGAGATCGCAGCAGGCTGGCCGATCGAATGGCGACGCGGGACCTTGTGAAACGCCTGGGGTGATCCAACATCAATCCAAAGGGACGATTTGGGCGTCAAAGGACCTTGGGGACAACTGGTCTCCGGTTTTAGTAGCGAAGGGAGAAACCGCGATTAACCGGCTCGCAGCTGGCTCAAAGCCTGGCGAAATGTTTGCTTTGACAGCGGTATGCGGGGATGGAAGTGATGTTGCCGGGGCGCGGTTTGAGATATAGTTGGGCGATGCGACCACTCATTCTCCCGATGCTTGTCACTGCGATTTGCAGCTGCAGTGACACCAGTCAATCAGTTCCGGATCAAACAAGCGTAACGACAACCACAAAAGTAACTGCAACAGTGGATAACTCCAAGACTCGGCCAAAATTCAAACGCACCCATCTCCCACAACGAGCCCGCTCTCTGCTCAAAAAGGAAATGTGGCTTCACGGCGACACGATGGAAAGCGTCTTTTGGTCAACGCTCATGCTCGACTATGAGACCATCCGACTGCTAACGGCCTCGATGGGGGATGGTCAGAGAATTGCGCGCCCCATCGATGACCGGTCAGCAAACGCTTGGTTTCCACAACAATTTTTCGATTTGCAAGATCAAATGTTTTCGTTGATTGGACAACTGAATAAAGAGGCAGTGGCGAAAAACAGCGCCGGCATCGCCCAAGCCTATGCCAACCTCGCAAAAACGTGCGTCAACTGCCATGCAGTTTTCTTACGAATCTCGGATAAGACTGAGTGACCGGTAGAAATCGGGCACCGTCTCGACAAATCCCCCGTCTAGCAACCGACCACAGGCGTCTGTTCGCCCTGAGGCCATCCCCGCCGGCCAGAGAAATATGCTCGCTACCCAGCGAACACTTGAACTTGCAACCGACGAAGCCAGTGGACATAGGTTCGCTGGCTCGAGATTAATACCAACACTGATGCTGGTATCGCAGCAATGAAGGGTAACGGGAGTAATATCTGACACATTGCGATGTCCTCTTGTCGCTTGTGTCCAGTTGTTTGTTATACGCTTATTGCAACCAGACGCTGAGAAATAGCGTTGAATGGCTCCTCCGCGTCTGTCCCGGCCGGTGAAACTTATCGCCACCATTCAAGTCGTGCTTTTCGGCGCGCGCGTATATGATAAAAGACGTGGAGACTCAGAGTGCAGCAGAGCCCAACCACCTCACTTTTGCCCCAGAAAACACCTGCAATACAGCTATAGCGGCTACACGACAAGCGGGGCGTCTGAATCCTGCTCGGCGTAGTGGGGTTGCATTGTCGACGATCCGCTGCAGGTAGCGGACAGCGCGTCTAGCGCTCGAAGGCCCCAATGTCGCACGTCGCTGTTCCAGAATGGTTTCCATCGATTGGACGAGGAAAACCACGCGCGTCTTCCGAGGCACAGATATCATTGCTTCCGGAATCAACTGCAAAACTCGTTGAGGGAAGTGTCATAGTCGGAACAAAACCACCGTTATCTGCGACCGGTCCAAGATTTGCCGATCCTACCCCGACGATATCGTTGCTGCCTAGCCCACAGTCAATGGCAGCGACATCGAGAAAATTGTAGCCTGCCGTTATGATGCCGTCGGTTCCCTCTGATTCACAGGAAACGGGAGCGCCCAACGAATCTGTATTTCCCTCAAGAAGAACATGGTCGATCGTTAAAGCAGACGTACCGTCGACGTATATCGCGCCTGCTACTCCGGCAGGAGGAATGTTGCGGTTGTTTGCAATCGTAAGATGTGAAGCTCGTCCGGTTGCGCCATTGATGAGGCCAAGCGCAGTTCCTGGACCGGGGGACCGATTGTTAAAGAAAGTGATATTTTTGAGGATATGATTCACTCCGCCGTTTAAGTAGAATCCGCCAGCCTGTGGATTGATAGTCCCACGGGCCTCGTTGTCTGCGAACAAGCAATTCTCCACGACCGCTCCGTCTAGATCGTCTTTGATCGTCATCGACCTTGAATCTTGGGCAATGTTTCCCTGCACGATGCTATGCCTGAGCGCGATGTCTGTGTTGTCAGTCCAGATTGCTCCCTCATCATCTGCGCTTGTATTGTTGAGAAAACGCGCATACTCAATATCAGCAGTTCCAGACAACGTGTATAGAGCGGCGCCATCGACAAAGGCGGCAGTTGCGTTGCTGAGAAAATCTACGTTAGACAGAGCAATATTGGAGTTGCTGGCTCGAATGCCGCCACCGTGGCTAAACGGTCCATCCAGCGCCAGTGCATTTTGAATCGTCAGGTCAGATATGCGTGTATCAGTGGACTGTACGTGCAGAACTCGAACGCCCATTTGTCCATCGATAGCGGTTTTAGCCGCGGACTGCCCCAGTATCACGATCGGGCTAGTGACAAAAAGCTCTCCGCTCATCGGCGAAATTCGAAAGGTTCCCTGATGCAGGTAGACTGCCTTCTCTCTGCCCGGCTGAAATGTATTGGATTCCTGAATTGCGGCTCGGAGTGTGCACTTGGTGGGACCAGTTCCGAGGAGGCTTCGACATAAACCATCACCTACGTTGTCATCCTCGTCATCTTCCGGGCTGTCGACGTGAAATCCATCAAGTATCTTGATTCGAAGCGTCCACGTGGCTTGTTGGCTGCCTGAGATAGCACGAATGGTATATGATGACTCCGGGGCGATTGCGGATGGTGTGCCGGAAACTATCCCTGTGACTGTGTCTAGCGTAAGACCAGCAGGCAGCGCAGGCTCAACCGAGAACGCAACATTTCCGTTACCGCCGTTAACATAGGCTATAAGACTAGGAATTGGGTGGTTTACCAACCACGCAGCCCATGTTCGATAGTAGGACAGTGACAGTTGGTCGATGCAGACATTTGAACTACATAGGCCCGAACGACATTGGCTTGGGTCTGTGCAAATTTCGCCAGCATCACGTGGACAATCCGATTCCATTTGACATAGACTGTCTACTACCCCAATCGTCCACTGAAGGACACGACCATCGACGAAACGAACTGGACTGGCAAGACGTCCGGTGGATGTGATCTGAGTGTCGCTATTGTGGGCCAGGACCGCTACATTGATGGTGTCACTGTTCAGTTTTCCTTTCCGCACCAAGAGTCGAAATGGATCGGCTTGCAGGTTTCGTGGCTCTTCAAAGGGAATCTCTTCGCGTTCGGCGTTGCGAAAATCCCTTGACTCCCCAGGGGCAGAAAGAATCAAAAACTCGAGCTCGTGAAATGATGTTTGTGTAGCTGCATCGTCTGGGTGAACGTGGATAATAATTCCGGTATCAAAACACCCCGTCCACATCGAAATCCCAATAATAAACTGGAGTGCCAACCGAATTCGCAGGTTTGTTTGTAGAAGCATAGGGCAGCAACGTTCGAAGAAACTCATGAATGTATTTAGGTAGTATACTCGACAATTGAATATGCTTAGTTGGTAGTTCTAAGGCCTACCTTTTTGCACAATTCACAAATTGCGTTTTCTTTTCGATATCCTCACTTGCGTCAATCAACTACAGACTTTCTGCGATGACCAGTTGTTGTACCGTTCATTCTTCGCTCGCACCTTTGGACCAAATCGCTGCGCGGCTCGCGTTGCGAATCGTCAGCCCTGATATCTTCGTACAGTGCCCACCTTGCTTGCGTCGATAGCGGTCGAAAACGCTCCCGCGCCGACCACAGTGACTGGCGTCCTCAACACAGGAGGCTGATCGAGTACATAGTACAGCCTTTTTCGCGGCGGCAGCAATGCTGCCTTTTCGAAAGTGCAAAAGCGCCGCGACCACCTGTGTTGCGAGCGAAATCATCATGGTTCCAAACAAAAGAAACGTGACGTCGACGCCCAGACTCGAAGAGTTGGGATTCAGCTCCAATTTTACTGCCAAAATGCGTCCGCGTTTTTTCACCCTCCCCACTATAGGGGACGTCTGCGTGGGTTGCGATGGGGCGTAACGTGTCAAAAGCACTTGGAACCGCGCTCAAAGTCAGCCCGGGCTAGCGTCGCGGTGACCAAGCCAAAGGAGCCCTTTCTGTTTTTCTTTGCATCTTTTGGACGGCCTTTACGACTTTGTGTTCGAGAGCAAAAAGACAAAGGAGAAGTTTTTTCAACCAACCGCCCACAACGGGCTTTATAGGAGAGTCAAGCATGAAATATATCGTGATGTTATCTGTTTTGGGGCTGGCTGGCCTGTGGCCAGGGCGAGCGAATGCGAACGACACAACACGCATTATCATTGAACTTGTTAAAATCAAAGTTGTGAGTTCAGATTCGGATTCCTTAACGGTTCGGGGAATAGGGACGACGAACCGTGCGTTTCCGCATCCCATTCGTATTCGCCTTGAGAAAAATTTGACTAGGGTAAGTCGATGTATCGAGAGGGCTCCTGGAGCTGTGACCTTGATTGGCGATGGCCATATAAACAAGCGCAAGAATCGCGTTGCTTTGGTACGTGCAACATGTTCACCACACCTTCATCCAATTCAGATTTTTGTGCAAACAGACGCGCGAACGATCAAAACAAATCCACTGTCACGAACCGGTACGGACGTTGCGTGGCAACATGCCTCGGGAAATCAGATACATCTTTTACATCGGTGGTACAGTGGGACCAAACCACAGAAAATTGAAGGCGACAATTATATACGATTTGAATTGAGCAAGCGTGACTCGAAAAACGCCAAAACCATTCAGCTCATCAATGCGGGCGGGAACCCGGTTTATGAGGCCCGGTGCATCAACAAATCGTTGTGCACCTGTCCTGCAGATGATATCTGCACTCTCGACTATAGAATTCCCTACAGCATTTTTCCGGATCGGCAAAGTGTCAGTGCCAAAGCAAACCCAGCAGCAGGACCAGGGACTGGCATGATGCCGGGAAATTACAAGTTGGTGGTGAGTTATTCCAACGGAGCAAGGAGAGTATCGCTTTTAGGGGTTCGCAAAGAAGCACACGAAATCAACTGATTGCAGATAATCGATGCTATCTGCGTAACCTGATGGTTCCAAACAAAAGAAACGTGACATCGACGCCCAGACTCGAAGAGTTGGGATTCAGCCCCATTTTACTGCCAAAACACGCCGGTGTTTTTTTACCCTCCCCACTATAGGGGACGTCTGCGTGGGCTGCAATGGAGCCCAGAACTCTCATCGAGTTGTTCCAGAGCGACGAGTGGCAACATCTCCGGTCGTTGGTCGGTGAGGCGACGTCGTCGCCAAGAATGGGGACCGCCGATCTTTTGCGCGACCCGTGGTTAACAGCTCTCCCATGACATGGTGGATGTCAACTATTGACGAATGTCTCTTATGAGCTCGCCACCAATCCCAATCAGAAATTGGCGGTCGTTTATCCAGCTACAGTTTTTCCTCAGGTGAGATCGTTCCACGTATAAGGTTGCTCACTTTAGCGCGTCTGAACGCTCGGTTCTTCTAATCACTTGGAAAATTCCATCGTGGATGGCGCTTCACTTGGTCCTAGTTGAAGATGACAACAAGCAGCGTCCCAGACTGATCGAATCAGAAATTTGGTGAACGAAGTGAGGATCTATCGCTGTCGAGTCGTCCCCGGGCCTATTCGCCATGGAGCTGTGGCAACCATTTGGTAGACAAGGGGGTCGGTTAAACCAGGAGACCAAGACGAGATGGTTTTGGCATTGCTTCGCGGCGAAGCGAAGGTGCAAGAGGGTCAGGCGATCTCGTCGGGGGACTTGGTGGTCTTTGATCGTCGTTCGGTCGGCGCGATTCAATTGGCCGCCAGCATTGGGGCACGGATGTTAATTCTCAATGGAGAACCGCTGAATGAGCCTGTGGTCGCTCATGGGGCCGTTTGTGATGAACACCAAGGATGAGATCCTTGAGGCGATTCGAGATTATAACAACGGAAAAATGGGACGCTTGCAGCCGAAAGAAAGTACGGAGACAAAATGGGAAAACTAGGGCCTGTCTTCAAAATGTCGGTGTAAAAAAACTGGATCAAATCGATCGGTTGGAGTCGGCGGTTGCCAAGAAGTTGCGTCGCGGGTTTTGCTTTGATCTACGTTGGGGATGCGACGTCATGAATTGCGCGAGGACGAGTGGGAGCGCATCGCGCATCTACTTCCGCCAGAGCGGTCTGGAAAGAAGGGGCGGCCAGCGAAGCTGTCCAACCGGATGTTCCTGAACGCGATCTTCTACATCGCGAAAACGGGTGTTCCCTGGCGTGACTTGCCGGAACATTTCGGTCCATGGAAAACGGTCCATACGCGCTTCACGCGATGGAATAAGAGTGGTGTCCTTCAGCGGATACTGAGTGAATTGAGAGGTGATGCGGACAACGAGTCCAACATGATCGATGGTTCTTACGCCAAGGCGCATCAGGATGCCGCCGGCGGAAAAGGGGGGCCCAGGCCCAGCATATTGGACGCTCTCGCGGAGGCCTTACCACAAAGATCCACGCTCTCGTGGACGGGCTCGGTAATCCGATCTACATCGGACTCACGGCCGGCAACGTCCATGATGTCTCCGTAGCACCAGAGCTCATTAAGGAAGCCAACGGCGAGAAGCTCATCGCCGATAAAGCCTACGACTCAGACAAGCTCGTCGAGCAAGTCCAAGAGAAAGGAATGACCGCGGTCATTCCTTCAAAGTCAAACCGGAAACACCAGCGGACGATCGATCGGCACGTCTACAAGGAGCGTCACCTCGTCGAGAACTTCTTCTGCAAGATCAAGCGATACCGGCGAGTCGCGACGCGCTACGAGAAGACGGCCACCAACTTCCTGGGATTCGTGCTCTTCGCGGCGATCCGAGTCTGGCTCGCATGATTATTTTGAAGACAGGCCCTAGTAGAAGGAAAGTGGCATGACGTTTGGTACGAAACCGATCAATCCAACGCAGGTTGTGCCAAAAGGCCCGACGATCGATTTTGACGAGCCGCATGGTCGCGATCACGATTGACGGTGATGTCGTACTGTGATATCGGCGCAGCATCTGAAATATGAGCGCAAAAAAGGCAAAAAATCTACTCAAAAAAGCACGTGGCTGTCACGGCCGTGGCGAGCATGAAGCCGCGATTACATTTGCACAGAAGGCCATCGAGGTAGGTGAGGGCCTGCTGTTTGCCAAGCAAGCTCGTACGCTCATCGAACTCTCACGACAGCTACTGACCTCCTCTGGGGGTGTGGAAGTAAGTGGAGGGCTCCGCGAGAAACTCAATCGCCTCTTTGGACGGGACACCGAGGTCGAATGGGACGGTAGCCGGCGGGCGTTTTCGTTCATCGATTATGACGATATGGTTGAGAACTATGTTTCTCCCGCAATGGAGGCCGCAGGATTCGATTTCGATGAGTGGTTCGCCCAACACCTTTTCACCGTAAAGGAGCTGCCGACACCAGAGGGCAATGACACCGTGGGCGCAAAGTTCGAAGAGCTTGAGTGGATCCCGGTCGGTATTTCGCTCGGGAACTCGAGTATTGAAAACGGAATCGACGATCAATCGCTCTCTTTGGTATTGTTCCTCGATCCGACTAGCGAGGCCTTGTACCTCGTGGATCAAGTTGACCGTCGCGTAACAAAAATATCCTCCATCGAAAAACTCAGCGTGCTGGTTTTGGATGATCACCTCGAGTGGGTGCATCACCCTTGGTGAGTCTCGAAAACAATGATCAGTGTTCGAAACGAGGACAGGTGGAACCTGTGCATAGGCGAAACAAGCATGTGTTTCTGAAAAGGGTCGATGTATGGTGGATCGTTAGTCGAGAACGCAGAGCTCTCGGGGGATATCACTCGAACAAGTGGAACGATTGAGGTCGGCGACTCCGAAGGGACATCGACTCTTCGGTATCAAACCCATCGTTTCATCCATATCCACCAGTTATCAAGGAACCGACGAGCAGACGAAAACACACTCTGTTGCTCGTCTTCGCAGCATTGGCTGTCGTTGGTGGTGCAACTTTTGCAGCAAATTTGATTCTCGGGACATCTCAGGCTCCATCGGTTCCTGACATTTTTACGGATCGTCCAGTCAAAACCTGGGTGCATAACTGTGATTCGTCCCTACGGGTGAACTGCGCGCGGTTGAGGAGATTCATCAGGGGCGCGCGGCGATTGTTACAGTTGTATTTCGTTGCGAGAACGAACATTGTGATTTTGCAAAATGGTTTGTAGATGGAAAACGGTCACCAATCAAAGTTGATGATACGAGCGGTATGCGCTCGTTGTTACTCCTGATTTGCCCCCTGTGCAGCTCCCACCTTGACGCCCGATGGTCGATGGGTTTTGTGTCGTGGCGTCGACGGACACATTCACAAGTTTGCCATAGCGGACGGGTCGAAATTGTAACTCGTTCATAAGGTAGACTTGGCTGGAAAACCTATCTATAGCGACCCACACGTTGGTGTTGTACTATCCCCTGTCGAGTTTGTTGGCATGACTAGAGTGAGAATAGTGGGTCGCATGACACTCTCGACTTGTGCGTTGCCGAGAACTAGGGGGTGTCCCGATTGACCCAGCGCCTCCAGACAAGTCCATGGAATTTCAGGCGAGGCGCGGTGAGGACGCATAGTTGACCTACGCAACCGAGGCGCAACGACGCATGGAATTCCAGGGGCTTGTGTGGTGGTGCATTGTTAATCGGGACACCCCCTAGTCCGGTTCGTCGTGTTCGAACGCGACAGGCATCACGTCGGGCGCTAGTTCTTCAGTCTGAATAATCCGACTGAGGTGATGAACGGTTCTCCACGTGTGATGCGCGATGCGGGCTAACCAGCGCAATGCGTCGAGGCGACGAAGAACTTGTTCGTCTTCGATGGTATTCAAGACCGCTGCTTGTATTGCTTGCATCCGGTATCCTGGTATCGCCTGGACCAATTGTTCGTAGGCCGTTTGCACCTGTTGGACCGGTAACTGGACATCACGCGTGTGCAACGCCTGCCGGGCTGTACGTGTCGCTTGTCGCAGCTCTCTCGCCATGTTCTGGAGTTCTGGAGTTTTCTGCAATGTCTCCACCCGATCTATTCTCTTCAATCTCATGGCCATTCGATGTAGATGGTCGACCGCGTGCATGGCGGATTGGTGCCGAAGGTAGGTGCGTCCCAATGCCGATGACGTTTGTATCATTGCGAGATACTGGCGAACTTCCAGCAAAGAGGCTTCCAATAGTCGCAAACCCTCTTGCAGGGAATCGCCAACCCGTCCGTCGAATATTTGTTCGATGACAGTGAACGACCACGACGATATTTCCCGAAGTGTTTTACCGACAGCAGCAATCGCGAGGGCTGGATCGTCAAGCAAAGAACCATCTAGCCGGCGAGTGAGAATATTCCCCTTTTCCGGTATCAGTTGTTCTATAAAAGTGGCAAAGTGCTTCGCGAAGGGAAGTACGAACAAGACCCCAAGACCGTTAAAAAATGTATGAAACCCGACCAGGAATAGTTCTGGGTCGCTATTTGAGACATCCATGATCTGATTCATTGCGGCCAAGTACGGAGATAGTAAGAACAACGCCATCACACCTGTCATCAGGTTATAGATTACATGGGCAAACGCGGTTTGCTTGACGCGCGTTGAGCCGCCAAGTGATGCAATGATGGCTGTGAACGTCGTGCCGATATCCATGCCAATCACCATGGCCGCAGCTTGCGGGAGAGAAATAGTCCCTACACTTAATGCCGCTAGTGCCATTGCCACGCCCGCGCTAGATGATTGCGTAATCAGCGTAATCAATATACCGAGCAGCACTAGCTTGAGCCGACCGCCAAAGCTGTCTACAGGGAAATCCGAGAGACTAAGTACTCCTTCAAAGCCTTTCATCCCCTGTTGTAAAAAACCAATTCCCAAAAACAGTACGCCAAATCCCGCAAGCGCATAGCCGAGTGCGCGCAGGCGATCGCGACGAAAGAGGTGCAACAAGATGCCTACCAAAACCAAAGGCATCACAAACAAACCGAGCTTGAATTTGAACCCGATAAGGGCCACGAGCCATCCGGTTATCGTCGTGCCAATGTTGGCACCAAGTATGATTCCTAGGGCCTGCGCAAATGTCAGTAGCCCGGATCCGACGAATCCTATCGCGGTGACCGTGGTTGCCGTTGAGGATTGAATCGCAGCGGTTACGACTGCCCCGGTTGCTGCCCCAGTTGTCGGGCTATGCGTAAATCGACAGAGGGCCGCTTGCAGCGCCTTACCGGCGAGTTTGCGTAGCCCTTCGGTCATGATCACCATTCCCAATAAGAACAAACCGAGCCCGCCGGCGACCGGCAGTAAATTGAGGATGGTCTCTATCATGGTCTCGAAAGAGGTACGATATCATGCTCCCTCCACAGAAAGGGTGTACCGAGGCCAGCGAGTCGTCCTAAACTGGATTACAGAGCCGCTCGTTTCGCACCCAATGTGGGGCATCGGTAGGGCAAGCCCCGACTTGTTGAAGTCGGTGACTTCGAGTCGTGCAAATACCCAGTTTCGCAGTAGGTTGTCCCTGATTTCGGCTAGCGGTGTCCGTTGCAGCTCGCCAACGACGAATGTTGTGAATGACCACATCTCCAGTAGATCAAAATTCTCTTGGCCAACTGGTGCGTCGTCTAGGGGGGGCGCTGCCCCTATCCCGATTGCTTGTGGTGGTCCCCGAGTAGGTTGCCAGCTTCGGCGGCTGAGTTGATTCTATCCAAGGCATGGACGATTTGACGAACTACAACCTCTGTAACTTGGTCAGCGAGCTTAGTAAGCTTGGGATCACACTGTTTGGTGCTGCCGGGACAAATTTGCAAATATTGCTACCCAATCACGAAATTTGTTCCAAACTATTTAATATATGCATTACTCAGTTTGGATCTACAGTGTTTTGTTCGTGATATCAATGACTGGGTGCGGAGACGAGGAGGATAGCGAGGAGCGCCTTGATGTGTGCCATGTGGAGAATCCATCGGTCGAAGTGCAGCTGACAGACGCACAGGGAAACGCCATCGATGTTCCTGAAGTCAGCTACACAGTCGATGATGGCATGGAGCAAATTGCGTCCTGCGACGTGGGGCAATGTTTTATCTTTGCGTATCCAGGAGCAAACATAGCGGTGACTGGCACCTATGGTGTGTGTGTCGTGTCGGAAACCGTAATGGGGGAAGGCGGATCGGGTTGCACAGGACCGGAGCCAGCCCTGTTGACATTGACATTTCAACCTACATGTGTAGCAGATCGCACGACAGGGTCTGGGGCTAAGATTTTTTTCTTTCGCCCACTTCACTACCGGTGAATACTGCAACCGTCCCAGAGGTTGACGCGACGACGACACGCTTAATCCCCGCCCGCTCAGCCGCTTGCAGTAGTTTTCGCGTCCCGTTATGCCCCAGAAACGCAGGTTTGTTTCACCTATGCCCCTAGCTCGGAAACATCACGCTGTGTGCACGCCCCTCGCCAAACTGCCGCAGGATGGTCGTATGCTGAGACTGACTCCGCAAACGATATGATGTCGTAGTAACCAGTTGGGTTGAAAACTACGTAGGGACTGCGCGGGCGAGCGGGGTAGGACTATATTTATTCCGTCATATTGGCCAAGATGAGAACAACCCCGCCACCAACACCTGGCTCTCCTGGACTGCCCCCATGACCTACATTGTTGCCGTAATTTTTGTCGTCCGTATTCGCAGGATTGGCTCCGTCTCCAGCAACGAGTATGACATCTGTGTTGTCGGGGGCGGAGTATGAGGAACCGCCGCCGCCGCCACCACCACAGGACGTGCTGCGATAGCCACCACCACCACCCCCGAACCATCCGGAGCCGCCACCGCCGCCTGCGCCGTTGATCGCCGTTGAAGTTCCCCCGGAGTTATGGCTGCCCCCATACGAGTCACCTTGCCAGCCAAACGATTTGCCACCCAATAGACTGCTACCATCTGTACCGGCCCCACTAGGCCCCGTGCCGCCGACACCCGCAGTTTCGGTTCCACCTGTGCCACCATTTGCACTCGGCTGCCCTGGGCCGCAGTCAACGGCAATTTCGCCTGTAACCCCAATCCTGTCTCCACCGGCGCCACCACTTCCAGCAGACGGGCCACATTTCCCGCTACATCCATCGGCACCACCACCACCACCGCCGGCAGCCACGAGGAGAACATCCTCCCCCTGCATGATCAATGAAGCACCACCGCCGCCACCGGCGAGATTGCCAAAACCGGGATGTGGGCCGCCTTTTCCTCCGGTTGCAACGTAGACCGTCAGGGTTTCACCCGAAGTCACCAAAAACGTCGACGACACGAACGCCCCACCTCCACCCCAAGCGTTTGCGATTTCCCCAGAGCCCCCGCCTCCTCCTCCTCCCCACGCCTTGGCAGACATCTCGGTGGTGCCGACAGGGACTGTGAAAAGATAAGGCTCCTCGCGTGCTTCGAAGTCGAAAAACTGGAAATCATTGGACATATCGGGCGGGCTGGACGTGCAGCCGAACGCAAAGATCACCAATGTAAGACTCCTCATAGTTTGAAGCATTTACGTTTTCATTCCGTAGATATTTGCAAAGACGAATATCTAAGTTAATGATCATGCATGTTACCACAAGGCCCCCGCTTTGGAAGACTGTTCGTCGGGGAATGAGGACTTATCATCCCCACCCAGGGTGACAAAAAAAGCACTGGCACTGCACGCCGCATTGTCAGAGCAATATATGCACCGCACAGATGGCTTGTGTTGTTCAAGGCTTAGCGCTGGTACCGTGGATGTGTCCGGCCGGATTTGGACGGACACTGTCCAGGTCGGACACTGGCGATCACTTGTTAGCAATGAGTGTAAGTCAGTTGCCGCCTCTGCGAGAATAACGACGATATGAAATCCAGGATTGCGATAGCGCCCATGAGCGATCGCGACGACCACGGTGCTCGCACTGAATGATCTCCTTCTCCACTTTTTCGATTGCAGACACCAATCGATGAAATCGGCGCCAATGCATTCGGTGGGGCTTGCTCGGCAGCTCATCTAGGATGCTGCTGCTCGCCCCGATTGTATGTCGCAGGCGGCGGGCCTTCACCGCCGCACGATCACATGGGGAAAGACGAGTTGACCGATAAGGCAAACGGTGGCATTTACGGCACGCAAACGACTGTTGGTTTGGGGCGTACAGAATAGCCACTCGGGCATGACAGCGAGGGCATTGTCCCCACCAGCATCGGTGCAGTCAGCGTTTGGATAGGAACGGCAACATCCTGGTTCTCCGCAAGGGGTGCGTCGAACAGGAAAGCCGTCTTCACACTCGACATACGCGTCATCATCGCAGAACTGCTCGTCTCGACCGGCGTATCGGCTGGCAAAGGCGTTCCAGAGAAGACGGAACTAATGAAACGGGTTTTCGTTTGATATACTGGATTTCTTTAAAGTGTTTAGAACTACACTGACGGGTAAATAGTGAGCTATTATCTCAATATGTGCATACTTGCACCGCTGATCGTGAGCCTGCGTGGACGTTTCGGCTCTGATCTGATTTTAGGCGACTCCGAATCAGAGTGCATAGGTTCCGGCTGTATATGGGGGTAAAAGTTGGCACGCAGCGGCGCGGAAATCGCTTCCTGTTCGCTGCAGCAAACAACAAATTTCATATGATGGTGAAGTTATTGAAGCGCGGTGTGGACATCAATTTTTGCGGTCTTGATTCTGACCCTGCGCTCAATACGGAGCCAATCTGCTACATAAACGAGTCGTCGCGTTCTTGTTGGATCAAGGCGCTCAAGTGGATTCGTTGGATCGAGATCGGTTGACCCCACTTTGCGGGTCTGTGGACGTGGTGGAAGCAAGAGCATAGAAATCGTTCGTATGCTCTCGAATCGGGTGCCAACGTAAACTATGTGCGCCACAGCGATGGCATGACAGCCTTGAAGTTTGCGGCCGCGCGCGGTCTGGCAGAAGAGGTGCGAACACTGCTGAGACATGGTGCAAAAGTGGACGATCCAAACGACGCCCCCCAAACGGCGCTTATGTTGGCGGTTCGCTCTGGTCGTCTCGAGGTAGTTAAGATGCTCGTGGAAGCAGGGGCTGATTTATCGCGGCGCAGTAGTTTGTCTTGGGCCAATGGGTGGACGGCTGAAATGTCCAGGTTTGATGAAGCAACATTTTTTCTCCAATCTGCAACTACTTTGTGCATTGAAAGAGCCGGACAAAGTCGTTCCACGCGAACAACGATTCTAGAGCGCCACAACTCATGCGGTCATCGTTTTCGCTTATGTAGAGGTGAGCGATGGTCTTCTCCATTGAAACAGAATAAGGGCAAGAACAATGCCACGGCCTGGATTGCCAAACTGGACGCCATTTCACCAAGTTAATGAGGCATGTATTTGTAGTGATTGACATTCTGACGATAAAATTGATGGTTAACTGCCGGATTGACATATTCGTGGGACAAGGAAGAGCCAACGCCTATATGACCCACTGCAAGGACATCGATAACCTACTGTGCATAGTGAGCAGCTATCGCTCTATGCACAGATCCCAAACCTAATGTGATCAGATCTCTTCGTAGCGGAGGCTAATTAATGGGTCGTTTTTACTCTGGTAGAGGTTCTTTGTTGCATCCCAAGCTTTAAGTTCCCAGTTCGACTTGGAACCATCATCTTTGTCAAAGCCCCACAGCACATATTGATGGCCAGCTTCTACGTTGATGCGGATGGTTTTGTAGGTGATATCTCTTTGTTTATCTGAACCCTTTTTGATCATGTAAACCATGAGCTCGAGTTTGTGTTGCCCCGGCAAGATAGAGATTTTACATCCGTTCTTGATGTCGGCGAGAGAGCGCGTCCCGTCGCTACCGATTGTCCGTCCATCTACACTTTTGAGGTGTAAGTTGAAACACTCAATCGACGCTACTTGGTTGGCTGGTAACGTGGGGCCTGAATAGAATTGGAACGATTTGATCGTACCCCCTCCGCAGGAGGAAGACCAAAGCAAAAGTATCATGGCAAGTAGTTTCACAGACTGCATTAGAACAAGGTACAATGAAAATTGGTCATGGCGGAAGCGCGTCCGCGGATTCCCCGAAAGAACAATGTATCCAAAAGTCGGAGAATTCGGTCTTTTTGGGCCAAAGAATTCGAAATCTTGGACAGTTGGATAGCACAGTAACAATGTCGAGCTGCGCGGCGGGCATTTTTCAAGCACCTGTACAACGAGAGTGTTGTACAGTTAATACTTGAAGGGCAACAACAGTATACGAGTGCTCTGGTGACATCAGAATCAAGTTCTGCGCGAGCAATTCGCCACGGCGCAAAGTTGTATCGCCGTAGAAGACGCCAACGATAAAACGGTCCGGTTCATCTGCCCTGAGAGTCGTCCAAGCGGTGCGCTCCTTGGGATGGCTTTCTAGAAACACCTTTTTGACCGACTTCTCGGGAGAGGTCGTCAATACCCATGCCTTCTTGATGTGGTCCCACGCAGACAACTCAATTGGGGGGGCGCGATCTCGACGCGCTTGTACGCGGTCGGATTCGTTTCGTCAGCTGGGCGGTTATCGACGAAACCCATGTCCCGACTTCGTCTTCTTCTCCAGTCAGCATAATCTTGCCGGTATCCAACCACGCCAACACCTTGTCCACTTCCTGCACAATCTCTGGATACCAGTCGTCCAAGAGTTCGTCCTTTGCTTGCGGTACGAGCCGTGGAGAGTAGTCGATGAGCGATAAGCCGTAGTCCAAGCCAAGGTTGTCGAGGAAGTAGTACCATGGCAGTACAGGTCGTAGGTTGCCTGCACTGCTGTGGAGGCGTTGTTGTTTCTGTCCTTGATGTCGCCGAGGATACGCCTCAGTTTCACCGTCTCGAAGGAGCTGAGGTCGGTAGTCGAGGGAAATGAGCGCAAGGTAGTCCTCGGCTTCAAGGTCGTTCCCGCACCAAACGAGTCCAGCCTGGGGCGTGTAGCCCATCCCTGCTTGGGAGCGGGTTGTTTTTCCAAGCTGCCATTCACCAATCCCAATATATTCGCGGTTGCGTGTGCAGCTGGTAGTCAGCGTGGCAAAAACGATCAGGGCGGGTAGGGACTTTGTTATCAGGGATTTTGCAGACACCACGTGATTATTTTCCAAATACGGTATTGAGCTCGGTAAGGAGCCCGTTTGACGTAGCTTTTTCGTGTCTATTTCTTGAGCCAATCCACGGAAAGGCCATTGCCAATCCCAGCGGTATTCGCGCGGTGTTAGTTTTGGGTTGCGCTTTTGTCAGGTGTCGTCGAGGTGTGTAGGTGTGTAGGTGTGTAGGTGTGTAGGTGTGTAGGTGTTGACCAATGTCGCCGCAAACCAGAACCTGGTGAATCGCGGAATCGGGTCACGGACAAACGCTTTTTTCGCGACTTCAGTACAATATGAGTGTGAGAATATATGCCACGATAGTATGAATCTGAAGTGGACCCCAATTTCTGGACCAGTAGCTAAGGAGGATATTGAATACAACTCACTACAAAATAAGGAGCAGGAGCATGAAAAAACACCGGACCAAACACAGTCCAGCATTCAAGGCGAAGGTAGCGTTGGCAGCGATCCGCGAGGAAGGCACCGTGGCGGAGTTGGCTCGTCGGCACAAGGTCCACGCCAACATGATCTACAAGTGGAAAGCGCAGCTACTGGAGGAGTTGCCTCGGCTCTTCGAAGGCGAAGGGAACAACCATGCTGGTGGATCCGATCGGGAATCGGAGCTTCTCCAGAAGATCGGGGAGCTGACGGTGGAGCGCGATTTTTTGTCCAACGGGCTCGGTCGATTCCGATGAAAGAACGGCGAGCATTGGTTGAGGCCAATGTTTCGCTGTCGATGCGCCGGCAATGCGAATTGCTTGGCGTCAATCGCTCGAGTCTATACTATGTTCCCGTCGAACTCGACGCCGAGGAGCTGGCGTTGATGCGCCAGATGGACGAGCTGCATTTGGAGCATCCGTTCTTCGGCAGTCGGATGATGACCCAAACACTCAAGGCAAAGGGGTTGAAGGTCAATCGCAAACGAGTGAGGCGGCTTATGCAGTTGATGGATCTGCACAGTGTTGCGCCAAAACCAAACACGAGCAAGCCAGCACCAGAACACCCTGTATACCCCTATTTGTTGCGAAATACGAAGGTCGAACGTGTCAATCAAGTGTTCGCGACCGATATCACCTATATCCCTATGGCTCGCGGCTTCGTATACTTGGTTGCCATCATCGACTGGTACTCGCGGCTGGTATTGTCATGGCGCCTCTCGAATACATTAGATACGTCCTTCTGTGTAGAAGCGTTACAGGAAGCGCTAGAGAAATTCGGTTGCCCCGAGATATTTAACACCGATCAGGGGTCGCAATTCACCTCTGATGATTTCACCAGCGTATTGCGCGATCACAAGATCAAAATTAGTATGGATGGAAAAGGTCG
Source organism: Kofleriaceae bacterium (assembly GCA_965223575.1). Taxonomy (GTDB): domain Bacteria; phylum Myxococcota_A; class Polyangia; order Haliangiales; family Haliangiaceae; genus CBDCWZ01. The sequence goes on from CBDCWZ010000107.1 coordinate 132,119, forward strand.
CTGCATTGACAATGTCTTTGTCGAAAGGCTATGGCGCTCGCTCAAATACGAGGAGGTCTATCTGAACCCCTACGACACAGTGCGCGAAGCCCGTCGCGGCATTGCACGTTACTTTGACTTTTTCAATAACGAACGACCGCATACGGCTTTGGGCTATCAAACGCCAGATAGCTTCTACGCTGGTTTTGCCAGAAAGGCGGCTTGACAAGTAATGTCCGATGTGATAGAAATTTTGTCCGTTTTCTGTATGTCATTATCGTTTGCTCTTGTGAACGATGCGTGTCTCTCTCGACCAGTACCTGTCATGGTAGTTTCCTCCTTAGCAAGCCGTCTTTTTGGTCCGATTTATGGGGACCACCTCATTCTGACAGACTGCAAATCCGATTTTTTGGGGACACCACGGTTTGAGTTGTTAGAAAAACTCGGCGATGGTGGCATGGGAGTCGTGTATCGAGTCCTTGATCACGAACAAGGGATACAAGTAGCTCTCAAGCGGATGAGACCACTTGGCAGCAGAGGATTTATCCGCTTCAAGAATTCTTCGGGTAGTTGTTTTGGCAGGTGTTCCGCTTACCGAAAGCGTTACTGCGTCTTGCGCACGGATGTCGGTTGCGCGTACGACAAACGCAGTCCGTGTGTTGCGAGTTGCGCGATTGGTTCGTTGGAGTCGCGATCAAGCCGCGAGCATTGAACCTTATCACGATCGCGTAAGCGCCACGATTCGACAAGAAATGCGAAACGAAGTGCGCACAGAAGTTCACGCTGGACTAGCGGAATCGTTCGCAACCTTCGCGAAGGTTGATGCGGAGCTGGTCGCGCGGCACTATTTTAGAGCTGGCAACACAATAGAAGCAACGCGGTATGCCCTCATAGCAGCAAATGAGGCGATGCAGGCATTCGCCTATGAGCGGGCATGCCGTCTGTATGACAAATCCATTCGGTGGGTTGATAGCCTTGGCGACTCATGCCCATTTTCTCGCCGAGAAATCCATATACGTCTTGCATGGGCGCTTGCCCACGCTGGCCGTTGCTACGAGGCTGCACGGACGTTTGAGCAAGTGGCTCTACATGACAAGGAGGGTGGCAACAGGTTCCGACGGATCGCCGCTGATCTATTACTACGCTCAGGGCATGTAGGCGACGGGATTGCAATGATGACGCCAATCCTCAAGGAATATCAATTGCCCACTCCAACGACACAGTTCGGCGTTATGGCTTCATTTATCACGCAGCGGGTGTGGACAAAATGCCGCTGGCCGGACTTGACAAGTACGGGGGTTGGAGAATTCCAGGATACTTGGGCCAAGGAGCGCGCTGACGTTTGTTGGGGAGCGGCGATTGGACTACTCAATGTAGACCAAATGCGTAGTGGCATGTATCACGCCCACCATCTCAATTTGGCGCTTGAGTCCAATGACAGAGATGCCGTGGCCCGTGCGCTGATGATGGAGGCATTGATGATAGCTAACCTAGGAGGGGACATAAGTGCGTACCAACAGGTGTTAACACATGTAGATTCCCTGCTCGCGGGGCAGACGGATCGATATCTTTGTGCCTTGGACAAAGTAGCTCGCGCAGCAATTGCGCTATTTGAGGGGCGATTTTCGCAGGCCTACGCGATAGGCATCAAGGCGCAAAAAGCCTTGCATGAGCAACGTAGTGTCGTAGCCTGGGAGCGCGACACCGCACGGTTGGTCACCGGATGGGCGATGGGATTTCTTGGCCGATTCGCGGAGCTTCGAGCTGTTGTCATTGACGACGTCAAATCAAGTGAGCTGCGTGGGGATCTATACGCGGCAATGTGTTCTGGGTCTGGCCTTCCCAACATCGTTTGGCTGGTCGATGGAGATGTTGCGACAGCTCGCCGTCAAGCGGACAATGCAATAGGCCAATGGTCGCAGACGGGCTTTCACCTTCAGCACTTGTTTGACCTCTACGCGCAAACCAACATCGAGCTTTACGAGGGAAACAGCCAGTCGGCCTATGAGCGCGTTGCCGCAGCCTGGCCCAAGCTGAAGAGATCGGGTCTGCTACGCCCCCAAATGAACCGTGTGCTGATGCTCGAGATGTTTGCGCGAGTTGCGATCGCCTATCAGGCTGTTCCCGGTGCCGATGTCGAATTCGTCCGCACACAAGCTCGGGCAAGCCTTGTGCGGCTACACAAAGAGCATGGCTGGGCAAGTGCACTCGCCGAATTCTTTTCGATTCAGCTCGAGGCGTGTAGCAAACAGACACAACCGCCAGAAGAATTCCGAAACATTTTGGAGCAGTTGCATCATTTCGATCTAGAAGTGCATGTTGCCGCTGCGCGTATGCTAGATGATTCTATACGGGGAAGAACCATTCGGGCAACTGGGGTACTATGTAACGCCCAAGACCCGCTGAGATTGGCCTCTGTGTTTGCCCCTGTTCTACGGGCATGCATATGAAACGCAGCGGGTGGGGGGGACACCCCTTCCCACCTGCGCTTGACATAAGCGCTGAGAGGAGGGAGGTTCACGAGTCTCACTGATTTGCTGTACTGGCGTTTCGTCGAAGGAAACGACGGGCCTGTCGGGCGATGGTCCCTCCGCATACAAGTCTAATACATCTTCCATACGAGCAACGTACTCACCATTGACGCTAGGAATGCACCACATCTTCTTCTGCCATGGTTTGAGTTCATTGTCGGCTAGCCATTTTGGCGGAAACCTTCACTACCGCAATATTCTGATCGAACTTGCAAAGAATCGTTGGGCAGATCGGGCGCAGTTGCAGCGCCTGTGTAATATTGATTCCGGTGGTCGGATATCAGAATATCTAAATAATTTGGAGTCGGCTGGGTTTGTGGAGAGTTATGCTCCGATTGACCGGCCACAAGCGCAAAGAGGGCATCGTTACCGGATTTGCGATCCTTATTTGGTCTTCTACTTTCGATTCATACCAAGCGTAGGAAAATCAATGCACAAGTAGGTCGTTCCAAGATGGGGGCCTTTGTATCGGATCGATCCTATGCGGTGTGGAAAGGCATAGCATTTGAGTACTTGTGTTATTCACATCACCAAGAGGTTGCAAGGGTTCTCGGTTTTGGTGCCGTTAACTATGAGGTAGGTTCTTGGTTTTCGAAGGGACAGGGGGGACGCAAAGCACAGGTAGATTTACTCTTTTTCCGCGCTGACAGGGTAATCACGCTATGTGAGATGAAAATTCTCGATACTGCTGTTGGGATCGGCGTCGCAGGGGATGTCGACAAAAAATTGGCCGTACTGCCTAATCCTAAAAAACACACAATAGAGAGAGTTCTTATTACAGCAAGCGATCCGACACAAGCACTCGCCGACGAAGGATACTTCCACCGTATCGTGAAGATAGACGAGCTGTTTGGTGACTAACCCGGAAACGTTACGCTCTTCGCGCGTTCTGCCCCTAGCTCCTGTTCCCACACAAAGAGTTTCGATCTTGGAAATACAACCAGTATTCCCTGCGATCGAAAATCACCGTGTGAAAAAAATCTCTTGGATCACCTCCGCACAAATCCGTGACGTTTCCGGGCTAACTGTAGGTACAGGTACTGAGCAATCCCTTCGGGAGCTTGATAATGACGTCTCTACAATACTTAGACTACAATCAATTGATCTCGGAACTGTTGTTTGCAAAGCCTGCTGTAGTTCTAGTAGCTGTTTGGTTAATGCTTGGAGGGTGTAATGCAGTTGGAAATTGGAGCCGATGGGCGGAATTGAACCGCCGGCCTACGGTTTACGAAACCGTTGCTCTACCCCTGAGCTACATCGGCTTTTTGTGACTGGGGAGCTTAGGCAGCCCGGGGCGATCTGGCAAGCGTTTGTTGGGGGTTCAGTCGCCGATTGCGGCAAATAATTGGGTGGCTGCGGTGGCTGGGTTGGGGGTGGCGATGATCGATCGGATGGCGGCAATGCCGTGGGCTCCGTTTTTGCGGGCGATGGGGGCGGTTTGTGGGGTTAGGCCACCGATGGCGAAGATAGGGGATTTTGTGTTGGTTGCGCTGGCGGCTACCGCCAGTGCGTCGGGGCCGAGAGGTGGACCAAAGCTTTGTTTGGATGGGGTATGCCAGATCGGGCCATAGACGATGAAGTCAGCGCCGGCGGCGCAAGCGGCTTGTGCTTGGGTGAGGCTGTGGGTGGAGCAGCCAATTATACGTTTCGTTCCCAGGAGTCGTCTGGCAGTGGCAAGGTCAAAACTGTTCTGTGGTAGGTGGATGCCGTCTGCCTCGGCGGCGAGGGCGACATCGATTCGATCGTTGATCAGCAGGGGGCAGCGACGTGTGCGGGTGATTTCGCGCAACTGTTTTGCGAGGATGAGGGCTTGCTTTCCTTCGAGATCCTTTTCGCGCATTTGCACCATGGCTGCCCCGTGGGGGAGCGCCGAAAGTGCCTCGGCAATGACTTCGATGAGGGGTTGTCCCCCAGCGGTCGCGTGGCGATCGGTTATGATGTACAGGCGCGGGAGGTCGGTCACTCGATCAAGCCAGCTAGCGGCGATGAGGCGTTGGCGTAAGCGCGCGCAGCCATACGGCCAGCGCGGAAGGCTTTGCGTCCGCCAGAGACGGCTTCACGCATCGCTTCTGCCATAAGTATGGGGTCGTCTGCGGCGGCGATGCCGGTGTTCATGAGGACTGCCGTGCATCCCAGTTCCATTGCGACGGCAGCGTCAGAGGCGGTCCCGACGCCGGCGTCGACGATGACGGGGACATCGACGTTTTCGACGATGAGGCGAATGTTGTGGGGATTGCGGATCCCAAGGCCTGAGCCGATGGGGGCGGCGAGCGGCATTACGGCAAGACAGCCCGCATCCACAAGCTTTTTACATGTGATCAGATCATCGCTGCAGTAGGGCAGGACGCGAAACCCTTCACGAACGAGGGTTTTGGCTGCCTCGACGGTCTCGGTATTGTCTGGGAACAGGGTTTTGGGATCGCCAATGACCTCGAGCTTGACGTAGTCGTCCATCCCAAGTTCTCGGGCGAGTCGCAGGGTGCGGACTGCTTCATCGGCGGTATAGCAACCCGCGGTGTTGGGAAGTAGGATGTATTTGTCTCGATCAATGGCATCGAGCAGGGATGGCTTGCTGCGATCGAGTTCAACGCGACGCAGTGCGACGGTTACGATCTCGGCGCCGGATGCGGCAATGGCTGCTTTGGTCTGCTCGGGTGAGGTATATTTTCCGGTACCAACAATAATGCGAGAGTGCAACTGCCGATCACCCAAGGTCCATGTGTCGGTGTGAGTGTCTGTGCTTGTCATGGAACCCGGAGCTTAGCCGCCGCCGACAAAGGTGACAACCTCTATACGGTCCCCGACGACAAGCTCGACATGCTCGTGTTCGGCGCGCGGAACAACGTCGCGGTTTCTCTCTACGGCGACGGATTGGTCGGCATAGCCCAGCGAAAGGACCAGCTCTCTGACGGTCGTTCCGCGGGTCACCGTGTGGCGGTTGCCGTTTACCGTGATCTTTATGAGTTCGATTGTCGACATCGGGGCTGAGGACTCGAACCATATCACAAACTTGGATATGATTCAGCCTAGTGGACCAAGGGGAGCCTCCGATATTGGAGGGCTTGACAGTAGATCGTGCTGTGGCGCCTAATTGGGGCTTGTGTGACGTTTTGGCGATTCGACCTACGATTGCATCGATCGACTTGGCAGCGATTCGGGCCAATGTTTGTGCGCTCAGCCTTGCTGCGCAAAGTCCCATATTGGCTGTGGTGAAGGCCGATGGGTACGGGCATGGCGCTGCAGAAGTCGCGCTGGGGTTGGAAGGGCATCCGCAGGTGTTTGGGTTTGCAGTGAGTCTTGTTGAAGAGCTTTCGTTACTGCGCACTGCCGGTGTGACGCGACCGATTGTTGTGATGGGGCCGATTTCGCCCGGGGGACACGATGAGATCGTCGCTCAAAGCGCCATCCCCATGGTTTCTGATGTTTCCGATTTGGACTTGTTTGCCGCTGCTTCGCGGCGTTTACAGCGACCTGTGACGATCCATCTGAAGATCGATAGTGGCATGGGGCGGATGGGAGTCCTACCGCAGCATCTAGACCGCTGCGTGCCCGAAGAGGGGGTTCGGATCGCCGGGTTGGCGACGCATTTTGCCTGTGCGGATACCGATCCTATTGATGACCCAAATTCGCAAACGCGACGACAACTGAAATGCTTTGGTGATGTGATCTCTCAAGCGGTGAAAATGGGAATGCCTGTGGAGGTTATTCATGCTGCAAACAGTGCGGCGATCCTGCGTTTTGGCCCCGATACCAGCTTCAATTTGGTGCGACCAGGGCTGGCGATTTATGGCACGAGCCCGCACGATACGAGCTTGCAACCAGCGATGCAGTGGAGTTCGGCGGTGGCCCAGTTGCGTGATGTATCGGCGGGGACTTCTGTGTCTTATGGCGGACTGTGGACGGCGTCGGTACCGTCGCGGCTCGCGGTTGTCCCGGTTGGCTATGCGGATGGGTATCCCCGGCGGCTGACTGGCAATGCGTTTGTGCTGATTGGTGGGAATCGCTGCCCCGTTGTTGGCGCAATTTGTATGGATGTCTGCATTGTAGACGTCACGGCCTTAGGAGATGCTGTGGCGGTGGGCGATCCGGTGGTGCTAATGGGAAAACAACAGGGCGAGTTTATTTCAGCAACGGAACTTGCAGCTCGGGCAGGGTTGATTGAGTACGAAATCACCTGCGGCGTGTCAAAGCGGGTGCCCCGAAGGTATCATGGATAAGCGGCCCGAATCGAAGCCCACCGGGTCTGGCTCCGAATTGGATGATCAGTCGACGAGTGCACAGGTCAAGCGCGGGATTTCGGATGCGTTTGCGCCTTTGGTGCGTTTCATCGAGTTGGTCGGAGGTCATCTGATGCTTGTGGGGCGGGCGATGTCGTGGTTGCCCAAGCGTCCGTATCGTCCCGGGAACTATTTGGAAGCTGGCGAATATATCGGATTTGGTTCGCTCCCGATTGTCCTATTAGTTGGCGCCTTTACGGGCATGGTGACTTCTCTGCAGGCGGTTCACGCGTTTCGTTTATTCGGGCTAGAGGCCTACGCAGGAGGAACCACGGGAAAAGCATTGGCGCTGGAGTTGGCGCCGGTGTTAACCGCCTTAATGTTGTCTGGTCGGGCCGGGGCCGGAATCGCGACCGAGATCGGCACAATGAGGATTTCTGAGCAGATCGATGCCCTGGAGTCCATGGCGGTCAATCCGATTCAGTACCTTGTTTTGCCTCGCATTGTAGCCGGGTTTGTGGTTGGGCCGATGCTGACCTTGCTGTTTTTTGTCGTTGGCATGGTTGGGGCCTATGTTGTGGCGGTGATCACTCTGGGGGTTGATCATGGCCAATTTATCGCCAATGCGACGAATATCTTACGCATCATGGATGTTGTGCAAGGTTTAGTAAAAGCCGCCGTATTTGGTTTTACAGTTGTTTTGATCGGTTGCTATCAAGGGTATCACGCAACGGGTGGTGGTCGCGGGGTGGGGATGGGGACAACCCGGGCAGTAGTGATGGGCTCCGTGTCTGTGCTCGTTTTGGACTATTTTTTGACCGACATTTTGCTGGCAGTTTTGCCACAAGCGCCAGGAGGAGGCCTATGATTCGCCTGGCTTGTTATCAAGGAGCGAAAAACGAGCGGGCGCCGAGCGAACGCGCGAAAAAACTCGGACGCGGCATTGCATCCCGGGCAAGGCAATATAACGTAAGCTGGGTCGTGGTTTTGCGCCTGGGATATCAGAGGTCACCGCTGTGAAGCATATGTCACAGGCTGTAAAGGTCGGCCTGCTCGGGGTTTTTGTGGTCGTCTCCGGATGGATCATTTACGGGTTTATCGGCCAGCGTGTCGGTGGCGAAGGACAGCAGATTTTGATGGCTGACTTTGAGGATGCCGCGGGGGTTCCTGAGGGGTCAGCGGTCGTGATTGCGGGACTTCCAGTCGGGCAAATCGAGTCCTGGTCGATCGAGGGCGGGTATGCGCGCGTTCGCATGAAGCTGCGCGATGATATTCAGGTGTTTTCGAATGCTGTTGTGTACAAGAAATCCACGTCGTTACTGGGGGCGTATTATCTTGAGATTTCTCCGGGGAAACCCAGAACCGTTGGGCCCGATGGCAAGGTGATCGTCAATAAACGGCTCGTCTCTGGAGACGTGATTCACAACGTTGTGGAAGCGACGTCGCCCGAGAAGTTAATGACGCAAATCTCCCTGACCTTACCCAAAGTCGATGAAGTGCTGGTCTCGGTTCGCGATCTCACCCAAGACATCCGCCGTATCGTCAACGGACCCGTCGATTCGATGGCCAGTCGTCTCGATCAACTCGTTCAGAAAGAGGCCGAGACCATCAGCGTGATCCTCGGCCGGGTGGAAGGCATCACAAGAGACGTGAAGGGTGCGACGGATGGGATCGACGATCGTATCAATCAGATTTTGCGCAATCTAAACGAAGCATCCGCAGGCGCAACGACCCTGATTAACAGTGCGCAGAGCGAGGTAGAGCAGACCGGTGTTAAGATTCGTGAAAAGTTGGAGCTTGTCGATGATTTTCTTGCGAGCTCAGCATCGATTGCGAGCAAGATAGACAACGATAAAGGTACGCTGGGGCGACTTGTCAACGACTCGACACTGGCGAACAACTTGGAGGATGTCACCGAGGATGCCAAGGAGTTTCTTGGCTCGTTGTTTCGCATGCAGACCTATGTCGGTCTGCGCACAGAGTACAATATCTATTCGCAACTCACGCGCACCTACGTCACCTTGGAGCTTGCGACTCGGCCAGATAAGTTTTACTATGTCGAGCTCAGTAAGGGGCCACGGGGGTCAGCGCCAGATGTTACGCTTGAATTCGATCCCACGGTCGATCGAAGCCGGTGGGTCCGTAAGATTGAGATCGATGGAGGGATCCGGTTTACGCTCCAGTATGGGCGCCGCTACAAGTGGGCATCGCTGCGATACGGGATTAAAGAATCGACAGGGGGGGTCGGATTTGACGGCTCGTGGTTTAACGATCGCCTAAACATGTCCATCGATTTGTTCGAGGCCTCATTTGATGAATTGCCGCGCATGAAGATCTCCGCAGCCTACCGTTTGTTCGAGTATCTTTACATCATCGGCGGCGTGGATGATGCACTAAACAATCCAGAGGAGTTGTTGATCGATACTGGAGATATCACTGTCCCCGAGACGCTGGAGGCACTTCGGTTTGGGCGTGACTATTTTGTCGGCGCGATGCTCCGCTTCAATGATAGGGATTTGGCCGCACTCCTCACGGTTGGGGGATCGGCGGCGACCGGTGTAACCGGAGATTAGGTCGTCCGAGAGCGGATCTTTTGGGGTTAGTAAAAACAAGAGGTTAGGCAGCTTTTGCTGAACGGTATTCTTGAGGCTCTGTCAGTGCGGAGGATTGGCTTCTTGACAGGCGAAAGCGCAACCCATATAGTACGCAGCTTGCATGGCGGCCGATACAAATATGGTGGTGCGGATTCGCGATTTACCGCTTTCCAAGCGCGTTATCGTCGAAAATGACTTTGTTCGCGCGGCCGTTGCTGATTTGCCGCTGCGCGCTGCCCTAGAACGGGCAGCAGATGACCCCAACGCCGGATCTGCGGCGATTGAATATCGATCTGTATGCGGAGGATGGCAACGTTTTTGCGCGCGGAATCCTGCGTGGCTGGATCGAGGTCGCCTGCAGTCGCTGTGTGGCTCCTGCGCGGATTCATCTCGAAGAGTCGGTAAACGCTGCGTTTATGCCCAAAGATGCATTGGATACCGATGAGGACGATGAAGACGCAGTCACGGAAGAGGAGTGCGGATGTTTTTGCCTATACCGGCGAAGAAATTGACCTGAGCGCGGTCCTCCGCGAACAGCTTGTGTTATCAGTCCCTTATGCACCTCTTTGCCAAGAGACATGCCAAGGTTTGTGCATGCAGTGTGGCGCAAACTTGAACGAAAAGATGTGTGAGTGTAGCGCGGCCCAAGATCCACGATTTGCGGCGCTAAAAAAACGTAAAAGTCTAACCAGGAAATAAACAATGCCACTTCAGAAACGCAGAATGGGCCCAGCCCGCATTCACCACCGACGCTCCGCTTGGTCGCGGCGGGCCGCCCACAAAACGACGATCAATCAGTGTCCCAATTGCGAGGCACCGCGTATCCCGCACCGAGTTTGCCAGGCGTGCGGGCACTATAATGGTGAGGCTGTGATCGAGGTAAAAAAGGACGACGAGGAGTAGCGTTGCTCCCTACGGACCCAAACGGTGCTGTTCCCCCGCAATGGGTGGAAAATAGCGCGCAAGGGGCCAAAAACGGTTCCGTGCCTCAAGGAATGTCGCAGTGATGCTGGGGGTTCCATGATTCGGACTCGATTCGTTGGTACTGGGCACTGCGTCCCTGAGCGAGTCATTACCAACGACGATTTGGCGGCTCGGATCGATACTTCAGACGAGTGGATTCGCACTCGCACGGGGATCCGAAAGCGACACGTATTGGGCGAATCCGAGGCCACCAGCGATATCGCTGCCCGTGCCGCGGCGCACGCGTGCGAGGCGGCCGGGATTTCTCCATCAGAGATCGACTGCTTAGTTGTGGCGACGACTACGGCTGACATGCCCATGGCCCTCCTGTGCGATTATGACCCAGCACAAGCTGGGGATGACCGGGGCGGCGTTTGACATTGGTGCCGCATGTGCTGGTTTTACCTACGGCACGGCGGTTGTCGACAGTTTGATTCAGTCTGGCTTGTTTCAGCGGATGTTGTTCGTTGGGGCTGAGGCACTGAGTAAGTTTTTGGATTGGAACGATCGCGGCACGAGTGTGCTGTTCGGTGATGGTGCCGGTGCGGTTGTTGCGATTGGTGAGGAGCAAGACGAGCCCACCGAGAGTTCTCGAGACAGGGGTATCTTGGCCTGCCATGTAGATGGTGATAGCCGGTATTGGAAAGACCTGAATATTCCGGGCGGTGGGACGCGAAACCCACCGTCGCCGCAATCTTTAGAGGACAATCTTCACGTCATGAATATGAACGGTCGAGTCATCTTCTCGCAAGCAGTACGCAGTCTTGTCGATGCGTGCGAATCGGTGTTGCGAAAGGCTGGGTTGACTGCCAAAGATGTTGACTTGGTGATCCCTCACCAAGCAAATGTACGCATTATTGAGGCTGTTGCTCGCAGGATGCGCTTGCCAATCGATCGCTTTCTCGTGAATCTGGACAAGTATGGCAATACTTCGTCAGCTTCGATACCGATCGCCTTAGACGAGGCGGTGCGCGGCGGCATTGTGAAGGAAGGAATGGTCTTGCTTCAATGTGGTCTTGGGGCTGGATTGACATGGGGCGCCGCAGTCATGCGCTGGTAGGTAGCGGATGCATCGCTGAAAATGAGGACAACATGAAGACAGCACTCTTGTTTCCAGGTCAGGGATCGCAGAAGGTCGGCATGGGGAAAGCCCTGGCGCAAGCGTACCCAGAGGCCAAACGCGTCTATGAAGAGGCCGACGATGCACTGGGGTTCTCGGTGTCCTCGTTGTGCTTTGACGGACCCGAGCAGGAGCTCAATCGAACGAAGTTTACCCAACCTGCGATCGTCACGACTTCCATCGCAGTATTTCGTACATTGGTGAAGCATCAGGGGGAGTTCCCATTTGACTTTGCGGCTGGGCACTCGCTCGGTGAGTTTAGCGCCTTGGTTGCCACGTCTGCGTTGCAATTTTCAGACGCGCTCAAGCTTGTTCATCTGCGGGGCGATGCGATGCAACGAGCCGTGCCCCAAGGGCAAGGGGCAATGGCAGCGATTCTCGGGCTGGATGCTGAGGGCGTCGCAGCCGTGTGTACCGGCGCAAGCGAGCTCGGGGTTTGTGAGCCGGCCAACCTCAATGGTGGCGGGCAAATTGTAATATCCGGTGGCGCAAGCGCTGTAGACAGGGCAATGGAGCTCGCAAAACAACAGGGGGCCAAGCGGGTCGTGCCGCTCACGGTGTCGGCACCGTTCCATTGTTCGTTGATGGCGCCGGCAGCAGAAGAGTTGGCGACAGCTCTGGAAACCGTAGAGATCTCGCGTCCCGTCGTCCCTGTGGTCGCGAATTTCGACGCGAAACCGAACTCTGACGCCAATCGAGTCAAACAGCTATTGGTTGATCAAGTGACGGGTTCTGTTCAATGGGAGGGATCGATTCAGGCTTTGTCGGCCCTCGGGGTGACCCAAGGGCTTGAGCTTGGCTGTGGATCTGTGCTACGGGGCCTGGTTCGTCGGATCAACCGAGAGATTGCGGTGACGTCAATCGGCGAGCCTGAGCACATCGGTGAGCCTAAGCAAATAGAAGCGTTGGAGAAACACAGTGGCGATTGTTGATACATCTCTAAAAGGTCGAGTAGCGCTAGTTACCGGTGGATCGCGAGGAATTGGCCGTGCCATTTGTGAGGCGCTTGGCGCTCGCGGGGCCAAGGTTCTGGTCAACTACGCGTCTCAGGAGGCTGCGGCGCTAGAGACCGCAAAGCTTGTCGAGGCCGCAGGCGGCGAGGCTGTCATTACCGGTTTTGATGTGTCCGATTCGGCCGCGGTTACCCAGACGATTGGCGAGCTATGCAAAGTGCACGGATTGGACATTCTCGTGAACAACGCTGGGATTGCACGCAATGGACTGGTCCTTAGAGCAAAAGATGAGGACTGGCAGCGCAGTATCGACGTGAATCTGGGGGGAGCATTTTATTGTGTTCGCGCCGCGTCGCGTGCTTTGCTGAAGGCACGCGAGGCGGGGCGGGTGATTAACGTTAGCTCGGTCGTCGGCGAAACTGGGAATCCTGGACAAGCCGTGTATGCCGCGAGCAAGGCCGGACTGCTGGGATTGACCAAATCGCTCGCCCGAGAATTTGCCTCCCGTGGCGTGTGTGTCAACGCTGTTGCGCCTGGTTACATCGAAACTGATATGACCGACGAGAACCTTCCCGAGGCAAAACGAGCCGAATTATTGGCCTCAATTCCGCTTGGCAAGATTGGCAATGCCAAGCAAATAGCTGATGTTGTTGCATTTTTAGCTGGCCCCGAAGCGAGCTATATCACCGGCGAAGTGATTCGCGTCAACGGTGGAATGTTGATGTAGAGTCGTCAACCTTGTAGAGAGGTCGCACCAACCCCTGGAAAGGATAGGATCCAATGAATCCCGAAGAAATCGAAGCAAAAGTAAAAGAGCTGATTTGCGAGCAGTTGGAAGTGACAGAGGAGCAGCTGAAGCCTGAGGTTTCTTTTCAGGATGATCTAAAAGCCGACTCTTTAGCGGTTGTCGAGCTTGTCTTGGCTCTCGAACAAGAGTTCAACTTGGAAATTCCAGACGAGGATACGGAGAAGATCAAAACCGTAAAGGACGCGCTGGATTACATCAAAACACACAAATAACAAAGGTGAGATCCCATGCGGCGCGTCGTAGTGACAGGAATTGGGCTCGTAACGCCAGTCGGTAACACGCTAGAGCAAAGTTGGTCGTCGCTGATCGCCGGTAAGAGCGGTGCAGCACCGATTACCCATTTTGATACCACTGGGTTTGCGACAAACTTTGCGGGCGAGGTCAAAGACTGGGCCGCGTTTGCTCCCAAGTATGTATCGAAACGTGAGATTCGACATATGGACCTGTTTCTCCAATATGGAGTTGCCGCGGGTCTGATGGCGATGGAGGACGCTGGATACGAAGACCATAAGGCGCCGCAGTCAGAAGCGGATCGCTGGGGCGTCTACGTTGGTGCGGGTCTCGGGGGCGTAAAGACCATCGAAGACACCTACTCCAGAATTGGCGACAAAGGGCCCCGGCATGGTTTTTCTCCCTATTTCGTCACAGATTTGATCATCAATATGGCACCGGGCCTTTTGTCGATTCGCACCGGGGCTCGTGGGCCCAACATGTCCCATGTCTCGGCTTGCTCATCGGGATCGCATTCAATTGGCGAGGCGGCTCGACTGATCCGCTGGAACGAGTGCGACGTAATGCTTGCGGGAGGGACCGAGAGTACCATTACGATCCTTGGCGTTGGTGGGTTTAACGCAATGCGTGCGCTGTCAACGCGCAATGACGATCCACAGAAGGCAAGTCGACCGTTTGATAAAGATCGCGATGGGTTTGTCATTGCCGAAGGCGCGGGAATCGTTGTGCTCGAAGAGCTCGAGCATGCCAAGAAACGCGGTGCTCGCATTTACGCAGAGCTTTCGGGGTATTTCGCCAATTCAGACGCGCATCATATCACCGCTCCCGCCCCAGAAGGCGAAGGGGCAAAGCGGTGCATGGCTGGTGCACTTGCCAACGCGAACCTTAGCCCAGATACGATCGACTATATCAACGCACACGGAACATCGACTGCTGCCAACGATAAAAACGAAACCGCGGCGATTAAGGCTGTGTTTGGAGATCGCGCCAAGCAGCTCGCTGTCTCTTCGACCAAATCGATGACAGGTCATATGCTGGGTGCAGCAGGTGGGGTAGAAGCGGCGCTCACTGCGCTAACGATTCATCGCAATGCAATTCTTCCGACGATAAACTATCAGACTCCGGATCCGGATTGTGATCTCGATTATGTCCCAAACGAGCCCAGAGAGATTGTGGTCAATGGGGCACTGTCCAATTCGTTTGGATTTGGCGGAACCAATGCGACCTTAGTATTGACCCGATATCGAGGAGACTAGGGGGTGTGCTTATCTGGAGGCACTGGCACAATCGGGACATCCCCTAGGTTTTCGGGGCCAGGTCTATGAGGGTGCCATGAAATGGTATGCAGGGGCAGACCACGCTGGTTACGAGCTCAAGCAGCAACTCGTAGAGGCGCTGCGCGAGCTTGGAGATGAGGTTGTCGATTGTGGTACCACCTCTGGCGATTCGGTCGATTATCCTGACTTTGCTGCGATTGTTGCGAAGCAAGTATCTGAAGATTCACAGAGCTTCGGTTTGCTTGTGTGTGGAACTGGGATTGGGATGGCAATCGCTGCCAACAAAGTCAACGGAGTTCGTGCCGCAGTCGTTACAGATGCATTTACAGCACAGGCAACGCGCGCCCACAATAATGCGAATGTTCTTGCGTTGGGGGCGCGCGTGACCGGGCCCCCACGTGGCAAAACAGTCACTCAAAGTGTTTCGCGACACGCCGTTTGAGGGCGGTCGACATCAAAGGCGGATCGACAAGATTGTCGATCTGGAACAAGGTTAGGGGATCGGCGTGCGTTGTCCCTTTTGTGGCGAGCTCGACGACAGAGTCATTGATTCGCGGCAGTCCCGCGAGGCATTAGAGATTCGTCGTCGACGCGAGTGCGAATCGTGCGGACGCAGATTTACGACCTATGAGCGAATTGAAGAGGCGTTGCCCCTTGTTGTCAAAGCGGATGGTCGTAGGGAGCCGTTTGACCCGCAACAAAATCAAGCGAGGATTGTCTCGTGCCGCAGCGAAGCGTCCCGTTTCCATTGAAGCGCTAAGTCAGCTCGCGGAACAGCTCGAGCAAGAGATTTGCGAGAGTGGGGTGCGCGAGATCAGTAGTCGCGATATTGGAGAATTCGTACTTCCCAGGCTGCGCTCTCTCGATGATGGTGTCCTATGTTCGCTTTGCGTCGATTTATCGCGATTTTCGCGATATCGACGAGTTTGCCAAAGAGCTTGGTGCCCTGAAAAACCGCGGAAGTGGTGTGTCTATCTCGAAGTAACTTTCCCCACAGGTTGAGGACTCCCTAGCCGGTGCCAACGAAACCCATAGATGTGCAGCATATGCGCCGATGTATTGCGTTGGCGCGGCGCGGCGCGGGGAAAACATCGCCCAATCCGATGGTGGGGTGTGTGATCACAGACCGCCGCGGGCGAGTCATCGCTGAAGGATATCATCGTCGCCTTGGTGGCCTGCATGCCGAAGCTGAGGCGCTCAAGCGTATTGGCGGAAGAGCTGTTGGGGGCACGATGTACGTGAATCTCGAGCCCTGTTTTCATACCAGCAAGCGACGAACGTCACCGTGTGCGCCTCGGGTGCTTGCGTCTGGCATTCGGCGTCTGGTGATCGGAATCGGCGATCCGGTTCGATCTCATGCAGGTGGTGGTGCCTGGTTATCTCGGCAGGGCATCGAGGTGGTGCGTGGCGTGCTCCGCAACGACTGTAAGGAGCTGAATCGAGCCTTTCTTACCTGGGCCAAACAGAAAAGACCGTATTGGATCGCAAAGGTCGCAATGACCTTGGATGGAAAGACCGCAACGCGCACCGGTGCGTCCCAATGGATTACTGGTGTCCTGGCTCGGCGCGACGCGCATGTCGTTCGCAGCCACGTGGATGCGATTGTGGTTGGATCTTGGAACAGTAAGAGCAGACGATCCAAGGCTCACTGTTCGCGGTATCCGCGGGGCAGGGGATCCGATTCGGATCGTTGTCGACAGCCGCCTACGCACACCACTATCGGCAAAGATACTTCCGATCCACAGCCGCTCATCTGCACGCATGATTATTGCAACAACAACGGCGGCACCCACAAGCACGTCAGCGCCGTCTCGAACAGACTGGCGCGGAGGTGTGGCGTTTTGCTAGCAAGAGCAAAAACGACACAAGGGTTGACCTGATGCAGCTGAGTCACAAACTCGCTGAGCAGGAAATGACAAGCGTCTTGGCCGAAGGGGGGGCTGGGTTGCATGCGAGCCTTTTGGACGCGGATTTGATCGATGAGCTGTTGCTCTATGTTGCCCCGATCGCCTTTGGTGGAGCGGCAAAAATGGCCGCGCCAAGTTGGCTTGGTGGTGCCGGCGTTTGCGCCATTGACCAAGCGCCGCGATTTGTGTTCGCCGGGGAGCCTCGACTCGTGGGCGGTGATCTAGTCGTGAAAGCTCGCCGCACCCGATGATTGGTTACATTTCGCATCCAACTCGCATATCCATAAATTCCCCATGTTTTTTGTGTCGCGGCCGTAGTCTTGACGGGGGGTCAGTGAAAATAAACCGAATTGATCTGCAGTGCGTCCTACACCTGTGTGTGGCTCAGACAGTAGGCGATATGTTCACATGTTAAGCGAGATCGCGTTTGAGAACGATCTCGATTCATTGATTTGAATCCGTTACGGTATAGATACGGATGAAGCGACGACAGCGAAAGTATCAGCGTGTACCGGCAAATCAGTTCGCGACCATAGAGGTGCGGGAATCACGCAAAAAGAAACATCAGGTAGTAGCGACGATTCGTTCGATTACGTGCGAGGGCATGGGGCTCCATCTAGAGGAAGCCAAGCACAAACTGCTGCCGCGTGGGTGTTTTGTAATTATTCGCTTTTCAAACGGAGCGAGAACCTTAGAGCTGCCTGCACAGGTGGCTTGGGCCTGCGTCGACGCCCCAAGAATTGTTGGATCTGGGCGTCGCATTTCGACTCGAATTTACAAGTGCTATGATGCGGCAGGCGTATGCCCGATGGGTTGTTGACGCGATTCGCACTGGCAGCGCCGCGCGCTAAAGTGGCTCGCATCGCTCGTACGCCGAACTAGGACGACATGACAATTGGCAACTACCAGGGCAGGAGCTCTCCGCTGGCGTGCCAGAATTGCCCAGATGTACTCAGCGCCAGTTCATCGATACGATCGATTAGGTCTGCAGCAGCCCGATCCGGTGTTGTGTTTCCCTGTCCGCCGGTCATGTCGGTTTTTACGAATCCTGGGTGCAATAGGGCGACAGCGATGCCTTGGCTTTTTAGATCTCGCGCCAGGGACACGCCGGCGATGTTGACCGCGGCTTTTGACATCCGATAACCGTAGGAGCCCCCTGAGCCGTTGTCGGCGATCGAGCCCATCCGGCTGGTGATGATTGCGATTTTGCCACCGCGGACCATTCGCGGGATCAGCGCAGCAGAGACCCGCAACGGTGCGAGGCTATTGACCTCAAATTGGCGACGCATCGCGTCGAAGTCGAGATGAGATAGCGAGGTGCGCTGGAGCAGACCGGCGTTGTTGATCACAACATCAATGTTCGTGTTGGCCAACTGCTCGGCGAGCTGAGCGACGTCCGTTTCTCGGGTAATATCGACCCCTGCTTGGATCTGGGTCGCGACTTGGTCGAGTTGTGGGCTGGATTGGCGACAAACGCCAATTACCTTGTCACCGCGCTGGTGATATTGTTTTGTCAGCTCCAGACCGATTCCTCGATTCGCCCCAGTGATCACGATAGTTGCCATGACAGGGGTTGTACTCCGCAGAGCAAGCGTGGTCAACGACTTGGGAGGTGCTGAGAAGCGCCGCATGAAATGTGGCCAGACGGCCTTGAATGTCCAATGTCGAGATATCATAGTTGCGTGATGAGAACATTGGCATGCTTACTGGTCGTTGGGTGTTTGATGGGCTGTGGTGACGATGGGACCGATGATGATGGAAGGATGACGACAAATCTGGTGACTGCACAGAGGACGGAAGCGAGACCTTTGAATTGACTTTGGACGCCATGTGGTCTTCGACATCGCATCCGACTGACTTTCCAGGAGGAGCTCACTTTTCCGCATTGATTGGGGCAACTCATAATTCATCTGTTCACCTGTGGAAAAATGGTGAGGTTGCCAGCGGGGGGATTGAGGTCATGGCCGAGTCCGGTGGAACTTCAACCTTGCGCACCGAGATAGAGAGTTTGATCCAGGCGGGAGACGGTTGTGGTGTGGTGACTGGCTCGGGGATTTCTAGCGGTACTGGTTCGGCAACCGTGATGTTTACGACTAACGCAGATTTTCCGAGAATCTCAATCACCACAATGATCGCGCCGAGTCCCGATTGGTTTATCGGTGTCGACAGTTTTGCGTTGCGAAATGCGGATGACTCTCCACAGGTTGAGGACTCTTGGATCGACGAAGCGACGGTCGATTTGTTTGCCTATGATGCTGGGAGCGATGATGGCGCGATCTTTTCGCCGGCCGACCCCGATATAGGACACGTCACCGAAGGAAGCGATTTCGAGGCTGACGGGTGGAGATTTTGACGTGAAGTTTGGGACGCTTACGATTCGTCGTCAGTAGTCTTGGGCTCACTCTCGCTTTCACCAAGGGCGACCTCGTCGGTGTTGGGACGGGCGGCTACCGTGAATTCTTTGCCGGTGTGTTTGCTGTTTTTTCGCTCTTCGGCGGAAAGAATTAAGTGCGGGAGTTGCCCCAATCGGTCGAGCTCGTTGAGGGCATTAAATCCGCCAACAAACGCAGAGCGGATGTATACGTAAGGGACTGTGTTTTGCTTGGTGTCAGTCACGAGTCTTGCGACGAAATGGTCATTGTCGTCATCATCCAAATCGATATAGTCGTAGTCGATTTTGCGATCTTCCAGCAGTCGAATGGCTCTGCCGTCCACGGACACGATGTACGACCGTAAATTTGTGCGGCAATTGCCGGATCCCCGAGGGAATCGCTCTCTTTAGCCTTGATTTCCGCGGCTGTCGGAGGTGGCGCCGAAGCGGCTTGGGTCGCTCGGGCAGCAGCGCGTGCCTTCATGTCGTTTTGCGGACTGTCGGTTGCGCCAACTTTACCGCGATAAGACTGGATGCGATGGAGCAGTCTTTGGGCTTGCTCCGAGGCTTCTAGTCTTTCTTGAACGTAATCCCGCACTTCGCCGCCAATCTCGTCTGCCCTGTTGAGAGCGGTAAAGAGTTGGCCTGAAACACGGTTCCACAGCGTTTTCGTCGACCCCATGAGGGCACCGTAGCCACGTTTTGCGGTCTAGGCAAGACTTGGAATGCCCACACCCGCATAGGCCTTGCGGTGCCGTCTTGCGGGTGGTAGGAGTGATAGGGAAGCGATGGGAGCCCAAAATGCTTGAGCAACTGCGCAGTAGAGCCTATGACGTCCTAATGTCGCCAATCGGGAATAGCTTGGCTGCGGTTCGCTGGTCAAAACGAGCGATGCTGTATTGCAATGATCTGGTTGGCAGGCCGTTAGCCACGATGAGCGAGTTTTACGAGCGGCGTGAGCATGAGATCGCTCTCGG
>CBDCWZ010000108.1:0-15168 GCA_965223575.1 Kofleriaceae bacterium
AGATTGATCTGTACCTAGGTGCCTGGGTCGATATTCCTGCTCCGTTTAAGCATCACTTGTTGCTCCAAGAAAAATTCGCTTGTATCGCACGTAAGGGGCATCCGCAGCTGGATTCTGGGCTTTCACTGGACGTGTACTCGCGGCTTGGACATGTTTTGGTAACGCCGGCCCAGCGACCTGGGGCGATCGACCGCGCTTTGGCTGATTATGGCCATGACCGCCGAACCGTTGTGCGAACAGCGAACCTGCTCAGCGTACCGCTCGTCGTCGCGCGGACAGATTTGATTGCAACGTTACCCCATGGGTTTGCAAACACGTTCTCCGCGATCTTGCCAATTGTGATTTACGAGCCGCCGATGGCGGTATCCAAATTTCCGATTCACATGGTTTGGCATCCACGCACTGACAAGTTACCACCCTATCAATGGCTGCGGAGGGTGATCATGAACCAGGCTTCCGGAGGCGATGTCTGGTGAGGGGGGACACCTCGTTACCCGTAGACGTCTATGCAGCTTCCCGTGAGAGCTGTTGGGGCGTTTGCAGCAAGGAACAATGCGGTCTCGGCGATGTCCTCTGGCGTCATTTTTGGGGGGGTGCCCGGTAGGCCCACCCGCAGCATGTCGGTATCAACACTGCCAGGGCAGATTGCATTGACGGCGACTTGGTTGGGGCGGAGTTCTTCCGCGAGCGCCCTGGTGAAACCGACCATCGCGTGTTTGCTTGCACAATAGGCGGTTAACGCGGGGGTGCCTTGGCGCCCAGCGATGGAGGAGATATTGATGATGCGTCCGCGTTGGTCGATGAGATTGGAGAGAAAGGTCCGCGTTGACAGAAAGGTTCCATCGAGGTTGACGGCAAGGACTTCCCGCCACTTTTCATAAGTTGTATCTGCAAGCGTTTCGCGCAGCACAATCCCAGCGTTGTTTACGAGGATATCGAGGGGGCCGAATTGTCGGTTGATAGTGGTGTGGGCGCGCGAGAGATCCTCGGGGCTTGTGATATCTCCGGTCACGACAAGGCTTTGGCGCTCTGCGCCCTCAACGACCGGTGAGGAGCTGTAAATCTCATTGGAAACGGCCTCCAGATCGGCCTGGGAGCGGGCAAGCAGGCCGACCTTCGCGCCGGCGCGCGCAAAGCGGAGCGCAATGGCTCGGCCGATGCCGCGACTCGCTCCCGTCACGAGAGCGACTTTGCCAGCAAGTAGCATTCCGGCTGGTGGTTCCATTGTGGTTCCATTATTGAAGTTCGGAGATCGGTTTCAGAACGTTGTTCGGGTTTTGCCAGTAGCGGATTTCGCCGTCGCCATATTGCCAACACAAATGGATCTCGGTGCTCCCGTGGATTGCGGGCCAATTGACAAGTCCCTGATCGATGTCTTTGATGACACAACCCAACGCGCGAATACTGCGGAGCTCTTCTTTGAGGACTTGGTCGAGGCCGTAAAGGAGAATTTGCTCCCGCTTGATTTGTTCTCGGGCCTGTGGCGATGGAGCACCGGTTGCCGCGGCGAAGCTGGCGGAGTACAGGCGTTGTCGAAGCAGCTTGCACTGTGCCCGCAGTTGGATCACCAAGTGAAATCGATCAGTGAGGTCGCAGAGTTGCGCGTTTGCTTCGTGGAGGTTGAAATAACGCTTTTGAGACATACTGGGCCAGGTATAGCATGTAAGAAAAGGAATGCGCTTACGATGTAATTTAAGTGAATTAGGGTACGTAGTCTGCTGCAAGAGAGGTCCTCGTTGCGTCGTCGCAGACCGTCTCATGGGCATACTCTGGGTGATCAATGACCAAGGCAACCCGAGTACCGGCCTCTGCCAGGGCCTGTTTGGCAGACTCTGGCAGAGGGAACCGTATATATTGAACCGCGGAGATGCGGTCTTGGGTTGAGCGGCCGGCCTCGAATTCTGCGCGCAGCTGGTGCTGACCGATGTGAATAGCAACATGCTCGTCTAGCCCGATCAATCGATCGAGCTCTACCCTTGGATCTGCCTCGGGTGGTACCTCAATGAACAGGGTTGCCGAGAGCGAGCTATCCGTTGGCATAAGGTGGTTGTAGACATCCAACTCGGCCTGAATGGCTTCGGGAGAGCTGAGGTTTTCGGCCCGTAGCATTTCTTCCACTTGAAAAATAAGTGTTTGCCTGTTTTCGAAAACCAAGGTAACCCGATCTCCGATCGCAATCCGCCGGGGCTTTTTGAGTGTTATGATGTGCCTGCGGAAGTCCTCACGGATCGGTCCGTATACGGGACGGTCCTTTGATGTCCGCCTTCGTTAGAGGTGTGAGCATTGGCTGCTAGGATAGAGAGTCGAGTCCTTTTTGAAACCGTCCCGCATGCGAGCGCTCGGCTCGGGCGAGGGTTTCAAACCATTCGGCGATGTCTTCAAAACCTTCTGCTCGTGCGGTTTTGGCGAATCCAGGATACATCTCTGTATACTCATAGGTCTCGCCTGCGATCGATGCTTTGAGGTTGGATGCGGTATCGCCGATGGGTTCGCCTGTTGCCGGATCCCCAACCTTTTTTAGGTAGTCGAGATGGCCATGGGCGTGGCCGGTTTCGCCCTCTGCAGTGTCGCGAAACAGCCCGGCAATATCGGGTTGGCCCTCGACATCGGCGGTTTTGGCAAAGTACAAGTAACGGCGATTCGCTTGCGATTCTCCCGCGAATGCCTCTTTTAGGTTTGCGTGGGTTTTACTGCCTTTTAGATCAGCCATGGGCATCACTCCTGTGCAATGGGTTGAGGGCCAAATTGGTATCACGGCCTCGGTCAGCCGGCAATGGCTGGCTGGGAAACTAGCGCTTGGATAGCGCGACGATGGCCTGGGCGATCTCGTTTTCGAGGGATCGTGCTTGTTTCTTGGCTGCATATTTGCGGGGGATGTTGTTGATTAAAATGGAGAAGGCCAGAACTTTGGACTGATGGATCCCCGCGTATCCAGATAGGGCCGAAACGGTTGCGAGTGTCCCCGTTTTTGCGCGGATTTGTCCAGCGGTGTCATCTGCGCGAAGTCGCCGACGCAGGGTTCCATCTTTGCCGCCGATGGCCAGAGACGCGACGAGGTCCGGCCCAAAAGAAAAGTTTTGTTGGCAAACTTCAAGTATTTGGAGTACCTGATGGGGAGAGAATCCGCTCGCCCGAAATAGGCCCGAGCCGTTCTCGAACGTAAAACTGTCCGCGCGTAGGCCGATTGTATTGTGAAGAAATTGATGCACGGTCGCGATTCCTCGGCTCCAGGTAGCCGGTTGGTTTGCTTTGCCACGTCCCATCGTTTTGAGGAGCATTTCTGCTACGTAGTTGTTGGAGTATTTGCCAAGGCTGCGGACAAGAGATGCCAGCGTGTCGCTAGCAAGGGTTGTCAGCAGGATCGCCGATTTTGGAACTTTGCCACGCGAGATTGTCGGTTTTGCAATGCGGATCCCAGTGTTTTGCAAGACATGGCGGAGTGTCGAGCCAAACAAGGCATGAGGGCTAGGGACTCGGCGCCGGATTCTCCGCTCGGGTGCAGACGCGGCGATGGTCCCCGAGACGATAACATCGAGGTGTTTGCCTTTGGCTCGCGTCTCGACCTTAATCCTCGTCGGGCCTTTTGCGTTTGTGTTGACGGTACCAACAATTCGCAGGTAGTCCCCGGGTGGGGACACAGAAACGAACGCAGCACCCGATCCCGCTCGCGCTGGACGGACGTATACCGATAGGGCATTGTGGTGGATCGAAGTGGCCCCCACAGGGGCACGGTAGGAAGCTTGAGAAGTTTTTTGTTCGTCAAATTTGGGCGGTAGATTGTGACGATCAAAGTAGCTATCATCGATAATAATCCCCCCGGAGATTTGGCGAACCCCAACGCGGTAGAGCTTTTGGGCGAGTTGGTAAAGGCGGCCAGTATCCAGGCTGGGGTCCGCCTGCCCCCGCACGTAGAGGGGGCCAATGATATTGCCCACGTCGTCGCGGCGACGAGCAAACACATCGGTACGGAAGCGATGGTCGGGGCCAAGCGTTGCGAGTGCTGCAGCAGTGGTAATGATTTTCGAGTTTGAGGCAATATTGTAGCGTGCGTTTGCGTTGTGCTCGAATATCGTGTCACGACTTGACAGGTCCCGTACGGCGATGCCGATGCGCGCTTTGCGCAGATGGGGACGGTCGGCAATCAGGGTATGAATCCGTTGTTTGAGCCACGTGGCGCGCGCATCTCGGGTCTCCAGCGGTTGCGATGCGGCTTTGGGTATGCAGATACTCATGCCTGTGGCAAGGCAGGTCGCAAAAAGAACAGATGGGTATTTTGACATTGTGGGCTAACCCTAGCACGGTATTGTTGTGTGCTGTGGCACTGTCTCTTGGTGCCTGTAAGATCAGGACGCATCGAACTCCCGATGACACGGTAGTGATGCTGATAGAGACTGAGGTTCGTGATATTGATCCTCGCTTTGCCCGAACCAACCACGACATTAAGGTGTCGCGCCTGGTTGCCCCGGGATTGACGAGCGTAGATCAGGAGTCCCTTGAACCCAAGTTGGCGCTGGCCAGGGCCGTTGAGCAAGTCGATGCGCTGACTTGGGACGTGTATCTACGCAGGGATGCCCGCTTTTCAACTGGGGTGCCGGTCGTCGCCTCGGATGTGGAATTTACGTACCAATCGACGATGGATGAGCGCACCAAGAGTTTGTACCACCGTGGGTTTCGCGAGCGTTTCCATAGCGTCAAAGCGGTCGCCACAGATCGGGTTCGATTTCGCTTGAAAGTTCCGCTCGGGACGTTCTTGACGGATTTGGATTTTGGCATCGTTTCGCAAAAAGCCGCAGACAAAAACACGGGTTTGTTTGCCGCGGGGCACGTTGTAGGTGCGGGACCGTATCGTGTTTTTGTCGTTTCGTCCTTCCGATGTGGTTTTGACCGCAAACAGTCACTACTACGGGCGGGCATTGGGCAAAGGACCGAGGGTCGAAAAGCTTCGCGTACGCGCGGTGCGTGATGCCAATGCCCGGACGCTGATGTTGATCGGGGGATCGGCGGATATTACCCAAAATGGGATCCGTGTCGATCTGATCAGCGATATTGCCTCTCAAGCGAGGATTCATATCGCGAGTGGTCCGAGTGCAATTCTTTCGTATCTGATGATGCACAATGAGGATCCGGTGCTATCGGATTTGCGCGTTCGACGGGCCATTGCCCACGCCCTTGATCGGAAGCGGATCTTGCAGGCGAAGTTTCACGGCAAAGCAGTACTGGCAACGGGGTTATTGCCCCCAACGCATTGGGCGTACAATGGAGACGTTACTCGTTACGAGTACGATCCGGCGCTGTCCAAGCGGCTTCTTGATGAGGCGGGCTATCCAGATCCAGACGGAGATGGGCCGCGCAGACGTCTACAGCTCCAGTATAAGACCAGCGCAAACCAGTTTCGGGTTGCCATTGCCCGAATCATTGCCGCGCAATTGGGTGAAGTCGGGATTGCGGTCGATGTTCGCGCGTACGAATTTGGCACCTTCTTTACGGATATCAAAAAGGGGCGGTTTCAGTTAGCGTCGATGCAAACGGCGGACATCACCGAGCCGGACTACTACTACTCGTACTTTCACTCATCGCGGATTCCCTCGGCTTCCAATCCCGATGCTGGAAATCGCTGGCGTTATCGCAGTGATGACGTCGACAGACTGACACTGCTGGGGCGGCGAGAGATGGTGAGGGCGAAGCGGCTAGACGCGTATCATCAGGTGCAGGCCTTGGTCGCTCGTGATGTTCCAGTTGTACCGCTGTGGCACGAGGACAACATCGCGGTCATGAATGTTGATCTTCACGGCTATTCCGTGTTGCCGAACGCCCGATACGCAAATATCGTCGTCGCCACGAAAGCAAGCCAGTAGATGGGGCTTTTAAGCGGCGTTGGAGTGCGCTTGAAGCCGGGGTGGACTCAGGCGTAGCATGATCGGGCATCCGGTGAAGGTCAGACCCAGCACACAGTCATCATCTCCTTGCTCGTCGCGGGCAGAAACGACCGCTTTAAATCGGTAGGAGCGATGGTGACAAAGGTCATCCAAGATGACTTCGATGGTATCGCCGAGCTCGAGAAAGGGAGCATTGCGGCAGGAGAGGCCATTGGGGCCGAAGTTTGTGATTTGTACCTGGTGGCCGACGCGACGACCGCGAAGCAGCGCATTTGACGGTGTGGCTTCCGAGGTTGAAAGCGCTTCGATTTCGGACTGGTTGAGACCGCGGCCAACGTTCCCGGTGATGTGTTGACGGTGTCGGTATACCAGGTCCAATTTTGAGGCCGCCGTGGTTGCCATATCTTTGTATATAGCAATGTCAATGCCAGTTGTAGTTTTTGTATAACATGCTGAAACTGTGAAGTAATTGCTTCCTCCAAACTGGGGGTGAGTCCTCCAGATTGTGGGGGAGATCTACTATGTTGGGGGCATGGATTTGTTTGCGGTCAGCGCAAAGACCCGACAGGTGGGCCAACCTTTGGCTGAGCGACTTCGTCCCACGACATTGGAGCAGGTCGTGGGACAGGAGCATTTGCTTGGTGCAGGGCGTCTGCTTGCGCAGATCGCAACTGCTCAGGTGATGCCGTCTATGATCTTATGGGGGCCGCCGGGGAGCGGAAAGACGACATTGGCGCAGATTGTCGCGCGTCAGGTCGGGGCACAAGTGGAGACCCTGTCTGCGGTGGAAGCCGGGGTCCGCGATATACGAAGATTGGTTGGTGAAGCGCGGGAGCGGCGCGATCAATTCCATAGGAGTACTGTGCTTTTTGTTGATGAAATTCACCGATTTTCGAAAAGTCAGCAGGATGCGTTACTGCCCCATGTGGAGGCAGGCACCGTGTCGCTGATAGGAGCGACAACGGAGAATCCGTCATTTTCGATCAATGCTCCTCTTCTGTCTCGCTGTCGCGTTGTTGTTTTGGAGCAGCTGGGCGAGCGGGAACTGGATGCGCTGCTTTCCCGATGTTTGACGGATTCTCGCGGGTTTGGTGACATGAATCTTTGTTTTGCAGACGGCGTCCGCGATGCATTGATCGCGCATAGCAATGGGGATGCCAGGCGGTTGCTCAATAGCCTGGAAGTTGCGGTGTCGGTAGCATGCCGCGATCCGAGTGAGCCAGTCAGAGTCACCCTTGCGATCGTGGAGGAGGCGCTCCAATACCGTACTTTAACCTACGACAAGAGCGGAGATGAGCACTACGGCGTGATCAGTGCGTTTATTAAATCTTTGCGTGGAACCGATCCAGGACGCAGCGGTATATTGGATGACCAGAATGCTCGAGTCCGGTGAAGATCCGCTGTTTATTCTTCGTCGGATGGTCGTTTTTGCCTCGGAGGATATTGGCAATGCCGATCCGCAAGCGCTGTCCGTTGTGACATCGGCGCTGGCGGCGTTCCAATTTGTCGGTCTACCAGAGGGTGCCCTGGCGTTAACCCAGGCGACTGTGTATCTAGCATGTGCGCCAAAATCGAACACCGCCCTCACAACCTACGCAAATGCGCGCAAGGTGGTTCGGGATCAAGGTCCCCTGCCTGTTCCCAAAAAAGCTTCGCAATGCACCTACCCAGCTGGCCAAAGACCTCGGTCATGGCAAAGAATATCGCTATCCGCATAACTTTGAGGGGCATTATGTGCACGAGACATACCTACCGGAAAAACTCGCGGGCACTCGATTTTATCATCCTACCGAATCGGGAACAGAGTCGGCGATCAAAGCGCGTTTAGATCTGCTGCGTGAAAACTTGCAAACGGATGAGGCTGATGAATAGTAGGGAATATGTTGGCGCGTGACCAGGTGAGGTTGATGCTGCGAAAGCTCCCGGATTGTTTGTCATTGACGCCAGTGGCGGGAATGGGGGCAAAGGCGGCAAAGGGCGAGAAGGCGCTAGGGGGGCAGATGGCGAGTCTGGTGGAGTCGCCGGACGCTACTGTGGAAACGGTGCCAACGGTCGGGATGGCAGCGATGGGCAACGTGGGCTGGAGGGGCCGCCGGGAGCGCAAGGCCATGATGGTCAAGCCGGCGACATTCGAGAGATCCCAATGCCGGTGCGGCAGTTGTTTGCCGAAGAAATTGCCCGTGGGGTACCTGTGGTTTTATAGAGCAAACTAGGTCTAGAACCTATTTCAAAAATAGCGAGGAGCCCCAGATGCAAGGACGAGTGAGAACCGGAGCGGAGCGTATTTGTATACGTGAGCACCGGAAGCGGAACGAGGACGCAGCAGATGGGAGCCCGCAGCATTTTTGAGATGGGTTCTAGGCGGGTCGAAACCAATCGCGCTTCGCGTGATGGACAGCCGGGGCTAGTTCTTCGGGCAAGCACATTAGGACATAGTCAAGTGCTTGTTGTCGCAGCTCTTCGTCCATGCCGGGGGGGAGCTCCATGGCTCCGTCTTCTCCATCCGGTCGTATTTCATCGCGAACGATCTCCGTGAGTCTTAGGACGTGCAAGCGATTCATAAAAAGCGCGTGGGCGATTCCGACAAAGATACGCTCTAGCGTTGGGTCCATGGCCGCCATCGCGAAATCAAGTAACATGCTTTGGCAGCGAGGGGAAAGGTCCCCAGGGACATTGTTTAGCTCTTAGCTGATGTTTAGCCCTCGCCACGCAACCGCGCGGGTGACGACGAGTGCTTTGTCTAGGACATTGAGTTGTGGTCGTTGGGTCAAAATTTTGGCCCCCGTCGCGTCGATCTTGTTTAAGATCTGCATTCCTCCATGCCATATCAGCGCGAGCTCCGTGGCAAGATTTGCGCGGATCGCGCGGAAGAGCGGGCGTGAGCGTTGATAGAGGGATCGCGTGCGCGAAACTTCGTAGCGCACAAGAGCTCCAAGTGCAGGTGTTGTGCGCTGGGCGCGCAGGTCTGTCTCGCCAACGCCGAAGTGATGCAGATCTTCGCCAGGAATATAGATCCTGCCTCGCCGCAGATCTGCGGCGATGTCCTGCCATAGTTTCGCCAAAGCAAGTCCCGTACATAGATCGTCTGCGAACCGGTGCAGCTCGGGATCGCGGTAACCGCTCAAATACAGCATCAAATGCCCGACGGGCTCTGCGGCGAGAGAAGTGTAGCTACGCAGGTCGGCGAAGGTCGCGTAGGTGTGTACGTCTAAGTCTGTTCGTAACCCCTGGAGCAATGCTGTAAATTCCGTAATCGGCAAGTCAAATCGGCTGATGGTATCGGCCAGAGCGACAAATACTGGATGCTTGGCCGGCTCGCCGAAATAGACCGCATGGAGTTGTTCTTCCCAGCGATCGAGCTCACGTGCCCGTCGTCCTTCGTATTGCGGCTCGTCGGCAAAATCGTCGGCAGTGCGTACAAACGCGTAGACGGCCCAAATATGGTGTCGCAACTCTGTTGGGACAAACCAGGACGCAACGGGAAAGTTGTGGTGTCGTGCACGCGCCATCGCTTCGCAGTATCGGTAACAAGCTGGGAGCTCTAGCGGGGCGGGCGGTGTAGGAATGGACTTGTGGGGGCCGGGTTTGGAACGGAGCGTGCGATGGATAATCATAGGCGGGTACCGGTAGGACTGTACTTTATTTTGATTCGATGTGGGCGCCCTGTGGAGTAATCTGCAGATTCACGATTTGTAGTCCCTTGCGCTGGATATCCTCGCGAAACGACTGTGCTGCCTGTGTGGTTGGCAGGGCGACGATTGCGATATCGCCAGCGCCCGCGCCAGTGGGTTTCGATCCACCGCCATGGCGCTGGGCAAGGACTTGAATATCCCGATGGATGGGTCGGAATAGGCAGGCCTGACTTTCCCGCCCAAGTGCCTCAATGGCTTGTGCGCCTGCCAATAGGGTTGTGATGATTTTGTTTGGGTGGGTGGGGTGAACAGAGGCCAAGGCCTGCGCAAGGTCGGTTGCTGCCTGTGCGATATCTTGACAAATTTGTTCGTGTATCTTAGGGGCACGAATGCGCAGTTGTTCTACTTTTTGAACGAGAGTTACAGTGTCTGCGGGAATTCCCGTCCAGACGGCAACCCAAACGACTTGGGAGGTAAAAGAAAGCGGTTTGACGATGGGAAGTGTTCGCGGATGTTGTGACGGGGTGATGCAGATCCCCCCACCATAGACGCAAGATGCGATGTCGGCGCCACTGCCGCGAATTCCTCGCTTGTGCTGGGTTTGGGCGTGAACGATTTTGGCGGTTTCATGAATTTGCTCGCGTTGTGCTTCTCCAATCGCTTCAAGACTGAGCGCGGTGGCAGCAACGGTGACCGCGGCGCTAGAGCCCAAGCCATATTTAATGCCATTGTCGCCGTACAACGCTCGGCTGTCGACGATGGTGTGTCGGGCGGTTGCGGTGGCGTTGTTCCCGGGGCCGTAGCGTTGGATGAGGACGTCGCATAGCTGTTCGAGAAATGGGGACTGTTGTTTGGGGCTGTGGGTGACAGACGCGATGACACGCCGATCAATGGCAATGACGACTGCCGGTCCGCCGTGCAGAACTGCGTATTCACCGGCAAGCAATATTTTTCCAGGGGCGGTTGCGACGGTCGCGGTTTGATGGGCTGGGGACATGGCTTTCTAAGATGGAACGAGTTGTGCGTCAGTGCCGGGAGTGGCATATTTTGACTTCTGTGACGCCTGCTACGGTGGTGAGTGCGGTGGCCACGCGGGGGGCGTTGTCGCGATCTGTGAGTGCTTTTACATGGGGACCCGCATCTATCGTCGCATATGCTGGAATGTTGGTGTCGCGTAAGGTGCGAATTTGTTCGAGGCAATGAAGGGTCGCCGGTTGCCAATAGAGAATTGCGGGACGTGCGGCCAGGATCGAGGCGTGCATCGCAAGTGCACTGGCTTCGGTGGTAGTGCCGAGGGCGTCGAGGTCGCGGTTGGCTATGGCGGTCATGGCCGTTGATAGGTCTTGATCGACAGTATCAACCCAAGCGGCGTGGAGCGGCGAGGTCTTTTGACAATGAGACATGGCATCACGCGAGCCGGTCTTTTTGGGCTGCCCGCCGCCTACAATAGCGACCACAATGCGGAGTGGCCAATCGGCAGGGAGCGGGATCGGTTGTGCATATGCATCCGTACCGTCCTCTCGGGCCCCCGCATGCATTTGCACGAGGCCACCGAAGATAGAGCGGGCTGCAGAACCACTGCCACGGCGGGCAAGCACGCTGAGGCGCGATGGCGAAAGTGTGAGGCCTGCTGCCTTGGTCGCGGCAACAGCCAAGGCGGCATATGCAGACGCTGACGAAGCGAGTCCAGATGCTGTAGGGAAATCGTTTTTGGTTTGTACCAGCGCATATGCTTGGATGTTTGCTTCTGCGCGGACGAGGTCGAGCCAACGCTGCAATCGGGTTGTCGCGTGTGTCGAGGCGGTGTTGATTGTTGATCGTGAGATGGTCAGTTCGCAGTGATTTGTCGAACTTTACCGTTGCCTGGGTTTCAAGTTCTCGAAGCGTGAGTGACAGGCTTCCTCTTTGCGGTAGGTTGAGTCTTAGGTCGCGTTTGCCCCAATACTTGACGAGTGCAATATTTGCTTGTGCGCGCGCTGTTGCGCAGTATGGTTTCATGGGTTCTCTCCTGCCCTGACCCCCACTTTTGCGACAAAGGCGTCGGTGCCGAGTTGTTTCCATGCAGTTACGATGGCGGCTTCGTGGCCGGGACAAAGCGCAATCACCGCGCCGCCTCCACCCGCACCCGTTAGTTTTGCCCCGATGGCACCGGTAGACCTCGCCACATCGACAAGGCGGTCGAGCAGCGGAGTGGATACGCCGAGTTCGGAAAGGGTGTCGTGTGCTTGATTCATGAGCAGTCCGAGTGCATGAAGGTTCGCTGTCTGTAGTGCGCGAGCCCCCTGCATTGCGTAGATGCCGAGCGTTTTTAGCTGGGTCGCAACGTGCGGGTTGTTTTGTCGTGCGGCTCCTACATGAGAAACCATCTTGGCGGTGTTGCTGGTTTGGCCTGACACCGCAATCGCGATGGGGATCGGTCGCACATCGGGCATTGCCTGGTAGCCAGCATCGCGGCGAAAAATACCAATGCCTCCGTGAAAGGCAAGTGCTACGTCGACCCCGCTAGAACTCCCGTGAAACACCTGCTCGGCACTGTTTGCGGCGGTTTCGATGGCCAAAGGAGAGGGGGGGGGGCGGCAAAAAGATGCAATCGCTCGACTCAAGGCCACCGACAGAGCGGCGGATGAACCGAGTCCTGCACGCGAGGGGAGCTTTACATGCGCTTGCACTGCAGTGGGGTCGCCTGACAGCGAATGCGTTGATGATCGCAGCGTATGCTTTGGCGATGTCAAGGGATTTGGTCGGGCAGTGTTTGGTGGCTGTCCAAGTTTCTTTGCCATTGCGGGATTGCTTCGTCAGGGACAATTGGACATCCCACGATGGAATCGATAGATGTTGTGAAGAGTCGGGAGAAGAGGGGCAACATCACAGCGGATTCCGCTGCCCAGTGCGCCGGCCACGGCGGGTTGTCCATAGACTACCGCGTGCTCGCCCAGCAATATGATTTTACCGTAGCCCCAAGTCATCGAGCCAGATGCTCAATTCTCTCCCCAGGTGACGTGGCACCTCAGAGAACTGTTGGACGTGGTTGATGCCGCAAAGGAGTAAGACGACCCGGACAGAATGAATGAGCTGTTCGACAAACTGTTGTGCTCCTGCCAGGCCTTGTTGTTGGTGCGCGCGTAGGATCGGCGCCGCGAGACCGCCGCAGGTGGCACCGAGGGGCGAGGGACCGAGCGATGTCCAAGCCTGTCCGCAATCCCCCGGTCGCGATGACCTCCAGTTGATGTTGTTTGCATGCGGCAATACTGACAGCGGTCGGAATTCCCCAATCCCAAAGCTCCTGGCCGAGTTGTCTGGCGGGGCTACCGGGGGCGGAGCGAGTCGCTTCGACGCCAACCCAGGAGGTTCCGCCGGCTCCACTGACATCAACCGTTTGCACGCCGATCGATTTGAGCTTTGCTGCAACTTGCGGTGATAGTCCGCAGCCTGTTTCCTTGACGATGATTGGAATGTCACACTGCTCAACGAGCGCTGCGATGCATTGGGTTGCGCCGCGAAAGTCGCGGTCGCCATTCCCTTGAATCAGTTCCATTGCGGGATTGAGATGCACCGCCATCGCATTTGCGCCAATTCGTCGCGCCAATTCGCGCGTCGCGTTGGGACCCATTTCTTGGGCTTGGACGACTCCGATATTGCCTATGAGGATGACGTCTGGCGCGACGTCGCGAACTTGGAATGTGTTCTCGAGTTTTGGATGATCGGCCATGGCGCGTTGCGATCCAACGCCAAATCCAATGCCGAGACGTTGAGCAACTTGCGCGAGATCTCGATTGATTTGTCCCGCTTGCTCGGTACCGCCAGTCATACCGCTGATGATGATAGGGGCGGAGAGGCGGAATCCGGCCAGGGTTGTTTCTAGCTGTATGTCGGACAAGGCCAGATCGGGGAGGGCTTGATGGACTAACTGGACCTGTTCAAGGAGCGTTGTCCGGTTGCGGAAATCGGCATTGCCGCTGGCTGCAACCACCAAATGATCGCGTTTCCGATTGGAGATGTCGGGGGTCGCCATGGGCGGGTTCTACCCTGAGCCGTAGACAATGGCCAGTACCGCAGCGCCCCAGACGAGCATATTCGCGAGAAAGGGCCAATCGCGAAGAATTTGCTCGGTAGGACTGTGTTTTTGGGTACGCCACATTGCCAACTGCAAAAATCGCAAAATCCCGATCACACAAAATGGCAGCGTCCAGAGCAGTTTTCGTGTACCAAAGGCGGCAATTGTGCGAATATCCAAGGCATACAGGGCATATGCGGCGCAAGTTGCGGCGGCCAGGGCCATCAGGACCCAGCGAAGTAGCCGTTGGTTGTAACCGCGTAAAGCTGTGCGGGTGGTCCCCTGCGGCTTGTCCTCTCGCGCAGTTTGGACAAGTTCGTGGAGCCGCTTGCCAAACCCCAAAAATGCTGCCAGCAGGGCTGTGCACACGAGAAGCCACCCAGAGACCGGGACAGCGATAGCAACGGCTCCAGCAAGGACGCGAAGGAGAAATCCACCGGTAATAAAACCGACGTCGATAAAGGCAATTCGCTTGAAGTACATGGAGTACGCTACATTGGTGATTGCGTAGCCCGTCAAGACCGCAGCAAATTGCCAATTGAGCCACGCCGAGACCGTGATAATGGACATTCCTAGGACGAGCGCGACGCTTGCGGCGGTGCGTACCGACAGGGTCCCACTGGCGATGGGGCGGAATCGTTTGATTGCATGCTCGCGATCATCGTGTCGGTCGCGAATGTCATTAAATGCGTAAATCGCGCCGGACATGCCGCAAAACGCTGCAAATGCAAATAGTGCCTGCATCGCATACGCGATATCAAAGAGATGCTTCGAAAACACGAGTGGTGCGATAACGAATAGGTTCTTGACCCATTGATGGGGGCGCAATGTGGTGAATATTGCCCGAATGGTTGATGTGTCATTCAGTGGTGCACCGCTCGTGAGCGTGGAAGAATATGATTATCCTATGAAATGTATGCCGATCACTCAAGACTTCAGGCCGGAAGCTTCGGACAAAGCTCAAATCTATGCGGTGAAATCGGTCAGATTTTGTACACTGAACTTTGATCCATGCGTTGGTTAAAACCATTTATCAAACCCACTGGAATGCGCCAACGGTTGGTGATCTCGTTATCGCTGGTTGGTTTGGTCCCTGTTATGGTGGCTTCGTGGATCGCGGTGGGCGTCGTGTTAGACGGACTGGACCGAGGGCTGCAGGACGAGCTACATCGGGCGCTGCAGCTGGGGAATAGTCTTCTGAACCGCCAGCAGAGTATGACCAAGGAAGGGTTGGTCGTCGCTCGAAAAGCAGAGCTGCTTCGCGGAGAAATCAAACGGACGATTGGAGCGAAGCTGAGAATTGTCACGAGGGAGGAGAAAAACACCGACAAGGGCGAAGAGATTATTGTATCGAAACAGGTTCGGGACCAAGTCTGGACGGGAACAACCGTGTTTGCACAGCAGGATATTGGCGACAACGAATATACGACCGGTTATGCTCCGATTCGTGGCGCGAATGATGAAATTGTTGGATTGCTAGCGGTTGCTAAGGACCGTGCCCTCCACAAGGGCGTTCGGGCTAGCGCGATACAGGTACTTGCATTGGGTGCCGTTGGTGCTCTGA
This sequence comes from Kofleriaceae bacterium, assembly GCA_965223575.1. Taxonomy (GTDB): domain Bacteria; phylum Myxococcota_A; class Polyangia; order Haliangiales; family Haliangiaceae; genus CBDCWZ01. The sequence goes on from CBDCWZ010000108.1 coordinate 15,127, forward strand.
TTCTGGTGTTGATCCTGGCCGCGTGGTTGTCCCGTAGAATTG
>CBDCWZ010000109.1:0-6670 GCA_965223575.1 Kofleriaceae bacterium
GGTGCGCGAACGGTTTCCACCAAATCGGGTCAAGCCCCCGGCGCAACTGCTTCGCACGGTGGTGCACGAGTACCAAAGTAATGAGGAAAAGCCGCCTTATGTGAACTTTGAAGTGGAAACGCGGACCTACGAACACGGTGTCGACGAGGCGGGCAACGCGGTCACGCGGGAGCGTCGCATCGATCGCGATTATGACCCCAAGTATGGGCTGCTATTGCGCGAAGCGGATCATGGGGATGTCGATGTCGCCAACGATGAGCAGACGACGGCGACTCTTTATAGCGAGCGATTTATCGCCCCACGGGGTAGGGTGTTTATTCCCAATCGGCCGGAGAAGACTTGGACTCGCGATGGAATTGTGGAGTTGTCGTTTTTTGTCGACAATCATTGGAATTCACATAGGTACAAGGGCGACCAGCGGCTTGTGGGCTTTGCCTATACATCAGCGGGGCAGCTGGCGGCTCGCTCTACCAGGAGCAGTACCGCGAAGGCACAAAATAATGTTGCAGGGTTTTCCGGCAGCTATGCCCTTGAGAAATGGAGCTATGACGAGCATGGCAATCTTCACATCCATACGGATGCTGAGGGATACACGACGACATACACTTACGATTCTGGGCGAAATTTCTTCCCTGAGACCGTAACGCGGCTGGCGACCAAAGCGGGCAAAACACTCGTAGAAACGACTCGGTGGGATCCGGTATGTGGTCAGCCCGTCCGGAAATGTGACGCCAATTTTGTCGGCTGTGCAGACAATGACCCGGCAACGGTATTTGCTTATGACAAGCTGTGCCGGCTCGATCGCACCGACTGGCCGAGTGGGAATTATCAGGCCCGAGCGTACTGTTCCGAGACGGACAGCAATAATCGTTGCGGCGATTCGCGGGGGGCAACATGTAAAGGTCACAACCCCCAGTCCCGCCGGAAACGAAATCGAACAACTGCAATACTTTGACGGATTGCTACGCAAAGTGTCCACGGTAACGATGCCGTCGGCGAAAACGGTCACCTGGGCGTATACGCCCCGTGGGACAGTGCAGCGTCAATCCGAGCCCGCCTACGGCACGCCGAGTTATTTTACCGAGTACGTGTATGATGGCCTTGACCGGGTGGTCACAGAAATCCTCCCAGACAACAGTCAAAGAACGCACGTCTATGGACTTGGAACCAAGACGACGCAACATTGGAGTGGCGGCACTGCGATGGGGCCAGCGACGAAGACCGAGCAGGATGTCTTTGGTCGAACTGTGGCCATCACCAAAAACGTGACCCCGGACGGTGTTGTGACCAATGAGGCCAACCTCACAACGGCGATGCAGTACAATATCTTTGATGATGTCGAGCAGATTGTTGACCCGACCGGCGCCAATGTGTGGCACTACGCTTATGATGGCATGGGGCGGAAGCTGTGGGAAGACGATCCAGACCATGGGGAAATCGTTCACGAATACGATCGCAAAGGGAAGCGGATCAAGACTCAGTTTGCCAACGGCAATACTGTGACGTGGGCGTATACGGGACTTGGGCGACTTCACATACGTATCAAAACGGAAGTTGGCCAGACTCCCATTTGGGAGACCATGAGCTATGATCAAATACGCCCGGGGTATTTCAACAAGGGGCGTGTCACGTCCATCAGCGATGAGTCGGGTTGGACGTTCTTAAACTACGACGCGGCCGGCAGGCTAGTTCACAAGTCGCGCACTGTTGATGAGTTTATCTCATCCAACGACCGCGTCGAGTTCACCATGGACTACTTTCCGAGTGGGCAGCTTGAGTCGCTCACCTACCCTGACGGAGACCGGGTTGGCTACAGTTATGATGGCCTTGGTCGGGTCAAAGACATGACCGGATATTTTACCAATTCGGTGACCGCGACGGGTGAGCCTGGTCCCCCAGAGGTCGTTTCGCTAGCCCAAAATGTGACCTATACCGCCCGCGATCAGCTCCGTGTCGTGCCGCTGGGCAATAACACAATCACAACGCATACCTACACGCCAGAGCGTGGTTTTTATGATTCGCTCAAAACGATTGTGCGGACGCCAGCAGGCACGTTGCAGGATTTGGACTATGACATCAATCCAATTGGACAGCTTCGGTCTGTGACCAGTCCGTTTGACTATGAAGGATGGACCTACGACTATGACGGCGTCAATCGACTCAAAAGTGCTGACAATCACACCGATGCTCAGTATAGCCAAACCTTTCAATACGACAAAGCGGACAATCTCATCGACAATAGCCGCGTTGGCACGCTCACCTATCCCCTCCCAGGGGAAGTTCGCCCCCATGCTGTGACCGAGGCGGGTGATCGCAGCTACGGGTATGATGACAACGGCAACCTCACGGATTGGAATGGGGTGACGATTGACTACAATGCCCAAAATCGGCCCGTCCGGATGACCGGCGGGAAAGCGGGCGACACCCAGTTTGTCTACGATTTCGACGGAAAGCGGGTGGTGCAAACGGTTGGTGACACTACGACTTTATATCTCGGCGATGGCTATGAGGTGCACGGCGATCGTGTGGTGAAATACTTCCGACTGGGGGATAGTGTTATCGCAAAACGAGACGGGAATGTCTCTTATTGGTTGTATTCCGATCGGAATCGCTCCACCCAAGTGATTGCCGACAGGCGGGGCAAAGAGGTGCGGCGCTTTGCGTATCAGCCCTTTGGAGGCGCGTTGGATGCTTCTGGGGGAGAGGAAGCGCCAAATGAAATTGTTTCCGACGAAGAAACCGTCCTTGGGGAGGAAGGAGCAGCGGCAACAGTAGAGGAAGAATATGACGAGGCGGTAGGATTCATTGGTGAGCGCAAAGACCCCAGCGGACTGCACTATCTCAATGCGCGATACTATGATTCGTACATTGGTCGGTTTGTTTCTCCCGACCCGCTCGATCCCCTGAAGCCTGGGGTTGGTTTGAATCGGTATACATATGCGGGCAATAATCCGGCGACCTTGATTGATCCAAGCGGTTTGAGCTTGATCCATCCGACGCTCAAAGTAACGCCTCCAATGGTAGCTTCTGCGGTCTATCGTCTTAGTGAGAGAGGTATTCTGTTTGGCCAGGATACAATCTATCTGAATGGACAGTATAAGACCGCTACTTTTGAAGGTTATAGCGTACAGAAAAAGGTCGATTCGATTCTACGCAGAATTCCTGTGTCTGAGCCAGCTGCATTCAACCATGGAAGAAATATCGTTCTCGGCGATGGGCACCATGCTGCTGTAGCGGGAGAAATTCTGTCAACTACCAAGCAAACGGACGTCAAGATTTGGGATGTGAGATCTCCAGAGGGGCCTTTCAAACTGAACCAGATAAGCATTCTGGACGCAGACGGAAATAATCTGGGCACTGTCACGGACGTTCTGCAGAGAAGCAATGCCAATGTGAATGCTAAACAAGACATCGATCTCCCACGCACGCCAATGTTTAGGGCACGTAGCATCTTTTTTTCTCTCGACGCGGTACAAGCTGGGTTGAATGTAGTCGACCTTTTTAGCAGCAAGGGGATACCAAGACAATACATTCAGCCTTTTGCTCAATCGGCCAAAATAAGAAACTTAAGAAGGAAGGGATTCAACGTCGACAGTAAGGGCCGAATCTCCTTCTAAGCCCGAAAACCGGGGACGGATCTAACTTATGCAACTTTACCTACTGTCTCGGCCGCGGCATAGTCACGGGCTTGTTATCCAAAACCGATTACAACTACCACCTGCCGGATGAGCAAATCGCGCAATATCCCGCCGCAGAACGATGTGGTTCGCGTCTACTCGTTGTCGAAAAGGAAGGGGTGTCGGACCGAAACTTTGTCGATGTGGTGGACGCGATACCACGCAACGCTGTCGTTGTCGTGAACGATACGCGCGTGGTTCCGGCCCGGCTTGCCGCGCGCAAGCCCACAGGGGGGGCTGTGGAGCTGTTTGTTTTGGAGGGGCACCTCGGCGGTGAAACCGGCGGGGCTCAGCAAGGTTGGTGCTTGGCGCGATCCAGCAAGCCGATCCGTGTTGGTGCGCAATTGCGGATTGATGGGGAGTCCTCAAGTGGTGGCCAGTCCAGGACCAGTGTTACGGTTGTGGGCAGGCGCGAAGACGGCGCGATACAGATTCGATGTACGCAGCCAATTGGCAAGCTCCTTTCGCAACACGGCGAGGTTCCCTTGCCACCCTATATTGTTCGCGAGCAGGGGGCGCAGCGCGAGGACGAGGAGCGTTACCAAACCGTGTATGCCCAGAATCCGGGAGCGGTGGCCGCACCAACGGCAGGATTGCACTTTACCGAGGCAATACTTGGACAATTGGAGCAGCGTGGGTGCACCATTGCACCGTTGACGCTACACGTTGGACTGGGCACGTTTGCACCAATGCGGGTCGATGCGCTCAAAGATCATAAGATGCACGCCGAATGGTACTCGGTCCCGCCTAGCACCGGGCAGCTGGTTTGCAGCGATCGTCCCATCGTTGCGGTTGGTACGACGGTTGTCCGTGCGCTAGAGAGTGCGGCGCTGCGCGCGCGATGCCAATGCGCTGGCCCGAGGGTACTCGGGGACAACCGAGCTTTTTATTCAGCCCGGGTTTGAGTTTCGTATCGTTGATCATTTGGTTACCAATTTTCATCTTCCCGAGTCGACGCTGTTGATGTTGGTTTGCGCCTTTGCCGGCTACTCGCGGACGATGCAGGCATATCGTCACGCCGTTGCGCACCAATATCGTTTTTTTAGCTACGGAGATGCCATGTTCGTTTCGCGGAGTCCTCAACGGGTGGAGAGTCTTCAACAGGTGGAGAGTCCTCAACTTGTCGGGAGCGGCGCGTGACCCAGCCAACCACCGAGACATGGTTTGAGCTTATTGCGCAAAGCGGCAAGGCGCGTGCCGGGATCCTCCATACGCCGAGAGGCGATATTGAAACACCGGTCTTTATGCCTGTCGGCACGCTTGCAACTGTGAAATCAATGACTGCGCAAGAGCTCAGGTTACCGCCGGTGGATGCGAAGGTGATTCTCGCAAACACGTACCATTTATACCTGCGGCCCGGTCTCGAGGTCATTTCCGCGCATGGAGGGGTACATCAGTTTTGTGGATGGGACCGGCCGATTCTGACTGATTCTGGTGGATACCAGGTGTTTAGCCTTGCCGCGATCAATGACATTGATGATGAGGGGGTGACCTTTCGCAGTCACATTGACGGAAGTCAACATCGGCTGACGCCGGAGAAAGCAATGGAGATTCAGTCTATATTGGGCTCTGATATTGCAATGGCATTTGATCAGTGCCCACCAGCAGGCGCCTCGGATGCAGTGCATCGCCAAGCCATGGCTCGGACGACTGCCTGGGCGGAGATTTGCGCAGCGACGCCACGTCCCGCAGGGCAGGCGCTATTTGGCATTGTCCAAGGGGGGATCGATGTCGGTCGCCGCCGGGCCCACCTAGAAAGCTTACTTCTGCTCGATTTTACAGGCTACGCCCTGGGAGGACTGTCCGTCGGCGAGTCCTCCGAGGATATGTATTCGGTGTTAAACCAATTTGCCCACGAGCTTCCAGCGGAAAAGCCACGTTACCTAATGGGCGTTGGCACCCCTGACGATCTTCGCCATGGGGTTGCCAGTGGCATCGACATGTTTGATTGCGTCATGCCGACTCGAAATGCTCGCAATGGTTGTCTGTTTACTTCCGAGGGGCGGGTGATGATCTCTAACGCGAAGCATCGTTTGGACACCGGTCCGATCGACAAGGCCTGTCCATGCGAGACATGCCAAACGGTGTCCCGCAGCTATCTCCGGCACCTATTTAAAGCCAAAGAAATTCTTTATAGTCGCCTTGCAACTATCCACAATCTCACGTTTTATGCCCAGCTGATGCGGGAGTTGCGGAGCCAGATTCTCACGGGTGCGAAGCGGACTTGACCAACTGCCAAGCCAATGCTAAACACCCCGTAATTTCAGGCCGTTAAGCCGGCTTGACGAGAAGGCGCGATAGGAGGCCAACGTGGCAGGTCAGTTAGTAGTGATGCTCCTAATCTTTGGGGTGTTTTGGTTTATTATGATTCGTCCGCAAATGAAGAAGCAACGTGAGCATCAGGCGTTGCTAAACAATTTGAAAAAGGGCGATATGGTCATTACCCGCGGCGGCCTTGTCGGCAAGGTTTCAGGACTAGCTGACAACGTGTTGTATTTAGAGCTTCAAGAAAAAGTGCGGGTTCGCGTGATTCGCTCTCATATTGAGGGGCTATACGATCCGGCGCTCGCAAAAACCAAATCAGAACCCGCGGCAAAAGCTGCGTAAGTCAGACAGACAATAAGCTATGGACCGCAGACTCAAATGGCGGACGTTCGTTCTGCTGGGACTGATTGCACTATCGGTGGCCGTTCTCGTGCCCTCGGTGGTGCCCCACCAACACGTGCCGTCTTGGTTTAATCGTATTTTCAACAAGAAAGTTCAATTTGGCTTAGATCTCGCCGGCGGACTTCATATCGTATACGGCATCGATCTCGATAAAGCGGTCGATGACAAAGCATCCGAGTTGCAGCGGGGATTTGACCGCCGAGATGGAAACCAAAAAGATAAAGGGGACCGTCACAACACCACTTTCTCCCCTCGGCGCAGTTACGATTACCGGGGAGTCGGCCGAGGAGCTAGCCAAAATCAACGACCAATTTCTTGCTGCGTAC
>CBDCWZ010000110.1:0-12727 GCA_965223575.1 Kofleriaceae bacterium
GCTCAGCAAAGCCGGCGTTAACTACATCGACGCCAACGGCAATTGCCACATTGAAGCATCGCCACTCTACCTTCACATCGAAGGCAAATCATCGGTTCCAAGGGCCCGTTCCGACAAGGGCCTGAGAAGTGCCGGATACCAAGTATTATTCGTCTACCTGGCCGAGCCGGACCTCCTCAACGCCCCCATCCGGACGGTCGCTGAGATTGCTGGTGTCAGCCGTCAGCCAGTTACAAACATGCGCCGCCGACTGTTGGGTGAGGAGTATGTTCTGGCCACAAAGACCGCCGTTCGTTGGCATCCCCGAAGACGACAGGAAGCGCTCAGCCTTTGGCTGCACGGATACGAGACCACAGTCCGCCCATCGCTCGTCCAGAAAACGTATCGAACCCAAGACACAAACCCTATGAATCTAGAGCAGCACCTCACTCAGATCTTCAACGAAAGCAGAGGATGCGATTTTCGGTGGGGTGGAAGTGCTGCCGGATTTCGACTCACTGGTTACTACCGCGGGGAGCGCACTGTCGTCTACGTTCGCGCAACGCCGAAAAACCTGCAAAAACGTCTCCAAGCGGTAATCGACCCCCGTGGCAACCTCGTGATCATGGATGCCTTCGGAACAGTGAATTGGGATCCGCAAACAGACACGACTCATCCACTGCTTGTATATTCCGAAATGTTAAATGAGGGAAATGAGCGAGCGCGAGAGGCAGCCGAGAACCTCTACAACCATCATCTCCTGCCAAAGTGGGAACGTGAGTCGTGACAAACATCACATCCAGCCAAGTCGCCGCACTACGCGAGCTTGAGGAAGTTTGGCCCAACACCAAGGTGGTAATCATTGGAGCAACTGCTCTTGGGTTCTACTACGACATGAAGTGGCGAAAAACCATTGACGTCGATCTGGCACTGACCCTAGAGCTAGAGGACTTCCCTGGTACTTTGCTTGGGCGGCCTGGCTGGAAACAGCACCCAAAACAAGGAGCACGAGTTCATTTCGCCGAACGGTACTAGGTTGGATCTGCTTCCTGCAGGTGCCAAACTGCTGGAGGTGGGAAACATAACGTGGGCTAGTGGTCACGTCATGAGCCTTGCTGGCATGGACCTTGCTTTTTCTCATGCTGAGTCACACAGCGTGTCCAACGATCACGCCGTACTCGTAGCCCCACCCTCGGTTATTAGTATTCTCAAAATGACGTCCTATTGCGATCGACCTATCGAGCGAGAGCGCGATCTCGAAGACATCGCGCACCTTCTCGATGCGTACGTGGATGACGATTCCGATCGTCGGTTCGAAGAAGCCCTTGGCCAGGATTTTGACCTCGCCCCAGCGTATCTTCTCGGGCTCGACATCGGTCGAGTTACCAATCTCGACTCACACAAAAAGCTCATCAGCAGGTTTCTTGACAAAGTAGCGAATCCCGATTCGGTGGAACACGCAGTAATGCGAAATAAAGGGCCAAAACACTGGCGTGCCGAAGACGCGCTAACACGCTATCTCGATGCGTTTCGCACTGGACTTGCAGCCACGCAGGAGATTCGCTGATGCACATACCTGGTACACACCAATAGAAATGGGTGCGTTGGAATGTTACATTCCTGCCTTGCCCATCAGTACCAGCCTCATCCAGCGAGACGAGCTCGATCAATCCGACGAAGCATAGCTCTCGCTGCCCGGCTTACCGAGCGATTAATAGCGGCATACATGTCAAGATCGCGTTCCGTGTTTGGGGGTGACCGAAATGCGGCAGGTGAATCGCGATCGTCCACCGGCGATCAGGCGGACCGTGACTTTCCTAATCCGACGCCCAAAGCGGCCAAGGCCGTATCTAAGCCGCCGTTTGACGTGCCCATCCAAAGCTCGTGTTATTTCCAGCCCGAGTGTACGTAGCTCTATCGTCATACTTTATTAGCTCCTCGCTTTAGTCCTTATGTAGTCAAGCGAGCGATGACAACCATTCGATAATTGAGAAGTCATTCATCGAAAAATCATCAAATCGACCAATAGTGGCACAGTAATCGACCTGATTCACCTAGCCTAATTTGGATCGGAGCTCGTGACCTCTTGAGAATCGGGTCCAACTCCAAGCTTCCACGCTAATCATCACCAATAAATGCCATATCGTAAATATCTGTAATTATACAATTTATAAATTTCGAATATTTCATTTATTTCACTTATTGCGAATAAGTTCTGTCGTGACTATCCTTAGAGATAGGAGAACTCACATGGACAATTTCCCTACAGCCGATACTGCTCAAGCGGCGGCCACCGCTGCCAAAATGCTGCATCGTGTCCTTACAAATGGAGCGAAACAAGTAGAGATCAGTGCGAAAGCGGATGACCAAGCAACGGTCGAAGTACCACGCGAAGCATTCAAGTTGTTTCTACAAATCCTTGCGGAAATGGCAAACGGAAACGCTGTCACAATTGTTCCATTACATGCAGAGCTAACGACGCAGCAAGCCGCAGAATTACTCAACGTATCCCGCCCGTATCTGATCCGACTTCTTGATGAAAATGTGATTCCGCATCGTATGGTAGGCACACGGCGACGTGTGCGCGCAGAGGACGCTCTCGCCTACAAACGCAAAGATGATCAAGAGCGTCAGGACGTGTTGGACAAGCTCGCACAAGAGGCCCAGGATCTGGGACTCGGATACTGAGCTATAAAAAATGGCATTTGTCGTCATCTATGACGCCTGTGTGCTCTACCCGGCACCACTCCGCGATTTGCTCATTCGTCTCGCCACTACAGGACTATTTCGCGTGAAGTGGACGGATCAAATCCTCGACGAGTGTTTTCGCAAACCGAACCGACGTAATGAAGCCCACCCCTGGTACGGTCATCAAACGGCGACAGATATCGTTTGCTTTGGCAATTCCTTTGATCTCTGCATCGGCCTCTGCAATTTGCTCGTTTAAGGACTCGATGGTTTCTAGCTGACGTTCGACATAGCGAGGACAATCCGATTCGATTGTTTCGCGAATTCGTGCGGGGAATGTTTTGGCAATACCACTGTATTGATAATTCGCGTTCGATACCCAACGAACGCATCTCGCATTCCGCATAAACTTTTCAGTTCTCGAATTTCTTGGCTCGGGACAAACACCGACGGTAATTCGATCCGACAGGAAACTTCGCTCAGTACTCGGGCATCCCGAACATCGGTTTTGATCCCTCGAGAGCCGACCCCAAGAGAACGAACCAACGTCCCAGGAACCACGCGAACTTCGTGACCAGCTGTTAGAGCTTGCTCCGCAACGTGAAATGCTTCTGCACAAGTCTCTACAATCACACGGCTCTTCCTTCGTTTGCTCAGGTATTTCCCTAATCCTTGGGTGCTGTGCGCTTCCTCCATAAGAATTGTCCCCTCGGCTGAACGAACACAGACTTGTGACTCTCTTCCACCCAAATCGATTGTAATATGATCTATATTCTCCATGGCTGCTCTCCTTGTTTTGCGGCTTTGACCGCGGTTTCTTGGGTGGCACCATTATCGGCGACCACGTATGTGCGAGGAAGCAGCCACTCCATCAATTCTTCCCCTTTTCCCTGCATGGCTGGCTCCTTTGCTTGCGGCTCTGACCGCGTCTTTTATGTGAAGGGTCATTGGATCACTTGGTCCGCAATCGAGTCAGCCACTACATAGAATCTGTCCGGAATTCTGAAACCATAAAAAGTTGGTACCATACCGGGTCTCGCCCGTCCAAGAATAGTTCCGGGTGGACGGAATCGGAAGAACCGTACGAATCTACCAACCTTCGGACGGACGAGACCCGGTTCTGGGAACCGAAACATGACGGGCAGTCGTCAGTGGCTTATTGTACTGGCAGTCATCGGGTGTGGATACCTTGCGACACTAAAGCGTTGCCACAACGACTATGAACAGAGGCAACGTGGATCGATCTTGTACCATCAACAAGAGCCTGCCCCACTACGGTAGCCCTTCATTCTGCTAGAATATCAGTTTCATCACGCTCTTCTGGGTCGAGCTCTTTGTCACCGTCATTGTCGTCGAAAAGCTTTGTTGCCTTGATGACATTGTCATCAAAAACCGCCAACAGGTCGTCGTTTATCCCATCCTCGATGCGGATCGTTCCGTTGTTAACAACTGCACTATCGAGATCAACGCCGTCGAAAAGCAGTTGAATATCCAGAGCGACAAAAAGTGCGCCAGTAGTTTCATCCACTGAAAATGAATCGTCTACCGCATCAAGCCTAACCTCATCGCCACGATCACTACGAACCACAAACGGCGTATCATCGCTTCGCTTTCCCTGAATGAGAATGCTCGCACCTACCAGCTCCGTTGGGGCATTTACGAGTTCATCTGCACGAAATGCGTCCCAGCGAAACTCGAACCGGCAATAATTCGTGAGCGGGACGCTCAGATCACCGAGGCTATCCTGGATTCCCGGATTAAGCATGTCGATGGCAAACGGTCCGACAAATTCCAACTGATTGTCGCCATCGCAGTTAGAGGCGTCGCGAAATCGGATGCGTTCAACAACTACCCAGGCGCTGGTAACGACGATTCCAGCTGGAGCAGCGTATGAAACGGCATCACTGCTAAGCGCAGAAGTCATACTTGCATTTGAGTCATAGATGGCAAAATCGACATCAACTACTCCGTTGCCGACATCTGTCCCAGTACAGGCCGCAAACGATGTGAACACTAAAGCCAAAAAACTAATCTGTCTCACAACGCGTCTCCTTCTGAACTGGCGAGCGGAAAAGCCTGAAAGTTGAATTGAATCACGCGGCGAGGTTGTTTGATACTCGCGGACAACTCAAGTAGCTCACCTCGCAGCGTTTGGATTTTCTGCTTGAATAGTTTGAATCCCGCCTCATCTAAGGCAACTGTTGTCCCTGAGATCTCACGGTTCGCGAGAGCAATCTCATCCTGAGCCTGCATTGCTTGCTGCATCATTTGCTTGTGGAAATTCCGAATCGCGAGAGATCGGACCTCAGAGCCTGTCGAAAACAGCGGATCCCCTTGGCAAAGAGCGCCGCTATCATCTCGCTGTAGCAGCCCTAGCTTTACTAATGTCTTGATCGCTTTTTTGGCCTGCGCTGGGGTGATGCTCGGGAAAACATGACGACTAATCCAGACAGGGTCTTCTCGAAACCCTTCACAAGATACAAGTTCTCGAATTGCTGGGTAGTACCAATGCGACAGATACTCAAACATGCTTCGATCCAGCTTGCGAACTTTCCGATGTTTTCGATACTTTCCAAGATTATTGAAGTGTGTGTTCTTGTCTGCAGCAGTTGTTGCTTGATTGAAGAGCACCAATTCCCGAAAAAACTCTGTCTCCTTGCCGTTCAGTGCTAGCGCAACCGCAAATTTTTCGATGCTTTTTGCGCCAAGGCTTCGTTCTCCGTCTATCACGCGCTTAAGAAAGTTGGGTGACGCCATACCGGCTTTCTTCGAAAACAGACGGTATGAAAAACTCGATTGCTGCTTTTTTAAAGCGATGTAAACATCTCGCAGGTACTGCCGATAGTCGAGGTATGCAAACAGATCGGGAAGCGACTTAGCCATCTTGTTCTCATTATGCCCCATTTACATTGGGGAACGGAAGAGGTTTGTATCCCACGCGAATCCACTTAGTCCTATTTGAGTTATAAAATTATAGTAAATCCAAATATTTATGATGACATATTGTATCCCGAAAGGATACAGTAACTGCAAGGATGTTCGGTTTTCCATTGCCCTCTCGATGCAAACTCCCGTACGTTGAAATCAGGAGGAGATACCCATGAAAAAAATTTCGTTTATTCTTTTTGGTGCAATATTAGCGGCTGGATGTTCTGAGAACGACACTTCGGTTGGCTTTTCGATTAGTGCAGTGTCTTCAACAGGCTCTGAGAGTTCAGGAGACCTGGCGATGACCGACGATGGGAGCGTCGACTACACGCTCAAATCCGCGCAGCTACATTTGCGAAATATTGAACTCGACCTTCCTGATGGTCAAACGTGCGCGGACATCGCGGATACCCTCGACAATGGTGTTACATGCGAGATTGCTGAGGTGGGGGACGACAGCGACAAACTTGTCATTGCTGGACCATTTGACGTTGACCTTGTTAGTGGTACCGCATCTCCGAGTCTAGAGACTATCGTAATTCCGGCAGGAACCTACAAACGAATTGACTTTCGCGTAGAAGACAACAACGATGATGTGAGCTTCTCTGTTAACGCCGACTTTCTGCACAACGGCGAAACACACACGCTCCAACTGAGCTTGGACTTCAACGAAGATATCCGTGTTGAACGCAACCAGGGAATTACTGTTGATGCAAACACAAGCTTAGTTGCGAAATTCGTTGTAAACAACTGGCTCGCTGGTATCGACTTAGAACAGTGTATCGACGACAACGATGTCCAGATAGAAGATAAGACCGTGGTTATCGATGATGCTTCGACGAGCGGAAGCTGCTCCGACATTGAAAATACAATTAAGGACAACATGAAAAATAGTGGCCAACTCGACAAACGATAACTTCAAAAAGTAGCCGCTACCGCGCCGAGGAGTCACTTCCTCGGTGCTTTTGCGTTTCGGCATCATCTGAATATACTCAAAAGTCGACAAATCACTGTCCTATTCATGCCGTTGCATGGTTACATCCTCAAATGGACTGGAAACTCATCGCGACGACTTTCACAACAATCTTCCTTGCAGAGATTGGCGACAAGACGCAACTTGCTGCATTAGCCCTTTCTGGAGGATCTCCGTCTAAGTGGTCTGTGTTCATTGGTGCCTCCATCGCGTTGTTAAGCGCTACTGCTCTCGCGGTCTTGGCAGGCGGCGTAGTGGAACGCTATGTCCCATTGCTGTGGCTAAAACGAGGGGCAGGTGTGTTGTTCGTAGCGATTGGACTGCTTTTTCTCTTTCGGGAATCGTAAGTATGGTACCGCCCTGCCCTTCTTTCGTCCGGCGGCAACATCAAAATCCAAACTCTTCAAGGTCCGAGCCTTCCAAGCTTGAGAGCAAAGACCTCCGCGGCAGCTGAGCGCCCCAAGGGGTGGCACCACGCCGGTGTCGGCTTGCTGTTGATTTCGATTGATAGTTTCTGGTGTTTTTGGAGTTTTTGGTTGAGGAAACAGTCAACTCCAAGTTGCGATCGCCACATGAAAATGTCGTGGCAAATTGCCAGACTTAAAGTAACGCAACGGTACCAAACGGATCTAAACGGAGTCGTATCGCTCTATGTTGCTGTGATTGTGAGCACGTCGGCTTCGGATTCAATGTCGGCCACCGTAAACGCCAACGCGCCTGTACTACTGTCTTCATCGATACTCTGATCGACAATATCACTGACTGTCGGAGCATCATTGAGAGGAGAAACCACAACACGAAGTGTCTTCTTGAACACTTCTTCACTTCCTTCGCTGATCACCACGGTGACATCAGTGCTTCCATTTTGATCTGCCAAGGGAGTGACCGTCATCGAAGCACTTTGACCTGACCGCGCGAACGAAAAACTATTCGCGTCCACCGGCGCATCGGCATCTGCAACGTCCACACTGACTATCGCACCATCAAAACGGGCCCCATCCAAAATCTCAACAAAAACTGTCACCGTGAGCGAACCATCCTCTTCAACCGTTACCACGGCATCTTCGCCAAGGGCATCCTCCACGATGGCGTCGATTACGGCCCCTGAAAGGGAGCACCACAACTCGCGACGAGAAAGACTGCAAACGCAACTGTCCACAACAGACTAAGGTTCTTCATTCAGGCTAGTCCTTTTCGCTCTGAGGCCAGGGAATTGCTGGCCATCGGTGAGATGACAAGATCGACTTCAAGGTAACCCGATCGATACTAGCTGGTAGAATCCAGCCAACAAAGCCCCATCGTTCTTTGAACCAAAAAATAACTACGACACTCGCGCATCTTGTGGGCGCTGAGTTCCGGCAGCTCTTACCTCTACCCTGTTTGCACGCTGAATCATCAGCCCGATGGAGTGTGACACTCCATCGATCAAACCAAGTCAGTGATCAATATGATGCCGGGCGTTGCGTGTCGCAGACGCTACGGGTCGCCCCTTACAGAGTGCAGCTCTCTGTCAACACGAAGTTGTCGATGCCAAAGGTCTCATTTGGCGCGGGCTCATTGAGTATGTCGCCAAATCCGATAGTAATGCTTGTCCCCTTCGTCGGTATCGCCATGTGGTAGTGGTGAATTCCATCGTTGTAGATGTTGGAACCGGTTGTGAAACCCAAATCGCCTGTCGCCTTGGTCGTCACCTGTGGTGCACTATACCAGGTAGTGATGCTCCATCCTTGCTCAGGACCGGCCTCGAAGTCTTCACTGGACACTGTGGGTTGTGTGGCGGAATTCGAGGTCACGACAACATTGTCGATACCCCATGATTCGTTGTGTTTCATTCCATCGAGAGTCGTTTCGAATCTAAGGTTAAACGACGAAGCCGAATTACCGAACGTTATCTTGTAGTGGTGAATTCCATCTAGCCACGCATCATTGCGATTTGCAAACCCAAGTTCGCCAGTTTGCGTTGTCACAGAGGTATACGTGCCCCCAAGAAACGTTCCACCTGGTGAGGGAACATCTCCTCCTCGTACAAAATTGTCATTAATGACGAGAACATCATCGATATACACTTCAAACGCTTCACCGTCGTCCCACGAATCAATTTGATAAAAATCAAACTCAATGGTCACCTCAGATTGCGTTCCATCTAACGCATATTGTTTGCTAGGTTTGGCGCTTCTGTTCATCGGGCCCATAAAAGCGGTCAATTGGTTTTCGGTGACAACGTTACCAAAGCGAAACCCTCGCCGTTCGTGGACCTTCCCGTCAACGTATACCAAAAATTCCTCTCTTTCCCATGAGTCAATTTGGTACAAATCAAAATCGAGAAACACCCAGTTCTGCAAACCGGAGAGGGAAAACTGTTTGTTGACAACTTCTGTGGGTTCATCCAGCGCGCCAGCATGCCTGCCGAGGAACTGGGTAAAGCTGGCGAGCTCGCTACTATCTGTCGCGTTGTTACTCCAACCCGTTGCGCCACCCTCAAAGTCTTCATCACTAACAACTCCAGCAATGAGGTCTGCGCACTGCAATGCTGGCTCGGGCTGTTGGTTTGCCGGGCCAAAGCTTGCATCGCAGCCCAGCATAGGGACGCAAACGACTATTGACAAATAACGTATATTCCGCACGAACCCCTCACTTAAGTGTAGTCGACCTTCTGGCGTGCGGCGACGATTTCCTGGATGGCCAGCCCGACAGGACGCTCTTTCGCCCCAACATTCCAGGATTTAGGTGCAAGCGGCCAATCGGTTGGCAGGGACAGAAAGTGTATTCTACCCCGGTCAAAATACGGCTACACACCCCCCAGCTGGATTTGAGGGTCTACTGGTTCAGAAACCGGGGACGGTTTTCGTTTCTACATTTTTGGGTTGCTATTTGTTTGGAAAACGCAAAAACAAAATCTGGACTTTCCCCGAGAATGTTGACACCACACATGAGAGGATTCGGTGTCCCAATGAATCGCTGAAAAAAGTACAATCCGTCCGAGTTCAAGCAGGAAGCGTTGCGCCATATGATGCCGCAACTTGGTCAACGGTTCAGTTGTTATCCTAATATCGTCAATGGACTCGTTGACCGTGGCCGTTGGGCTTCTTAATAGGTATGCTGGCTGCGTGACAGTAAATGCGGATGCTGCGCTCGCCAACCCTAATCACCTAGGTGATGTCACAATGCTCACTGGCGAAACAATGAAGCGTATCCCCTACAAAAAGTTCTTGTATAACATTTGGCAGTTTACGGGGGCCTCGTTGGAAACAGAATCATGAGAAGCGAACCGAATCTCGACGCTTGGGTATCAAACAACAATCCTCCCCCCGAACAGGAGTATGGTAAGGGTTTCTGGGACTATGTAGAGATGTTGCGACGCCTCATGAACAAATTTGAAGCAATCAACGATCGTGTGATCGGGACCTACACGGTCCATACGCCACCACCTGAGGAAAAACTCTTAATGCCGGCGCTTGCGTTCGACTTGGGGCCCATTACGATCGCTCTCAAATGGGACTTTGGGGCACGATCCAATTGGCCGCACGAGTGGACGGTGAGTATAAAGCGACCATCGACCCGTCGAGAACGTCTCTACCAACTCTTCGATGAGAAACTTAAGCTATCATCGAGGTCTGTCACCGGATTTCCTCCGGACTGGGTCCTGCCGTGTTATCAGAAGAGTCCCGCAGCATTTACGTGCCAACTTCGCGACGAGTGGGACGTCGCTACACTCGTCCGGATCATGTTGTTCGAGCGTTAATAGTAGTTGCCGACCAGCTATGCTCCGCAACCACTATTGCTGTTCAGACAATGCCTTTGCCACGCGGAGAACCTTTGGTGGCTAATTACTACTAATCCCACTTCATCGTTTTTTCGGAGCAAAGGGTGGATAGAAAAGTTTACAAATGTATATATGTGAGGTAGATTTTATCCAGAATGCATTCTCCTGCCATCCACCAAGCTATTAAAATCTTTAGCAAATACGGTGGCATTCTCCAAACAAAGCAGGCAATACGTTTGGGAATCCATCCGCGAACACTTTATGCCATGCGAGACCTTTCACTTGTACAGCAAATCAGCCGGGGCATCTACCGGCTGACATCTCTGCCTCCTCTGACGCAACCCGACCTCGTAATTGTAGCGTTGCGGGTTCCTCGCGCGGTTATCTGTCTGGTTTCGGCGTTGTCCTATCACGATATCACCACTGAGATTCCTCACGAAGTACAGATCGCCCTACCGCGAGGAACAAAATCACCAACGATCGATAGTCCTCCCGTACGCGTGTTTCGATATTCTGGCCCTGCGCTAACAGAGGGTATCCAAACCGTTCAAATTGATCGCGTTGCCGTTCGCATCTACGAACCTGAAAAGACTGTCGTAGATTGTTTCAAGTTCCGCAACAAAATTGGTACCGATGTAGCAATCGAAGCACTCAACCTCTGCATCAAAAACAAACGGGCAACGCCACAAAAACTACTCCGATACACGCGCCTATGCCGGGTTGATAAAATCATGATGCCCTACCTCGAGGCCCGCCAATGAAAAAGCCACTCAAGAATGTAGCGGCATCGGTCCATGATCGGCTGCTCAACAAGGCAAAGACGGAGGAGAGACCCTTTAACGAGTTGCTTCAGTACTTTGCGATGGAACGATTTCTTTACCGGTTGTCACGTTCCCGCCAACACAAGATTCTAGAATCACTAGCGCACACGCACATGAACGTCGAATCTTTTACCTGTGTGCTAAGCTATTGACTTAGTCCGCTAATAGCTTATACTAAGAAATGCGCTTTGAGTGGGATCCCAATAAAGCGGCTCAAAACAAAAACTTCACGATGTCTGTTTCGAACAAGCAAAGCAGCTATTCACATCCAAGGCTCCAGTACTGGAAGTCTACGACGTTGAGCATAGCGAATTTGAAGATCGTTGGACCGATCGACCGGGGACTCGTTCTCGTTGTTTGGACCGAACGTTCCGAGGACACCATTCGCCTTATCAGCGCTTGGTGGGCAACAAAAGGCGAAGAAGAACTTTACCGCGAATTTCTAGAAGATGACTATAAATCGTAAAGAACTGACGCGTGAGGAATTAAAGCGCTCGCTTTCGAGAGCACGACGGCAACGCATTATGGCTGGGGAACTTCGTGCAGGAGATGTCGCAGCGCTGCGGAGATTCATTTGTCTCACTCAGGAAGAGTTTGCCCTAGCCCTAGGGATCAGTGTTCACACGCTTCGTAATTGGGAGCAGAATCGCGTGATGCCAGACGGTCCAGGCCTAGCATTGTTGCGAATCGCAGCGCGTCACCCGAGGATTATTCGGCAAAATCTCCTATCGGCTGCGTAGAATGAGTCACCAATCACGACAGTTCGTACAAAACGCGGAGCAGTTCTTTCCGGAATCGACACCTATCCCCGTCCTTCATCCACGGTCCCCAGCTATAGTCAGCGCGTTGTAAAGTTGCCCCTTCTTTACTCCCGTACTCCCGCGAAAGGTAATGGAGAGTGACTGAAACGACTTCCCCATTTCACTCCCACCAGATTTATTGCCGGAATTACTCCCATTTTTGTCTGAAAGGGACTGAAAGGTGTGGCATGGCCTAGAGGCTCTTGAACTGTTTTGAGCGGGGCTCCCTTCATGACCAGATGACTCGCAAAGGTATGTCGAAGAACGTGCCAGTCGATCCTACACAGCCCTCCGCGACGACATGCTCGCCACATCGGATGCTTGCATCTATTCTTGTTGAGCATTCCACCCTCTTCTGCGCAGAAGACCAAGTCACCACGAAGATGCCGATACGCCTTTGATCAGTCGCAATGCATCATCGCACAGCGCAACCTCGCGACTACGCCCACTCTTCGGCGTCGTGACGACACCTCGGCTTACCGATCGACACACACGAACCTGGCCTTTCACTAGGTCCACATCTTCCCACCGCAGAGCAAGCAGCTCTCCCATGCGTAACCCGGTCCGAGCTGCGAGCAGAATCATCACTCTCCATTGCCCACCGGCCGCACCCACCAACCGTTCAACCTCCTCAAAATCGAGAAAATCAAACTCTGGCTTCGGTGGCTTCAACCACACAATCTCATGCACAGCACTAATTGTTAACGCCGCTTGTGCAACCGGAAACATGGGTAACAGTTTAGTTCGATGACATGGGTAATAGTTGTCTGAACAA
>CBDCWZ010000111.1:0-19402 GCA_965223575.1 Kofleriaceae bacterium
TCGTCCCTTTGCGGTGCGTCCGCCGCCAGGTAACTCGTATACTTTCTTGTGATAGACGCGCCCCTTGTTCGTAAACATCAGCAAGTGGTCGTGCGTCGACGCAGCAAACATGTCTGCGACAAAATCGTCGGCTCTTGAGGTGGCCCCGGTAACACCTCGACCACCACGTCCCTGGGCCGAATACTCGGATACCGGTGTCCGTTTGACATAGTCACGGTGGGTTTCGAGTGACGACCATCTCCTCGACTGCGATCAGTTGCCTCATCGAGGGATTTCAACCTCTTGGTCGACGATCTGGGTACGCCGAGGTTCGGCATACTGCTCTTTGATCTCGTTGAGCTCGTCAATAATGGCCTGCATGAGCTTGCCCGTGTCGTTTAGCAAGCCCTCTAGGTAGTCGGTCTTTTCCCAAAGCTCTTTGTACTCGGCCTCGAGTTTCTCTTTCTCTAGTCCGGTTAATCGTCCAAGGCGCATGTCGGAGGATTCGCTTGCGCCTGCCTTGCGGATAGGTACACAAATCCCGCGGTGCGAGCTGCTTCCACCTCAGCGTCAGGGCGTCCTGCGCGCTCCAAAAAACCCATCCAATCCCGACATCTTTTCGGCGACGAGCCGGCTCTTTGCTTCATCGGTGTCTCTTGAGGAGCGAATGATCTCGATCACGCGATCGATTTGCATTACCGGCGAGTCCCAGTCCCTCGACGATCTCGCGGCGCTCTCGAGCCTGACGCAGTTCGTACAACGATCTGCGAGTAACGACCTCACGCCGGTGTTCGATGAAGACTTGCAGTGCCTTGCGGAGGGCTAAGCCACCTGGGGCTGACCGTTGACGATCGCGAGCATGTGAACACTAAACGTGCTCTGCAATGCGGTCATTTTGTATAAGTTATTGAGGACCACTTGTTCGTTCGCATCGCGTTTGAGCTCGAAAACGACCCGCACGCCCGGTGCGATCACTCTCATCACGGATGTCAGAGATTCCCTCGAGTCGCTTTTCGCGGACGAGGTTCGCTGCGCTTTGGATCTCACCGCGCCTTGTTGACCAAGTACGGGACTTCAGTAACGACGATCGCCATTCGATCTTTGCGAAGCTCTTCAAACGCTGCAAGGCCGCGAACCACCACTGAGCCGCGACCGAGTTTGTGTGCGGCAACGATGCCTGCACGCCCCTGGATCTGTCCCCCTGTCGGAAAATCGGGGCCGGGAATATGCGTAAACAGCTCCTCGTCTGTCAGCGCGGGGTTTTCGATGAGTGCAAGTGTCCCAGAGATGACTTCTCCAAGGTTATGGGGTGGAATATTGGTCGCCATACCGACGGCAATTCCCGCGGCACCATTGACGAGCAGATTGGGGACCTTGGTTGGTAGGACTGTTGGTTCCAACTCCTTGTCGTCGTAGTTAGGCTGCCAAAGGACGGTTTCTTTATCTAAAATCGGCGAGGCAGCTCAGAAGCAAGTCTCGCCATTCGACATTCGGTGTAACGCATTGCTGCGGGCGGGTCTCCGTCGAGGGAGCCAAAGTTCCCCTGGCCGTCAATCAACGGATAGCGCATCGAAAAGTCTTGCGCCATACGCACAAGGGCATCGTAGACCGCGGTGTCTCCGTGGGGATGGTATTTACCAATCACATCACCCACGATGCGCGCACACTTTAAATAGGGGCGATTCCAAAAGTTGGACAGTCCCTTTTGTGCAAACAAAATGCGGCGATGAACCGGTTTGAGTCCGTCGCGTGCGTCGGGAAGCGCACGCGCGACAATCACGCTCATGGCGTAGTCCATGAACGAAGAGCGCATCTCCTTTTCTAGGGCGATCGGGGTGATGTTCATCGATTCGGACTCGGACATGTACTCTCCTCAAGAATTACTGAAATTGCGGTGACTTACGGCGCCCATCTATAGCTCAGCAAGGCTGTGAATTCAACGGAAAAAGCCGTCTTATTGCGAGGCAAAAACGCTATGTTTTCACGCTATTAAAACCGAGATGGAAACATCGTGGATTCGTGTGAAGATCACCACCGAAGGTGCCAGAACAACATACTGCCCGCTTGCGTTGGATTGCATGTGCCACGACACCATGGCAAATCGACTCGCCCAAGAGAGTTCGCCCTATTTGTTGCAGCACGCCGACAACGCCGTGGATTGGTATCCGTGGGGTGCCGAGGCTTTTGCTCAAGCGGAGCGACAAGATAAGCCCATTTTTGTCTCCATTGGATATGCGGCTTGCCACTGGTGCCATGTCATGGCCCATGAGAGTTTTGAGAATGGCGATATTGCAGCACTGATGAACGAGCGATTCATCAATATCAAGGTCGATCGCGAAGAGCGGCCAGATGTCGATGCAGTATATATGGGGGCGATCCAACTCATGGGGCAGGGAGGCGGCTGGCCTCTATCGGCGTTTTGCGACTCGCAAGGAAAACCCTATTTTTCTTGGCACCTACTTTCCTCCCACTGACCGTTATGGCAGGCCGGGATTTGCCAAAATCCTTCGTTCGATGTCGGATGTGTTTGTCAATCAGCGCGACAAGGTAGCGCACAATGTAGACGGCGTTATCGAAGGGTTGCGCCAGATGGATGCTCACTTTCGTCAGGCAAAAAGTGGTGACGTTGATTTGCAGGATGAGTTGCTGATTAAGGCAGGCCGATCTCTCGTGCAAATCAGCGATCCGAAGCATGGCGGTTTTGGGACCAAACCAAAGTTTCCGACGTCATCGGCCCACGCATTGCTCGCCCGAGCCGGGAAGCTCCCATTTGGTGGTCCTGCCCAAAACGCATTTTTACTCGCTGCAAAGAAGATCTGTCGTGGCGGAATTTATGATCATTTAGGGGGAGGGTTTTCTCGCTACTCTGTCGACGAACGGTGGTTGGTTCCGCATTTTGAAAAAATGTTGTACGACAACGGGCAATTGTTGGAGGTCTGCGCAGATGCGTTTGCTTTGACCGAGGACGAGGACTATCGCGATACCATTCAACAGACGGTTCAGTGGATGTCGCGCGAGATGCGTGATCCATCCGGCGGATTGTATGCGAGTCAAGACGCCGATACCGAGGGCATCGAGGGCAAATACTATGTTTGGTCTCCGGACCAGATTCGAGACGTTCTCGGTCCTGCGAATGCAATATTGTTTTGCGCAGCGTACGGCGGGACCGAGCACGGTAACTTTGAACACGGATTGACAGTTTTATCGCGGATCTCCGAGCGAGGCGGTGTTTCTGACGAGCGAGCACTTACCGAGATGCGGAAGCAATTGTTTGTTCACCGTTGTTCCCGGATTGCCCCAGATAAGGATACCAGGGTTTTGTCGGGGTGGAATGGATTGGCAATGATGGGACTATTACGTGCGTGGCAAGTCTTGGACGACTCGCCCGCGCTTGGTTTGGCCAAGCAGGTCGGGGCGTTTCTTGCAGAGGCGATGGTTTCTGCGGACAGTACTCGTCTATCTCGCGTATTCAAAGATGGTGTTACGAAGTTAGACGGGACCATTGATGACTACGCATTTTGCAGCTTGGCTTTTTTTCATCTTGCAGAATGCACCGGCGAAAAAAAATGGTGGGACCTCGGCAGTAAACTGCTTGACTCGGTACTTCAGCGATTCTATGACGAAGATGAGGGCGTATTTTATCTGATCTCCAATGACGCTGACTCTTTGTTGATGCACCGACCAGAGTCTCACCACGATGGTGCAATGCCAGCGGGTGCAGCGGTAACAGTTGAGTGTTTGATTCGCCGCAATCTGTTGGTTGGGGATGAGCGGGGGGGGGCGGATTGCCGAGCGATATCTCAATGCTCGAGTTTCGCAAGCGGTCGACAGCCCGATTTCGGGGGCGCGTTTACTTCGCGCTCTGGACCTGTATCTCCACGGTGCCGTTGTGGTCATTGCAGGCGATACTGGTGGCGATAGGCTGCGGCGAGCTGTCTGGAAAAGCTATGCGCCCAATGCCGTGGTCGCAGGACCATGGGCGAGCGAGCCTCTGCAACGTGGCAAAGGCAGTCGTGACGATGGGCACGCGCAGGCGTACGTGTGTCGAGGTCAGACCTGTTCCCAGCCCGTTTCTGAGCCTGGGCAATTGGTCGCGCTACTGTCTACGAGTTGAGGACTCTCTCAATAGTAAGATTTTTCGCACGTTTCCCGATATACAAAATGGGGAATTTGGGGGAAAAGTTCCCAGCTGTGGAGAGAACCCCCATGGGTGAATGTCGGGCAAACTCAAAGGTTTATAACAATTCATAGCGTTTACGACACCTGTGAATTTTGTAATCTGTGGCACGCAATTTGAAGTATAATTAAGGTAATGAGATGCTTTGCTTATCCTACCATTGGAGCCATGGTTGCCACTGTTCTCGCTGTCGCCGGTTGCCAGATAGAACCAGAGCTGGGAAGTAACACCTCTGAAATTATCGACGGCACTGCGACCGAGACGGACCCAGCGGTCGTCGCGATCACCCATCAAGGCGGGATGTATTGCACCGGAAGTCTAATTGCAGATCGAGTCGTGTTAACAGCTGCGCACTGCCTGCCACCAAACGTAAAATTTGCAATCGAAGATATTTTCGTTTTTGTTGGCGACAATGCGCTGCTGCCGGATGGGTTCTATTATTCGGTGGCTGCCGCTTTGGGGCATGAGGACTTCCAGTTCGATCCAATCGAGCCGGCGAACATTCGCAACGACATCGGCGTATTGATCCTAAATACGTCACCTGGGGTAACCCCGATTCCGGTGCTGACCGAAGAGATCGATGAATACCTTGGTAGCACCGTTCGGTCTATCGGGTTTGGCATTACCGATGGTACAGCACCTGAGCCTGGTCCTGGTGCAGGGATCAAGCGAACAGGAACATTATCACTTGATGCCAAAACCAACGATCAACAAGTTGTCGCATCTCCGGGACCTTCGCTTATTTGCAGCGGTGACTCTGGGGGGCCAAGTTTGATCAACATCGATGGTACCGAGTTTCAATTTGGGATCCACTCCTGGGGCGACCAGAAATGTCTCGAGCGATCGGGCTTCGAGCGTATTGACGTCCATCTGGGAACGTTTATCGGAGATTTCGTTGCAGAACACGCGCCCGAGACGTGTGTCGAAGGAGAGGTGATTTGTACTCCAGATCATGTCAGTGCGCTCCGAGCCGAAGACGGCGGTGGGTGCAACACGGCGTCGCAAAACACGGGGGTCAGCCTGCTGTTACTACTTGTCGGCGCGCTGTTTGGCCTTCGGCGGTGTAGGGCAACAAATCGCTCCTAAGGATGAAGCTTCGAACTTAGCGAAGGGGATTGTGGGTTCGCAAATCATTAAAACGGGCGAAATCGGTATCATTGGAGTGGATTGTGGCATCATGCTCGATCGCTAGAGCGGCGATTACTGCATCGGAGACAATGCCACCGGATAGCTGATGCTCCACAATCAGCTTCTCCAAAATTTGTCGAGTTTTTTCGCTAGGTCTGAGAAGCGAAACGGTGTGAATGGAAAACCATTTGGAGACAATGTCAGCGACCTCCTCACAACTATATGGGCGTACCAAAATGTGTCGACCTGTCATGAGGCGTAAAAAGCCAAGGTACACGGTCCATGGAATCCCCACAAACGAGCTTGAATTCAGCAGGCCCTCCCACCAGGTAACCGCATTATCGTGCTGTTGCGCTGAAGCGTTAAATGTATAAACGAGCAGATTCAGATCTGGCACGATCATTCAGATTCGAATCTTTCCTCATCCTCAACCTCATCGATGAGACGGTTAAGATGGGTGATATCAACACCCGTCCGAAATCCGCATTCTTTTGCTTGGACTTTATACGGCGTATTGGAATGGGCAGAACTCTCAAGACAGCGCAGTCCAGCGGCAAGTACCTGGTTGACAATTTCTTTATAGGAAATTTTTCTTTCTTTGGCGCGTTTACGTAATGCCTCATCTAAGACATCAAGAATATCAACCGTTGAACGCATACTCGCATACTATTACGCATAATAGTATATGTCAATATGATTAGAATCGTGATTCAGAAAAAAAGTCTATATTATAATTACTTACGGCGCACAAAAACGGCAAAGTGATGGATTCGCGCACTGCACTTGGGCATCCGCAAATTACTCCCGATACCTCATCTGTGACTTTTCACCGTTCACCTAGAGAGCTGAACACGTAAATTCACTTTCCGACGCTCCCTCGAAATCGCTGGCTACGTTGTCCTCCTTGACGGGACCCAACCCCGCCTGCGTCGTCCGCCTCGCCAACGATTCCGATCCTTTACCGTCGATAAGTGCTTGATAAATGTCGAGATGAATCAAAGTAGCGAACCCTTCGAGACCTGCCAACGATTTAAGCCCAACGCGTTTCAGGCGACATGATGCAGGAAACCCTCGTGACCAGATTGTCGACTTAAGCGAGGTGGCCCTTTTTAGTGTTCCTAGGGCGGCCGAACCAAGCATTTTCAGGATTCTATTTGCTTCGGTATCTCTGCCTTCAAGTTGCAATGCGATAACCTCGCCGAGCATACGATCCTTTTGGTTTGTGCTTTGCTTAAGGGTAGCGGAGTATGCAGCCCTGGGTGCATTGTCAAAAGGGTTGGAATATACATCTGCTAGCGACATCGGTAGCGCCTAAATAGTGAAGCGATTGTGGCAATAAATTTGTTATGCTGGGATGTGTTTAACTTCTTCCAGAGTGTGGGCAACAGTGCGGAATTCTTCGATAACGTGAAGGAATAGTTCGGCGATATCAGGGTCAAACTGGGTTCCGGAGCAGCGATCGATTTCTTCTACGGCGACTTGGTGGCGAAGCGCCCGCCGATAGGCGCGATCGCTTGTCATTGCGTCGTACGCGTCTGCGACGGCGACAATCCTGCCCATAACGGGGATTTTGTCGTTACCCAAGCCGCGCGGGTATCCATTGCCATCGTAGCGCTCATGGTGGCACCAGCAGCCGTCGATAAGGTTGTGCATGATGGGAATGGGAGCCAGGATACGGCGGCCTTTTTCAGGGTGTTCGCGGAATATCTTCACTTCGTCCGGGGTCAGTTTTCCCGGTTTGTTGAGCATCTCGTAGCGGATGCCTATTTTTCCAATGTCGTGGAGCAATCCGGCCTGGACAATTTGTTGTACTTGCTCGTCGGGCAATTGCATGCCGCGCGCGATGAGCTCGGAGTACATGGCGACGCGCTCGCTGTGGCCACTGGTGTATAGGTCAGACTCTTCCAATGCTTGGGCAAAACCGGCGACGGTTTGGCGGAAGTGTTCTTCGAGGCTGAGGTTCGCCTGTTTGAGCTGGGTATTTCGCATCACCAGATCGTCGTAGAGGTGGGCATTGTCAATTGCGCTTGCAGCACGTGACGCGAGGATGGACAACATCTTGCGAACGCCCTCATCAAATTTTTTGCCGGGTGTAAACGAGTACACGTGCAGGACGCCAATAAACCGCGAGGCGATCTGTAAGGGGACTGCGGTATAGGAGACGAGGGTCTGATTGCCGAGGGGCTCTGAGAAATAGCGACCTGCGCGTCCGCCGTGGGCCAAGATAGGTGAGGCGGTGCGAAAGTTATCAAGGAGTGTTGGCACGTCCGGGGTAGGCAACGTCCCGTGGCGGATCGTTGCAGTCGTATCGTTGACCAATCGGACACGCTCTTCGTACTTTCCTGTTTTTCGATCTTGAAGTTGCAAGGTGGCGACGTCGGCGTTTGCTTCCTGGGCAGCGGCGCCGAGAATGACATCGAGAATATGGTCTAGGTCTAGGGATGTTGCGATCGCTTCAGAGACTCGATACAAAGTGATGGTCTCGTTTAGGCGGATGTTCTCGGCTTGTAGGCGCTGCCTTTCCAGGCCGCGCTGGACGACATGAATGACCTCTTCGACTTTGAAGGGCTTAAGAATATAGTCATAGGCGCCCTTTTTCATCGCCTCGATTGCGGTCTCAACGGTGCCAAAGCCAGTCATGATTACAGTAAGAACGTTGAGATTCTCGGCCGTAATTCGCTCGAGGAGCTCTAGGCCGCTTACGGTGGGCATCTTTAGATCAGAGATGACCATGTCGTATGGTCGCAGCCGCAACTCGGTCAGGGCTTTTTCGCCGTCTTCGACGCTCCGGACGACATATCCTTCCATTGCCAGGAACTCAGACAAAATCTCGCGGATGACAAGCTCGTCATCGACGACAAGGATCCGCGCGGTCTCGGCTTTGGGGTCAGGAAGGACGATGGCGGGAGAGGTGGGCACGTTGTATTACTTTAAACGATAATCGCTTAGCGTTGTTGGGTGGCAGCGCGCAGTTTGTTGGCCTGGCATAGGGTATGTTCGTATTTTTGATAAATCTTGTTGGCTCTGGTGAGTAATTGGCTCGACTCGGATTGGGTTTTGGTCGCTTGCTGCTGCCTTTCTTCGACCTGCTGTTCAAATGTAAGAAGTTGAAATTCCACAGGGCGAATGTCATTCTCGTAGGCGAGCTGCGCTTTGGCGAGCTCGAGCTGCGCTTCTTTGACCCGCAGGTACTCGTCGGTATAGCGAACCTGCTTCGCGAAGTGGCGACGCTTCGTTTTCAAGGCTTCCAGTTTCAGCTTTGCTGCGCGATGGGTGAGTTTTGCTGCGCGCTGGTCACGTCTGGCATTGTTGATTTGGGTTGGGTTGCCAGACTGCTCCATGCTCTTCCGATGCTGTTTTGCCGTATAACGATCGAGTTCCGCCTGCTCTACTTCGCTCTCGGCGCTGGCGATCAGGGGGGCGGACTCTAGATACTGAAGCTTGGCCTTCTCGTGCTGGCTCTTTGCACGCGCCAAATCTCGTTTGGCTTCGAGTAGGGCCACGCTCTTATTGGCGCTGAGGTGCGCAAGGTGTTGTTCGTCAAATACAATGTCCAGTGGTGCGGCGACATTTTTGTTCGCTCCTCCACATGCGGATAGGATCAGTAATAATAATGTTGTTGCCTTAAGCTTCATTAGTAACTCCATTTGTTGCATCTTGAAACCAATCAAAGAATTCGTCCAGTTTGTGTTTTCGATCTGCGTCTAGGTAGTCAAAGTTGCCACCCCGATCGGAGATTTCCCAGAAATCTTTGGTTTCTACGGCGGCGAGCTCGTCTTGAATGGATTGTAGTCGCTCGCGTGGCTCTTTTTCCATATCGCGCCAGATTTGGCGGGCGAGATCCGCGGAACCTTTGGTCAAATAGTAGGTCGCGAGTTTGATTTGTGCTTTGCGAATACCGCGTAGGCTTGTCTCTTGGACCTCGTGCTTGGCACTAGTGGGGTCGACAGAGAGAAATAGGCCAAGCAAGTCTTGTTCAATTTTTGCGCCAATCTCATGGGCAATCTCGCAGAGGGTCCCCATATCGTATGCGATCGTCTCAGTAACAAACGCGAGCCGTTTTTGGAAGCCGACGCGTGCATAGTAACGCATATGGCCGGCGATTCGAAGTGCGTCAAGGTTACGCCCATCCCGGAGCAACGCTTCGCCAATCATTCGATACTGATTTAGGATCGTATAGGCTGTGCGAACATCATTTTCATTGATTGTTGCGCGGATAAATGTGTTGAAAAACTTGATCGCCAGATCTAACGCTCGCTGATTGTCTTTCCGCAAAGCTTCTTTGACGATGTGCCTTGTGTTAATTGCGATAACGTAGTTGATGTCCCGCATGGTTCCCAGCGCTTCGGCATAGATCGCTTGATATTGGCGCAGCACTTTGAATTCAAACCACGTTCCCTGCTGTTCGAGGTCTCGGAGCGAATCCTCGGCCATCGAGGCAAAATCCAGATTGGTACGGACAACACCACTGAGCGCAAACCACTCTTTGTCGAGTTGGTCGTGTTTGTTGATGTAGGCAACGACGAGATCACGTAATGCATCGGCGCAACTGGTTGCGATAATTTTGTCTTTTTGAGAGATGGAGTTAATCGCAATATCGCTGAGTCGCTCGGCACCGCGCAGTACCGCCGCATGCCGCGCTGAGATTCCTATCGCAGTCCGGTTGGGTGTTGCGTTGATCGCGGCCTGTTGGGCGTCAAGTGTGATTCGGACGACGACATTTTGGGGGTCGAGAAAGCGAAATACGTAGGCAAAATATGGGATCATAAGGACAAAGCCCATCGTCGAGGTGATTAGCATCGTGATTAGACTCACACGGGGCACCCAGTTGACATTGACCCCAAAAGAAATCCAAAAGCCCATGACACACCCGACGACGTAGATCGAAATCACAAAGAGATTTGTCCGATCGCGTAAGAACATCTCGGTGACAGCAGGCGAATAACGGGTCGCAGCGAGTTGTACGACGATTGAAACCACTGTAACGACGATCCCCAGGACCGCCGCGATGATGCTCGACATGACCCCAATGGAGTTGGAGACGGCCTCGGCATCGAAGTTCCAGTAGTGAACAAAGGGGTTTTGGACACCTGCGTCGTTTAGATAATGGTCGATGCTAAACAGAATAATGCTCAGGGCGAGCGCAAACGTAGCCAGGGTCATCATGGGGTAGATCCATTCCCGTCGTTTGTACCCTGGGAGCATTCCTAATTTAACCACTTGTAAAGCGCTCTTGTACAGGCGAAGTGGGAGTGACTTCACATGGATAGGGACAGCATAGCGCCGGGCCAGGGACCTCGGTTTCGATTTGGGGCGGTTTCTTTGCGCCAGAAACAAACGGAGGGATCAACCAACATTGCGGATGATCCCTCCAGGGAGTGTTTAGAATGTCCGTATGAAACGACAGAAGGGAGTCAGTTGTTCCCCAGTGTCAGGTTTAATGTCCCGTTTCCTAGCACAATTGCAATATTGTCTCGATGAGCAGCTACGAGATCGAGATGTTCGTCATTGTTGATATCGATGAGATCAAGAGACGAGGTCGTAAAAGAGAGTCCAAGTGAGTGGCTATTGCGTAGGCGGAAGTTGCCGCTGCCATCACCGCTCAGGATATATAGATTGTCGGCTTGGTTTGTGACCACGATATCCACATTGCCATCCTCATCAAGGTCACCAAGGCTCATCTCGTTGAATCCATAACTAGTATTGATTGGAATCTCTATCAATTGGGAAAAATTACCGCCAAGTCTTATCGAGATCATCGTTCCATAGCCGTTTGTTCCTGCGGTTACGATGTCAAGCATGCTGTCATGATTAACGTCGGTCGCTACGATTTCGACTGCCCTCGTCGGAATGGCACTCGGGGAAATACCCAGGGGCAGGAGTTCTTTTTCCTCGAAGCGACCTTCGCCGTCTCCCAATAGAATCGAGGCAGCATTTTCTTCTGCGTGAATCACAGCAACGTCTACCTTGCCGTCATTGTCGAAGTCACCGGCAGCTAAATCCGCCAATTCGTTGCCGGCAAATGACTGCTCTGGTGCTTCGTCAAGTTGACCGTTGCCTCGTCCCAGCAGGACGTTGATCCCATTTTTGCTCGCTAGGATGACATCGGGGTGTGCATCGTGATTGACATCAGCGAGCGCAAATGCTTGGGCCTGGGCGGCATCGGGTAACCGGGGTTGGGGCTGGGGATTGAGGGGGTTGGGAACATCAAAGGAGCCGTTTCTATCCCCGAGTAGAACGGTAATCGTCTTCCCATCTGTGAGGCTTATGAGGTCCAAGTGTCCATCGCCATTCATGTCGGCGAGCGACACTGCGTCCTGGTTTCCATCAAAGCCTTTGATCTGTGTCGCCACCCCATTGACTAAGACTCGGTTGTCTGCAGCCAGATCGGTAATACCGTCGTTATTGAAGTCGCCCAGCGCGACATCGCGAATCGGGTTTGACTCGCAGCGTCGATAACAATCATCGTCTTCAGTGAGTGAGAACAGCCTGACGCCCGTCCACTCGATTGGCAATGATTCTGTCGTCGTCTTGCCAATGGCAATAATGCCTGTGCGTTCGAAGCGATGCCCAACTGTAATTGGTGTTTCCTCCTCCTGTAAGCGTATCTCGACACTTGTTTGCGTTGTGTTCCGATGGCGGGTGACGATTGACTCACCACCTTCAATCGTTTGGCTCTGAGACAAAATGATGGGGGGCTTGCCCAAATCTGGAATCGCCACGTGGTGCCAATTGTGGTTGATCTCGGCCTCAGTGGCGAAAATGATGTGACCATCTTTGAGTGTATGGGTCCCCTTTTCCACAATTAGATAGGATACGGATTCGTAGGTGTGAGCTCCATCGAGATACTCCCATTCTTCGATCTGTATCTCGAGCAAGTTTGTGTGTATGTTTCTCCGCACTCGTATGTGGCTTGGATGGTTGCCGTTGTGGGATACAATTTGACCAATCGCAATTGGATCGACAAATTCTTTCTTTGGATCTTCAATGGTATGCCAGCTGTTTCGATTGTTTGCGTTGAGTCTTATCGTTTCAGCGGTGCCCACGAGTCGTCCGTCCTCATCTAGAAGGTCGCCTCGTCGCAGGGCAATATAGGACACGCTTTCTTTGGTGTGGCTGGTCTCGGAATTTTTCGATTGCTCTTCCTCGACTCGTACGTCAAATTGGGTGTTTGACACGTTTCGAAACCGCAGTCCTGCCGTATCACCGCCGTTATAGGAGTCCAGTTGTGCGACCAAAACGGGTGTGTAGAGGCTTAGTTTTGGAATCGGATGGGATGACCATTTGTCTGTAACGGTCGTTGGTGTGTGTCCGGCGATCAACAGTGGGTTCAATTGCAGGATATTATTTGCATGATGGTCAAGTTGCTCAGCTTCCTCCATACAGCCACCATATGCCAAAATGATAATAGTCCCTGCGCTAACGATTCTTCTGATCATGATTTTCTCCTTGGTTTGTTTTGGATAGACCGATGCTGACTTGGTTGTCTGGACAGACACTCGTGAGTGATTCGGATTGTGGATGGACTGGTACTGATGCAGTGGCCTGGAAAGGCAACTGCGGGTACTCAGATTTAGGATGGACTGGTACTGACTCGGTTGTCTGGAAAGACACCCGTGGGTTACTCAGATTTTATGATCAACGCTACTGGTCGGTTTCTTTGTGAATCCAGCCATTCTCCAGGGTTAAGCTTGGTGTTCCATTGCCTAGCACAATGGCAATGTTGCCTTGATACGCCGCGACGAGATCGAGGTGCCCGTCGCTATTGATATCTTCGAGCTTCAGTGATGAGGTCGTATTGTATAATCCCAATGAATGGATGACGTGCAGCGTAAAATTTCCGTCGCCGTCACCGCGCATGACAAATAGACTGTCGGCTGCGTTGGTCACCAATATGTCAGTATTGCCATCTTCATCGACGTCACCCAGACTCATCTCGGCGTATCCATAGGTGGTTCTGAGCGGAATTGTTGTTAACCTTAGGAGGCTTCCTCCCAGTCGAATCGAGATCGTTGTTCCGTAACCGTTGCTGCCTACCGCTACGATGTCGGGCTGATTGTCATGATTGATGTCGGCAACCATGACCTTCTCCGCGATATTTGGAATTCCGACGCCGGACTCGCCCAATGATAACCTTGTTAGCCCTTGTTCCTCGAAACGACCTGTTCTGTCCCCAAATAGAATCGTGACTGTATTTTCCGCGGCGTTGATGGCAGCAACGTCTACGGTATTGTCGTCG
Organism: Kofleriaceae bacterium; assembly: GCA_965223575.1. Lineage (GTDB taxonomy): Bacteria > Myxococcota_A > Polyangia > Haliangiales > Haliangiaceae > CBDCWZ01. The sequence continues at coordinate 13,524 of CBDCWZ010000111.1, forward strand.
TTGAAGTCCCCGACCGCTAGGTCTGCCAATTCATCCTCAGCAAATGACTGGATCGCATTGTCTACAAGTCGGCCGTTGCCGAGTCCGAGAAGGACATGGACCCCTTTTTCGCCCACCAAAATGACGTCGAGGTGCTGATCATTGTTGACATCAGCGAGTGCAAACGCTCGGGCCTGGGTCGTATCGAGTAGCTGGGGCCTTGGCGGACCAAAAGATCCTGTTCCGTCCCCAAGTAGAACGACAACCTGCTTTTGGTCGATGAGGCTGACTAGGTCTAAGTGCGTATCGCCGTTCATGTCGGCTAATGAAACGGACTGCTGTTTGCCGTCAAAGTTTTTGATCTGTGTCGGCGACGCAAATCTCTGTTGTGGTCCCACATTGAGTACGACCCGGTTATCAGCGACCATATCCATCAGTCCATCGCTATTGATGTCACCGAGGGCGACATCTTGAATGCGTCGGGACCCGCAGCGACTTCCACAGTCATCAATAAGTTGGAATTGCTTGACGCCTATCCATTCGGCTGCCTTCGGTTGGATGGCAAGCGGATGAACTGTTTTGAGCTCGCTGAACGATTTGTCATTGACCCGCTCGTTCTTCTTTTGGGTCGCAAGATTATAAATGCCAAATAACGGCACGCCGTCGCGGTCCTCGGCAAGGTAGTAGACCTCATTGCCGGTTAGCGAAACACGGATGATATTGGCGTCCTCGACGATCAGTGGGGCAGGGGTATCGTCTAGGTTGACGACTGCTTCGCCTCGTTTGATCACCGCAATCTCGTTGATTCGGCGAACCACAATATGGGTATCATTAGCAAATAATGCATTTGGACCGGGTGCGAGTCTGAGGTCTCCGGCAGCAATTTCGGTAACAACTCCCTCTGGGCTGTAGTGTTTCAGGCCGCTGTTTCCGACGATGACACCATCACTTTGCTCAACAAACTCGTTTGGTCCAAAAGACATATCAGCGATTGTGTCTGTACGAGTCGCGTCGGTCATATCGATTAGGGAGCCCCCAGTTTCGCAATCCGAGATGAGTAGACGGGTTGCGCTCAGGGCCGCGATGGTGGCTTGTCCAGGGGCGCATGCTCCGACATTGATACGTTTTCCGGTGACGGTATCCAAAACTTGCCGGAGCTCACCTTCACCATCGATTCGTGCGAAGTTGCCGGATACTTGAACGATTTTTGGGTCAGTGAGCGTTGTTTGCAGCGGCTCGACAGCAAGCGCTGCCGCACGGAAAATGGTTCCATGGCCAAAGATTAGGTCGCCGTTGTGATTGTGGCCAACATAGGTCTCCTCGATGGCAAACGAAGTCGCGATCTCCGACTCGATTTGGACATGGGTTTGTTTTCCGCCTACGAGCTCGATATAGACGGCCCCCGGTACAGGAAAAAACTGCTCAACTTGGGCGTTGTTTGACGCCTCACGGATATTGCCGTCGGCGTCAATTCCAAAAAAGTTTGTGTCGCCATCACTGTCTGCAGATATCGCGAGAGCGCGCAGAGACGAGGTGAAATATCCGGTTTCATCAACCCGACGAACACGCACACGCGAGCATGGATAGATAAAGAGAAACAGCGAGCCTATTCATTCGTTTCGTCCTCAATCGGGGTAAATGCGATCGTCACGGCGTGTCGGTCATGGACACCACGGGAGAGCGCCCGCTCTTCGATATCAATTGCTTTGTGGCGGAGGGAGAGTACGGTTTCCTCGATTAATTGGGTGATATCCTCCTTGCAACCGGCAAAGGTCCAGGTCCGGGGCGCGGGCTGTCGCGTCGTTGTGGACGACAAAGCGGTTCCACACGGATTCGGTCAGGGTTTCAAGTTGATGATTGAGTCCATCAATGCGGCTGCCAAAATCATCGCTGACGAGGTTGCGTGTATTGGAACTCAACTCGAATTGGTCGCCTTTTTTTTGGACCCATCCGTTGGCGACGAGCAGTTCAAGGGCACTTGTGATTTGAATGGGACGGAGTTCATTAGCGCTGCTAAGCAGGTCGTCGAGAGATTGTGGTCCCGCAAGAAGGAGTCCAGTAATGCGACGAAGCGGCGCGATAAACTGCTCCGGACGAAAAAATTCGCCGCGAAATCTACGGTTGAGTGATCCTACGGTCCGCAGGGATTGGCCAAGGCGTTTGGCGACCCCGGCTAAGTCTGCGGGCGCCCTTTGCCGGTGCTCTTCAAAGTATGCCATTCGCGTGAGTTCGATAAAGCGATTCATCGAAACACCAAAACGGGTGGCAATCGCAACAGCGGGTTTGAGTAGCGAATACACCAGTCGCAGCGAGAGTTCGGCTAAATCGTCTGCTGCTGGGGCTTCCTTTTGAGCGAGTTTCGCCATCTGCTCAAAGGACAATAATATTTTTTGAAGAAAAAACTAGCCTCCGATCGGCAATTTATTGCTGATACAGATTATGTTATTGGAATTCAAGCAATATTTTTGCAGCAATATAGGATTATTATTGCAGATCGCTACTTTCACAGGAGCGTTTTTGCTTGGTAAGGGTTTGTTGGCGACGCGAGTAAGCCTGCCTATGCGACCGCCAGCCCCGCGATGGTACCATCTAAAGTAGATTCTAAAGATGAAGTCGCTGCTGGCAATCGATATCGGAAATAGCAATACAGTATTTGGTGTTTATGAGGGGGCTACGTTGACCTGCCATTGGCGGGTCCAAACGAGCGGACGCAGGACAGCTGATGAATACGCTGTGTTGGTCCGCAGTCTCATGGCGCGTCGCAATATCGAGCCGGATAACGTTTCTCACGCTGTGATTTTCATCGGTGGTGCCACCAGCAGTGCACGCGCTAGAGCAATTTTTGGAACAGGACTTAGACACAAGTGTTGTTGTCGTCGGTCCCGGGACAAAGACAGGGATGCCAATTCTTTATGAGAATCCCCGCGAGGTTGGAGCGGATCGGGTCGTCAACGCGATTGCGGCGTTTGACCGCTTTAGGACCGGGTGCATCGTGGTTGACTTTGGGACAGCGACAACCTGGGATGTGATTACACCTCGAGGGGAATACTTAGGTGGTGTGATTGCACCCGGTGTCGAGATCAGTGCGCAGGCATTGTACCAACGGGCGTCGAAACTGCCATCGGTCGACGTTGCCAAGCCCACTACGATCGTTGGGGCGAAACACTGTGGCATCGATGCAGTCGGGATTGTATTTTGGATATGCGGGGATGGTTGACGCAATGGTAGAGCGGATTGAGAAAGAGGTTGAGTTTGAAACTAGGTGTGTTGCAACAGGTGGTTTGGCACATCTTTTCGCTGAGCCGGCGAGCAAGATCGAAGCTGTTGATCCCCTACTAACCTTGAAAGGGACTAAAAATATTGTTTGAGAGGAACAGTTAAAATGGGAGTAACACGTACGCTGCTGGAGGCCGGGATTCTCAGCGCCAATGCACAGAAGGCTTTGGTTGCGGGGCCTGCGAAGATGATGGTCGCACGTGGTTTGATACCCATCGCAAATCCCAGTGATCTCCTATCGGTCTTCTATCAGCTGTCTTTGGATGGGGATAATGCCGTTCGCGAGGCGGCGAATCAGTCGGTTAGCGTCCTACCAGATACCGTATTGCATGGTGCACTTGGGGATACGTCACTGGATCCGCGGGTGCTTGACTATTTTTCCGAGACGCTCCGCGACAAACCCGATTTGCAACAACGCATTGTTCTCAACGCGGCGACTGCAGATCAAACCATCGCCGATCTCGTGGCTCAGGCTGAGCCAATGCTTGTCGATCTCATCAGCCAAAACGAAGAGCGGCTGCTTCGGCACCCAGAAATTATCGGGGCGATGTACACCAACGCAAAGGCTAGGATGTCAACGGTAGATCGTGCCGTGGAACTGGCGGTTCGCAACAATCTAACCGTGCCCGGAATATCCGCTTGGGATGAGGTCCGTAAGGCTGTTTTGGGCCAGAGCAACGAGTGCAAAGGGGAGATTGTCGAGGCTGACGAGATGTTCGATAAGGTTGCAAATGCGTTGCTCAAGCCAACCGAAGACAGCGAGATCGAAGCACTTGATGAGGAAAAGGAGAACGCTGCAGTAGAGGATCTGCCGATCAATAAAATGACAATTCCGATGAAAATTCGGCTTGCTACGCTTGGTAATGCGTTTGCACGGGCCGGTACTGGTCCGGGACCCGATTAAGCTGGTTGCGGTCGCCGCGATTAAATCGCCCGGCGTGACGGATGCTGAGGCGGGCAAATATGCGAGTAACAATTCGCTGTGTGACGACGTCGTAACTTATATTTCAAACCGACGAGATTGGACGAGGTTATATGGGACAAAACGCGCACTTGTGGCAAATCCAAAGACGCCCGTACCATCCGCGAGTCGCTTTTTGGGGCACTTGCGCGACAAGGATTTGCGCCAAGTTGCACGTTCCAAAGGAGTTCCCTCGGCCATTGTGGCCCAAGCAAAGAAACTGATCCGGCAGAGACAGGGTGGAGACAAAGGCAAAAAGTGAGGTGCAATGTTCCAAAACGGCCGATCGTTGGGTTGCTCGGCTCGGTGCTGCGCTGGTTGCACCTAGCTGGCATCTAAAAAACATTTGCAGGCGGTGGCAGGGAGGCCTTTCGTCCCGGGATTTGGGATCATTGATTCTGCTCAGCGTTGTCGCGATTCATTTGCGCGAACTGTTCGCGCTGAGCTGGTTGGTCTGGTCAGGGAGTGTGGGCGCAGGACTGAATCTCGCGGCAGGACTGTTAAGCCGGGCCGTCATGCCAGATTTGGCCGCGATATGTGTCTCCGCCGTTGCGATTACGTTGCTGGCTGGGAAAAAGCGTCATTTCGGGCGAGATATCGAGCTCGCCGCCGCAACGGTTGTTCCGATTCTATGGTTTCGCTTGCTTGGTGTTCTCGGCTCGACATTGATTGCGCCAATATTGGCGACAGTCGCGTTGGTGTGCGGATATAGCTGGAGCCTCGCTCTCGTTGCCCTTGCTGTGGTCCTGGTGCGGCGTGGTGTATAGGATAGCAGGGTGGTTTGTTGTTGCGACCTTGGCGGCTGTGTTTGCCATCAATGTTCGGTGGGTCTCTACGCACATGGATACGCTTCGCCCCATCGATGTCGGCGCCATGGCACCTTCATTTTCGCTGGCGGAGATGAGTCGATCCACTGGGGCAAATGCGGGGCGAAACATTTCACTCACGCATTTGCGGGGAAAGGTGATCATTCTCGATTTTTGGGCGCAGTGGTGTGGGCCTTGTGTAACCGCACTACCGAGGTTAGAGCGAATCTATCGCAAATATGAGCATCGTGGTTTGGAAGTGCTATCCATCAATATGGATGCGGTTGGCGATCGCGTCAAGGCTGGACAAGTTGCGCGCAAGACTACGTTTCCTATCGTTGCCGACGATGGCCTGGTGTCCGTGAGCTATCGGGTTGAGTCGTTGCCACACATGGTAGTGATTGACCAAACCGGAAGAATTCGCTCCGTGCATCGTGGTTTTTCCAGTGTGGGCGAACTCGAGGAGCAACTGAGCAAGGCAGTTTTACAACTGCTTCATTAAGTAGATGGAACCATTATTGTTGCCCATGAGGGTACGTCAGCAAGCGTCATGGGCGATAGCGCTTGAGGAAGTACTGTCGCTCGCGGAAGGTTGAGTAAGATCAGGGCTTTGCGTCAAAATCGCTAGGGTTTTGTTCGACACAGGATGCCTGCCGATGTCGGGCGACTGGGATATGTACTTCCCAGCAGTGGGTGGAGCAGAAGCGCAGTTTCATGCGCCCCGAATTGCAGGAAGAAACCGAACACAGGTAGATCGTGGCGGTTTGCGCCAATGGGCATCGGCACGTCGAGCATGTCCATCCCGTATTACTCATAGAAGTACTGTCACCGTAGGTGGATGGTAGCACTTTTTCTGG
>CBDCWZ010000112.1:0-35445 GCA_965223575.1 Kofleriaceae bacterium
GAGCGCGATCACAAGGGCATCCTCATCGACCAACTTGAGCCGTACTAAAAGCTCGCCGAGCAGCCCACCCTCGTCTCGCTGTTTGGACAATGCTTTCTCGAGATCGGCTGCCTCTATCGCCCCCATATTGACAAGAATCTCGCCCAGGGCTTCATCCATGGCATGTTGCTGCAGCGCGCGGACCATCGTTACTCTGAACCTCCACTAGCGGGGATCAACAATACCTGACCCAGTAAAATCCGGCTGGGGTTGGTGATGTTGTTATGCTTAGCCAAAGCCGAAACCGTTGTGCCAAAACGCTCAGCAATTTTCTTTAATGTGTCTCCCTTCCCGACAGTATATCGCACGTTTTGCTGTGGAGCGGGCTCTGGTTCCGGAGGAGCAGTTTTCGCTGGCTGTTTCGCAGCCTCAGAACCATCATCTGACTCCTTTTTGGGCTGCTCCTTTTTTGCAGGGTCCTCAATATACTCGATCGGGCCATCCGGAAACTCGTCGAGTTTCTGATCCAGCTCACGGAGAATTTGCGCTTCGCGTTCAACTTGCCCGACAACATGATTGATCTCCGCGATCAATCCACGCTTCCGCCGGTAATCGACATCCTGCTGATACTTTTCTTTGCCCAAGGTTGTAAATGCTCTGACAAACTCGTTCCGCTCGCGTACCTTTTCTTGGACAATCTGTTCGATGTCGAGCTGATCTTTAATGACATAGGGCGTCAACATGATCAGCAAATTTGTCTTCGCCTTACTTTTCCGTGTGAACTTAAATAGGTAGCCCAACAAGGGAATATCGCCGAGCAAAGGAACCTTAGAAACGATGAGAGACTCGCGTTCTTGCATCAATCCACCGATCACAATCGTCTGCTGATCACGAACGACAACGGTTGTCTTCACCGTCCGTTTTGACCATGACGGACCCAATCCCTGAAAATCCTCGCTCGCTACGTCAGAAATCTCTTGATCAAGTTCCAGGCGCACCATGTCTGAAGCATTGACATGCGGCGTAATCTTCAGTGTCAACGCCACGTCTTGACGACTCACAGACTGCAGAGGAAAGCCAAATCCTCCGGGGGTTGCTTGGCTACCAGCACCGACCCCCGCAACCGAGGACTGAAACGGGATATTTTGTCCCACTGAGATCTCCGCCTCCTCATTGTCTGTCGTGAGGATATGGGGAGAAGAGAGCACATTCACATTGTCATTTGACGCGAGAGCCTGCAGTAGTACCGCATACGAAGGAATGCTCACCCCTGGAATCCCAAGTAGGTCTTCTGCGTTATCGAGCAATGGGCCAATCAGGCCACCCAGAAGCCCTTGGGCACCTGCGATACTCGCAGGGGTCAGAGACCCCAGCCCCTCGTGCTGGACACCGCCGACGACAATCCCATCCCGGACTCCGCTGCCAAGATGAAAACTCGAGCCCAACTCTCGTTTCGACGTAATATTCAACTCAAAGATACTCGCCTCAATAAAAACCTGCCGCCTTGGTGCATCCAGCTTTCGGATCACTTCCCGGAGCGCGATAAAGTCCTTTACCGAAGCAACGATAACCAGGGCATTGCTCGGTTTGTCGTGGGTCACGCGCACTTGCCCTTCAAATGCTGCAGATCCAGCCGACGAACTCGTCGAGCGAGTGCGCGCGCGAGAACGCGATGAGGACGAAGAACGCGACGAAGACCGTGAAGACCGACTCGAGGGTTGAGCCACACCACTGATGACAGATGTCAAAGTCCCGGCGAGTTCCTCAGCATCAGCGTTCTCAAGATAGTATACATGAATCCGCCCGGCACCCTCGACATCCACGGCAACGTCCAATCGTTTTACCAACGCCAGCACTCTTAAGTAGGCAGCCTCAGTCGCCATGATGATCAGCGAGTTGATCCTCTCGTCCGCCATGATTTTGCTTGGCACAGCGATGGCGACGGCAGCTTCGTTTTGGCTCGTCCTGCTTCTGCGTGAACTAGAGCTAGAACTGGACCGCGAGCTTGAGCGCCGACTACTGCTGCTGGACGACCTAGCTCGAGTAGAACTGGACCGGGTGTCCCGATCGCGTACACCAAGCACCTCTTGCAGCTTTGATGCGAGTTCCGAAACATCGGCATTTCGGACCTTAATCATGTACAAGCGTTCGCCCAATAGAGGCCGATCGATCTCTCTCAGCAAGTGTTTCATCTTGCGTATATGACCGCCCCAATCTGTCACTAAGAGCACACCGGCTTTGCGAATCGCCGTGATTTGGCCCTCTTTCGACTTTAAAACGTTGAGGGCTGTTGACACATCCTCAACCGGCAGGTGTGTCGGACGAATGACGACTCGGATCAGCTGATCCCGTCCAGTCCCCCCACCTTTGTTGTAAAGCGGCAGTGAAGAACTCTTTGCCTGTGCCGACTCAAGAATTTGAAGCACATTGCCCTTGGGAACGACCGTCTTGTTCATGCTCTGCAACGAGACCAAAAACACCCGCCAAGCTTGCTCACGTGTCATCGTTTTGGGAGCAATAATTGTTACCTTGTTTCGATCGCTAATATTCGAACCATAGATAAAGTTCTTGCACGTAAATCCCATCGCCCAGGTGATCAGGTCTTTTAGATTTACCTCAGGCTTGAACGAGACCGATACGCGCCTCACCTTCCCGCGATGGCAACTATAGAGCCCCTCTTCAACAAGTCCCTGCCCATCCTTCTTACCGCTTGCGCTGGGTGTTCTTTTGGGGCCTGGATTTGTTGGCGGCCGATTTGGCCGATTTGGCCGGTTCGGCCGGTTCAATCGCTTCGGTAGCTTCCGTTTTGGCGCCGCCTTTGCGGGTTTTGGCGTCCCAACAGATGGCTTCAACGGCTGCCCAATCGCAACAGGCGTGAGTAAAGTGAAACCAATGGCAAGAGCAAACAACGTGCTAACGGCAAACACTTTGCTAACAACAAATGTCTTAGGCGGCCGAATCGTCGATTCTAAGCTATTTCGTCTCATGTATATCACCGAATGGTATAGTTGAGAGATACAGGTTTCCCTCTGCGAGTCATAGATACAGATAAGTTTGTGGCACTTTGCAATTTTCCGTACACCTCCAAGCCATCACTCATACTCTTGAGCTCAAACCCATTAATTGCGTGAACCGTATCGCCATTTCGAATTCCTAACTTTGCAAACACTGAACTGGGCCGAATCGCATAAAGACGAAAGCCTCGACTCTTCCCATCCTTGATCGACGGGACAATTCGCGCCCCCTTAATCGCAAGCGGATCCTGCGTAAGCCGGTCAACCAGAGCGCGGTCGACCTCATACTCCGTATCACTAATTTTCCGAATACCATCATTGATCGCTTTTGCGAGCTCACTCTTGGCAGTGGATCTGTTGTTAGATTTGGGCTTGGGTTTGGGAGTCGGTCGCGGCGCCCCGTCCTTCCCAAGCAATGAGATCTGTTCCAAACGCCGAGTTCTACTGTTTTGAAAGTATACATACTTCCCATGAATCTCTTTTACCTCGCCAGCGTTAGGAATCACATCACCCGCTAGGTACGCACCTTGGTGCGCACTGGACGTGCTACGAATGGTTGCAAACGATCCCGCGGGCGGTAGAACAATATTGGTCGCAACGAGTTGAATCGGCAACGACGTCACCGGCACGGTGCCATCATTATTGGTGTCTTGTACGGTAGGGGGAAGCTCGGCGACTTCGGGCTCGCAGTCCGAGCAAAACATATTGCGACTCACAAGCAAAGCACCGGATTTGGCAGACGTTGAAATGGACCGCCTTTTGGGACGTGGCTTTACGTAGGAGATCGCCGCACGGTTTTCTTCCCCCAAATACTTTGCTTCGAGGTAGTGATTTACACCTTTGGCGGCAAACACAGTGCAAATCACAACCGTCGCTGCCGTTACGACCCAAAAATACTTTTTGAAGTCAAATTCCGTCATGTTGGTCCCACTCGCTCACAATCGGTATCCGCTCTGTCGCCCCGCTGCCTCTCTTGGCGAGATTCTTGATCTCGTGGAGAATCTTGATCGCGCCGAGAGTCCTCAACCGGTGGAGAAGCTTGCGAAGAGCTAGCCTCCAGTCGCCGGTAAATCGTTCGTGTCGCAATTCCCAATAGCTTCGCTGCAAGTCGCTTATCGCCCCCCGTATGGCGGAGTGTTTCATGGATCACGCGCAACTCGATATCCGCCAAGGGCGTACCAATTGGAAATGACAGGGCAGACTGGGATGCGTTAGCAGGTTTTGCTTCGCGAACTTCTGAAGGAAGCGCATCTTCTTCTATAATTGGTGTCTTGGACAATACGACGGCTCGTTCGACTGCGTTTTCAAGTTCTCGTACATTCCCCGGCCATGAATAGTCTGACAACAGTGAAAGTGCACGCAAAGAAAATCCAGTTATCGATTTTGCGTTCTTTTCGGCGTAAATGCGAACAAAGTGCTGTACGAGCAAGGGAATATCACCCAAGCGATCCCGCAAGGATGGCACGATGACCGGAATGACGTTTAGTCGATAGAAGAGATCCTCCCGAAAGGAACCATCTTGGACCGCTTGGGTCAAATCGATGTTGGTTGCCGCAATCAGCCGAATATCAATACGTCGCGTCTTTCCGCCGGCGCCCAGCCGCTCAATCTCACCTTCCTGAAGAACCCTCCAGAAGTTTCACTTGGACATGACGCGACATCTCGCCGATTTCGTCCAAAAACAGCGTTCCCCCTTGAGCTGCTTCAAAACGCCCCTCCTGTGCAGCATTTGCACCGGTAAAGGCACCCTTTTCATAGCCAAATAGCTCTGCCTCGAGAATCGACTCGGGGATTGCAGCGCAATTGATCGCGATAAAGGGCTTCCCGGCGCGCCCACTTTGGCCATGGATCGCCCTGGCAAGCAGTTCTTTGCCGGTCCCGCTATCTCCCAGCAATAGCACTGTGGCTTCGCTTGGCGCGGCCTGCGTCACGGTCTCAATCGTCCGCCGCCATGCCAGCGAATTGCCGATTATCTTGCGCTCCCGTGAAGCAGCAAGTTGTGCCCGCAGAACACGATTCTCAAACACGAGCGAACGTTTCTCAAGTGCGTTCTTAACGATACGAACGATGTGAGCGCGTTTTAGCGGTTTCGTAACAAAATCGTAGGCTCCTTCTTTCATCGCTGCAACTGCCGTCTCGACGGTTCCATAGGCCGTCATCAAAACAATCTCTGTCTCGGGCGACACCGTCCGAGCAACTTTTAGCAAATCCATCCCCGTGGTTCGCGGCATCATGAGATCTGTGAGCAATACGGAAATGGGATGCTCTCGGAGGATGTTTAACGCGGTGACACCATCCGATGCCGTCATCACAGGGATTCCTTCACGACGGAAGATCTTCTCCAATGACGCAACGATGCTACTCTCGTCATCAACAACGAGCACAAAATGGTCGTCGTGATTCGAATGAACCAACTCCCTACTTTGATCGTTGTGAGGAGACGAAATCACCATGGACTTTGTATCACTAGCTTGTAACCACCAGCTTTGTTACCACTAATGGAGTTCAATTCGCGTGCCAGACCCACCAAGCTAACCAATTTCAATTGTTTCGGCAAGTTAACTTAAAACACCCAATACCGCGCTGTCAAAATGGCAAGCGTTGACCTCAGCAGTGCCAAATTGTCATCTGAACAAAGTTCGTCCCCCTTGCACATGCCTATCCACATAGCCAACCTTTCTTGAGTTGCCTGGACAGCCAAGTGCAGTGTTGTACTTTGCAGCACCCACTCGCTCCATTGGTTACGTTGCCGCTAGAAAACCGTGTTAGGTCCACAACTTGGCACACGTCTCGAAGCGACCAGCCATTCCCACAAATCAAAGACTGGGATAATGTCTGACAAATAGAGGGAATAGTTTTGGCCCAATACGCGTGGGAGTAGACAATGCATAGGACAAGTCTTTGGCTCGCTGGAATCGTTGTATTTGTCGGTGGCTGCGGAAGTTCCTCCAATAAAGGAGGACTGACCGCCACGGGAGCGCCAACTGGAGAAGTCAGCGATGACCTGGTAATCACTGTCGATTTCTCCAAACCGATGGTGCGAAGCACCCAATTCGGAACACATCTCGAAAAATCACCAATTACAATCGCGCCCGCCATTGCAGGACAAACCTGGTGGGAAGACGACACCAAACTGAATTTTAAAGCAAGCGAAACACTCAAAGGCTCCCGCGAATATACCGTCACGGTCCCCCAGAGCCTACGCGCGCTTGACGGCAGCACCCTCGCGAAAGCGTATACGTTTCAATTTACCTCCGAGCGCTTATCCGGCGAAGCTGAGGTGATAGGTTCTTATGAGCGCGCGCGGCAGAAACAAGCCGTCAAGCTTTCGTTCAATCAAAACGTCAACTTTGAAGAAATCAACGACCACTGCCACTTCACCTCCACACCAGAAGGATCCACCAAAGCAGAAAAAGTCACCGTTACCAAACCAGCGGATTCACCGGGCGGGATCGCAAAGAGCCACACGGTCATTCCGACAACAGAGCTGGCCCTGAGTACCACTTGGACGCTGCACTGCGCCGAGGCACTTCGAGGAACAGAAGGTGAGCTGACCATGGTGGGCACCATCGAAGACGAATTCACCACCCACGGTCCACTCAAAGCACTCGGTATCAGTGCCGTTGAAGACGTTGTTCCCGCAGAAGATCTAAGGATTGATCTCGAGTTTAGCAATCCGCTTCAAAAACCGTACTACATCTCGATTAATCCACCAGTCCCCGGGTTTCCCGGCCAGTGCCACATCGGTGGTTCCGACCCGCCAAACCTTTCGTGCGCGGCACTTCTAGATGCCCAAACCGCGTACACCGTTACCATCGAAGCAAAGCAGATGGATATTTTTGGCCAGCAGCTCGGCGCCGAAAAGACTTTTTCGTTTCGCACCGTCGAGCCAGATCCAACTATTTCGATGGAGTCCGGTTTTTTTGTTGCGGAAACGACACGCCCCGTCTTTCCGATTTGGACGCGCAACGTCACCAAACTCGAAGTCACCGCCTTGGCGCTGACCCCTAAAACCTACGAGAAATTTCGCCCCCATCTGGACTGGTGGGAGTCAAGCCCGATCGACCTGTCAGATACATCGCTCAAGCCCACGACGAAAAAATTAGCCCTGACGGGCACGAAAAACCAGTGGAGTCAGCAACCACTCGACCCGGTTACTTTTTTTGGAGGAAAACCGGGCCCCGGCATGTACTACTTTGAAGTCGTCGCGCCGGAAGTAGAGGATTACGAATACGAGCGCAAAAAAGTCCTCATCAACTTCACTGACATTGGCGTTGTAAGCAAGATCGGGGCTACGCAAGGAATCGTTTGGGTCACCAAACTGTCATCTGGAGATCCGTTGCCGGGTGCGGAGGTCGTTATCCACAACGCAAGTGGCAAAAAAACTTGGTCCGGCAAAACAAATAAAAACGGGATCGCAAAGATTCCCGGACGAAAAGAGCTTGAGAAAAAACCAGAGGAAGACATCAACACCTACGATCGAATGAACATCTTTGTCAGTTATAAAAAGGATTGGACGATTCTCAATGCCAACCGCACCGGTGGGCTTGACGCCTATAATTTTAATATTTCGAGCGACTCAGACATGTCGCCGGTCAAACTGCGCGGATTTATGCATACCGACCGTGGTCTCTATCGCCCCGGAGAAACTGTGCACATCAAGGGATTAGCCCGCACGACTCGAGTCGGCCAACCGCTTGCCGTACCCAAAAGCGACAAGGTATCGCTGGAGGTAAAAGGCCCCCGTGGAGACATCGTTAAGAAAATGGAAGCCAGCCTCAGCAAGTTTGGCGGTTTTTGGACTGACATCGAGCTCCCAGAGGATTCGCGGCTTGGCGACTATACGATTCGAGCTCGACTGGAGCACGGAACCTTTCGCGCACGCTTTTCAGTAGAAGAATATCGCCCGGCAACCTTCGAGGTAACGCAGAAGACAAGGGCAAAGTTCGTAACAACGGGTGGTTCGCTCGACGCAACCATCTCGGCCAACTACCTCTATGGCGCCCCCGTGAGGGATGGACAAGTCGAGCTCGCTGTCCACAGTCGTCCACGCCACCCTCAGTTTCGTGATTTTAAAGAGTTTCAGTTCTACCGAGATCGAGACTACGGCGGTGAGGGGTACGCGAGCGGGGAACAAATGCTGGTAACCGAAGAGCAATCTGGTCTGGATAACGATGGCAATGCATCGTTCTCAATCTCAATTTCGCCCGAGGACGTCGCCACCGATGCGGACATTCTGGTACGCGCGAACGTCACGACTCCAGCGGATGAAGTCATCAGCAAGTCCTTCGTGATCCCCTACTATCGCTCTGATCGCTACCATGGAATTAAGGCATCGGACTATTTTCTCGAAATCAAAAAGCAATACATCTTTCATCTCGTCGCCGTGAACCCAGAAGGAAAGTCCGTGGGTGGCAAAGCAAAGCTCAGTATTCGGCGGCAAGATTGGAATTGTATTTGGGAAGACTGGGGCTATCGAGGCTCCTATCGCTGCAATGAGGACAATGAAGACATCGTCTCAGAGACGATAGAACTCGATAAGAACAAGCCGATTCCTTACGAGTTTAAACCAGAGAAAGGCGGCGAATACTGGATCACCTTAGCGGGCGAAAAAGGCGAAGGAACCGCCTCCCTGCAAATGTATGCCTGGGGAGACGGCGGCGGTTCGTGGCGCAGCGATGATTCTATGACCTACAATATCATCACCGATAAAAAGGAATACCAGGTCGGTGATACCGCGACTCTGCTACTAAAAACTGACCTGACAAAGGCCAAAGGATTGATTTCAATCGAACGGGATGGCGTGATCGAGACTCGACTGATGGACCTAGAGCAGAGTGGCAAGTACGTGAAGGTCCCCATCCTCGCAAACTATGCGCCCAACATCTACGTCTCGGTAGCACTGGTCCAAGGTCGAACAGGAAAAGGCATCCGCGGGAAACCACGCATGCGGATGGGTCTCGTCAACCTCCGCGTCAACGCTGACGAGGCAAAGCTCAAAGTCGAAGTATCTACAGATAAACCCGACTATCGTCCTGGTGAGCGGGTCACTGCAAAAATTCGAGTCAGCGATCAAAACGATAAACCGATCGCCGCAGAGGTAGCGATCGCTGCGGCAGACGAGGGTGTCCTGTCGTTGATTGGATATAAAACGCCAAACCCAATCCCGACGTTTTACTCCCCCTGGGGCATCAGTGTTGTCTCGGCGACCCAGCTCGCCTACGTGAAAGATATTCCCGGCCCAAATGTCACTCGACCGGCGACCGGCGGAGACTCCGCGGGACCGGGAACACTCAGATGGCGATTTGTATCCACAGCCGTGTGGAAGCCCGGCATTGTTACAAACAGCAAAGGAGTCGCCACGGTCAACTTCACAGCCCCCGACAACCTCACTGCGTTTCGAATCATGGCGGTCGCTGCGGATCGGGGCCATCGATTTGGCTCCGGCGACAAGCGCTTTACTGTCTCCAAGCCACTTCAACTACACCGAGTCTTGCCGCGTTTTTTGACCCTTGGGGACACACTTGATGGTGGGGTGGTCATCCATAACGAGACCGGCGCTGCCGGAACCGCAACCGTCGCACTACAAACCAACAACGTCCTCTCGATCGAGGGCGACAAAAATAGGACGGTGGAAGTCCCGGCGGGCGGTCGAACCCGAGTACTTTTCAAAATGGGCGCCGATGGGCTAGGCGAGGCTGAGCTGACCTTTTCGGTCAAGCTTGGCGATGAGAAAGACCGTGTCCGCTTTACTCTTCCGATTCATCACCCTGCTCCCCAAAAGAGCCACGATGTCGCGCTCGGTGTAACGACAAAACGTCACTCGATACCAGTCACCCTCCCCGAACACGCGTTGCGAGGCAGCGCTCAGGTACACGTCACCGTCGATCCAGATGGCCTCGTCGGGATCGAAGACGGCCTTCGTGATTTAATCCGCTATCCCTACGGCTGCTTGGAGCAAACCACATCCAAGGTGATCCCAATGATCGCCGTCCGTGAGCTCGCCGAGTCCCTTTCATTGGAAGGTTTACAGGGCGAGGATCTAAACAAATTTGTCAAAGCCGGACTCGCCAAAATCGGTCGACACCAACATTCATCCGGCGGATTCTCATTGTGGCCCGGTGGACAACCGCAAGCCTATTACACAGGTTACGCACTGTGGGGGCTGCTCACCGCAAAGCAGGCAGGATATCCCGTGAGCAACAACCGAATTCAAGACGGGTTGCGATATTTGCGGACGCAGGGAAAACGCCCCGACAAATCAAAGGGGTTCTACAACGAGGCCGGCAATCAAGCTGCGCAGGCTTTCTCGCTGTACATCCGCGCACTACTTGGAGACAAAGATACCCAGGCAGCAATCAAGCTTGCCGAGAACAGTGAGCATATGCCGATTTACGGAATGGCATTTCTCTCACGGGCACTCGCCGAAGGAGTTGGGGCAAAAGATGCGGCGGTGACCAAAATCGTAGGACAACTCGGAAGACTGGCAACGCAAGCGGCAAACAACAACACGCTGATCGATGAACCAAACGGCGACAAGCTACGTTGGTATATGTCTGATTCCATGCGAACCACAGCCATCGTGCTGGACGCATTGGTCGCACTTGCTCCGCAACATCTCGCGATCAAAACGCTCGCAAAAACATTGATGGCAAAACGTCGCGAAACTCGCTATCGCTCGACCCAAGCGAATCTCTACTCGTTACTCGCACTCACAAATTACGCAAAGGCTGTGTCGGCCGCGGCGCCCAATGTCACGATCGTCGCAAGCGGAAACGCTCTCCTCACCGCTGAACTAAAAGGCAAAAACCGGATCAGTACTGCATCCGTCCCACTCACCGCGCTAAAATCACCCATCGTGATTGAGCCCAGGGGAGCCGTGCACTACGCCGTTACCGTACAATATCGTCAAAAACTCGAGACACTAAAGGATATTTCCAACACGCTTTCACTCAATCGTGAATATCTCGACGAAGACGGAAAACCAAAGACCTCGTTTCAGGTCGGCGACATCGTCGTGATCCGGTTACGCGTGCCACTGACAGAAAACAAAACACACCTGATGATCTCCGACCGCATTCCAGCGGGCTTCGAAGCACTCAACACCCGCCTTGCCACTGTGGCAAACCGCACGACAGGGAACCAACGCCACAACTGGGGCAGTCATCGCGAACTGCGCGACGAACGCGCCGACTTCTCCAGTGAATATATCTACCAGGGCATGTACGAACGGACCTATATGGCACGTGCAATTGCATCGGGTCGTTTTACAGTCCCCCCATCCGTCGCAGAGCTCATGTACAAACCAGAACAAAACGCGCAAACAGCTCTGGCACATATCGATATTCGAGCCAAGTAGTTGCCCTTGTATCGACAGCGCTGGCTGATTTGGTGTTGCGTCGCGACCACATCGTGCATCGTCGCCTGGTGGTGCGCAGTATGGGCTGGCGATTTCCCCGACCCGCTGCTTGCGAAATCAAACTCGCTCACCATCGTTGACTCCTCTGGCATCTCTCTTCGCAGAGAAGCAACCTCAGCCGGATCAAGAGAGTCGTGGGTTGACCTTGACCGGATTTCCCCGCACCTGATCCAGGCAACGATTGCATCCGAAGACGGACGGTTCTACCACCACGCCGGTGTCGATTGGCTCGCGGTCGTTCGGGCCGCGTGGCTCAACCTAAAATCACGCCGCCCGCGTTTTGGCGCTTCCACAATCACAATGCAACTCGTTAAACGAACCGCCCAGACAAAACGAAGTATTAGAGGAAAAATCCGGCAAGCGCTTTTGGCAGCGAGACTAGAGACAAAGTTGTCAAAACCCGAAATATTGGAGCACTACTTCAACCGCGTCTATTATGGAAACGGGGCTTGGGGACCGGAGCAAAGCGCCCAGCTCTACTTTGGCAAGTCTGCCATTGAGTTATCGGTCGCCGAGGCGGCAACCCTTGCGGTCATTCCGCGTGGTCCCCAATATTACGACCCCTTCGATCATTGGGATCGGGTCCGCAAACGGCGCAGCCGGATCCTCTCTCTGATGGAGAAATCCGGGTATTTGTCATCAGAGACGCGCGCGTTGGCAGAGCGCTCCCCACTTCGATTTGCAAGAGCCCCCTCGGCGTTTCGCGCGCCTCATTTCGTAGAGTTTGCGAAACAGCGACTGCCCAAAAAATGGCGCAAAAACAGCTCCATCGCGACCACGCTGGACTGGCAACTCCAAAACCAGATAGAAGTGTCCGTTGAAACGCACCTGGCTAGGCTCCATTGGAAAAACGTTACGCAAGCTGCGGTGGTTGTTCTTGATAATCAGGATGGCTCGATCTTGGCAATGGTGGGCTCTCGCGACTATGCCGATCACACCCGCAACGGCGCTTATAACGGTGTAACCGCGCGGCTGCGCCCCGGTTCCGCACTCAAACCCTTTGTCTACGCAGCTGCCATTGAGCGGGGAGACTCCCCTGCGAGCATCGTTTATGACATCGTCTTGCCCCAAGATGTCAATCTGTTTTATAGCAAAGACGTTCGAAGTCACGGCTTTGCCCGTTACCGCGAAGCACTCGCAGGCTCTTACAACCTCGCTGCGGTTCATACGCTCCAAACCGTCGGGGTTAAGCCTGTCCTGACCAAACTGCGGGATGCGGGAATCCAGACCTTGGATAGACCCGACAGCGAGTACGACTGGGGACTCGCAATCGGTCATGCGGACGTACGCCTGCTCGACCTCAGCGCAGCCTTCTCGCTATTTGGCCGAGGTGGCCGACCAGTCGCACCAAGGGCCATTACCTTGGCGACAACTGTAAATGGTGATACATGGCGGGAACCACAGATAAAGCGACCACAAGTCTTCTCAAGCGAAGTTGCATACCTGCTATTCGATATTCTTAGCGATCCCGATGCGCGTAAACCCATGTTTGGCGATCGTGTTCCAATGAACTTACCTTTCAAAGTTGCACTCAAAACTGGAACAACCAAAGGATATACCGATAACTGGGCCGTCGGCGTCACGCGAGAGTTTACCGTCGGTATCTGGGCCGGCAACTTTGACGGAACCCCCACCCATCAGGTCATGTCGGTACAGGGCGCGACGCCGCTCATGCATGCAGTCTACACCGCAATCGCCGCGCGCTATGGCAATCCAAGTGCACCCGCGCGCCCACACGCTATTGTCGACGCCGCCATTTGCCCCTTATCAGGCAAACGACCCGGCCCCCATTGCAAACATAAGAAATACGATCGATTCATCACCGGATCCCAGCCAACCGAGACATGCGATTGGCATCAACTCGTATGTGGCAAACCTTCGGTCGTCTATCCAAATCCGATTCGCCGTTGGGTCGCTGCAGTCAACCTCGCCCCCCAACATCAGTGCGATCAGCCCGCGCCCCCTGGCCCTGTCAGAATCGTATCGCCAAGAAACGGCGCCAAATTTATTCTCGAGAGCTTCCGCCCCGCCAAATTTCAAAAACCTCCCCTCGTTGCTCTTCCCCACGACGCTGAAATCGTTTGGACGATCGATGGCACCCCTGCGGACCAGTGGATTCCCAGCCCCGGGAAACATACTGTAGTCGCTCACTACGACGGCCAGACAGATCACGTCAGCGTCACTTTCGAATAAACATTGTATCCGATTGCCGGGCGCTTACACACATGACGACAGTTCTGCGCGCTCCGTTAACATGCGCAAATAAGGGGATCCCGATGTGGGTTTGTCTCAGAGTTCCTCCCACATACCCAGCCATAGAGTACGAAAGACGATAGGTTGCCCAACAAAGACCGTCGGCTTTCGTTGGGTCGCGACCCTGTCCAGGGTAACATGCCCCACCTGTGATTCAGCCGCTGTATATGTATCGATCACGCATCACGGAGAGATGGACCCAGGTATTGTCAATTGTAGTCCCCGCAGTACTCGGTTGTGGTGACGCCCAATTTGGTCCCGCTGCAGACGCAAAAGATCTGGATTCCAAATGCAGCGATCTCGTCGATAACGAGGTCGTTACCGACGAGAATTTTGAAGGCGGCGCGACGGGGTGGAGCAATAACGCCACGGACAACACAGAGCCGGCGTTTACTGAGTTTCTCGGCCGCCATGCCGCTGCTGTGAAAATGCCAACCGAGGTCGTGAGCAAGCGTTTTTTTCTCTCGGGTGACCAAACTTGGGTCTCTCTCGGTTTTGATTTGTATCAGATCGACTCATGGGACAAAGAGGATTTCCTCGTCTATGTCGACGGAAAGATATACGATTGGCGAGGCATTCGACGCGGCGAACCGATCCAAGAAAACCCGATGACCGCATTTTTGGGACCATTCCGGACAGGCATTCAGCCTCATAAAACCTATGAATTGGATGGCGCACAAACCCAAGTAACAATCGAGTTTGATTTCTACCAAATCGATTCATGGGATGACGAACCATTTGAGGTCTATATCGACGGAGACCTCGCAATTCACCATCAGTTTTCTGGCGGCAGTAGCGTCGCATCTGCAAGCGGTCCATTCCCAAACGGCCAGTACACCGCCTCGACAATCAAGACTGGCGAGCTCGGCTTTGGTCTTCGTGGCGATTCCCGGCGGGATGGCATTCATCACTACACTTTAATTCTGGATAGCACTGCCTCTTCGGTCACGCTGGGATTTCAAATGGTCGGCAACGAGCCAGCCTACAATGAAGCTTTCGGCATCGACAATATCGTCATTACCACAAACTCAAACGAAAACACGGTGATTGCCAACGAAGACTTTGAGCAAGGGCCTGAACCGGACTGGAACCAACAGGTTTGGTATAGCAATCCCACGGTCACTACTATAGCCACAGGCCCGATTGGTTTCGGATCCAAGGGTCACGACAAAGATGGCATTCATCGCTATCAGCTCGCGATACCGACAAAGTCGACGGATATCACGATCGGATTCGGCGACACCCTGAACCAGGACGCACTCAATGAGACCTTTGGTATCGATAACTTCGTCCTCACAGAAACCTGCGCCCGATAACCCCATATTCGCAGTTGTGCTAAACTCACCCGAATGATCAGACGATGTGTCGCTACCATCATCATCGCTAGCATTGGCTGCGCTGGCGCGAATATTTCCCAAATGCCAAAATTTTGTCAAGCGAACGTCGTCGGCGTCGGTACTGTTGCTGTTGAGACAGACTATCTCCCAAGGGTATTAGGGTGCGAGAACAACGCAGCGAGCTACGAAGCACTTAAGGCACAAGCGGTAGCTGCACGATCCTACCTATATTATCGACTTCTTGAGAGCGGGAATATTCACGATGGCACTACGGATCAGGTGTATCGCTGTGACCGCCCGCCAACGGAGGAGCACCGACGCGCAGTTGCCGAGACCGCGCGGCAAGCTCTAGTCTATCAGGGAGTTCAGGTTGCGGCATTTTATGTTGCGGGTTCATTACAACTCCCCCCCTCATGCACTGCGGGCACAAAAGATGCTTACAAAACAGAGAGGTTTGTAACCTACAACGAGGGCTTGAGTGGCGAGATGGTAAAGCAAACATCTCTGGGACTGATTCACACCAACAATTTCGCCAATCGCGGTTGCATGTCACAAAATGGATCGAATTGTCTATCCGATCTTGGCTGGGACTACGAATCAATTCTTCAATTCTACTATGGCGAAGACATTCAACTAACAACGATGGCTGGTTCTTGCGACGATCTGAGGTGATCGGAGCTATTGGGTGAGGAGACGCGAGTATATCTCATTGCTGCCATCCCGATTATCTTCCCAAGTCGCCGCAAATCCATTATCAAACCCGGTAATCGCAGCGTCCGAGGCATCCACACCATCCTCCAAATCACCGGCATCCACCACTGCCCCAGCCTCGGTAATTCTCACAAAGCGAACTCCCCGTTGCGGCGCCAGTCCCTCCCTCCAAACGATCAAAAAGCGACCCGCAGAATAGCCAAGTTGCGGCGTAGTGACGTTATTAGCTCCGTTGGAAATCTGGATTGCCCCCGTGATGGGGTTGCCATTGCCATCGAGATACTTGAAGTGCACCTCACGACCCAGGGGCAGATCATCAGTATACGTTACTCCGAACCCTTCACCCGCGACCGCGAGTCCCGGTCTGCGCCCATCTCCCGAATCAGTGACACGCGCCTCACTTCCTATCATCGTTCCGGTGCCGTCCAATCGAGCAAAGTAAATGTCACTTCCGTCACGCAAGTCTCGCCATGCAACAGCAAGCTCATTGCCAACTGCAACAAGCCACGGATCACTCCCTCGAGTTGTCAGCGGAATGGGAGCATTGATTACCACCCCGGTGGGATCGATCCGGGTGACATATGCATTTTCTTGCCCACTGCGAGAATCCTGCCAAGCGGCAAAAAAGTCCGTCCCCGTTGACGCGAGCAGTATTTCAAGGTCAAGCCCCGCATCTATCGTCGCCCGAACCTCAGGACCTTGACGCCCCCCGCCAGCATCAACGCGGGCGAAATAGACTTCGCTCGCACCGTCCCGATTGTCCTGCCAGGCAATGCCATACTCGGTTCCACTCCACGCGATGGCCGCATCTCTCGAATTTCCAGCCGCGTTGCTCACCCGAACATCATTTCCAATCTTGTTCCCCGCTGCATCCATGCGCGCAAAGTAGATTTCGGAGGCGCCATTGCGATTATCGTACCAAGCCAGCCCAAACTCCGACCCCGTCCAAACAATCGCTGGATTGCTAGAAGACGCAGACGCAACGGTTATCCGGTTTTGCGGACCAAGCACAAGCGGACCCGGGCCTGCGTCGGGATCCACAAGCGAGTCATAACCGATCCGTCCACAGCCGCAGCAAACGACAACTGCAAACCAAGCCGTGGCGTTTTTTAGCACCGAAAGAAGTCTAGCACAGCTGATTCAGAGGAATGCGGACATTCCCTAATATCCCACACGGACATCGGACATGTCGCAGTCCCGAGCACAAGTCATCCCCCCTCAAGGGATTGTCTGTGGTGTCCCTACCGGGGTCTCGGGAACGATGGCGGGACATACGACTCGCCATAGTGGAACAGCTTGTGCCGACTGTCCCTCAAAAGGCATCTCCTCGGCAGCCCAAATCCCATAGGAGCGCGTTTTTCTCGTAGCAATGGAATGTGGAAATACGGATTCCAACGGGATGGGTTTGATGCGAAATGGCTTTGCAAATATTGGGTCGCGATCATCTTTTGGTGCAATGTATTTTCGAACATCTTTTGCATGAGCACAACGCTGATGATTACGATGCGCTTTGCGAACACTCAAATGGAGGATGAGCGCCTTCGTGGACGGGATTCGGGTCGCCACGTCCCAAGTGCCAGACCATCGATTGTATGGTTAAATTACCGTTATGGGCACCGGAAAGAAACGAAGAAAGACATCACGTCCCGACTTGGAGCCAACCCTCGCTCGCATACGAGCACTATTGCATGATCGTGCTGAAATCAGCGAAAAGCACATGTTTGGTGGACACTGTTTCTTCAAGAATGGACACATGGTTGGTGGCCCGACGGGAAATGGAGACCTAATGATCCGGGTCGGGCCAGATGCCTTTGAAGATGCCCTGGCGCAACCTGGAGCTCGACAGATGGACTTTACTGGGCGACCGATGCGCGGGTTTGTGTTCGTTGCACCACAAGCTTACAAAACCGACACACAACTACACCAATGGCTCGAGCGCGGGATCGAGTACGCAAAAACGCTGCCCCCGAAACGATAGCCCCATTGCCATATCGAACATATTACTCAACGGATGCGACAGGCTCTTGGAATCATAGTCATGCTCACGCTGCCGGCAAGCGACCCGAGCCTTGCCGACTCGATTGACGTTGACGCCCTACCTGACGTAACGGACCGTGACTACGCCATTGATTTGTACCAGGGCACCGCGTTGGGATCTGTCCGAATTGTCGGCATGGGAGGTGCTGCGGTTGCCACCGCGCAAGGTTCCGCGGGCACCAACGTCAACCCAGCCTCCCCAGCAGTGCGCGATGCGACCTCAAACGGCAAATGGGATTGGGATTGGCACCTCGATTGGCTCAACCCTGCTCTGGGGTCGGACTTTGACAATAATGGCATCGAGACTGACGAAGCTGGCCCCTTCCCCCTAGTGACCTTTGGCCTCACGATTCAGTATAAAAAATGGGGGTTTGCCTTGGGTGCAACAAAAGTATCTAGTTCAACCTCGCCTACACCCGAGGAGACGGTGAAAACCGAGGCAGAGGTCGTTCGTTTCACGCTTGCCCGCAACTTTGCTACCGATTTTACCGTTGGACTTGGCTTGCGGGCCGGATCACTAAAAATATCCGCCGACAATGCTGCACTATTTAAGATCATCGGCACAGGACTAGAAGTGGGAGGGGTCTGGCACCCGAGCTCTATCAACCTTCGATTGGGCGTCACGAGCGCACTGCCCATCTCGGGAAAAGACGTTGAGAATGACAACTGTGATCCCCTGGCATGCGCGGGATACATTCTTCCCAATGAGGTGGCAGTCCCCTGGCGCCTGTCCACGGGCATCGCGTGGCGATTCGCGAAATCCAAATGGAATCAATCGATCAACAAACAGTTCCGAGATGAAAAGTCCGTGACCGTCGCTGCCGATGTTGTAATCACAGGCGCCGTTGGCAATGGCCATAGTGTTGAAGCCTTCGGCCTCAGAAAGCTTCAGCGTTCGGGACGCCGTACCGTTGTGTCCGTACGCGCAGGAGCAGAATATGAACTGCTTCCTGGACGATTGCGGCTTCGCGGAGGAAGCTATTGGGAACCACGCAGAGTGTCGCAAGTAAGCGGACGACTTCATGGGACCGCTGGGCTTGAAGTACGACTCTATACCTTTCGATTTTGGGGCAGCACCTATCGACTCCGAGCCTCGCTCACCGGTGACTTCGCAAAAAAATATTTCAATACCGGTGCCTCTCTCGGCTTCTGGAACTAACAGTATCTGATGTGTCACAAGAAGTTGTGCCAGCGAATCAACCCCATCCCCATCAATGAACGTCAACACAAGAATATCAACCGACTACTGGACAATTTGGGGCTCACCTGACAACGCATAGATATGCGACACTCGCCAAGAGCTCTACCGATACTGCACTACGAAGCGATTGTCTCGACTTCGTAGTCGGAAAAATTTTGGTCGCGTGTTGCGACTGCAAGGCGTTCATGATTCGCCTGGGCGATAATCATTCGGTCAAACGGATCACGATGGTGCAGCGGTAATTCCAGATAGGACTTGACGTGTGCCAACGTAACGGTCAGAAGTTCGAAACCGAAACTCGGCACCTCATCAAAGAATGATTTCGGGATAGCAAGCCGACCAATGTTGCACTTGATTCCTATTTCCCAAATCGAGGCCATGCTAATGCACACAACATTATCGTTGTCGGCAATCAGCTGCTGTACCTGAGGGCGAATCTTTTTAGGTTCAAATACGGCCCAGAGCAATACGTGGGTGTCGAGTAATAGGCGCATCTCGCAATCAATCAATAATGCCCAGAGCGCGAGCCTCGTCTTCAGGCCAGTCGTCAAAGTCATCAGGAATGCAAGCTTTTCCCTCAAGCTGACCCAACCTTTTTTGGTGCTTCATTGGCTGATATGCCGAGATCCTCGCAACTGGAGCTCCCATACGAGTGATTACAATGACCTCGCCCTGGACAACGCGATCAACGACTTCCGACAGCGTCGCTTTCACCTCAGTGATATTTAAAATAGTCACACAAATAGTATAGTCAGACCTGGTTAGACTAGCAACAAAAGTTGCGTAATCTACTGAAACAATTGCTGGTCTGATTTGATTCGCGGTCTTGTTCAAGCGGAAGCGACATGCATTTCGTAGATGAGTCCCCTAGCTCGAAATTCCGCCACCACCTTTCAGTCTGCCCCTTTGTCCGGCTGCTAGCAGAACCTGACCAAACCAACCTGACCAAACCCAAGGTTATCGCCCTAGGATTCTTCGCTGAGTTCTCCCGCAGGAAAACTTAACAACTTCAGTCTGACCTTTTTTTTCATATGCTTACCTCATTTAGGAGAATATGAGCTGATTCTTTCAATAATTCACCGCAAATATTACTATGAATAGTCTGAGGTGCGGCAAATACATTGTATATTCACCGCAGGCCCCAGAAAATGACGTATATTCATAAATTAAGTGGCTGGCCCAAACTCACCTGGGATAGCGAGGCATTAGCCGAAAGTCTCGGCATCGTCCGCCACAAACAGGGCAAACATCTTGGGAAAATGCACGCGATCGGATTTGAACTTCGTGTTGAGGCGAGTCTCGTTGCACTCACCACCGAGGTTACAAAATCCTCAGCAATTGAAGGCGAGCAGCTAGATCCACACGAGGTTCGCTCCTCGCTGGCAAGCAAGTTGGGACTTGATATCGCGGGACTGCCGACACCGAGCCGACAAGTTGATGGCATCGTTGAAATGACTCTGGATGCAACCCGCAACTACGATGCTCCACTCACAAGTGAGCGCTTGTTCGCTTGGCACGCGGCACTGTTTCCAACGGGGCGAAGCGGTTTGGGACGCATCACTGTCGGTGCGTGGCGCCCCGCGGACGTTGGGCCAATGCAGGTCATTTCTGGAGCGATGGGGCGCGAGAAAGTACATTTCGAAGCCCCCGAAGCCGACCGACTCGATATAGAGATGACAGCGTTTCTCAAATGGTTCAATTCGTCGACGGGGATTGATTTGGTACTAAAAGCGGGGATTGCGCATCTGTGGTTTGTCACGATTCATCCGTTTGAGGATGGCAATGGACGCATTGCTCGCGCGATCGCAGATATGATTCTCTCGCGGGCCGACGGTACCCGGGATCGTTTCTACAGTATGTCTTCGGGGATCGAGCGCGAGCGAAAGGAATACTATCTTCAACTTGAATCCGCCCAACGCGGATCTCTCGACATTACCGCTTGGCTCGCATGGTTTCTCGGTTGCCTCGATCGCACCATCGAATCCGCCGATACCATTCTTCGCGCCGTGCTTCACAAAGCAAAGCTGTGGCAACGAATCAACCCCATCCCTATCAATGAACGTCAGCACAAGATTATCAACCGACTCCTGGACAATTTTAAGGGTCACCTGACAACGTCAAAATATGCGAAACTCGCCAAATGCTCTACCGATACAGCGCTACGCGATATCCGTGAGCTGCTCAAATGGGGAATCCTGGCCAAGAACCCCGGGGGAGGACGTAGTACAAGCTACTGCCTAGCAGAACCTGATCAAATCCAAGGTTGCTCTAGGATTCTTCGATGAGTTTTCCACAGAAAAAACGTAACAACTTCAGTCTGACCCCAACTCACCGAATCGGGACATCCCCTAGTCGGCAAGCCTATCTACGACTCCAACGAAAAAGTGAGTATAAGGTTTTCCGTAACCGTCACCAAAATTTGCCGTAGTATTGAGCAGGTCGTCCCAGAATTTTACGCCGACCCTCGGGTCGTTTACCCCTCGAAAATAATGCCCCACCCCAGTTCGAGTTCCCCGTACAAGTATCTGTGTGCCTGGCCCGCCAACTTCCAAGATCGCTCTAGCCGCAGCTTCACCTTCGACTTCCTCAAGGGTTGTTTTGCCGGCTTTTGCGAAGTTCTCAAAATATGCCGGCTTGCGACGGGTGTGAACAGGACGACGGTCTCCCCGAATCCCACGAATTACGCAATGCCCACAGATATTGTCGAGCCCTAGAGGGTTCGTGTTTGGTACAAGTGTGCCGTCTACATCTGCGATGAAGGTGGCTTTATTGGGTATTGGGGGCCCATCAAAAGGATTAGCGCCACCCGTTCGGCGATTTACATGATTAAACGTAACCGTCATAGCAGTTCTCCTCGAAACTGCGACAGGACCTAGTAGCAAAGGTGTCTTTGCCTCGCGACTTGCCTTTTTCTTTCTGAGATGCCTGAGTTCGCCGAGGAAAATGAGCCCAGCCCATCGCCAATTGCCTAACTCTTCTCCGGTATAGATATCTGTACCTGTAACGACTTCGATCAATCCCTTAGTATCTCCGACGCCAGGCAATGCATCAAAGCCTGCGCCGGAAAGGCGGCGTCCTCCTTCGTCCGTTTGTACCGCTTGCCAAATTTCCCTGGCCCGACGTCTGAGATCTCGGTTTTCTTGCCAAGCTCGGATAGAGGAAAGCTGTCTTTCTAGTCGAGTCCCCTCATAATTGAGAACCATTTTTCGCATTTGCGCGTCATCAAAGAATCCCGAAGATCGTGAAGCCCCTACTGTGGGAACGATTGCTCCTTGGGCGATATCTGGTCCGACGACATTCAAAACAATATCTGTCGAATGGTCCGTGCTCCCAAAAAATACTGATGAGTGCTCTTCGTCGTTGTGTTGTTTCGTAAGTCCCAGCGGGTCGACAAAACTCGCAGGATTGTTTGCAACGTACGCATAGCGGTTCCAGCCATCGATATAACCCGCAGGGTCGTTTTGCAAAAACCGCCCCAGCCCGGGGTGGTAGTCGCGGTTTCGGTAGTAATAAAGACCGGTGGCGGCGTCCCAGCGGCGGCCGGTGTATCCGTAGGGATTGCCGATGGTGCTTTCGATTGTTTCGGTCGGCGTATCGGTTGGGCCACTTTGGACTGTCATCTGACCATAGGGTGCATACTCGTAGGCTTCGATGGGATTGCCTGATGCCGATACCAGTACCGCGGGGCTTTGCTGGTGATCTTTGACGTAGAAGTACCGGTCGTCATCGATTTGCATCATCACTCGATCGTCCATCGATTGGCCATAGACATACGAGCGCAGCGTTGCCTCGCCATCTTGGCTGATCCGCTCTTCGATAACGCTCAGCCCATGGTAGATGTAGCGAATATTCATCTCTTGGACGCCGCCTTGTCCCTGTATCGAGCGGGTTTCGGTAACGCGCCTGCCGACGGCATCGTAGATGTAGCGTATGACAATCGCATCATTGGATACCGTCACCAATTGGTCGAGGGCATCGTACTCGTAGGTATTGATCCCATCAGTCTTGAGGTTGCCGCGGGCGTCGTAGTCATAGGGTTCGTTGGTGATTCGGTTTTGATAGTCAAAGTCGAGCTCTAGGTGAAATCTTGGGCCCGTCGCGGCAAGCCAATTGCCGAGTTCGTCGAGCTGCCATTCGAAGGTCGATGGTTCTTCTTGCTTGCTACCTTGTTTGGGCGTGCGCGTCACCGACTCGAGGCGGTCATTGGCGTCGTAGCGATAGGTATCGGTAACGCCGATGTTCCACGGGTGCGAGGTCGACTTGGAGGTCACGTTTCCCGCTTTGTCGTAGTCAAGGTGCACATGCCCGAGCGGCGAAAACATGCCATGCCCCTGATGATAGGCAAAGTCCCGATCGGTTTGCCGCCCTACCGCGTCATAGTCTATCGTCGTCGCGATCGACGTTTTGGTCTGCAGCGTCTCTCTTTTGACGCGTCCAAGCTTGTCGTGGTCATAGTCGACAAGCACGGTGTTTTCTTGATCTGAGATCGCATCGACGAGGTGCCCCGGGCCAATCTGTCGCTTCACTACCAATCCGCTGCCGCCTGAAGACTCCGGGGGATAGATGATATCCGTCATATTGCCCGCGTCATCATAGCGAGTTTCGACCCGCATGCCGTCTTGCACCTCGGCGACAACACGCCCGACTTCGTCGTACTCTAAGATGACTTCATGGACCTTTTCCCCGTCTTCGTAGGACGCAGCATATGTCAGCCGCGACAGTGCGTCATAGTCAAAGTCCTGAACCACTTGGTCGTCCTGGGTCACTTTAACCAGCCGTCCTAGTGCGTCATAGTTGCGGACCAGCTTGGTCCCCCCGCGGTCGCTCTCGGTGAGACCAAACAATCCGGGGGTATAGTCGGCTTCCACTATTTTGGGCTGAGATGGCGGTGTCCACGTCTCTTGGGTCAGCTCGCCGACGTCATTGTAGTCATAGCTACGCTCGGTGTTGACCGGATCGGTCGCCGTCTCGAGGTCGCCAAACGGGTTGTACCGGCGCGTCGTGACAAACGCCATCGGGTCGCGCACCGTCACCGATCGGAGATCATTTGCATCCGCGCGGTCGTCATAGTCGATTTGCGTCACTCGGCCGAGCGGATCAGTCGAGGAGGTGATCCGGCCGGCGATATCGAAGGTCGTTTTGTGGTGGTGGCCCAGGGCGTCGACGACTTTCGTAACATTGGACAGCGCATCATAGGTCAGCGACGTCACCTCGGCTTTGGCGTTTGCGACCGCGATGAGCCGATTGCGTGCATCAAAGTCGTATCTCGTCCGCTCGCCCAAGAGGTCGATTTGCTCGATCGGATTGCCGTTTTTATCATAGACGACACTCCGCTCTTCGCCAAGCGGGTCGATGATGCTGGTGATTCGACCACTGCTGTCGTAGACATACTTTGTGACCGCCAAATCCGCTGTGGTTACTTGCACCGCTTGGCCGAGACTGTTGCGTTTGATCTGCGTCGCAAATCCGAGCGCATCGGTGACGCTGACGAGCTGGCCGCGGCGATCGTAGTCGTACTCGGTCTCATTGCCCAGCGCGTCGATTTGACGAATCAATTGATTGCGGTCGTCGTATTGGTACACGGTATAGGTTTTGATCGTCTCGGTTTCTCCCGTTGTCACTTCGGTGTCCTCGTCAGAGTCCTCAACCGGTGGGGAGTCCCCGGATTTGGGATCGGTGCCCGGGACCGTGACGACTTGCAATATCAAATTGTTGTTGCCATCGTATGTGCGATAGATGCGGCGGCCCTTGCCGTCGGTGGTGCGGACCAGCCGACCCAGCTCGTCGTAGTCAAACCGGGTTTCACGCACTCCCGACAGGTTGAGGACTCCGGTCCAGCTGTCACTGACCACTGGGTCGGCTTGACTGCTTGCATATTGCAGCTGCCGTATCAGTTGGCCACGGACATTGTACTCTTGCCGTGTCGTCAATCCATCGGGGTCGGCAATGCGAACGACACGAAGCTTGTCGGCGACCGCACCGCCATCACCAGTGACTTCGTAGTAGCGACGCGCCGGATTGTCGGCATCGTGCCCATAGTGTATCTGTGTTTTTCTGCCCAGCACATCGGTGGACTCGACCAGACGACCGAGCCCGTCGTAGCGGTATGTCTCGTCGCCCCCGTTTGCTAAGGTGCGACGAGAAATCTGTCCCACACCATTGTATTGTACCCGGGTGATTTCCCCAGACGCATCGGTGATTTGTATCGGCCGTCTGGCCGGATCGTAGTCGATCTGAGTTTGATGCTCGCCCGTCACGGTGCCATCGTCTTCATGGCCATTGGGCGCGATGATCGTCGTGACGTTGCCGACTCGGTCATACTCGTAGCTCTCGCGGTGGCCCAAGGGATTGACCCGAGCGACCAACGGACGACCGGTGACCACATCGCGGGCCGTGCCGTATTCAAACGTCCACTCCTCCTGGTCAGGGGCAATGTGTTTGGTCAGCTGGCCGTTTTCATTGTATTGATATTCCGTCGTCTCTCCCGCCACGTCGATCGCTTGCAGTAACCGACCGGTCGCATCGTAGGCCCGCAGCGCTGTATGGCCGAGTGGGTCGGTGACGCCAGTCAACCGATGCAGCGAATCGTAGGTATAGTGGATCGTTTTCTCGTTGGCATCCGTACTGTTTAATAATAATAGTCCAAACAGATCATAGCGAAACGTCACCTTGCGCAAGGCACCTACGCTGCCGGTTTCCGCTACCGATGTCACATTGCCCCAGCCATCGTAGCCAAACACCACCTCATGGCGACGATGGTCTTCGGGGGGCGGACTTATATGTTTTATGGGATGACCATTGGCGTCCAGACGGTAGAACTCGACAGGTTGGACTGCTGCAAATGACAGTTGTTGGATTTGGCGGGTGAGACGATTGTCTTTGGGGTCGTAGACAAAGGTCGTTTCGTAGCCTGCATCGTCGATGACGCGATGCAATCGCGCGGCGCCTTCGTCGGTAAACCGTGCGGCCCCAGACTGATAGTCATCGGGGTAGTAGCAGTACCTTGTCTTCTCGTACATCGCCCTATCGTCGTCTTCAACGGAGTCTGCGTCCTCCTTGCCACATTCCTTGTTATCGCCGTCAGCTTCGTTGTCGCTTTCCTGCTCGTCTGTTTGTTGCACTTTGGGGCAATCGTCGAGATATCGGCGGACTTCGATAAGATTTCTACGGTTGAGTGGATTTTTATGGTTCCTGTCATAGTCAAACTGAGTGCACCGACCCGCCCGGTCTTTCAGTTGGATGAGATTATGCTCTTTGTCGTAGCGGCGGTGCTCCACCGACCCATCGAGTTCGACAATCTTGGTCACGTCCAGATTGTCATTCCGAGACACCACGCGCTTTTGCGACTTCTCATTCGTCGTCCATGCCGTTTGATTGAGCGGACTGTATTGGAAGTCAAAGCGTTTGTGCGGCGTGTTGTCACTGCTCTTGCTGATATGATGCGATACCCGATCGTTGTGGTAGTAGTGGATCTCCAGCGAATCCCCGCTCGGCAACGTATATCGCTTCATATTGTGGTTGTTGAGCGGATTGGTTTGCTGTTTGTAGTACGCATATTGGGTTCGGACCAAGGTCGGCGGCTGGCTGTTTTGCTCGGCTTCCTCCTGCCCGTCTTCCGGTTTGGATTCCTGCTCGGCTTTCTGCTCGGACTGCTGTTTTGCCTTGGTTTGCTCTGCATCCCAATATTCGATCAGGTCATTTCCATCGTACACGTACGAGACCGATCGCCCCGTCGAGTCAGTGACGCGCTCGACTTTGCCATCGGCGTTGTACGAAAACCGCAGCGATTGGCCCAGGTCATCGCGCATCCGCTTGAGCCGACCCTTGACCCCATAGCCAAATGTGATTCCGTTGCCGTCTTTGTCCTCCTTGCGAAGCAGCACGCCGTCAGGGCGTGAGAATTCCCGCACATTGCCGCGGGCATCGACGACGCGATACGTGTTTGCCTCCGCTTTCAATTTGAGCAAGATCCCCGGCGGCGCTGCATAGGTCCCATCGTTGTTGTTGGTCATGAGATACGGTGTCCGATGCGCGTCGTAGTACACCAAGTCATCCGGTCCCTGTTCCCGCGGCTCGGGCAAGATCGTCTCACTGTGATTCCAGGTCCAACCGTACCCAAACGGGCCGTTGTAAATCGCTTGGCTGCGATATCGTCGTTGCACCGACAACACCAGCCCGCCCCGGGACCGCAGCACAATGTCCGGCCGCTCTTCGGTATAAAACTCGCCTGTGACCAAGTTGACGGGGTCGCCGTCACTCACAGGCCTCTCGCCAGAGTTTTGTGGTGGAGGCGGTGGCTGCGCCGCAGCTGTCTGTGTTCGCGGTCGGTTTCGAGAATGCTCTCCCGTGCTCGGTTCTGTCGGCGTTATCGTCTGGGCAATCGTCTCATTGCTGGTAATGACCTCCTCTTCCCCTTCAAAAACGATCGACTCTGGAGGCACATACTCGTCAAACTCGCCAGGAGGCGTTTCTGGCGGTGATTCCGGCGCTGGGTCGGGTGCGCCAATAAAGTTGAGCCCATCTGGGTCATCCGAGATGGTCACAAATACGTCGCCCACGGCGCTAAAGTGTTTCAAGTCCTCCCCCGACACCTGCTCTGACCCTGTTCGAATATCGACGATCTGGCCACCGGCGACGTCAATAACCACGGTGCCACCTTGCTCGGGCCCCAAGTCTATGGACAGAGGTTT
The DNA here is from genome assembly GCA_965223575.1 of Kofleriaceae bacterium. GTDB lineage: Bacteria > Myxococcota_A > Polyangia > Haliangiales > Haliangiaceae > CBDCWZ01. The sequence goes on from CBDCWZ010000112.1 coordinate 27,642, forward strand.
CACATCACCAGACACGCCCTTCACCGTCGCTGAGACAGTCAACTTTGGCCCCGTGACAATAATCCTTCCCGACCCATCCTCGAGATCTTCATAGATCTGCCCCTGGGGTGTACTCAGCGTCATTGCGACCTTGGGCGGCACGATCGGTCCCGCTCCGTCTCGGAATGGCCCGGGAACACCAGACCGATTTAAAGGAAACTCTTCATTAGGCCGAGTCGGAAGAGACTCATCAACCTCCTCTTTCGTCGACTCTTTTCTTTCCCCACCGTTAAACTGACCACCCCGTATCCAAATTGACAATGGTGGCCCCAAGTCTGTCGCCAAAATACACCAAATATCGACTTCCATCAGGAAGCTCGATGGGTGCTGAGGGCAAAATCATCCAGCCGACCCCCGGGGACCGCAAGCGAACCGAAATATAGTCGCCATACGTCTTTCCGTAACTTTGTTTTTGATCAAAATAGATTTTTCGATCGGGGCTGCCGGCTGGCGAATAGTAGGCGCGACCATTGTTAAGGTTCGCCTGCTTGGTAATCCGCACGACCTCGATATCTTGTTCTTGCGCCTGATACACGCCGGCCATCGAGCTCGTCGCGGCGATCCAAATCCAATCCTCGATCACCTCAGACTCCGCGTACGAACCGGCAAACAGGCTGATCTGATCGAGGATGTTGGAGAATTTTCGCTTTTCGGCATCGGACCAGGGCGCTGTCGACTGCCATGCAGGCGGCGACACATCGGCGCCATTGGGGCGTGCTACCGTCCCCACCGAGAGCATAAACCCGATATGAAAGGTGACGTTGGGCAGCAACGCAAACGGGGTGAGGTCGCTCGAAATATCCGTGTCCTCAACTTTCGCAAAAAACACGCTGCGACGATTTGCGTTTGGGTGGCGATGTAGTAATTCGTATAATTTGGTTTGGTCTTCAAAGAAACGGCGCGCGTAGTCCTGGGCGAGAACACTTGCGATCTCATTTGGCGATGTACGGACAGAGTTGGCCACATCCGTTACCAAACTGCTCTTGAGGTGGTTGACCACCTCGGCAGACGAGGACAAGTCGTCCACGGCGACGCCGATTTGGCTGCCGCTGCGGATCTCCCCAAGCGGGCGCTTGCCTGTGCTATCCGAGAACAGAAAACTTTTGTCGGGAGGCGACGAAAACGTGTCTTCGCCCGCAGACTTGTACTCTAGATTCAGTGGAAACTCCTCCAGATCCGCTCTGACTAAAAAGATCGTCTTTGATTTGCCAGTGGCTGGAGTGATCACCATATGCAACCTGGCCGTCCCTTTTGTTTCCTTTTTGGGATCACTCACCGAAAAGGACAAATGGTGTCCAGCCACCTGAGGCAAGTAGACGCGTTTGACATCGCTTATCGCCTTGCCCCGATTGTTCGTAAACCGAAAATCGATCCATACCCGCTCCCGGTCATGAATATCACTGGTGTCGTTTCGATTGCTCCCGGTCAAATCCCACTGTACAGATCGCGGTAGCGATCGCGGCAACAGCGACGAGGTCCGGCGAACGATCTCGCGACGGCGCGGGACTTGCGACAGCGAATCGATGCCCACGTCTTGGGCCTGGATGTATTCGAGCAGTCGATCGGCAAACACTTCCACTGCGGACTCGTGCGTCGGTGACGCGAGATATTCTTCGGGAAACGCTTCGAGCGCTTCGAGCGCGGTTGGGCTCGACACATGGGCGAAAGCGTTAAACCCGGGGTCGTGCACCTCATAGTCTTTGAGCCATGGGACGAGCGGATACCAGATCCCCGCATCTGGCGGGGCAATCCCGCCCTCTAGCTCCTCCCAATACGCCTGATCGGGCAGCCACACTTCGACATAGACCGTCTCCACAAGCCAGTTGGCGCTTTTGTAAAACCGACCTCGGCGATACCGCGCCGGATGGCCGGCGATACGCAAGAGCGCAATCAACAGAGACGACGTGTCCCATTCGTTGCCGCGCTTGTTCCAATAGGTGACTTGGCCTCCTTTGCGCGACCAATCATAGGGCTCGTAGGCGATATGGTTGTACACCCAGTTGTAGATTTTGACCGGGTCGTAATCGAGTTTGCGCGCCAGGTCTTGAATCTCTTGGGTAAATCGTACCTCCCACGTCTCGGTGAAGTACAACAGCGCTCCCTCGCCAGATGCCCCGCTGCCCGAGAACCTGCGTGGGCCATAAGGCAACACGTCTACCGTATCCCAACGTGGAAACGCCGTCCCGGTCAGCAGTTGGTGCAGTTGCGTTGTTGTTCCACGCTTGTTGCCAGGATTCGCGAATACGGCCCGCTCGGCCTCGGTCAAGTGGTCATAGGATGGCCCAACCCGCATCGAGCCCGCTTTGGTTACATCCAAGGTTTCCGTCGTCGTTTCGAGAGCGGAGTCTGGTAGAACGTCGCCGGCCGCTGCAAGCGTCGAGGACGCAGTGTCAGACCCAGAGCCGCCGCACCCAAGCACCACGGCCGCCACGCCCACGACAACATGCACAAAATAGGACTGGTCGCGCTGCATGGTTACCTCACCGTCCGATGGGTGGCGAGATACGAGAGTGCCTGGAGCATCCTGATCTCCTCGATGGTTAAAGCACGCCGATAGATCCGAACATCATCGATCCCCCCAGCAAAGGGATCGCCAATGTACTCCCCGTCGCGATACCTGTCCTTGGATCCGAGTATCAGGCTGGTCAGCGCCATGCCCTGATCGCTATGATTGAGCCGCTTCAGCAGCACACCGTTGACGATGATGTCAATCGTATCGCCATCGTAACGGAAAACATAATGGCTCCACTGGGTCGGAACGAGTTTGGACGGCCCTGAGTCGGGAAACCCTGCCGCCGCGGGGGTAATATAGCGAGCGAAGTCATGATGCGTCGTGTATCGCCACTGCAGTTGATTCAACATGTGGAGCATGTTGGTCGCCTTGACCTGCTTCGATGGGGCAGACAACACCCCATCAGCCCATGCCCAAAATGCGACCGTGTAGCGCGGATACCCTGGGTGATTCGCGGGCCAGTCGTAGTCAATTTGTCCGCCGGGCTCGCCATCGGTAAAGCGCGCGTACTTCTCCGGCCCCGCCCGCCCCTGATGGACCTGTCCTGAGACCTTGCCCTGTTGACTTCCGAGCGTATCGTCTTGCATCCCACTATGGTCTTGCACGCGGCCCTCGTGGAGCTCGTCGAACGTCCAATGAAGCGCAAGCCCAGACAAGGGCGCGATCACTTCCACTGTGATGTGATGGGTTTCTAAAACCCGGTCGCGGTTGCTGCCCTTTTCGGTCCGCAGCGCGAGCACATACGTGCCTTTTTGGCCGAATTTTACCAGTGTTTCCTTGGGGGCGTCGGCCAAGCTCGCGCTCCAAACCGCCTCCTGGCCAGGTCTCGGTTTGCGCGAAAATACCGGCGCGGTGCCCGGATGCTCGATGGTCATATAGGTTTTAGGGATTCCGCCGGATCGATCGCGCAAGATATACCGAAGCTCCAACGTTTCCTCTGCTCCCTCTGCTCCCTCTGCTCCCAAAAAGGGCAGCTCGTAATGACTGCGCACAGGCTGGACAATGTTGGGGCCATCGGTGACCTCGAGCTGATAATCCTGCGACACCGGCCCAGATTGCGCTGTGCCAACCAGACGGATGCGGTAGTCGCCGGCAGCCGTAATTTTGAAGTCAGTGTCTACTTTCGTCGCATCAGCAATTTCGAGACCATTGGTGGGACCTTCGATGCGTTCCCAGCGGCCGACAAAGCCCTCGGGGACTGACGACTTCCACGCCCCTGGCGTTGCTATCGACCGCGACGACCCCACAGCGCGTCCACCCGGGGCGATCGTTGTCACCGGGCCACTCGACAGCAAGCACCCAAGCATTCGCCAAGGGGGCGCCAGTTGCGCGCAGGCCGAGCGCGGTGGTTACCGGGTCTGGGTGATAGTGGTTGTCGACGCCCCAGCCGACGACTTTGGTCCCGTCAAACTTGGCATTGGCCAGCAGCCGAACGCGACGGGCTTCGACATCTTGGCCATAGCGCTCCAGCGTATTGATCACGCGCGCTAAGCTATCGTTGTCGCCAACTTTGCGGCTGCGTAAATAGGCAAGACCGCGCCGGCCCATCCGGGAGTCCACATTTGCTGCATGCAGGCCATCCAGAACCTGCGCGGTCGCTACCATGGCGCGCTTGCGTCCCCAGCTGCCATTGTCGTTTTGTCTCGTCTGGAGCCACAAGGCAGCGAGTTGAATCGCTTGCCGACGCGCCTGCTCTGGATCGTCTGGGACAACGATCTGCTCTCGCTTGGGAATGTCTACGCTTTGCAGCGGCGACAGCACGCTTTCTTTGCCGTCTTTGACCGCGGTAATGCCGTAAGAGACTTGGGCGCCAAAATACCGCTTCGGATCGTCAAAACGATTTGCTGGGGCAGAAACCCGCGCAATTCGCAGAGCGGACGGCGGCGGATAAGCGCCGGCCCGACTTGCCTCGAGCAGCGCAATATCCCGAGCGTTGGTCGCGCGATAGATCTGGATCTGCGAACTATCAGGCGATGCCGGCCAACTCACGCGGACAGCGCTAGATGCCCATTTAACCGTCATCGGCGGGGTTTCGCTCGTCAGCTTGCGAAGTAGAAACACTCGCTTGCGCTCGGCTTCGCGGTTTTTTGCCGCGTCCACCGAATACCACCGAATCACCGTATCCTCCGTAATTTCTTTGGCTACGGATTGGCCGGCCGCGATCTGTACCGTGTGTGTGTTTTCGGCGCCGGCCATCGGCGCATCGCCATCCACACTATAGTGTAATGTCACGTCCTCATCGCAGGACCACTGGAAGGGGAACGACCGGACCGCATAGACGCCCGAATCGTGACTCACTGTGGTGACTGGAGGCACCGCGTCGACAAAAAACGACAATTGATGCAATCGGTCGTCGAGTGCAAGGGTATAGTCTTGCCGTCCGTGGGCGGCGAGTGAAACCGGCAGTTCCACTCCGCTTGGCCGCAGCTTGATCATGCTCGTCACATTGTTTCCCAAACCGTCGGTTACGCTGACGGACTTGACGCTTTGACCATCACTCGTGTAAACCCACACCGCCCTCAGGTCATCGCCTGCGAGTGTTCCTTCTTGATTTGGAAACGTCCTAAGAACGACCGGTCCATCCACATCTGCGCCGAGTTCCACTTGGCACCGATTGGTCAACGCAGGACACTGTGCATCCGTGCCCGTGCATATCTCACGTTTGCCGCACGAGTTATATTGCCCGCACTCCGTTGCCGGAGTCGTTTCCGACTTGCCGGGGACTTGCACGTTGATGTGTTGCAACAGTCCCCTGTTTCGCAGTCTTCCCAAGGCTCTATCTCGCCATTTTGGCATGACGTCTTTAGTTCTACGTCAACCGTTGTCGATAGCTTCCACTGATGGACGCCGTCCGTTGGTGTGAGAATGATTTCGATTACATGATGCCCCACAGCGAGATGGATATCCGGTTTCCATTCGACCGCGATATCAACCCAACCGCTGCCTCGGTCTGTCACATCCTTCTGTTTGAATCCTGGGGCGACAGACCGCATTTGAAACTGGTCCGACGGAACCTTTGCGCGCACTGTAAACCCAAGCGTTTGCCCCTGATTCACGACCTGAGGCGGAATCGTCTCGATCGATCCGGGCTCCAAACCATCTCGAGGATCGATTTTCGAACCCGGCTTTCGGTAACCGACATCGGGCAAATCACGCGAGATGGGGACATAGTGAGGTTCGTCAGAAAACACCACTGGCAGGTCCGATCGATTGCTTTCATCGATCGCAACGAGCCCCCTTCTGACGTCATTGAAATGGCGAAACGCGCCCTCAGACCCAGAAAACGTCCCGAATGCTAGGTTGTCCCGGAAGCGAGAGGTCCATCCCACCACATGGATTGCGTGCGCCAAATGAATCCGGGGATCGAGATTGCCAACAAGGTTGTGGGTGATACTCGTTGTACCAAACACCGACCCATCAATCCCACGGCCGGGGTCCCGCGTTGGATCGTGGGTATCGACAACGGTATTAAAGACGATCTTCCCCACGACTTTTCTCATAGCGATTCCGCGCCGGCGGTTTTGCACAAGCAAGTTGCGATGCACCTTGGCAATCGTCCACTGCAGAAATATTCCGGTCCCATTGGCGATGAAGCGACAATCACGGATTGTCAGATCTTGGACTCTATGCTGCAAATCCCGTCCCAACGAGCGAATCCCGTACTCTGCACCAAAGACAGTGAGTCCCTCGATGGTTGTCCCCGATGCTTCGGGGGTGATCACAAACGCAGACGGCAACCCGACCGCTTTGACCGTCGTTTTGAACATGCCACGACCACTCAGCTTGATTGCTTTTTTGATCTCGATGGGGCGCTCGAGCTCATATATCCCTTGCAATAACCAGATCCGATCGCCCGAACCCGACCGATTAATCTCCCGCTCGAGAGCCGCCGCGTCTGCGACAACAACAGACCGAGTGGAGCCACCCGTCAAATGCGGCGTTTCGTACTTTGGCTGTGGTGGCTCGTCGTAGCGAAGCGAATGGGTGACTGCCGGTTTCTTTTTGACGCTGATTTTTGCGCTTGGCTTTGATGCGCTTGGCTTTGATGTGCGCTTTGCTGGTGTCGTCAGCTGGCCAAGTCCTGGCTCTCCATTGCAACCGGCAACGAGTATTAATATCCAGCTGACTATCCGTACACATACAGACATATTGAAGTTTTTCCATACGACTAAACCATATGCCAGTGGAAAAAAACTTCCCTACCTTTCTAAAGTTGCTGGAGGCTACCAGTGCGCCTCGTGTATTTGCGCTGCTTCTTGTGCTCATGCATCCGCACAAGCGAACGTGTTGCACAAGCGATCCAAATCCTGGCAGCGGGTCGCAGTCACGGGTCGCAGTCAGAAGGCTTTCGCTCTTTGGTCCCTGGTTTTTCACTAGAAAATTCCTTCGATAACCCATTGGAATCCCGAGGTATTTATCTCTTCCTACTGCATGTAACCGTGACGCGCGTTCCAGAACTCTCAATAAGTGCAAAATGCTGCGACAACCCGCTAGTATCCGCGGCTATGAAAAACGCCATATTGTTTTCATTTGTGCTCATCACGGCGGGCTGCGGAAAAAACCACTCCGAACAACCCAACCCGCAGACAAACAAACCACGAGTCCCGACCGCCCAAACAAAGGAAAAACCGCAGGCGGTAAAACCGCCTGTTGCGGCAGATCTTGCGACCTATACCAAAGGCATCCCCGGAGAGGGTCAGCTGATGGCCACAATCGAAACCTCTATGGGAACCCTTCAGTGCGCACTCTTCGAGGACAAAACGCCGCTTACAGTCGCAAACTTTGTCGGGTTGGCGAGAGGGCTTCATGCCTGGCGCCATCCTCAAACAGGCGAGGTTCATAAAAAGCCCTACTACGATGGCGTTATCTTTCATCGCGTGATCCCAGGATTCATGATCCAAACAGGCGATCCGATTGGACGCGGAACCGGTGGACCGGGGTATGAGTTCGACGACGAGTTTCACCCGAGTCTGAAACACGATCGTGGCGGGCTGTTGTCGATGGCACATCCAGCCCGCCCAAACTCCAATGGCGGCCAGTTTTTCATTACTGAAAAGGCGACTCCTTGGCTCGACAACAAACACACCGTTTTTGGTGCTTGCGATGGCGTTGACCTCATCAAAAAAATTGCCCGCGTCGAAAAAGACCCAAGAGATCCATCTCGCAGCCGCCCCAAAGACACAATCACCCTGAAAAAGGTGACGATCCAGCGCGGCACAAAATAATTCAAATCATACCGATAAACCCCATGTG
>CBDCWZ010000113.1:0-5265 GCA_965223575.1 Kofleriaceae bacterium
AACTCCGTGGTTATTTGCAAACGCAGATTGTCGTGGGGCCGATGGCCCAGCAGGTAAGCGATCGTTCGGCGGTGATTGTTTTTGAGACTGATCTTCCTAGCAATGGGTCAGTTGTGTTTGGCCCCTCGAAGACAGCGCTTGGTCACCGCGCAGTTCCCAAAACAAACCAGCCGAAACGTCGTCACCTTGTACGTCTCAACAACCTAGGCGCGGGGCGGGTATACTATCGTCCCATCGTTGACGGTGTTCCCCAAAAGACCTCATATTTCCATACGACGCCCCAGGCCGGAAGCGTTCTGCGCTTCATCGTTTACGGCGATACGCGTGGCGGGCACGCGACGCACAAGAAGCTCGTCTCATCGATGTTGCAAGAGGCGCCAGATTTTGTTTTGTCCACTGGCGATATGGTTATGAGGGGTAGCGATGTGGCGGACTGGCAGCAATTTTTTCGAATTGCAGGACAGCTCGTTGCGCATGTTCCCTATTATCCGACAGTTGGCAACCATGATCTAGGACGTAGCGGATATCGCCAACGTCGTGTTGGTGACATTTTTGCACTGTGGCCCGGACCCAAAGACCGGCCTCGTTTTGGCCATTGGTATTCTTTCGATGTAAGCGATATCCATATTGTCATGCTCGACTCCAATACCTATCGCGCCCCGCAGCAGCTTGTCTGGTTAAAGCAGGATCTCAAGAGAGCACGCGTGCACGGCTATCGCGCGATTTTTGCCGTGACCCATGATGGTCCCTATTCGCGCGCAATCCATCGGGGCAATCAATATGCGGCACAGCACTATGCGCCGGTTCTCGCACAGTACGGGGTGGATATGTTGTTTGCCGGGCATGATCATATTTACCAACGCGGAAAGGTAAACGGCCTGCGGTACATCGTATCCGGAGGCGGTGGGGCTCCGCTCTACCCAATACGCTGTGGTGTGCGCGGTCGAAAACGCTGCAAGTACAAAGACGGCATGAAAACTGTGAAGCGTACCCATCACTACGTCTATGTACGCGTCGATCGAAATTCGTTTACGACCTGTGCTCGCCGGGTCGATGGAACTTCTCTCGAGCGTTGTCGTCGCCACCGGTTTGGCGGCGCGAAATCGAGTCTGCAATCCAAAAACTAGCCCCTATGGAACTGGTTAATTCCATCGTCAATAATGTTGTCTACCTGTCGCTGCTATTTCTCGTGGGTACAGTGATCGTCGGCATTTATGTCCGAATTCGCTCTCGGGATCGGTGTTTGCTGAGTTTTGATGGCTGTCAAGCAACAGTAGAGACGGAAGGGAAAACGGTTTGGGGAACCGTCCGAGTGTATTCAACAGGGATAGAACTCGAGTATGACAAACCTCATCGAGACGCTGACGGGCATACCGAGAGCTCGTATATCGTATACGCTAGCGAGTATGACTCGATGGATGCCTTGTTTCGGTTTCATGATCGTCTGAGTGAAGACAACCAAAAGCGCCGAACCAACGATATTCGCAAAACCTATCGTCCCGGCCTATTGCGGAAAACACGCCGAAACGTACGAAACTTTTTTGCGATATTTCGCGATGCTTTGTTGCAAAGTTTTCAATCCATCATTGGTGCAACCGCGAAAACTGGTACTGCCGCAAAAATCCTTTCGCGTCAAAAAGAAATCTCAGGACTTGGCAAACAGCTCATCTCGGCGCAAGCACAGACGGCCTACGATCCGATATTGGAGCATCACATTGGTCGCTTTGTTGTCGTCGATGCGACTCGCAGCGGCGAGCCGATTGAGTACCACGGCATTCTCAAAGAATACACCGCGATGTTCATCGAGATACTCAATGTAGAAATGCCGTCATCTACCGACACACAGCAGGGGACGTTTGCGGACGTGATAGTCCCTAGAGTTCTTGGATGCGTTCGCCATGCCGGCTGCCCCGGAAAGGCAACGATCGGAGACCTTGTTGCACAGAAAGCAAATATTGGAACTTAGCCCGGAAACATAACGCTCTGCGCACGCCCTCGCCATAGTTATTGTTCCCACACAAAAATTTTCAATCTGGCAAATACAACCAGTCCCTGCAATCGAATATCTCCATATGAAAACAATTCCTTTGGCGATCTTCGCACGCATCCGTGATGTTTCCGGGCTAGACCGCTCACGGCTTGAAATGATTCTATCTGGCGCAGGAGATTGGGTGTAGAGCAAGGCGCGCGCGAGGCGCATAGTGGTTCTACGCAACGAGTGAGCAACGAAGCTCTGCGCCCAAGAAACCAGCCAGATAGGATCAGAGCAAGTCGTGGGCGGTCTAGGTTGTCTGGACGACTAACTCGCCACGTTGATTGTCCCTATCGGGAGCTGGGGCAAATAAGTACGCATAACCGCCGCCTCCCCAGGCCGTATTGGTTCCGAGTTCCCAGTCAATTTGTGCGATGAACTGGTAGGCATGATTGCTCTCGTTGGGTGGCCATTCTGGGTCTTGCACCCAACTGGGCCAGCCTCCTACTTTTGTCCGCATCACGTGGATAAGACCTGGATAGGGGATCTCGTCGAAGTCGTCTTGTCCTTGAGGATAGTCATCAGGAGAAAGTTGGGCGATTTCGATGGGAAGATCGTTGATATCAGGAATCTCTGCTGTATTACGAAAAGAAACTTTGTGAGAAGCGATGCAGGTTTCGCCCACTTGTCCGAGATCATCGGCTTGGACGCCGCTGGTGCGTAGTATGCGGACATCATAGCCGCGATTTTGGTCATGACAACCGAACGACATTAGGCCGGCATATGAGCATTGATCGCAGTAGTGAAAACTCAGCAGCGCGTCGGCAGGATAAGCGTTGTTGGGGAGATCGCTTAGCGCAACCTGGAGATAAAATCCCATTGGGTGGTCCAAGGCGCACTTTGGTCGGGGAATATGGTTAGGCCAAAATGGAGCTCCGCCAAGTTTGGTGATAGGGGGGTGATCGGTGTCTGCGGTGGGCGTCGCAATGATTTGACGAACGGGACGCTGATACTCCTTGGCACGAGAAACAAAGCTCATGTTCGTCATCGTCCCCGTCTTGTTTGCATTTCTCGGTAAATGTCGTCGAGTTGGGCGGCGGATAATTGTTGCAATACAGGTGCTATCTCGGCATCTTCGAGGGTGATGTGGGCGGCGTAGGCCCGATCCAATTGCGCTGCAACCTCAAGCAAGTCATCAGGATCGGGTTGGTCGCTGACGAGGTCTGCCAACCGCTCGGCGAGGGCTTCGTGTCTGCGGTGCTCTGCGATGAGTTGGTTGGTAATGGTCGTAAGATGTTTCGTCTTGGGCAGGCGGGGGAACACGGACTGTTCTTCGTCGACTTCGTGGCGATGCGCTGCCCGCTCGAGAAATTGAGCAACATCTCGGGCGTCGGCCAGGGCCTCGATGTCTCTGTCATGCTTCCAACGCTTTGCAGCAGAGACAAGCAGTTGTATGTTTTCGTTGAGGCGCTGATGGGAGCGCGCCAACATCGTGAGCGCGTTGTCATCTGCGCGGTTGCGGTTTCGTGAATGGCCTCCCATGGGCCTAGCGTCCACTATTTCACGCGAAAGTTCACGCTTGATGCGGCAATATTTCCAGTTTCGTCGGCGGTGCGGATCGCAAGCGTATGAAGACCGGGTTTCAGCTTGGGGAGTCGGATAGACACTTTCTCTACAAGATCGTCGAAGATGGCGTCTTGTGTTGTGCCCAGTTGCCATGGTGCCCCGTTGACGGAATAGGCGACTTCGGCGATGTTGGTCAGGGAATCTTGCAGGGTTACCGACGCCTGTGGATAGCGGACCTTCAGGTTTGAGATTTTGGGTTTTTGATTGTCGAGGACAAAGAGTGGGGTGGTCTTATAGTGGTCCAAAGACCTGCCTGGGTCGTTTTGTCTATGGTCGCTTGCAGTAACGCGCAGGCGATAGTAGCCGTCCGGTGTCATTTCGGTATTCCACGAGTAATTTGTTGAGGTCAGTGGTTTTGGGCCGGTTTTTAACGGTCGCCAAAATGCTTCGCCTTCACGGCGAATTGAGATCACGTAGGTCGTCTCGTCTTTGTCAGCGTTATCCACTGACCACTTGAGTTTGATGATCGGACTACGCGGTTTGGTGACGCCTGATTGTGTTGTAATGAGTTTTCGCGGTGCCGTCGTGATGGAGATGTTTTTTACTCGGGTCGCTTGGTTTTGCGGCAGGTAGTAGATTGAAGCTTGGCGAAGAACTGTCTTGCTTCCACCATTGAATCGAGCGCGGAACTGAAGGTAGCGTCCGGGTGGGCTCGCCACTTTTGCAGATTTTCCGCCACCACCTCGAGTACGGATTTGCGTAGGTGATCTCCATTTGCTCCAGCCAACATCTGGTTCGGCAGTGTTTCCGCTTCGCGTCTCGAATACAAGGTTGCCCAACCCTCGCCAGGCAATTTTTCCAAAACGAGACGGCACCTTGGTGTCAAAGACCTTTGACAGGTAGCTCGCTTTCTTTGTGGTTCCGGCTGTGGAATAGATCGCGCCGGCGCTGGTGGTCGCAAAGTGGACACGATTGTTTTTGCTGACCAAGATCTTGGCGACCATGGTCTCTTTGACATCAAACGCCGTGGAAACGCTTTCGTCCAAATCGACAAGGTAGACGCGCCCCTTTGCCGCAGCCCCGGCAAAGATTTGACCTTTGTTCGATACTGCGACAGACGTATAGTAGGTTTGGGTCAATGCGTGTAGCTGCCTAAGGGAGCCGTCGGGAGAAATTTGGTACAGGGCGCCGTTTCCCTTGCGCGCGCCGCTGCGGACTGGGGTGCTTCCGATAGAGGATTTATCCGCACCTGGTGCTGACCCGTATTGGGGGGAGCGAGGTTCTTGACCATTTTTACGTTTCCCTTGCGCTCTTTTTACTTGGGCTTGACTCTTGAGTCCACCGACACTGGGCTGCTTGAGTTTGTTGGCAGTCACAACGACCCCGTCGCGGAAGGGGGCAATGGCGGTAATCTCATTGCCACTAAAATCCGCCATTGCGCGTGTCGAACCTGTTTTGGGGTCGAGGCGAAATACCAACGCCTTTTCAGATGTACCTGCCCAAATCGTTCCGTTTTTGCCGGTGGCGACGGACAGGATTCGTTTGTCTTTGGTCTTGAGGACAACCTTGCTCGTCCGCTTCGCGATATCGATTCGGACGAGGGTCCCGTTGGGTCCCGTTCCGGCATAGAGGTAGCGGCTAGACGGATCGAGAGTAAGCGCCCATATCGTCTCGGCCTTGGGGACGGTGACAAGCTTCCGGGATTTTCCTGTACGTGGATTTACTTG
>CBDCWZ010000114.1:0-20365 GCA_965223575.1 Kofleriaceae bacterium
AATCACGGTAGAGCTAACCCACCCCAACATCGTACAGGTCTTTGACTTCGGACGAGTACACAATAGCTACTTTCTAGCAATGGAATACATCGAAGGACTAGATCTAAAGACTCTAGTAGAGATTGACGACTTTAGATCCCAGCCTCTACCGATCCATGTAGCTCTGTATGTCACACTCTGCATTCTCGATGCGCTCGGCTTTGCTCACGATCGACGCGGACAAGATGGTGCACCAATGGGCATCATTCATCGAGATGTAACTCCTCACAACGTTCTGTTGTCCCGTCATGGAACTGTCAAACTAACAGACTTCGGTGTCGCCCGAGCACGAATTTCTAGTCACGTTAGCGTGGTAGGAGATATTCGGGGCAAGTTTAGTTACATGCCCCCGGAGCAAGCTTGTGGCGGGGAGATCGATCGGCGCGTAGACATATTCGCTGCCGGCGCCATTTTGTACGAACTACTTTCGGGCCGGCAGCCATTTCGCTCAACAAGCACCGGCGAGCAAATGAAGCTCCTCAACCGCTCGGTCGTTCCTCCATCAGCTTTCGTTTCTCAAGTTTCATCCCAACTCGATCGAATAACACTTTGCGCGCTACACAACGACCCAGCACAGCGATTTTCTACTGCAAAGGAATTCGCAAATACACTGAGAGCACAATTCGAACGCCACTCTAACGACGCGGTATCGACGACCTCTGAACTGGCTCAGCTAGTCGAAAGAAAGCTCAAAAAGGTTCCTTCGACCGATCGCCACCGAAGGCAAGAGATGATGACTCTTGCTGAGTACGACCGCACACAATCAGGAAGCTTGATTGCTCCAAACACGACACCATCAGTGCCCAGTGGGCTGCATCGCATGCAAACCGTCGCTGTTCCCGACGGTCGCGTCTTTGACACGCTCAATTCGGACCAGCAGTACCGAATTGCTCAACCGGAACGGCGATCGACTATCACGACCAGCGAAACCTCGATAAGCGAACTATCTGACCAAAACGCTGGTCAACGACGAGAAAACCTTGGTGATGGAGAGCACCAAGCACGACCGTTCAACAAATAAACGTCAGATCCGATATCACCACGAACCTCCAACAGACGAGCTAGTTGGTCTCGAACGAACAGCGCCACAACAGTTATTCGGCGACGGTCTCGATGCCCAAACACTCGTGGATGCCCGAGAATGGAATTCGTCACAAAGAGCATCAGCCATTTCTGGAGAGTTAGATGTGACAGAGATCGGTCGCAAGCACATGCACGCAGACCATACCAATGCAGACTTCTTCCGGAAGGGCGCATATACTACGACAGTACGTGACGACATTCGGCGCTTTTCCTCCTCCTCAACAGGACCGTCATCAAAAAGACCAAAAAGAAAGCGACCCGGAGGCCGGATAACAGCTCGACAATCCCGCAGCAGCAGCCACCCTCATTCTGGCCAACGAGGGTGGCTTGAGCGGCGCACAACGTTGACCATACTGAGTACGACAATCATCATTGGTATAGGAATCACGCTCCTAATAGTTTTTTTCCGCTGATCCATTTGACTTGAAATATTGTTGTCATTTTGGAACACTTGCTGCTCACTCTAGAGGCATCTTCATGGCAAAAAAGATTCGATTCGAAACATCGCTTGGCGCCATCGTAGTCGAGCTCAACGAGGAAAAGGCACCTGTTTCATGCGAAAGCGTGCTCGCCTACGCTGAATCCGGCCATTACGATGAGTTGCTATTTCATCGCGTAATAGACGGATTTGTAATTCAAGGTGGTGGATACGATAAGGACTTAAAAAAGAGGCCACCGCGAGAACCGATTAAGAACGAAGCAAAAAACGGATTAAAGAACGTCGTTGGTGCGGTCGCCATGGCTAGAACACCCGACATCGATAGTGCGACTTCGCAATTCTTCATCAATGTAGAAGACAATCCGTTTCTAGACCACAAGGACGATACGCCAGAAGGTTACGGGTACGCCGTTTTCGGACAAGTGGTGGAGGGAATGGATACTGTGAACAAGATCAAGAAGGTAGAAACGGGTAAACGTGGTTCTTTCGAGAAAGACTGTCCACTCGAAGATGTCGTGATAAAGGAAGTGACAATCCTCTAACAGTAGGAACCTTCGACAAGGTCGTTGCCAGCCTCAGCTGTTGAAATGTCAAACTCACCTCAGAAAATTGGCGGGCCAGCTAGTTGATGTAGCGCTGTCAGCACTCGATCCTGGTCGAGCTGTTTCACGCAATGTCTGCGTCAAAGAAAACTCAATAGCAGTAGGCAATCATCAAATACCCATATCCGACCGAATGCATATATTCGCAATCGGTAAAGCTGCCTTGGCAATGGCGCGAGCCGCGGTAGAGCAGCTCGACGACTTAGTAGCCGGCGGACTCGTAGTCACTCCCGCACAGCATGTCGACGACGATATTTCGCCACTAGTACGGCTCACAACATCTCATCCGGTCCCGGACCTACGGTCTCACGATGCAGGAATGCTTCTTCTCCAAACGTTTTCAGATCTAACTCCGGAAGAGACTGCAATTGCTTTGATATCCGGCGGTGCTTCATCTCTAGCGATTGCCCCGGCTCATGGACTCTCTCCACAGAGCCTGATCCAAACCTATCGTACGCTGGTGGCGAGCGGTGCAAACATCCACGAGATCAACTGCGTCCGCCGCCATTTGAGTAGAATTAAGGGTGGAGGCCTACTACGCGCAAGCTCCGCCCAAGTCCATACATTGGCTATTTCCGACGTAGTTAACGACGCACCACACGACATCGGTTCTGGTCCTACAACTATCGATCCCACGTCATTCGCTGATGCCTGGAACGTTGTCGTTAAACATCGGCTAGCTGATGACCTACCCGTCGAGATATTGGAGCACCTTGAATGTAGCGGTAGCGTTAGAAATCGAAGGGAAACGCTTAAGGCAACTGATCCAGTTGCCAAAAATTCGTTCAAGATTGTTGCGAGTCGAATGGATGCTCTTCGGTCGTTGAACACTACATTGCGAAACTGGGGATATAAACCGAAGATAGAAAACGCAAACTACTCAGGCCGTCTCGAATCGTACACAAATACGATAATCGCTGCCATCAAACGTAGCTCGGAGGGTGACGCGATTCTTTTTGCTGGCGAACCTACACTTCAGGTTCCGTCTCGAACAGGAGAAGGCGGAAGGTGTCTACACTTAGCCTTGTCGCTGTGCCAGCGCATTTCAGGCTCACCGGCAAGAATCGTTGTTTTCGCCACGGATGGAATAGATGGTTGTTCCAAGTTCTCAGGCGCGTGGATAGATGGATCCACGCACACGAAACTGCTGGCGCGAGGGGTGGACGTTCAAAAGTCACTGGCCTCATTCGACGCGGCATCTGCTCTAGTTGCAATAAATCAATGCATGGCTACTGGACCTACGGGAACCAATGCGAATGACATAGTAGTAGTCATGATGCAACGCCTAGAAAGGCGTGGATAAAAGTCCAGACCTTTGGTGCAAATCATGGAGTTAATCCCAGTTTGCGGCGATACGTTTCTTCGCCTACGTGATTTAGTTGCCAATATGAAAGGCGAGCTGTACGCAAGAGAATCGCGCTTTCACCGTTGGACGTCCGCCATGCAAGGATCCGTCTCGGGAACGCTTTCTCAACATCGTACTCCACAGAATACCCTCCGTATGACACCACGAACCTTGTAATAGGAGCAGATCCACGTTGGGCATGCTTTCGAACAATCCGTCCATCTAGTCCCTGGAGCGTCGTATGTGCCTTACGCATTTCCCATAACTCAGGAACGATTTTTCCGCTCCAGTTCCTCCCCCCATTGAACACCCCGTCTAATTCTCGTAGTTGAATGGGCAACGAATCCGCGTACAACAAAGAGCTTCCCAGGGTAAGGTTCCTGTCGTGTTCTCCCTCATTTGAAAAGTACGAACGCAGCGATTCTCGCGCAGTTTCATTATCGAGCTTCAATTGGTGAAACACATGTCCACACCATTCTTGACTCGACAACGCGATCTTAACCGGATTAAACCGTCTACCCCTATACACGCCTACGGGCGAAAATACACTCGTCATCACGGAGTATGGATAAATGCCGGTCTTGAATCTTAGCATGCGGTTCAACTTCAGAACTGGCAGTTTTCGCGCCGGCGGTGCACTTTCATTCTTGATTAACGTCTTTGTGTCCAACGATTCCGTTACGTAAATAAACACGACCTCGGCTTCGCGTTTTTGCCCGTATCGTTGGGTCGTAACCCGATAGCCTGAAAGCTCTGCTTTACCATCTCCCCAATGCCTCCAGAAAGCGGCACTCGCACTTCGGACCGGGGCAGAGAAATTAGAATCTGGAGATGAATTGCTATACCCGGTCTTCGCTGCCAGGCATACGAGAAAAACAGCGGCTAACAGTTCCATCCGAGAAAACATACGCAGTACCCTCCTTCGCAGATCGAATATTAGATCCTTCATTTTGACCGCTATGCAGGGCGAGACGTTCGTCGCTTCAACTCATCCAGGTACTTCTCGATACGCGCGCGTAACGGGTAAAAGAAGCCATGCTGCCCCTCCCGACGCGACGAAACAAGCCCCGTTTCGCTAAGAACCTTAAGATGGTGGGATACCGTAGGCTGAGCTACAGCACAATGCTGGACAATCTCGCTGCATGACATTTCATCGCTCTTCGAAATCAACTCAAAGATCTCGAATCGCTGCCTGTCCGCTAGTGCTTTGGCGATACGAAAGAATAGCTCATCCGACACATCCGATCCTATCCGCCCAGAAACGACGCGCCGGCCCACGCTAAGGTCTTATCCGGCACGAGACCGAGAACCAGCACGAGGGCAGCCGAAATAACGAGAACTGCATCCAAACTAAACGACCGCAATGGGCGTGTTTCGGCGGTGGCATCCCGGAAATACATATCCACAACAGGTCTTAAATAATAGAAGATGCTGATCACGCTGTTTACTACAGCGACGACTACCAATAAGAGCAACTTCGGCTCAGTCAAGGCAGCTTTGAACAAATAGAACTTTGCGAAGAAACCGGCTGTCGGCGGCATTCCTCCCAAGGACAACAAGAAAATCGTCATTGCCAACGCTATCGCAGGATGTTTCCGACCAAGCCCGGCCCAATCGTCAAGATATTCACACTCCGCATCTTTACTACCAAGCCAAGCGACTACTGCGAATGCCCCCATAGTCGTCAGCCCGTATGAAAGCAGATAGAACAACACGGCACCATGTTCGTTCGGCAATACGCCCACGGTCACAACTCCGAGCAACAAGTATCCAGCGTGAGAAACGGAGGAGTATGCGAGAAGTCTCTTGATGTTACTCTGACGAAGTGCAGCTAAGTTGCCGAAAGTCATCGTCACCATAGCTAACCCTTGGAAGTAGTAGAGCCAACCGGTAGACCCACTTGCTACCCCGGGGCTATCAAACATCCCGGTGACAATGCGTATAAGAATCCCAAAACCGGCAGCCTTTACTGCAGCTGCCATGAAACCGCTTACGGGAGTGGGAGCCCCCTCGTATGCATCTGGAACCCACATATGAAACGGCACAAGAGCGACCTTGAAGGCCATCGCGCCCAAAACGAAAAACATCCCCACTAAGAAAAGGGGCTGTTCTGCCACAAACGGCACCTTTTCACGGACACCTGCCAGAGTTAGTTCACCCGTTGCTCCGTACAGCAGGGCAAATCCGTACAGCAATATCGCACTCGCGACAGCACCCATGACGAAGTATTTAAGGCCGGCTTCTGGACTCTTTCGACGATCACCCCAGCATCCTACAAGCGAGTACACGGCCAACGACATGGTTTCCAGTCCAATGACCAAGGTAACAAAATGGGCAGCATGCAACATGATCATCATGCCCGCTATCGCGAGCAAAAGCATGGCGAAGAACTCGCTGTCTGCGAATTCATGTTCCTCAATATACGGCTGAGCGACAAAGGCAGTTACGATGCCCGCTGAAATGAACAAAAAATCGAGAAATAGGGAGAACCGATCGGTCATCATCATTCCCGAAAACAAAACCGTCGAGTGTGGTTGAGTAGCCCAAGAATAGACCGCGAGCGCTAGTCCGCCTACCAGTCCGAGTACAGTCATGGGTGCGAGTCTTACAGACTTCCCGACTCCGAAGGAACTAGCCAGTAGCACCATGGCGGCCCAAACAGTGACCAGCACAACCGGCGAAAGATAGATAAAATCATCGGCGCTTATACCGATATTCATCCTGCACCTCCGCCGTAGGCGAGCGAAGCTGCACGGTCCTTCGCATTATCAGCAGAACCCGTGAACGATGGCAGTGTCGTAGCGGCTTGCCCACTAGGTGACTCTTCGGATGCTTTCGCAGAATCTGTTCGCGGAGCGCTAAGCTCGCCGATCGAATACCTGTCAGTACGACCTGAGAGTTTCTCAATCCTCTTCGGTGCACCACGATGATATTCGCTTGCAACAAACTTTACTTGATACTCACGAAAGAACAACTCCACGCTGCTATCCATGCAGCGCAGGAAGGGCTTTGGATAGATCCCAAGGACGAACACCATCACTACCAATGGTACAAACGCGACAATCTCTCGCCCAGATACGTCCTTCAATACCAAGTTCTTAGCATTCGTTAGAGGTCCAAACATGAGTTTCTGGAATAGGTGCAGCAAATAGACCGCGCCAAGCACGACACCTAGGGCAGCCACTGACGCGATGATCTTCGGATGTACAATGAACCAAAGATTGTCTCCCCCGACACGCAGATCGTGCGTAAACGATCCCACTAATATAAGGAACTCGCCTACAAATCCATTCAGCCCAGGTAGCCCAGCCGAGGAAAGAAGCATTATCAAAAATAGAGCCGCAAAGATCGGCATGCGCCGCCACAGCCCTCCGTAGTCGTCCAACATGTGGGTATGCCGTCGGTTGTAGAGCACGCCGATAGCTAAGAACAACCCGCCTGTCGAAATGCCATGATTTACCATCTGAATAATGCTTCCCTGCACGCCAGCGGAGTTCATCGCCATCATTCCAAGTACAACAAAACCCAAGTGGCTTACGGACGAATATGCAACGAGCTTCTTTGCGTCTTTTTGAGCATAGGCGACAAGCGCCCCATACACGATCCCAATAACAGCTAGGTACGATATGAGCGGCGCGAATGTCGCTGCACCATATGGAAACATCGGTATTGCAAACCGCAAAAAGCCATACGTACCCATTTTAAGAAGCACTCCTGCCAATACAATCGAGCCCGCGGTTGGCGCTTGAGTATGAGCGTCTGGCAACCACGTATGGAGCGGGAAAAGTGGGACCTTAATAGCGAACGCAATGGCAAACGCGGCAAACAACCAGTTCTGGACGCTTGGCTCCCAAACACTCTGAGTAAGCACAAGATAGTCAAATGTATAGTCGCCCGTTGCCTGACCGTGTGTCACATACATGTATATGATCGCCACCAGCATCAACAGCGATCCAACGATGGTATAGATCACAAACTTAATCGATGCGAAAATGCGATTTTCATGCCCCCAAACACCGATCATTAAGTACATCGGTATCAACATGATTTCCCAAAAGACGTAGAAGAGAAACAGGTCTAGCGAGACGAGCGCCCCAATCATCGCCATTTGAAGTATCAACATGGCAACGATAAACTCTTTTACGCGATCTTCAATAGCGCGATAGGTACTTAGAATTACGATGGGCGTAAGGAACGTCGTTAGCACCACCAGCCACAAACTGATCCCATCGACTCCTAGATGAAAGTTGATTCCGAGCGACTTTATCCACGAATAGCTCGTCTCAAACTGCATTCCTCCCAAACTCGGCCTAAAAGATGTCAACAACCCGAGGGAGACCAGAAACGTTGCTACCGAGAACAACATACCCATGTGCCGGCACGCCTGTTGCTCCTGGCGTGGCATCATCATCACCGCGAAAGCGCCCAATAGTGGTATGCCGAGAATTACATGAAGGAGGGTCATCGATTCAGCCCTTCGTTAGCTTGCGCCAACGTCGGCAGCGGCAGCGGCTGCAATGGCTCCACAACAAGCTCACGGGTGGCGCTGCTTATCGTAGTCCAGTTTTTGTCGCGCACGCGCAAGACCACAAGATATCTGCCCGGCTTTTCGTACTGTTTCGAAACCTGCGTTTGCTGAGACCAATTATGCTTCGCCGTGGAGTGTCCGGCACCCGGTACGTCCCAAGCGCCGTCTCCGTCCAGATCCCAGCGGTACTCGACACTCCGTACCTCTCCTTCTCGAGACACCGCCCGATAGCGAACCCGCTGACCGACACGTGTCGCGACCGTCATCGTGCCCGAAATCTCTTGCTCACCACCAGGGAATCGCCATGCGCCTAGAAATCGACGAGCGCAAGTAGCAAACCCCCGACTTTGTATTCCCCAAGTGGTCCGAAGACTCACGGCTCCTCCATTTTTTCGCCGATACGTGAACTGGAGATCGTGTTTCTTCGCCAGGTCGAGAAATTTTGCAGCGCAATCTGCGATGGCAGCCTGCGAATCAGCGAATGCCTCTCGAACTACTTTTTCATCAACACCGTTGAGCCTCAGGCTGCCCAACTGCACCATACTGCTCTCTACGTCAATCTCGAGAGCGAACTCAGCTTTTGGCTTACTTACAAGGTACAGCAAGCCGGCGAGACCAACGAGCAACGCGATCGTGTAGTGCTGTAGGTTCCCATTCTGGAAGCGTCGAGCCAGCCGACCAAATCGGTCAACAATCCACGACGCCCCACGCACGACAATCGTGTCGATGAAGAATCGATCGACAACTTCGCTAAGCAACAGCGCCATCCACTTAACTGGTGCGACGACGAGCATGGCGTACACCTCGTCGACGAAATACTTATTGAATAGAAGTCCGTGCAGTCCTGCATGCCGCTCGCTAAAGCGCCTTGCGGTAAGACTCGGCCCACGCGAATACATGCGCCGTGCAACCAAGACCCCTGTCACCGCCACCACAACGGAAAAGACCATCAATCCGATCTCCAAAGCGTGGTTGTGTGCCAAACTTTCGATGGGCAATACAGCACGATCAGTGGAATGGCCGACGTGTCGAAGTCCCAGATCAACCACTGGCTCTAACCAGCGATGAAAGAAATTCGCATGTTCACCGACGACACTAGGTAGTCCCAAAAAACCGAGAACTACGGCTCCGAAGGCTAAGATAGAAAGGGGAAACCGCATTCTAACGCCAGGTGCGTGAATGTGTCGTTGCTCGTTTTCCGAAAGTCTGCAGCTACCTTCAAAAGTTAGATAATACAAACGAAACATATAAAACGCCGTGCATACCGCACCGGCAACACCCAGTACGTACAGGACATATCTAAACCAAGGGGCAAACCCGGGATTATTCGTGATGAACACCTTCCACAGGATTTCATCCTTCGAAAAGAAACCAGCGAAAAAGGGGATGCCAGCGATAGCCAAGCATGACAGAAAAAATGTCAGTGCGGTAACCGGCAAGTGGCGCCGAAGCCCTCCCATCCGGCGGATGTCCTGCTCATCGTGTAGCGCATGAATAACCGCCCCTGCGCCAAGAAATAGACACGCCTTGAAAAAGGCGTGTGTGAACACGTGAAAGATACCAGCCGCAAACGCCCCCACACCCACAGCCATGAACATATATCCAAGTTGGCTGACGGTGGAGTACGCTAGCACTTTCTTAATATCGTTTTGAACGGTCCCGATTGTCGCGGCAAAGAACGCAGTCAACGCACCGATCAGCGCCACTGCCCCCATGACATGGGGTGTCAGCATGTAGAGAAAGTTCATTCTGGCAACCATATAGACCCCAGCGGTTACCATCGTGGCCGCGTGAATCAATGCGCTAACCGGAGTGGGGCCAGCCATAGCATCCGGCAACCATACGTAAAGTGGTATTTGTGCGGATTTACCTGTCGCTCCAATGAACAACAGCAACGCTGCCACGCCAGCCACCGAAAATTCCTGGCCACCAAACGAAAACAACGTGCTTTGTAGCACCGTTGTCTGTGCTGCTAGTCCGGAAATTTTCAGCGTAAATGTCTCCGAAAGGAGCACAAACATGCCAACGATAAAAGCCAAGTCGCCTATGCGATTTACAATAAATGCTTTTCTTCCGGCACAAGCATTCGCTAACCCAGGTTCTTTCACTCCGCTCTTGTCGTACCAAAAGCCGATCAGAAGATAGGAACAAACACCTACACCTTCCCAACCTACAAACATCACGGGCAAGCTATCACCAAGTACTAAGATCAACATGGAACCTGTGAACAAATTCAAATATCCGAAGAATCGCGAATAGCTTGGATCGTGCGCCATGTACTCTGTGGAATAAACATGAATGAGAAAACCGACAAGCGTGATCGTCACAAGCATCACCGCGGTTAAAGGATCGCAAACTAAGCCGAAATCAACGTTCAGAATGCCGACGGATATCCATTGATATACGGACTGCGTTAGCTGCGGCGTAGCGGTTCCCCCCTGGCTCCAGATGGGCCACAGATCTAGTACCGACGCAATCGTCACGCCCAATGCGCCTGCTACGGAACCGCAGGACACAACGGAAACAACAGTCCGCGATACACCTCGACCAATCAGCAAATTGAACGCGGCGCCCAACAGCGGAAGTAGCGGGATCCAAATTAGGAGGTCGCTAGCCATCAGCCATCCTGTATCGACATGGAATACCGTCTCAGTATTTCATCAAGTTAGCGTCGTCAACGTTCACAGAACGACGGCTACGGAAAACCGACATGGCGATAGCAAGCCCAATTGCTGCTTCAGCCGCGGCCAGAGCAATGACCATGAATGCAAATCCCTGACCACCGAGATCACCTCTCGCGCGAGCGAAGCCGATCAGCGTCATATTTACTGAATTCAGCATCAGCTCAATCGACATCAGCACGATGAGCACATTCCGTCGAAGGATCACTCCCACAAGTCCGAGCCCGAAAAGAATGGCAGCAACACCAAGTACGTGTTCCGTAGGCACCATCGCCTTATTTCCCCTCATGTTGTTGCCCGAGGCGGTTCTCGTGCGCCGGACGGCTAATCATTACAGCACCCACGATTGCAACCAGAAGCAAGACAGATATCGCCTCAAAGGGAAATAAATAGTCAGTGAACAACAACTCGCCAAGTGAACGAACCGTACCGAACGAGTCAGGCACCTTTGGTGTCGCAACGCGCCAATACGTAAACACACTGACGAGTCTCCAGGTCACTATGACAATTGATATGGACCCGATCAGTTTCATGGGTACGCCAACTGACAAGCCGAATTTCTCCTTGTCGTAGTTCGCCACAGACATGACCACGAACATGAACAAGACCATAATAGCTCCGGCATATACCAGTACCTGAATCGCTGCGAGGAAAGTCGCGCTCAATGTGAGATATATGCCACCCGTGAAAAACAGGCTAAGCACAAGAGACATCGCAGCCGTAACAGGATTGCGTACCCCGACGGTCAATGCCGCAAAGAAGACCGTCAATGTCGCCAAGATCCAAAACGATGACGTACCGACATCGGTAGCTCGTTCTACTGGTCCAGCCCATGCCGCAGTTTCGGATAGCCACCAAACAATGCCGACCGCGATGCTGGCCCAACCGGGTCCAACCCTAATATCACCACGACTACAAGCAGCACATCGATGCCGTGCTCCTCGAGGCTTCTGCTCTATACTGTTGTCAGTAAAACGCGTCATCTTTTATCGAGCCTAAGACCTCAGCCTATCCTTAGGTATCTTCGCTTCGAATTCGTCTCTGTATTTAGTCAAAAAGGCCAGCATCGGCCACGTTACCGCGTCCCCGAGCGCACAGATGGTATTACCACCAATCTGCCGTGCAGCATTTTCCATTCGCTCAATATCGCCGCTTTTCCCATTACCCTGAGCTAGCCGAGTACAAACCTGAGCCAACCAACCACTTCCTTCACGACACGGAGTGCACTGCCCACACGATTCGTGTGCATAAAAACGCATGATCCGCGCGCATGCCGACACCATACACGTACTCGAATCCATCACAATAACGGCGCCGGAACCCGGTGACGACCGTAGCGTCCCAGCTGCCCAACGAAACTTCTTTCCGGGGGACTCCTCCACTTCTCTAATCGTGTCGTTCTGCATCATCGATGTTGCATATGGGACGTCGATTTCGCCGGCTGTGAGCACCGGCATCGAGCTTCCCCCCGGAATAACACCCTTGAGCGAACGCTCTGCGTCCAACATGCCACCGCCATACTCGTAGATGATGTCTTTCAAGCTCGTTCCCACTGCCACTTCGTGGACACCGGGATTCTTTACATGGCCACTGAGAGCCACAGCTCGAGTACCACCATCCCCATCAATGCCTATGTCGGCAAACCATTTGCCCCCCCGCTCAACAATTGTCGGAAGGTTCATCAACGTTTCGACGTTGTTGACCACCGTCGGTTCGCCAAACGCGCCTCGAATTGCAGGAAATGGTGGTTTCAACCGTGGATATCCTCGACGTCCCTCGAGCGAATTTAGTAATGACGTCTCCTCACCACAAATATACGCGCCCGCACCGCGATGAATCGTTACTTCCAATGACTGACTAGAACCCGCCACCGACCGCCCTAGATAGCCACCATCATAAGCTTGGTCTACCGCGTCCTGAAGAATGCGAGCCTCGGTAGCCAACTCTCCTCGAATGTATATGTACGCGGCTTCTGCTCCCAGAGCCAAAGCCGCTATGCAGATACCTTCGACAAGGCGGTGAGGATCCCAGTACATCAGCCAACGATCTTTGAAAGTGCCAGGTTCTCCCTCGTCAGCATTAACAACGAGATATACTGTCTTCGCTTCCTTAGGAACAAACGACCATTTGCGCCCAGTCGGAAAGCCGGCACCACCGCGACCTCTTAGATTCGATGCAAGGACCTCGTCAGTGATCTGTTCTGGCAACATTCGCAATGCTTTCCGCAAATTCGCGTAGCCGCCAAGTTTCTCATACGTCGCAATGTCGCGCGCTTGTTCGTTCCCGAAGTTCTGCGTGACTACTTTCGTCATGCACCGGCCTCACTATCTGGACCATCTATCGTGTCCGGAACTTTCTGACCATGGGCTGCTGCGACGATCTCTCCCGAAACGACGCCGGCTCGAGACCCATCCTCTACTTTCTCTACCGTCCGTTCCGGGATGGTTTCCGGGTGGGCACCAATACCATCGTCCGTCTTGCCCCGTAGAGTATCGAGCAACCGAACGACGCCATCCGGTTGAACAGGCTCGTAGTAACGATCATTGACCTGCACACACGGCGCCGTTCCGCAGGCGGCAAGGCACTCCACTTCGTTCAACGTGAACATGTTGTCCGAAGTCGTCTCCCCAGAAGATATATCGAGCTCTTTTTCGAAAGCACGCAATACCTCGTAACCGCCACGAAGCATGCACGAAATATTGGTACACACTTGAACGTGATACCGCCCAACTGGCGCCTTGTTGTACATCGTATAAAAGGTAACCACGCTATGTACGTGCGCATGCGGTAGATCGAGCGTGTCCGCAACGAGCCGCATCACCTCATCAGAAATCCAGCCAAACTGCTCTTGCGCCACCCACAATACAGGCAGGCACGCCGCCATTTTGGTGGGGTAGCGAGGTAAGATGGCGTCGATTCTTGCCTGGGATTCATCGCTAAAAGTCACGGACATCAAGGGCTCTCAGTCATGACATGCTCATCGGTTAATTCAGGCAGCTTAGCAGCGTTATGTTCGGTGTAATTCCGTGTAAAATCAGTGCAATTGGCGCAACCATAGGTAAGAGTTCACAACGTGTCAACGGCCGCATTTCTCAACCGCAGCCGGGGAGAAATCCTTCACCCCGACACCCACAAGCCGATCGGTGGTATTCGCTACAAGACCACCGTATCTCAGTGATTTCAGAAAACGAAACTCACTCCAAAACCTTTGCCCAATGCTTCATTGAGGCTAACCGAAACTGACTAGGCAGCTGAGCTCCTTAAACCGAGCGGATTAAATACTTTATTTCCAAAGCCGATTGCAACGACACAGCGTCACTTAGATTTTGGCACAACGTGGCAGGTATTGGCACAGACAGTTCTGCCTGACACAATCGCTATTTCTACGGAATCGGTATGTTCAGGATAAGGTAGTGGAAATCGTAATATCGTTGCAACGCCTCAATAAAGTCGGGAAGAAAAGTAAATCCCGTCCACGTGAGCCCACCCATCATGGCGGCTACAAGCAACGCGTATTCCGCCATCGCTTGACCGGACTCGCTCGCCTCTCTAGATGCTCTGATGTCTCCCCCGTTACGTGCCATCGGAATTACTCTGTCGGGCGTTTACCAGCGTAACCTGGACTCGTGTTCGCTTGGAACTGAGCCGCATCAGTTGAATAGTTATTTCAGACCCAACCTCATTGCGTTGGATCAAGACTTCATGATCAACCTCAGTCCTCATTGGCTTGTTCGGCACAGCGCGAGCTAGAACATCGGCTCGATAACCTGCCTGTTTGAGCGCTGCTCGATAGTAACGCACATTTTCCACAACAGTTCCCTTATTTACCGACAACACAATGCGACCTCTCGCGTCATAGGCCCCGGTGGTCACGTTACTTAGAACGGTCGACCCAGGACGCAGCGCGAAAGGTAAACCAGCTGATCCCTGATCAACTGCCTTCAAAGGAGATCGTGTCATCGATGGATACGCGAAAGTTACCTTGCCGGTACGCGCGAGCATGAGCTGATACATCACACCCCGAGCAGCGTCCATTGCAGATACCACTCCACCTAAATGGGTCACGTCAGATCGCACCCAAAGCCGTAGATGTCTCCAAGCGTTTGAATAGTACCGCGCAACGCGAATCGGATCATCCTCCGTAGTAAAGTAAGACATTCGTAATTGTGCGCCGCCGATGCGAGTATTCGCTCCAACTGGTAGCTCCTGCACCCCTGCGTACCGCGGCATTTCCTGCGGATAATAGTTACGCATCGGATCCGAATTCGACAGTGCCTCCGCCGATCGATACTCGGAGCCATCAAGTAGTCCCAAACTGGATATGCCTGCACAAAAGAACAAGACACTGACAGAACGCACATGACCACTCATTGTCGACTCACGAAATCACCGAATGGGTTGTCCTGACCTAGGGTCGCACCGCAATACAGCTTCTGCTGCTCCTTGCACCCCATGAAATATGCGCCCCGGTTCTTTAAGGTCTTGTAATACTCTTTGTTGGCCGGGATCGTGTCGTATTGTGCTGCCGATCCTTCTTCATACACGGTCACCTTGCCCATTCTTGGCAGGGCACTAGATAGGGCTCCTCCACCGTAATTCTTTGAAACAACGACCGGTTTAATAAAGTCCGTCACCGGGTTCAAGTACGGCGGATATGTCAGAGAATTCGTTGAAGCAAGGGTGCTCGTCATCAATGAGAGGAAAGTCGTTACCCAGGTGGCCAGCACAACCTGGGATTGTGGTGTACCAAGATACATTCTTTGAACTTGCCGCCAATACCCTTTCCCTGAAGCGCTGCCAGCCACATCTGTCCCATCCTGAAGCTTCCACGCATCGGTCATCAAACCGTAGTGTTCAATTAACTGAACTCCGGATTGCCCTTTGAATATCGGCCTCCCCATGAGGCGTACGTTAAACCATTCATTTTTGACATATGTTGTAACAACGGATCGAGTATACCCTCCCCGATTGAATCCCCAATGTGGCTGCCCGAACACCCGACCCGCTCCGGCACCTCCAAGGGCAATACCCCCAACCGTCGTACCACCGGTTCCTATGAGCGATTCGGCCACCGTATTCGGGTTAGTATATCGCCACGCGGATAACAGATCGATAAGGGGCGCAACGATTCGAAACACGGTGTCACCAATGTTGATAAATTCATTACTCGCTGGGCCACTGTAAATAAACTCCTCCGGGCTATCGAGTACCAAAATGGCCGGCAGATCCCACTCCGCCATCATCAGATTGTTTTTCAACTGCCCGCCGAGTGTTACTGGTGCAAGACTAGCTGAGTTCATGTCCGCGTACCGTACC
The DNA here is from genome assembly GCA_965223575.1 of Kofleriaceae bacterium. GTDB lineage: Bacteria > Myxococcota_A > Polyangia > Haliangiales > Haliangiaceae > CBDCWZ01. Next base: position 16,034 of record CBDCWZ010000114.1, read on the forward strand.
GTAGCTTCTGCGGTAATGAGTCCGCTCATCTCTAGGAATCTTGGCCAAAGTGCTGCAGCACCTGCTTCGTAGTCATGCTGCGGATACGCGGTCGCTTCCCAGGCAGCATATCGCGCGGCCTCTTGTAGTTTCAGACGAACCTGCGAGAGCTCCCAAAGCCAAATCGTAAACAACAATATCGTCAGCATCATCGGAAGCAAAATGGCGAACTCCGTAAGCGCAACCCCACGTTCACAACAACGGGCCTCACTCCTCATTCTCGAATGGAAGGTCTCGCGAACAAGCGCAACGTCAAAGGAGCGCATCAGTGCACCAGCAACGCTGTGACAAGTTCCATAAACACGTCCGCTAACACATTGCGCACTAGCGCCAGTGCGCCTTGAACGATAGCGTTATCCGTATCCGCCGTAATGTTACCGGTAGCCCAGGTTTCCCACAGGTCTCTGAGTTTTTTTCCAGCGGGTGCCAACCTCGCACGCCAGAACGGATTAAAGAAGTTCGGGTGCTCCTGCCAGTTACCCGGGCGATGGTAGTAGGCCATGCCTCGTGAAAAAACATTGATTCCTTTCGGCAAGATCCACCAAGGTTTGTCACCAATAGCGGTGTCTAGTTCCACCGTTCGATTGCCTTGAGTCCAAGAAAACGCGTGATGCCAAGGTGCTTTGCCTCCGGCAAAACTTCCTCCAGCCCCGGTTTGAAATTCCTCATGATCCTTGCTGAGGAAAATCCACGTCGAAGGTTGATTGTAGTCAGCAGTTTGTCGGCTATCCGGTTTGAATTTAAAAAAGGGTGCAAACCCCTGCCAAGAGGCATGGTTGTCGGTCTGCACCAGTTGCGGATTCGGCAACGGGGTAATAAGTGGAAACCCGAACATCGCGCCCCCGGTTGGATAGTATCCGATTGGTGCGCCCGAAGTTGTCGGAGGAGCACGGTACTTAAAATGTCGTCCATTACGACGGTAGGCTGAAATCGCGTCCCCTAGACCCATCCCAGCAGTTGGTACCAATACGTTCGCTATTCCCAAAGTAGCTAGTCCACCACTCCATCGAGCATAGTCGTGCGAGGACAAGTAGTCGCCGCGAATATACGAGGACGACTCGGGAGCCACACCAACAGCCGCATGCCGCGCTGAATCCGTCGCCATCGAGTCGACGACAGCAATCCCGGGGCGTACACCTTGTGTCGTATACTTCGTTTGGCCTGTTTTCATTCCAGCAAGCAGCACGAATCCCGCACCACTGATCTGAGTTAAGCTAACGAAAGTGCGATCACTTACAAACCTTGGTGAACGTGACCCGTTCGCTAACTCCGTCATAACCCCCCATGCTTCTCGCGACTCCTCGTCTGAGTGCTGCGCATACGTACCGGACTCCGGCGTGATGCGCTGGAAATGGAACAGAAATAACGGAAAAGCTGGGTTCATTCCGCTCCCTTTGTCGAATACCATAATGTATTGCCAAAGGTTGAACCCAACGTTGAACAGCATGTTCAGCAGTCGACTTCCAGAATCCAAACGAAGATCCGGATCAAGCTTTTCAATGTAGTTTTGCATGCCGGTTAGTATATTGATGTTCATCAATACAGCGCGCCAGAATTGCGTCTTCCACACGACATCGCGGTTGAATACGGCCATTGCATCGACGATGTCGTGCCCGATGTCCTCCCCCAAAGCGTAAAGCTGCATTGCAACTTGGCGGAACGCATTCGCTTGCGCAACGAGCCCCGCCGCAAGCCCGACCAAAGGGATATAGGGACACCCCGGCCCCGGACATGCCCACGATGCACCAACCGTAACGGACCCTTGAAGCGCAGATGCCATATCTGCCGCTGTTCCGATTGCAGCCACGTGATAGCCAACCCAGCTGATATAGCTTTGCACAACCATCGCCGTGTTGTAGTGCGCAATCTGTGCGCGATTCAGAAAGGCGATATAGTTAAATGTTCGCGCTTCCATAGCGGCCAACGTATACGCGGCAGAATCAGCAGTGTTCTGCAGCTTGATTCTCTCATAAACAGCCTGGCTCAAATTTAGAGTAGCCAAAACAGCTAAGCACATTGCGAAGACGCCAATTGCGGCGAGTGGAAGTGCCTGACCCTGCTCGCGCCTATACCGGCGACCCAAAAGCAAGACCGACGCAACGGCAAATGTGTCTCCAATGGCGCCGAGTTTGCTTGTGCGCGAAGCGCTCATAGTTGGAGACTCCGCTTGTACACGTTCGATTGCATTCGCATCGTGTACGTCGCATTAAGCGGGATTACATAAACCCCCTCATCGGCAAGTTTTGCTGATGCCTTGACGTCATGCTGATCAATGTTGTTTAGAATCGCACCTGGACTAATGAACCCGAAACCACCCGGTGGTTCATTTCGATAGTTAGAGAAGTTTCGCAAACCAGTTTCGCCAGGCGCATTTTGCTGAGGATTCCAGATCGCACCGTAAAGCTGCTTACCCGCTTGACCTGCCATCCACGCCGTATGAATCACCCAATTGGCAAAAGGAACGCGCATCATGTACATGTATCGGACTCGAATAGTTAGCCGTGTGTTCGATCGTTGTTCGAAATCATCGAAGTCGATCTCGAGACTGCTCCCCTGGAACGGGCGACCACCAAAGAGGCCGCCCACGGCACTACCGCCCACTGCTCCTACCGCACCCGGAACCGCAGTATTCACAGCATTTGATGCCGCCCCACCGAGTACGCCGAAAACACTCGGATTGATGATATCAACGCGCACCATGCTGTCATCGTCCGCACCCAGAGCTTGACCAATAGCGTTTCCAGCTGCGCTATCTGCGTAGCGTTCCGCTACATTAAGCACGACATCTGAAAGCGTTCCTAAGGGACCACTGCCGATAGGAAGTTGTGAGATCAGACTGTCCGCCCCATCCCGAACTAGCCCAACGGCCTGACTCAGGCGCCGATTTACTTGATAGAGTAGTGCACGCTGCGCAATGTGGCGCAGCATCGTCATCGGATCGAGGATCTCGTCCTTTATCCCCTCGTATGTAGGCATTAGCGAAATGAGCGCTGCGTTCTCCATTAACAGGCGATCAGCGTTCCAAACAATGCCAGCACGGGCCGCGTTAAACGCAGCATACTCAGTCATAATGCGGGCGTGCTGCACCATGGCCATCTGAATGACGCCGAGAATAAAAAAGACCATCAACGGCATTACAATCGCCGCCTCGACTAGTGCTTGTCCTCGCTCATCCCGAGCCCATGCTCGGCGCACACGACGGCACCAAACCACTCCAAGCATGGCCAAATGGACGTGCGAATTCACCCTTCCTCGTAGAACTGGTAGCAATCTTTGCAAATGCTACCATGATCGAGTCGGCGAACCGGTATACGGCAGATCTCCAACTGTAACAGTCTAACCGGCTCAGCATCGGATCCCATCGGTCAGATGGCCATCGGGAGTCAGTCCGCTTACTTCCCAACAATTTCGCCTGCTAATGCTATTTATTGGATGTACAGACGTTAGAAGGTAGGCAATACGCTGCCGACGAGCCTGTCTGGACACATACGGACCCGGCTGGGCAGCCGTTACTTTCACAGCGACTACCAGCACACACATGAACTTCGTCGCCGTCGCAGTCGAGCGCTAGACATACACTAGACTCGCACATACCGCCCCGATATTAGTCGGCTCGCATACGTCACCAGAAACCTTGCTCACCTCACAAGATAGTACTGTGGAAAGTCCAAAAGTAAGCACAAGCATGGAGATTGATAGACGCCTCATGCCGCCAACTATGGATCGGACCCACTACACCTGACAAGTCCTGCTACGTGCTCGAAAACTGATTCCTGTACCGAATAGAAAACCAGTGGGCACAGCGAGCAACCTCGCTACATAAGTTGACGCGTATCGATAAAGCGACTGTAGTTATCCAATGAGGAACCACTCGAGCCCAATGCAGACCCGGCCAACAGGCGCAAGTCGTGGTTTGATATATATCTCCGCTGCGAAGCTGTACTTTATGGTCGCGGGCTACGCGATCAACTTCATATTACCGCGGCTATTGAGTGATGCTGAAATGGGTGAGTATCGAATTGTCCTGACGCTTGTCAACGTGATCGACAACGTGATGGTCGCAGCTACGATTCAAGCCGTAAGTCGATTCACTGCACAAGGCGTTCACGATCCGAACGCCATTAAGCTAGCCGCGATTAAGATGCATGTGTTCGTTGGATTATTAGTTGCTTCGCTATTTGCCCTTGGTGCGCCGCTTATCGCTTCGTTCGAACGAGATATGAGTCTGACTCCCTTTTATCGCCTTTCCGCGGGAATTATTGCTAGCTACGCATTTATTCCATCTTTATCGGG